>NZ_BDBQ01000136.1 GCF_001613065.1 Nocardia miyunensis NBRC 108239
ACCGCCCGCCGCTGACCCGCGCCGAGCGGCCGGCGATCGTGCCGCTGTCGCTGGCGCAGCAGCGGATGTGGCTGCTCAACCAGATCGATCCCGATTCACCGGTCTACAACCTGCCGTTCGCGATTCGCCTCAGCGGCGACCTGGACGTCGAGGCGATGCGCAACGCCGTACTCGACGTGCTGGAGCGGCACGAATCGCTGCGGACCCGGTTCCCGCTGGCCGGGCCGGGCGGCGAGCCGCATCAGGAGATCCTCTCGGTCGGCGAGACACTGCCGGACGGTGTGCTGGTCGAGACCGCCACGGCCGAGGACATCGGCCGGGTGACCGAGGTGATGGCCACCGGATTCGACGTCACCGCGCATCCGCCGGTGCGGGCCCGGTTGTTCGCCGATCCGGCCACGGGTGATCACCTGCTCGTCGTTGTCGTGCACCATATCTCGGCCGACGGGGCGTCGCTGGCCCCGCTGGCGCGGGACCTGGTCACGGCCTACCTCGCGCGGCTCGAGGGCGGCGCGCCGGGCTGGTCCCCGCTGGCGGTGCAGTACGCGGACTTCACGCTCTGGCAGCGTGCGGTCATCGGCACCGACGACGACGAGAACTCCACCGCCGCACAGCAATTGGCATATTGGCGGCGGCAGCTCGCGGGGATCGCGGAAGCGCCGCGGCTGCCCCTGGACCACCCGCGCCCGCCACGGCCGTCCGGGCGGGGCGCGCTGGCGACCGTCACGGTGCCCGCCGAGGCGCACGCCGGGCTCACCGACCTTGCGCGAGAACATCATTCGTCGCTGTTCATGGTGGTGCACGCGGCGCTCGCGGCACTGCTGGCCCGGCTGTCCGGCGGATCGGACATCGCGATCGGCACGCCGATCGCGGGCCGTGGCGCGGCAGCCCTGGACGACCTGGTCGGCATGTTCGTCAACACGCTGACCCTGCGCCTGGACGTCGACCGTTCCGGCCCGTTCACGGCGTTGGTCGAACGTGCCCGCGAGACCGATCTGTCGGCGTTCGCCCACGCGGATATTCCGTTCGAGCGGGTGGCCGAGGCGGTGCGGCCGACCTCGACCGGCGGCGATCCGCTGTTCCAGGTGGTGCTGGCGTTCCAGAACCTGGAACAGCCGACGCTGGAGTTGCCGGGCCTGACCATCGCGGCGATGGACACCGGTGAGGTCACCGCCAAATTCGATCTGCTGATCACGGTCGAACCGCACTACGCCCCGGACGGCACGCCGGATGTGCTCGTCGCCGGATTCACCTATGCTACAGACGTTTTCGGCGAGGCGACGGTCACCGGTATCGCGCGGCGGTTCGAGCGGTTCGTCACGGCCGTCGCCGCCGACCCGGCGATCATCGTCGGCGATGTCGACCTGCTGGACGTCGGTGAACGCGAGCGCGGACCGGTCGTGCCGCCCGCGCCCGCCGCCCCGCCGTCGGAGGAGCCGGTGCGCGTGCCGACGCTGCCGGACCTGCTGTCCACGGCCGTGGACAGCAACCCGGACGGTGTCGCGGTCGTCTTCGCCGACGCCACCGGGCAGCTGTCCGAACTCGAGTACCTCGACCTGGACGAGCGTTCGACGCAACTGGCCCGGGTGCTGATCGATCGCGGTGTCGGACCGGAGGACCTGGTCGCGATCGGTATTCCGCGGTCGCCGGAATCGGTGCTCGCGGTGTGGGCGATCGCCAAGTCCGGCGCGGGATTCGTGCCGGTCGATCCGAACTATCCCGCCGATCGGGTCGCGCACATGCTGGCCGATTCGCACGCGGTGCTGGGATTGACCGTCGAGGCGGTGCGCGCGGATCTGCCCGCGCAGGTGGAGTGGCTGGTCCTGGACGACGCGGAGACCGAGCGGCTGATCGATGCCGGTTCGGCCGATCCGGTGACCGATGCGGACCGGCGTCGGCCGCTGCGCGCGGCGCACCCGGCGTACGTCATCTACACCTCGGGCTCGACCGGCCTGCCCAAGGGCGTAGTCGTCACGCACGCCGGTCTGGCGAGCTTCTGCGACGAGCAGCGCGAGCGTTACCGGGTGACGAGTAGTTCGCGCACACTGCATTTCGCCTCGCCGTCGTTCGACGCCTCGATACTGGAACTGCTGCTGGCGCTCGGCGGCGGCGCGACCATGGTGGTCGCCGCGCCGACCGTCTACGGCGGCGCGGAACTGGCCGCGCTGCTGGCGCGCGAACGGGTGACCCACGCCTTCATCACCCCGTCCGCGCTGGCCTCGGTCGATCCCAAGGGCCTGGACAAGCTGCGCGTGGTGGTCGCCGGCGGCGAGGCGTGCCCGCCGGATCTGGTGCAGCGCTGGGCGATTCCGATCGGCGGACGGCGCACCCGTGAGTTCTACAACGGGTACGGGCCCACCGAGACCACCATCATGACCAACATCAGCGCCCCGCTGGTGCCGGGCGAGACGGTCACCCTCGGCGGGCCGATTCGCGCGATCACCGAATACGTGCTGGACGAACGGTTGTCGCCGGTGCCGGATCGCGCCGTCGGCGAGCTCTACATCACCGGCGCGCAGCAGGCCCGCGGCTATCACGAACGTCCCGCGCTGACCGCGGCCCGCTTCGTGGCGAATCCGTTCGATCCGAACGGTTCCCGGCTGTACCGGACCGGCGACCTGGTCCGGCGCACCTTCGACGGCGAGCTGGAATACCTGGGCCGCAACGACTTCCAGGTGAAGATCCGCGGATTCCGGATCGAACTCGGTGAGATCGACGCGGTGCTGGCCGGGCAGGACGGTATCGACTTCGCCGTCACCGTCGGACATGAACTGCCCACCGGCGCAACCATTCTCGTCTCGTACGTGCACGCGGCAGACGGTGCGGTGGCCGACGCGGACGAACTGGTCGCGGTCGCCGAGCGGCGGTTGCCCGCCCATATGGTGCCCACCACCGTCATGGTGCTCGACCGGATCCCGCTCACCCCGGTCGGCAAGCTCGACCGGGCCGCGCTGCCCGCGCCGCAGCTGCACACCCGCGAGTTCCGTGCCCCGTCCGGACGGCTGGAGCAGGTGGTCGCGGAGGCGTTCACCGAATTGCTCGCTCCCGCAACGCCGGTCGGCGCGGACGACGATTTCTTCGAACTCGGCGGCAACTCGCTGATCGCGACGCGGCTCATGGCGCGCGTGGGTGCGGCTCTGGACGCCCGGGTGCCGGTTCGGCTGCTGTTCGAGGCGTCGACGGTGGCAGCGCTCGCGGCACGCCTGCACGATCAGACCGTCGCCGACGACCGCCCGGCGCTGGTGGCCGGGCCGCGGCCGGAACGGATTCCGCTGTCCCCGGCCCAGCGCGGCATGTGGTTGCTCAACCGCTTCGACACCGCGTCGGTGGCCTACAACGTGCCGATGGCGGTGCGGCTGCGCGGCAGCCTCGACGTGGACGCGCTGCGGGCGGCGATCGCGGACCTGGTGACCCGGCACGAGATTCTGCGCACGGTGTATCCGCTCGCGGCGCAGGCGGGGACCTCCGGCGGGGATCCCGCGACGCCGGACGACGGCCCGGTGCAGGTGATTCTTCCCGCGGCGCAGGCGGTTCCGCCACTGCATGTGCAGCCGGTGGACCCGTCCGGGATCGCGGAGGCGGTCGCCGAGCTCGCCCGGACCGAATTCGACCTCACCGAGCGGGTGCCGCTGGTGGTCGCGCTGTTCGATCTCGGCGCGGCCGAACCGGACGAGCACGAGTACGTCCTGGCCGTCGTGGTGAATCACATTGCGGCCGACGGCTCTTCGATCGGCCCGCTGGCCCGGGATCTGATGCTGGCGTACGCCGCGCGCAGTGCCGGGCAGGCCCCGCAGTGGGAGCCGCTGCCGGTGCAGTACGCGGATTACAGCATCTGGCAGCGCGCCGTGCTCGGTGCCGAGGACGATCCCGAATCGCTTGCCGCCGGGCAGATCTCGTACTGGCGGACCGCGCTGGCCGGACTGCCGGATCAGCTCGACCTGCCCTCGGATCGGCCGCGCCCGCTGCTGCGCTCCTACACCGGTGGCCGCGTCGAGGTCCGGATCGATGCGCAAACGCATCGTGCGCTGGCGGAATTGTCGCGGGCGCACGGCGCGACGCTGTTCATGACCGTGCACACCGCCCTGGCGGTGCTGCTCGCGCGGTTGTCGGGCACCGACGACATCGCGATCGGTGCGCCGGTCGCCGGTCGCGGTGACGCGGCGTTGGACGACCTGATCGGCATGTTCATCAACACGCTGGTCTTCCGCACCCGCTACGACGCCGGTGCGACGTTCAGCGAACTGCTCACCCGGCAGCGGGACGAGGACATCCGGGCCTTCGCCAACGCGGATGTGCCGTTCGAGCGGCTGGTCGGCGTGCTGGATCCGGTGCGTTCACCGGCCCGGCATCCGCTCTACCAGGTGGCGCTGTCGTTCCAGAACCTCGCGCCGGTGGCCCTGGAGATGCCGGGGCTGGGCGTGGCGGGCCTGGACATCGGCGTGGAGGTGTCGCAGTTCGATCTGCACTGGATGATCGGCGATTCCTACGACGCCGAGGGCGCGCCGCAGGGGATCGGCGGCATCGTCACCTACGCCTCGGACATGTTCGAGCCCGGCACCGTGCAGGGTTTCGTGGATCGTTTCGTCCGGCTGCTGGGGACCCTGGCCCGCGATCCCGAAGCGGTGCTGGGCGATATCGACGTGATCGATGCGGCCGAGCGCGCGGCGCTGCTGCGCGACGCGGCCGATACCGCGCATCCGGTGCCCGACGAGCTGTTGCTCAGCGGATATCGCCGCGCGGTCGCGGCGACGCCCGATGCGGTGGCCGTGGTGCACGACGAGACGGTGTGGACCTTTCGGGAGTTCGACGAGCGCGTCAACCGGCTCGCCCGATATCTGATCGGATTGGGTGTCGGTCCGGAATCCGTTGTCGCGCTGGCTATTGCGCGTTCACCCGAACTGATGGTCGCGATGTACGCGGTGCTGACCGCCGGTGGGGCCTATCTGCCGCTGGATCTCGAACATCCGGCCGGGCGGATCGCGTACGTGCTGGAGACCGCCGAGCCCGCGCTGGTGCTGACCACCGGGGGCGCGGACGTGCCGGGCGCCGACGCGGTCGATCTCGACACGCTCGAGCTGTCGCAATATTCCGCCGAACCGGTCGGCGCGGGCGAACTGCGCGCCCCGCTGCGCGCGGCCGATCCGGCGTACGTGCTGTTCACCTCCGGGTCGACGGGCCGTCCGAAGGGCGTGCTGGTGCCGCACGGCGCGATCACCAATCAGATCGCCTGGATGGCCGAGCACTACTCGATCGCACCGCGGGACGTCTACCTGCAGAAGACGGCGACGACGTTCGACGTATCGCTGTGGGGCTACTTCGTGCCGCTGTGGGCGGGCGCGCGGGTGGTGCTGGCCGCACCTGACGGACAGCGCGACCCGCGCTATCTCGCCGAGCTGATCGACGCGCATCAGGTCACGGTCACCGATTTCGTGCCCTCGGTGCTGCAGGTGTTCCTGGCCGCCGCGCAGCCCGCGCAGGTGACCTCGCTGCGCGCGGTGTTCGCCATCGGCGAGGCGCTGCCGCCCGGCACCGTCGCCGAATTCGCCGCCCTGTCCTCGGCCGGGCTGCACAACCTCTACGGCCCGACCGAGGCCGCGGTCTCGGTGACGTACCGGCCCGCGTCCACGAGTGACCGGACGACGGTGCCGATCGGTGTGGCGCAATGGAATACGCGCACCTACGTGCTCGATTCCCGGCTGCGGCTCACCCCGGCCGGTGTGGTCGGCGAATTGTATTTGGCGGGAACCCAATTGGCGCGGGGCTACATGCGCCGGCCGGATCTGACCAGCGACCGGTTCGTCGCCGACCCGTACGGCCCGCCCGGATCGCGGATGTACCGGACCGGTGATCTGGTGCGGCGTCGGCCGGATGGAGTGCTGGAATACCTGGGCCGCAGTGACTTCCAGGCGAAGATCCGGGGTCACCGGATCGAGCTGGGCGAGATCGAGACCGCGCTGCTGGCCGAATCCTCGGTCGCCCAGGCCGTTGTGGTGCTCGCGCCCTCGGAGATCGGCGATCAACTCGTCGCCTATGTGGTTCCGGCGGTCGCGGACCTGTCGGTCGAGGCCCTGCGCGCGTCGCTGACCCAGGTGCTGCCCTCGTACATGGTGCCCTCGGCGGTCATGGTGCTCGATGCCATGCCGATGAACGCCAGCGGTAAGGCGGACCGTAAAGCCCTGCCGCGACCGGTGTTGCGGACCCGCGAATTCGTCGCACCGGCCACCGATACCGAGCGATCCGTCGCGGAGGTCTTCGCCGAGGTCCTACAGGTCGAACAGGTCGGCGCGGAGGACGATTTCTTCGCCCTCGGCGGCAGTTCGCTGCTGGCCTTCACGTTGCAGCGGGCGCTGAACAGTCGGCTCGGTATCGATGTGCCGATGGCCGCGCTGTTCACCGCGCCCACCGTGCGCGCCCTCGCGGCCCGGATCGATGATCCGGGTGAGTCGGCGGTCGCGGTGACCGATCCGCGGCCCTCGATGGCCGCCGACGCGGTGCTGGAATCGGAGATCGACGCCGCCGGTGTGCTTCCGGCGCGCACCGATGCACCCGAGGACGTACTGCTCACCGGCGCAACCGGATTCGTGGGCGTGCATCTGCTGCGCGAACTGCTGGACAGTACGTCCGCGCGGGTATGGTGCCTGGTGCGCGGTGACGATGACGGCCAGGCGGACAAGCGAATTCGTGATTCGCTGGAGCACTATCGGCTCTGGGACGATGCGTACCGGTCTCGGATCGTCGCTGTGGCAGGCGATCTGGCCGCACCGAGGTTCGGGCTGGACCAGGCGGGCTACACCCGGCTGGCCGAGCGGATCGACGTGATCTTCCACAACGGCGCGCGGGTCAACCACATCGAGCCCTATGCGCGGTTGCGGGCGGCCAATGTGTCCGGCACCCGGGAGGTGCTGCGGCTGGCAACGAACGGCCGGATCAAGCCGGTGCACTACATCTCCACGGCCAATACGGTGATTCCCGTCGCTCTCGCACCGGATTTCGCGGGGCTGGAGGATACCGAGCTGAGCGTCGCGGAAGTGTCCGACAACGGGTACGTGGCCAGCAAATGGGTTGCCGAGCAACTGGTTCGGCAGGCCGGTGAGCGTGGCGTGCCCGTGCGCGTCTACCGGCCCGGCCTGGTCTCCGGCGATCCGCGCAGCGGTGTGAACAGTGCCGACGACTCGTTCTGGAATATGATCCGGGCCGCGGCCATCCTCGGTCTGGCTCCCGACACCGGCGATGCGGCGATGCCGCTGGTTCCGGTGAACTACGTCGTCGCGGCGATCGTCGCGCTGGCGGCCGAACCGGCCGACGGTACGGCCTACCACCTGGTGAACCGGCATGCGGTGCGGATCGGCGAGATCTTCCAGGCCATGAGCCGCAACGGAATTCCGATCGAGATCGCCCCGGTCGAGCAGATCGCCGCCCGGCTCGCCGAGGAGGCGGCCGCGCGGGATGCCGCGGGTGACGACTCGCTGGTACGCGCGGCTCTGGTCAGCGGCAACTACGGCGGTTCCCCGATCACCGTCGACGACACCCGCGCTCGCGAGGCCCTCGCGCGGTACGGGATCGTTTGCCCGCCGGTCGATTCCGCGGTCCTGGACGCGTATGTCGCGGCCTTCGTCGAGTCGGGATTCTTTCCCGCGCCGACCGGGGAGCGGGTGCAGAACGACTGACCGATCGTCCGGGTGTCGCTGTCACACGTGATTACGTGTAGCAGCGACACCCGGTGCGGGTCGATTGCTTGTCGGCCGGTTTCGCGATTTCGGCTGCGGCGGTCTTCGTCGGTCCGCGCCGAGGGGGGAGCGGGTGCAGGACGACTCGATCGTCCGGGTGTTGCTGGTGCACAGGTGATTACGTGCAGCAGCAGTGCCCGTACAGGATCGGTTGCAGGTCGGTTGTCGTCGAGCCGGGCCCTTCCGGGGCTGCCGGGAGCGGATGCGATAGTCCGGGTGTCATTGGCGCGCACATGATTACGTGTCGCGGTGACGCCCGGCGGGTCGGCGCTGTTCAGAGGGCGGTTACATGGGGCGCAGGTCGATCATCTTGCGCAGGCGCGCGCGGTCGCGTTCGAGGCGGCGTGCCTCGTAGGCGATGGGGAAGTAGCGCAGGCGTTCGGGGAGTAGCGGGACGGTGCGGCCGACGAGCCAGCCCAGTGTGCGCAGGGCTGCCTCGTCGGTGGACGACCAGCTCAGGCCCAGTTTCTCGCGGGCGACCTCGGGTGTGGTGCCGACCGTGAAGAAGTACTGCAGGCGGCTCACCGGCGCCGTGGCGACCCGCCATATCGGCGCGAGCGGGCGGGGTAGGAACGAGGGCGGGGCGATCCGGCGGCTCACCTTCAGGAAGTCGTAGGCGACGGGGGTCGCGGTCAGGTGGTTCTCCAGCTTGTCGTGGAAGTAGTCCAGCCACTCGCGGTAGCTCGGCGGAATCTCCTTGGGCGCCACCGAGAAGTTGCGCATCAACTGCACGACCTCCTGGTAGTACTCCTCCTTGTCGGCCTCGCTCAGCGGTGTGCGGGTGAAGGGTTTCGCGCCCTCGGTGTAGGCGTAGACCGCGGTGTGCAGCACCCAGGCCCACGGTCCGGACGACAGCGCGGTATGCCGGACACCTTGCGCGTCAACGGTATTGAGCGTGGTGTGCATCTTGCGCAGTCGATCCGCCTCGGCCAGCGCCTCGTCCCCGGCGTAGATCCACATCATCACCGAGGCGATACTGCGGAAGGCGCGCCCCATCGGATCGGTGCGGAAGGTCGAATGCTCGTCCACCACCGCCGCGATCGTCGGCTCCATCGTCTGCAACAGGAAAGCCGACCCCGAAGTGAACGGAAAGATGATCAAGCCGACCTCGTCCCACATCCGGCTCTCGGATGTGAACGGCCGACGGGCCGGAAGTTCGCGGTCGGCGGGCTCGGTACGGGTGGACGCGGTCACCGGATCTCCTTTGATCGCACAGGCAGCGCAGCTGACCCCCTCGGCAATGAGAAGGTTATTGCAAAAGTCTCTCATCATGTCGTCGGGTCCGCAAGGATGCCGACGTGGATCGCCGCCTCGGCGAGCTGGCGATCGCGCTGTTCCGAGCGGGTAGTCATTCGGCGGCGAGACATCCGCTGCTGGTGCTCGATAGCGAACGCTCGCAGTCGGATCAGATTTGGTCCGGTAGAAATCCGATCGGAACCCGCATTGCACGGAATATTGACACCTGATCGCGCTGATTCGGTGTAAGAATGAAGTTATCGTCAGGGACCGGGGAAGGGAGAGTGGTGAGAATCGGAATCTCGATGCGGTCCGACCGGTCCCGCCGCCGTCTCATCGCGGGAGTCCGGCGATGATCCGTCCGCGCCTGCGCCACATCGGCCGTCGCTCGGTGCTGCCGACGCTGCGCGCCTACGCCCGTCGCAGCCTGAGGCGTCATACCCTCACCCGCGAAGAGCGTCGTAACCTGTATGCCGCCAGCGCCCACCCCGCGGTCTACAGCGCCTCACTGGGCTGCCACCCCCACTTGTGACCCGCCGCCTCGGCCGGCATTTCGGTCGGATGTCGAAAAAGAGTGCGCCCCAGAAGAATTCGTTCGATTCGGATGCGTCGATGTCCGGTGTGAATCGACTGCTCCAGCGGGCTTCCCATCAGTGAAAAGTGCCGGGCGCGTATCGAACCGTTCGCCGTCTCGGAGGCGGTCCCGACTCGCCGTCCGAAGTTTGCCGTGTTGGTGTGGTTTCTCGCTATTGTCTTCGAGGTGCTATGAGGGCTTCCCTCAAATCCCGGTTGCTCTCATAGCAACTCGGGTTTCTTCGCGGGCTCGCCGGGAACAGGTATGAGGTGGTGGGTGTGGTGACTTTGTGGAAGGCCGGAGCCGCTGCGGTGGCTGCCGTTCTGGTGTCGTCGTTCGGTGCGGTGACGGTCGATGCCGCGCACGCTCGCACGATGGAATCGCGCGCTCCTGCGGGACGTTTCCAGGAGTTGAGCGTGCCGTCCAGCATGGGACCGATCAAGGTTCAAGTGCAGTGGGCCGCGCGCGGCGGGAGCGCGGCGCTGTACCTGCTCGACGGGCTGCGAGCGCCCGCCGATCACAGCGAGTGGGTGAGCGACACCGACGCCCTGCGCCAATTCGTGGGCGACAACGTCACATTGGTGTTCCCGGTCGGCGGTCATTCGAGTTTCTACACGGACTGGTACCGGCCCAGCAGCACCAACCATCAGACGTTCACCTACAAGTGGGAGACCTTCCTGACCCGGGAGTTGCCCGCGTACCTCGCCGGATTCGGAGTGTCGCGCACCAACGACGCCATCGTCGGCGCCTCGATGGGTGGCGACGCCGCGATGATCCTGGCCGCGCACCATCGCAATCAGTTCAGGTTCGCCGGATCCTTCTCCGGCTTCCTGAATCCCACGTATCCACTCTGGAACGAGGGCATGCGCGCGGCCATGTGGGACGAGGGCAATTTCAATGTGGACGATATGTGGGGTCCGCCGGGTGATCCGGCGTGGAAGCGCAACGACGCCGTCATCCAGGCCCCCGCGCTGCGTGGACTGCCGATGTATGTCTCTTCGGGCAACGGTGTGCCCGGCCCGATCGACTCCTCGCGCGCGATAGGCGACACGACGAACGGGATGGGGCTGGAGGTGATGGCGGAGGTCGGGACCGAGATATTCCGTGACCGCTTGCACGCCCTGGGCATCCCTGCCCGAATCGACATCGGCAACGGCACCCACACCTGGCTGTACTGGCAACGGGCGCTCGCGGTCGCGCGGCCGATGATCCTCGCCGCCCTCGGCGTGCGCTGACCGCGACATCGTCGCCTGATCGAAAAGGCCTGGGCCCCAGCCGAATCCGGCTGGGGCCCAGGTGTCGAGCGGATGCTGTGGACGACTTACACGTCGTAGTACAGCTCGAACTCGTAGGGGTGCGGGCGCAGGTTGATCGGGGCGATCTCCTGGGTGCGCTTGATGTCGATCCAGGTTTCGACGAGGTCCTCGGTGAAGACGTTGCCCTCGGTGAGGTACTCGTGGTCCTCTTCGAGCCGGTCGATGACCGACGCCAGGCTGGTGGGGGCCTGGGCGATGTTCTTGGCCTCCTCCGGGGGGAGCTCGTAGAGGTCCTTGTCGACCGGGGCGGCGGGCTCGAGCTTGCGCTTGATGCCGTCCAGGCCGGCCATCATCATGGCGGCGAAGGCCAGGTACGGGTTACCCGAGGAGTCCGGCGCGCGGAACTCGAGGCGCTTGGCCTTCGGGTTGTTGCCGGTGACCGGGATGCGCACCGCGGCGGAGCGGTTGCGCTGCGAGTACACCAGGTTGATCGGGGCCTCGAAGCCCGGGACCAGGCGGTGGTAGGAGTTCACCGTCGGGTTGGTGAACGCCAGCAGCGACGGCGCGTGGTACAGGATGCCGCCGATGTAGTGGCGGGCCAGGTCGGACAGACCGGCGTAGCCGGCCTCGTCGTGGAACAGCGGCTTGCCGTCCTTCCACAGCGACTGGTGCACGTGCATGCCCGAGCCGTTGTCGCCGAACAGCGGCTTGGGCATGAAGGTGACGGTCTTGCCCTCCTGCCACGCCGTGTTCTTGACGATGTACTTGAACAGCTGCAGATCGTCGGCCGCCGACAGCAGGGTGTTGAACTTGTAGTTGATCTCGGCCTGACCGGCGGTGCCCACCTCGTGGTGGCCGCGCTCCAGCTCGAAACCGGCGTTCTGCAGATTGGTCGCGATCTTGTCGCGCAGGTCGACGTAGTGGTCGTACGGCGCGACGGGGAAGTAACCACCCTTGTTGCGGACCTTGTAGCCACGGTTCGGGGTGCCGTCCGGGTTGAACTCCGCACCAGTGTTCCAGGAGCCCGAGATCGAGTCGATCTCGTAGAAGGAGCCGTTCATGGCCGAGTCGTAGCGGATCGAGTCGAAGATGTAGAACTCCGCCTCGGCGCCGAAGTACGCGGTGTCCGCGATGCCGGTCGAGCGCAGGAACTCCTCCGCCTTGCGGGCGATGTTACGAGGGTCGCGGCTGTAGGACTCGCGGGTGAACGGGTCGTGCACGAAATGGTTGAGGTTCAGCGTCTTGGCGGCGCGGAACGGGTCGATGCGCGCGGTGCTGAAGTCGGGCAGGAGTAGCATGTCCGACTCGTCGATCGACTGGAAACCGCGCACCGAGGAGCCGTCGAAGGCCAGCCCCTCCTCGGCCAGATCGGCCGTGAACGCCTTCGCCGGGATCGAGAAGTGCTGCTGCACACCGGGGAGGTCGGTGAACCGAATATCGACGTATTCGACCTCCTGCTCCTTGATGTAACTGATGACCTCGTCGGCCGTGCTGAACGCCACTTGCTACTCCTTACGGATCGGTTCCCAGCCCGTACCGATTGCTGGGTATCGCTGCTTGACGGTATGGATGCGGTGTTTCCCGACAATCAAGGCTGTGTTTCGCCAGTGTTACACGTACAGCTGGGCGCGCTGTTCGCCTCTCCGGCGTACCGGAGTGAGACGGTTGGCGCCCGGCCGTGCTCGACCAGCAAGAACATCCTGCCACCGCGGGGTGGGGTGCGTGTGCACCGGTTGCGGCAAAATGTGGCGCACATCTCTGTGCTTCGTCGCCGGTTCACCTTCGGTGAACATCGAGGGTCACCCGATCGGGGCGTCGCGGGTCTCCGGCATACCCAGCACGACCGCGGCGCTCGCCAGCGACAGCACCAGGACGTAACTCGCGAACAGCGTCGCGTGATGCGAACCGGTGAGCCAGGTCTGCAGATACGGCGCGGTTCCGCCGAAGGCCGCCGTGGCGACCGCGGCGCCCAGCCCGCTGCCGGTGGCGCGGATCCCGGTCGGGAACAACTCGGCGTAGACCGCCGGGATGATCGCCGCGAACGGCGCGAGGAAGATCATCGCCATGATCAGCGCCAGGGCCAGCTGCCAGGGCCCGCGGCCGAGCAACGCGGTGAGTGGGAAGATCGCCGCGGCGCTGCCGAGGTTGGCCAGCAGCAGCACCGGCCGACGTCCGATGCGGTCGGCCAGGGATCCGTACAGCGGCAGCATGGCGATCATCGCGACCGAGGCCAGCACGCTGATCCAGAGCACCTGCGCGGCGGGGATCCGATGCGCGGCCACCTCCTGCGCCGGCGTGCCGATCAGCCAGAGATAGAAGGTGACGGTGCCGCCGAGAGTCAGGGCGAACGCCCGCGCGCAGGCGATCCGGTGCGTCCACAGTCCGCGCCACAGCGGCACCCGCGGTGCGGTGTTGCGGACGAAGCTCGCGCTCTCGGTCAGCCGCAGCCGCATCACCAGCGTGTACGCGCCGACGATGCCGCCCAGCACAAACGGCACCCGCCAGCCCCAGGCTGCCATCTGCGCCTTGCTCAGCACGCCGGAACCGATCGCGCCGAGCACCGTCGAGGCGATGATTCCGGTGGTGCCGGAGATGTAGATGAACGCGCCCCACCGCCCGCGCCGCCCCGGCGGCGAGGATTCGGCCAGATAGGTCTGCACCGCGGGCATCTCTCCGCCGTGTCCGAGCCCCTGCGCCAGCCGGGCCAGCACCAGCAGTCCCGGCGCGGCGAGGCCGATCGCGGCGTGCGTGGGGCATACCCCGATGAGCAGGCTGCCGCCCGAGGCCAGGGCGATCGAGCCGATCAGGGCGGCGCGTCGTCCTTTCCGGTCCGCGTACCACCCGAACACCAGACTGCCGATCGGCCGCATCACGAATCCGACCGCGAACACCGCCAGCGCCGACAACAACGCCGGCATTCCCGTCGCGGCGGGAAAGAACTGGTGCGCGAAGAACGGCGAGAATGTGCCGAAGATCGCCCAGTCGTACCACTCGAGCGCGTTGCCGGTCCCGGTCGACAGCAGCGTGCGCCAGGTGGGGGACGTGGTCGTGACGGGCTCGGGTCTGTCCGAGGGATCTATTTGCGGGGGAAGAGGATTCGCTCCGAGGCGATCAGCCGGTATGGCAAAGGGTGTGTCTGTGTCGGGAGGGTCTGTGAGGTTGGGTGGTGCCGGGGGTTCGGGCGGCGCGTCGGAGATGGGCGCGGCGTCACGCGGATTCGCCATGTCTGGTCCGGTGGGGTCGATGTGATCGGGCTGTGCGGCAGATGTGCTGGTGGACATGAAATTTCCTCGGGATGCGTTCGATGGGTTCTCCCGGCCCGTCGGCGGCTGTACCCGTAGCGGCCGGGAATCGTGCTGCGCGGAGCCTCTTCTCAGACCGTGTCCGAGAGAACTTGTGCGGCAATGACATTCGATGACGCCGCGATCTCCAGCCGACGGGAGGCCAGTTCCGCGAGGAAGGACGCTCCGTCGGACAGGATCGCGTCATCGAAAACCGCGTAGGGGGAATGGATGTCGGGAGCGGTGGCCGGATCGGCCTCCGGCGGGCAGGTTCCGAGCAGGACCATCGCGCCGGGCACCCGATCGAGGATGTTGGAGAAGTCCTCGCCCGCGCACAGTGGCTGGGCCAGTTCCTGATATCGGTGCGGCCCGTGCAGCTCGGCCGCGACATCGGCGACCAGGTCGGCCTCGGCGTCATCGTTGACCGTCGGGCTGACATAGGGCGTGATATGCGTTTCCGCGTCGACTCCGAAGGCATGCGCGATCGATCGGCACACTCCGGATACCCCCGCGCGCAACGCGTCCCGGATCTGCGGGGTGTGCCAGCGCAGTGTGCCCCGGAATTCGGTGCTGTCGGGAATGACGTTTCCGGCGCTGCCCGCGTGAATCGCCCCGATGGTCAGCACCGCGGTGTCCTGCGGGGCGACGGTCCGGGTGAGCAGGCCCGGCAGCGCGCCGATCATCGCCGCCGCTGCCGCGATCGTGTCGCGGGCCAGATGGGGCGCCGAACCGTGCCCGCCCTTGCCGCGCACCGTGACACGCAGCAGATCGCCCCCCGCCAGGACGGCCCCGCGGCGAGTGGTGAAGACCCCGTGCGGGAAGCGGGCCGACATCACGTGGATCGCGTAGGCGGCGATCGGCGGCGCGCCCGCCGCTTCGAGCACCCCCTCCTCGATCATCCGCGCGGCACCGTCCTGGCCCTCCTCGCCGGGCTGGAACATGAAAATCACGTCACCGGAAAGTCGTTCGCGCCGCCGCGAGAGCAGGTGCGCGGCGCCGACCAGCATCGCGGTGTGCAGATCGTGCCCACACGCGTGCATGGTCTCGGTGCGCGCGGCGTAGTCCACGCCGGTGAGTTCGGCCAGCGGCAGCGCGTCCATATCGCCTCGCAGCAGTACCGCCGGGCCCGGGCGGCCACCGCGCAGCACCGCGGTCACCGAGCCGATCTCGCGGCCGACGGCGACCTCGAGCGGCAGGCCCGCCAGCGCGTCGAGCACCCGCCGCCGGGTTCGGGGCAGGTCGAGCCCGAGTTCGGGATCGCGATGGATCTCACGACGCAAGCGGACCAGATCTTCCTGCAGCGCTTGGCTTTCTATCGATGTCGGCATCGCCGGGGCCTCCTGTCGTGCGGAATCGTGACAGGATGGCGAAGGGAGCAGAAGAGTCGGTAAATCTGCCGGATATTTCGAAAATTGGTGTCCCGATGCAGGATTCTGACATCACTCTCGATGAGCTGGATCTGGCGGTGATCAACTGCCTGGAGATCGCGCCGCGGGCTTCATGGCAGCGGATCGGCGCCGCTCTGGAGGTCGACCCGGCGACGATCGCTCGACGATGGCAGCGCCTGAGTCTGGGCCGCGCGGCGTGGGTGAGCGGTCGCGCGTCCGGCCTGCCCGACGCCTGTCAGGCCATCGTGCTGGTCGACTGCGCGACGGGGGCGGCGAACGACACCGCGCAGCGGCTGGCGCGCTGGCCGCACGTGCTGAGCGTCGAGCACATCAGCGGCAGTCACGATCTGTCGCTGCTGATCACGGTGCCCGGGTTGGGTGCGCTGTCGCGCCTGCTGCTGGAGTCGCTCTCGGCGGTGCCCGGCGTCGTCGCCACTCGGACGCTGCTGATCACACGGACCTTCCGGCTGGGTGACCACTGGCAGCTGAACGTGCTGGACGCCGCCCAACGGGCTCGGCTGGCGGCGGGCGTGCGACCCTGGCCCGAACGGGCGCCTCGCCCGCGACCCCTGGACGCCATCGATCGAACCCTGGTCCTGCGCCTGGGGCAGGACGGCCGGACCGCGCTGTCGGACCTCGCCCGGGAGACCGGCCTGAGCATCAGCACGGTCCGGCGCCGGATGGACGGGATGATCGCGGGTGGGCAGCTGCAGGTGCGATGCGACATGGCGCTGTCCTTGTCGGAGTGGCCGGTCGGAATGTGGGTGTGGGCGCGGGCGGACCCGAACGACCGGCGCACCATCGAGGCGCTGCTGGCGATCACCGGCGCGCGGGTGTGCATGCGGGTGTCCGGGGGTGAGCCGAATCTCGTCGTCGGCTTCTCGTTGCGCACGGTGCACGAGGTGCCGGTGGTGGAGTCACGGCTGTCCGTCGAGGCGCCGCGGCTGACGATCCTGGGCACGTCGATCGTGCTGCGGTTCATCAAGCGCATGGGCCGAGTGCTGGATGCGGCCGGGCGCAGCCGGACGGTGGTTCCAATGGAGATCTGGGCGGATCCGGGCGAGCCGCCGCGCTAGCCCGCCAGCACCCTCGACGGCGGCGTCGCGCGCCGGGGATACGATTCTTGCATGGCACGTATCACCGGTTCCTGGCTTTCGGGGCCCAACGCGGCGGACTCGGGGGATCCGCTGCCGGACGAATACCCGGGCAAGCTGTTGGGACTGCCGAAATCCGGTGTGGGTTCGCTGGCGCCGATGTCGCGGCGCATCGTGGCCATGTTCGTCGACTGGATCATCGCGACCGGTATCGCCGCGCTGATCGTGCGGCCCGATCCCGCGCGGATCATCGCGCGGGCGCACGTCGCGGCAGGTCAGCAGCCTCCGACCAATTTCGAGGCCGTGACCAGCGCGCTGTCCACGCCGACGTTCCTGGTCTGGTTCGTGCTCGGCATCGCCACGGTGACGTTGTTCGGCTTCACTCCCGGTCAGTACTTCCTGCGTATGCGGGTGGTGCGCGTCGACGTCATCGAGGCTCTGGTGGAGCAGGGCAAGGCCGGTTCCGATGCTCGCGGTCGGGCCACGCCGCCGGGGTTCGACGCGGCCGTCGGATTCGTGCGCGCACTGGTCCGTCAGGTGCTGCTCATCTTCGTGGTGCCCGCCCTGTTCGCCGATTCGGACGGTCGAGGAATGCACGACCGGGCCACCGGAACGGGTCTGGCCCGCTCCCGCTGAGCACATCCGGACAGACGCGGCGCACTGACGACTCAGCACACCGGTACGGACTCAGCGCGTCCGGCCCACGCGGTGCGTTCGGCCCACGCGGTGCGTTCGGCCCACGCGGCACACGACCCACTTCAGCGCGCTCGGCCCGCTCGGCGGACTCGGCCCACTCGGCGGACTCGGCCGCTCGGCGTACTCGGACAGACGAAGGCCCGCGTCCCGAACGGAACGCGGGCCTTCGGCGTGTCGGTCCGACTCAGCTGCGGCGGCGGACGGTGCGCTGCACGCCGCGCATCTTCGCGCCGCCGGGCAGCGGGCCCTTGGGCAGGGCCGGGCCGCCGCGGGTGGCCAGCGCCGACAGGCGTCCCTCGATGAGGTCCATGCGCTTGGCGTCGATGTTGCGGGGGAGCTTGGTGAGGTAACGCTGCAGGTTCTTGAGGGAGACCTGGCCCTCCTCGTTGCCGATGACGACGTCGTAGATCGGGGTGTCGCCGACCAGCCGGGCGGTCTTCTTCTTCTCCTGGGCCAGCAGCGACTTGATCCGATGCGGGGAGCCCTCGGCGACCAGGACGATGCCGGGCAGCCCGATCACCCGGTGCACCGCGTCGAGCTGGGCGGTCGCGGCGACGGCCTGGGTGGGCCGCCACTTGCCCTGCAGGTTGTCCAGCACCCACCAGGCCGCGCCGGGCTGATCGTCCATGCGGGCGTACGCGTTCTTCTGGGCGCGGCGGCCGAAGATGATGAACGCCACCAGACCACCCAGCACCAGGCCGATCGGCAGCAGATACCACTGCATGTGCACGAACAGGCCGATGACCACCATGATCACCGTGATGCCGACGAAGGCGCCGATCATCAGGGGCAGCAGCAGCTTGTCTTCCTTGCGCTGCATCTGGAATACCTGCCAGAGCTGCTTGCGCCGCTCCTTGGAGGCCTGCTTGCGCGCCGCCTTGTCCGCGGCCTTCGCTTCCTTCGACGGCTTGGCGCCGCCCTTGCCTGCTGCCATGGTTCTCAGAATAGTGTGCGGTGATCGGCGATGACGCACCGGTGAGCGAGCTCAGGCCGAGGCGTCCGCTCGGGTGCGGATCGAGTCGGCCAACTGGCCGGGCATCGCTTCGTGCCGGACATAGGCGCGGGTGAACTGCGCCGCGCCGTGGGCGAGGGAGCGCAGGTCTATCGCATACCGGTCGAGTTCGAGCTCGGGAACCTCGGCGCGGATCACCGTGCGCGAACCGGAGATCGGCTCGGTGCCCAGTACGCGGCCGCGCCGGCTGGACAGATCGGTCAGGACCGTGCCGACATGGTCGTCCGGGACCGTGACGTTCACCTCGGCGATCGGTTCGAGCAGATTCAGCCGGGCGGCGGTGGCGGCCTCGCGCAGGGCGAGCGCACCGGCGGTCTGGAAGGCCGCGTCGGAGGAATCGACCGAGTGCGCCTTACCGTCGTACAACGTCACCCGCACGTCCACCAGCGGATACCCGGCCGCCACCCCGCGGGCAGCCTGCGCCCGCACACCCTTCTCCACCGACGGAATGAACTGTCGCGGAACGACTCCGCCCACCACCTTGTCCACGAATTCGATCCCGGACCCCTCCGGCAGCGGATCCACCTCGATCTCGCAGATCGCGTACTGGCCGTGGCCGCCGGACTGTTTGACGTGCCGCCCCCGCCCGGACGCGCCAGAGGCGAACGTCTCCCGCAGCGCCACCTGGTGATCGACCAGATCGACCTGCACCCCGAACCGCGACCGCAGCCGCTCCAGCGCGACATCGCGATGCGCCTCGCCCAGACACCACAGCACCAGCTGATGGGTCTGGCCGTTCTGCTCCAGGTGGACCGCCGGATCCTCGGCGACGAGCCGGGCCAGGCCCTGGGAGAGTTTGTCCTCGTCGGCCTTGCTGTGCGCCCGCACCGCGACCGGCAGCAGCGGTTCGGGCATCGACCACGGCTCGATCAGCAGCGGAGAATCCTTCTGGGACAGCGTATCCCCGGTCTCGGCGTGCCCGAGTTTGGTGACGCAGGCGATATCACCGGCCACGGCCTCGCCGACCGGGCGCTGCTGCCTGCCGAACGGGGCCGAGATCGCGCCCACCCGATCGTCCGCGTCGTGATCGGGTTCGGGTTCGCCGTTCCCGCCCGGGGTGTGCCCCCAGACGTGCACCGTCTCGTCCGGGCGCAGCGTGCCCGCGAACACCCGAACCAGCGAGAGCCTGCCGACGTACGGATCGGACGTCGTGCGGATCACCTCGGCGGCCAGCGGCGCGGTCGGATCGCAGGTCAGCGGAGCGGGTGCGGCGCCCTTGCCCGGGCGGGACGCCGCCACCGAATGCTCTGCGGGCGTGGGGAATCCGCGCGTGATCAGGTCGAGCACCTCGACCATGCCCAGTCCCTCGCGCGCACCCTCGGGCGGCGGCGCGGCGAGCAGGATCGGATGGAAGGAGCCGCGCGCCACCGCACGTTCCAGATCGGGGACGAGGGTGTCCAGGTCGATCTCCTCGCCCTCGAGGTAGCGGTTCATCAGGGTCTCGTCCTCGCTCTCGGCGATGATGCCCTCGATGAGTTGCCCGCGTGCCTGCTCGATCAGCGCCGCCTGCTCCGGGGTGGCCTCGGTGCGGGTGTGCTCGCCCGCGGAATAGTCGAAGACCCGCTGGGTGAGCAGATCGATCAGACCGGTCACCGGGCGGTGTCCGTCCGCGCCCGCCTTTCCGTACACCGGAAGATGAAGGGGCAGAACGCTTTCGGTCGCGCCGCCGCCGAGTATCTCGCGGCAGGTGCGCGTCATGTCGTCGAAATCGGCGCGCGCGGCATCCAGATGGGTGATCACCAGGGCGCGCGGCATACCGACTGCGGCGCACTCCTCCCACAGCGCCAGCGTCTGCCCCCCGACGCCCTCCGCGCCCGCGGCGGCCGAGATGATGAAAAGGGCCGCATCCGCAGCGCGCAGACCGGCCCTCAGCTCGCCGACGAAATCGGCATAACCCGGTGTGTCCACCAGATTCACCTTGATCCCGTCCCAGGCGACGGGCACCACCGACAGCTGCACCGACCGGTGCTGGCGTTGCTCGATGTCGTCGTAGTCCGAGACACAGGTGCCGTCCTCCACCCGACCGGCCCGGGTGAGCGCCCCGGTGGCGACCGCGAGCGCCTCCACCAGCGTCGTCTTCCCCGAACCCGGATGCCCGACCAGCACCACATTGCGGATGTCCTCGGGCCGCCCGGCGGTGACCGCCTTACCGTTGCCCCCGACCGGTGTGCTCGCTCTCTCGACCATCTGTGCTCCCGGAGTCGACACGTGTGGTTAATCCGAGCTTCCCACCGGCGACCACCACATGTCACCCATTCGACAGATCAATCGAGTCGCCGCACCCGTTCTGATGCGCTGCGCGAGATCGGACCGCCGAACAGGGGTCAGGAGCCGAAGCGGGCCAGGACCGAGGTTGCTTCCTGGGCGGCGGAGCCTTCGGCGGCCAGGTGGGCCATCTCCGGGGCGATTTCGCGGCCGTGGTGTGCCATCGCCTGGGCGTAGAGGCGACCGGCGCGGTAGGAGGAGCGGACCAGGGGACCCGCCATCACACCGGCGAAACCGATCTCTTCGGCGACGCGGGAGTGCTCGACGAACTCCTCGGGCTTGACCCAGCGGTCCACCGGGTGGTGCCGCGGCGAGGGACGCAGGTACTGGGTGATGGTCAGGATGTCGCAACCGGCCTCGTGCAGATCGCGCATCGCCTGGGTGACCTCCTCGGGGGTTTCGCCCATGCCGAGGATCAGGTTGGACTTGGTCACCAGACCGGCCGCACGGGCCGCGGTCAGCACCGCCAGCGAACGCTCGTAGCGGAACGCCGGGCGGATCCGCTTGAAGATGCGCGGCACCGTCTCCAGATTGTGCGCCAGCACCTCGGGGCGGGTGGCGAACACCTCGGCCAGCTGATCGGGATCGGCGTTGAAATCCGGAATCAGCAGCTCCACACCGGTATTCGGGTTGAGCTGCTTGATCGCGCGCACCGTCTCCGCGTAGAGCCAGGCGCCGCCGTCGTCCAGATCGTCGCGGGCGACACCGGTCACCGTGGAATAGCGCAGGCCCATCGCCTGCACGCTCTCGGCCACCCGGCGCGGCTCGTCGCGATCCAGCGCGGCGGGCTTACCGGTATCGATCTGGCAGAAATCGCAACGGCGCGTGCACTGCTCACCTCCGATCAGGAAGGTGGCCTCGCGGTCCTCCCAGCACTCGAAGATGTTCGGGCAGCCCGCCTCCTCGCAGACCGTGTGCAGCCCTTCACGTTTCACCAGGCCCTTGAGCTCGGAGTATTCCGGGCCCATGGTGGCGCGGGTGCGGATCCACGCGGGTTTGCGTTCGATCGGGGTCTCGGCATTGCGTGCCTCGATACGAAGCAGCTTGCGGCCGTTGGCCAATGGCACACCCGGCGCGGGAGCCGGGGTCGCGGCGGGATCCGAGCCGGGCGGGGTGGTGCCGGTCGGAGCGGTCGATGTCGGGGTGTCGACGGAGGTCACCCGACCGATGCTACGCCCGCCCGATCAGGCGCCCGGCGCGGCTCCGGCCGGTGTGACATGCGCAATATCATGATCGGAAATCGGCAGCCGTCCGTCGAGGGCGCGCACGATCGAATCCGCCACCGCCGGGAGCACCTCGGCCACCGTGATCTCGCGGCCCAGTTCGCGGCTCAGCGTCGTCACTCCGGCATCGCGGATACCGCAGGGCACGATCACCTCGTAGGCGTCCAGGGACGAATCGCAGTTGAGCGAGATGCCGTGCAGGGCGACACCGCGTTCGACGCGCACGCCGATAGCCGCGACCTTGCGCGCGGGTTGCAGAGAGTTCGCCGGAACCCACACGCCGGAGCGTCCGCGGATCCGTCCGCAGGCCAGGCCCAGGTCGGTGCAGACGGCGATGAGGGCCTCCTCGAGGCGGCGAACGTAGTCGATCACGTCGACCGGTTCGGCCAGTCGCACGATCGGATAGCCGACCAGCTGGCCCGGCCCGTGCCAGGTGATCTTGCCGCCGCGATCGGTGAGCACCACGGGGCTGCCGTCGGTCGGCATGTCCCGCGGCTCGGTGCGGCGGCCCGCGGTGTAGACCGGCGGATGTTCCAGCAGCAACAGGTGGTCACGGCCCTGACCCGCGGCGCGCTCGGTCGCGATACCGCGCTGCATCTCCCGGGCGCGGTCGTAGTCGATCACGCCGAGATAGTCGATCTCGACCGGCGATCCGTCCATGCGGGCGGATTCGGTGCGCCGGCGTGCCGGCGGGATCACCGGCAGGGCGGAGGTTTCGGTCACGCCGTCACCGAGCGGATCCGGGGTGTTCACATGCTCGCCCCGTAAGGCTGCGCTGGCGGGATCGGTCATCGTCGGGACGTTACGCTATCGTGATCCGCGTTAGCGAGCTCCGTGGTGCCCAATGTGAGCTGCATCAATGTCAGGCCCATCCATTCGCCGAATTTGTGTCCTACTTCCGGTAGTACCCCGACCGTGCGGAATCCGAACTTCTCGTGCAGCTTGATCGAGGTCGTATTCGAGGATTCGATCGCGGCGATCACCGCGTGCACGGTCCCGGCGCGTTCGGCCCGCGCCAGCAGCTCGGTCAGCAGTGCGGTGGCGATTCCGCGGCGATGGAACCGGTCGGCCACATACACCGAATTCTCCACGGTGAAGCGATATCCGGACTTGGGCCGCCACTGCCCGTAGCTGGCATACCCGGCCACCGCGCCATCGATCTCGGCGACCAGCACCGGGAATCCGCCCGCCGTGCGCGCCTGCCACCAGGCCAGCCGCTCGGGCAGATCGACCGGTTCGGTGTCCCAGATCGCGGTGGTCTCCGCGATGGCGTCGTTGTGGATCGCCAGGATTTCCGGCAGGTCCGACTCACGCGCGTCGCGGATCAGCTGCTCGGACGGTCGGTTCGCACTCACCTGCTCACGGTAACCGGCGCGAACCGTGGGACGAAGTCACGTCGGGATGTGATATACGCCTAGCCGGGGCCCCTCACGGCGATACCGCCTCCTCCGTACATGCGGAATCGGCCCGGTAGACGGTCCGGAAGGCGTTTCGTCGTCGCGAATGTCGATCGGTGTGCCGCGTCGCCCGGATCGGTCGGCTGGCAAATATGCTGATCGCCACCGTGTTCGGATCATGTGTGGGAGTTGATGACGGACGGCAGAGTGCGCCCGGCCGGGGACCGATGACAGTCAGTCGCCGAAGACGAAGGCCAGGGCCTGGCCGATGGTGCGATGGCGGAAGGGATAGCCCGCTTCCTCCAGCGCGGTGGGAATGGCCCGGGGGCCGTGCAGGATCGCCTCCTCGGCGAATTCGCCGATCAGCAGGCGCAATGCCATCGAGGGCACCACCAGCGGGGCGGGGCGGTGCAGTGCTCGGGCCAGGGCTCGGCTGAATTCGGCGTTGGTGACCGGTGCTGGTCCGGCCATGTTGACCGGGCCGCGCAGCGTGTCGTGGGTGAGTGCGAAGCTGATCGCGCCGATCTCGTCGGCGAGGGAGATCCACGGCACGTACTGGCGGCCGTTGCCCAGACGTCCGCCCAGGCCGAGCGAATACAGCGGTTCGAGCAGTTTCAGCAGTCCGCCGTGCCGGGACAGCACCAGCGCGCTGCGAATGTGGACCACGCGCACGCCCGCGTCGTCGGCGGGCTTGGTCGCGGCCTCCCAGTCGCGGCACAGTGTGCCCAGGAAACCCGTTCCAGCAGGAGAGGTTTCGGTGACGATCCGGTCACCGGTCGTGCCGCCGTAGTAGTGCACGCCGCTGGCATTGATCAGCGTCGGCACCCCGGCGGCGGCGACCGCGGTGGCCAGGACGTCGGTCGGGGTGATCCGGCTGTCCCGCAACTCCTGTTTGTAGCTGCCGTTCCAGCGTCGGCGGCCGACCCCGGCGCCGCACAGGTTGATCGCCGCATCCGAGCCCCGCAGGGCGCGCTCGGGCACCTGAGCGCGAATCGGATCCCAGCTGAACTCGTCGCGGGCGGCGGCGGGACGCCGCACCAGCCGGACCACCTCGTGTCCGTCCCGGCGCAGCGCCGCCACCAGTGCCGTTCCGATCGAACCGGACGAACCGGCGATCACAACCCTCATGCGGTTCTACCGAATTTTCTTGTTACAGACCGAGATCCGCCTCGAACGCGGCCTCCTCCAGCCGATGCCGGATGGTGGTGAGGAAACGTCCGGCATCGGCGCCGTCGATGAGCCGGTGATCGTAGGTCAGCGGCAGGTAGCACATCGAGCGGATGCCGATGAACTCGTTGCCGTTGTCGGCGATCACGATGGGGCGCTTGACGATCGCGCCGGTGCCCAGCATCGCCGACTGCGGCGGAACCAGGATCGGGGTGTCGAACAGGGCGCCCTGGCTGCCGATGTTGGTGATGGTGAAGGTGCCGCCGGCCAGCTCGTCCGGCTTGAGTCCGCCGGTGCGGGCACGGTTGGCGATATCGGCGATCGCGCGGGCCAGACCGGCCAGCGACAGATCGCTGGCGTTGTGGATGACCGGGGACAGCAGACCCTGTTCGGTGTCCACCGCGATGCCCAGGTGCACCGAGGAGTGGTAGGTGATCTCCTTGGTGTCCTCGTTGTAGGAGGCGTTGACGTTGGGGTGCACGCCCAGCGCCTCGACGGCCGCCTTCGCGAAGAACGGCAGGAAGGTCAGGTTCACGCCCTCGCGATCGGCGAAGGCGTTCTTGGCCTTGGCTCGCAGTGCCGCGATCTTGGTGACGTCGGCCTCGTGGGTCTGGGTCAGCTGTGCGGTGGTCTGCAGCGATTCGCGGGTCTTGGTCGCGGTGATCTGCCGGATGCGGCTGGCCTTCTGCGTGGTGCCGCGCAACGCCTGTAGCTGCGGGCGGACACCGGCCGGTGCGGCCGGGGCAGCAGCGGGGGCGGCGGCCGCCGGTGCGGCCGGAGCGGT
>NZ_BDBQ01000137.1 GCF_001613065.1 Nocardia miyunensis NBRC 108239
GGCCGGTGCGGGTTCGCGGGCCGGGCCGCGGCCGGCGCGAGGCGCCGGGAACCCCTCCGCGATCAGATCGGAATACGTTGCGGCGGCTGCGAATCCGAGTGTGCCGAGCGCCTGGCCGACCTGTGCGGCGTCCCAGGTGTCGGGCGGGCGCGGATTCGTGCCGGATTCGTCACCGGCGATGCGATTGAAATAGGCCCGCAGCGACGACGGACCATCCCCGACGACCACATCGATACCGCTGGGCAGCGGACCCTTCTCCAGCGCGATCCGTGTGCCGAGCTGGGGGATGACCAGCACGATGCCCGTCACCGCGACGGATTCGCGGCCCGGTGCGGAGCGCAGTTCGTGCTCGAGTCCGCGAGTGCGGGCGTTGACCTCTTCCATCGGCTCGGTGCCGGTCTGCACGCCCTCGAGCGGGGCGATCTGGCCATCGATCGTCCACGGCTCGGTGGCCGCGCAGGTCAGGGTGCCGTTCACCCGCTCGGTGAAGCCTTTCAGGACGACGACCACACAGGTCTTGGGCGTCCACACGATGACATCGGCGCTGTCGGACTTGACGATCGCGATGCCGGGTAACGCGTGCGCTCCGGTCCACGACTTGAGCCAGTTCACCACCGTGCGCTCGGTGCTGGACAGCCGCGACGGGTCGTCACCACGAACCTTCACCAACATCTGATCAACCCCTGCCCGATGCCTCGTTGCCGACCGAGCGAGCAGCTGCCCGGCCACCGTAAAGGGTACGGGGATCCGGGCGAATCGGCTTGCGCGGCAGCACAGATGATGCATTATCGGCACTGCCGCGCCGCAGCCGGGTCACCCGTCGTTGCGCCAGGCCAGGTATCCGTCGGGCCGCACGAGCACCCGGGTACCGGCATCGGCCGCGTACTCGGTGAAGGCGTGCGAGCCGATCGCGACGAGTTGTCCGTCGCGGGGCGGGGTTTCGGGTCCGACCAGCGAATATGCCTGGGTACCTGTGTCTTCGGGCCCGGCCGCGGAGTCGGCCTCGGCACCGAAATTCAGCAGGGTGGCATGCGGCCCGCGGAACAGTTCGAACAGCCGCACGGTGCTGCCGTCGGCGCGGCGCAGCGGCGCGTCGGGTGCGCGGTCGCCCGCCACCAGGGTGCCGGTCGCATCAGGCGTCCGGTAGGTGAGGGTGAGCTGATGGGTGTCCTCGCCCCGGTCCATCGCGTCTTCGGCCCCGGAGACGTGCTTGTCCAGCAGCGCCGAGCTCAGGCCGAGGATCCGCGCGGCGACCGCGCGCCGCTCGGACTCGTAGGTGTCCGGGGCCGAGGTGTCGCCGCCGAGTGCCGCGGCCAGTTTCCAGCCGAGGTTGTAGGCGTCCTGGATGCCGGTGTTCATACCCTGCCCGCCGGTCGGGGGATGCGCGTGCGCGGCGTCACCGGCCAGGAACACCCGGCCGACCCGGAAACGCTGTGCCAGACGGATATTCGGCCGCCACACCGTGGACCACTCCGGCTCGCCGACGATCAGGTCGGTGCGCCCGGAGACTCGGTCGAGCGAATCTTGCAATACCGCGCGGGTGGGTTCGGCGTCCTGCCCGAGCGGCGTCGCGAACTGGAACAGATTCCGGCCCGCCAGCGGGGTCAGCGAGATCCCGTGCATCGGCTCGTGCGCGTCGGCGAACCAGTAGCCGTAGCCGTGGTCGAGGGCGTCGACCGGCACGTCGCCGAGCAGCATCCGGATGGAATCGTCGGTGCTGCCCTCGAACGCGATGCCGAGCGTCTTGCGCACGGTGCTGCGTCCGCCGTCCGCGCCGACCAGGTAGTCCGCGCGCACCGTCTCGGCGCCGCCGGGGCCCGCCAGCGTCGCGGTGACGCCGTCGGCGTCGTGGGTGAACGTGACCAGGGCGGTGGACAATTCGACCCGGACGCCGAATTCGGCCAGCCGGGCGCGCAGGATCGCCTCGGTGTCGGACTGACCCAGCATCCACGGATTCGGGTACGGCACGGCCGGGGTCGGCTCGCGCAGTTCGCTCATGCGGCGTTCGGTGACCACATTCCCGTCCAGGAAAACGCGCGTCAGCGGGACCGGTATGCCCGCGGCGTGAATCGCGTCCAGGACGCCGAGATCCTCGAACACCTCCAGGGTGCGCGGCTGGATGCCGTCGCCGCGCGAGCCCGCGCAGAATTCCGTGGCCCGCTCGACGATCCGGACATCCACGCCCCGGCGAGCCAGATCGATGGCGAGCGTGAGTCCGGTCGGACCGGCTCCGGCGACGAGCACCTGCGATGTCATGACATCTCTCCGTTTCTGAATTGTCATTCAGTGAATGTGGATTCAGTATTGAGGTTGGTAGTGTCCGCTGTCAAGGAGGTGGTCGCGATGGCCGCGGGCGTGGCGAAAGGCGGGCGCAAGGAGCGTTCGGCGGAGACCGAACAGGCGCTCAAGGACGCGGCCCGGCGGCTGTTCGCCGAGCGCGGCTATCTGAACACCAAGATCACCGACATCACCACGGCGGCCGGACGCGCGGCAGGCTCGTTCTACAACCACTTCGCGAGCAAGGAGGAACTACTTCAGTCATTGCTGAAAGACTTTGCCGCCGAGGGGGATTCCGCGGCCGAGGAGCAGGGGCACAATCCGGATTTCACCGATCCGGACGCGGTGCGCTTCCATGTGGCGGCGTACTGGCGGTTCACCCGGCGGAACTGGCCGGTGCTGCACGCGATGAATCAGGCCGCGCTGGTCAACGCGGATTTCGCGCAGGTCGCGGCGCGATTCTCGGCGGAACACCGCAATGAGGTCGCGGATCATCTGGATGGCTTCGACGCCGCGGGCCTGCGGTTGCCCAGCACTCCGGATGCGAGTCTGGCGATGATGTTTCTGGCGATCCACGGGCTGCTCGAGGTGATCGAGGAGGGCACGCTCCAACTGAGTGACGAGGACGCCGTCGAGGGGCTGACGCGGTTCGTCTACCGCGGCCTCACCGGCCGGGACTACTGATCGGCGCGAACCGTTCTGCGGGGATTTCTCACTGCGGCAAGCCACTTCGACTCCGGACCGGTGTCGTATCGAGCATGGATCGGCCGGGACGATATCGCGTGGAGGGGTATCGCGTGATTCCGGGGCCCGAGTGGGATAGTGCGGCAACCGCTTTCGGCTCGGGGGTGGTGCGGTCGCCGGTGCTCGTCGACGGGACATACGGTCTCGGCGACTGTGTCGTGTGGGGCCGAGTGAGCGAACGAGGGTGGCCGGATTCGAGGCCACCCTCGTTTCGAACCTAGCGCGACCGCTAGGGGAGCAGGACGATCGAACCGGTGGTTTTGCGGCTCTCCAGATCCCGGTGCGCGCGTTCGGCTTCGGCCAGCGGATAGGTCGCGCCGACCCGGATCCGCAGCGTGCCCGCGGCGATGGCGTTCATGATATCGCCTGCGCGCCAAAGCAATTCGGCACGATCGCGGGTATAGTCCGCGAGTTTGGGGCGGGTGACGAACAATGACCCGCCGCTGTTGAGGCGCTGCAGATCGAACGGCGGCACCTGACCGCTGGCGCCGCCGAACAGCGCGAGCATCCCGCGGATCCGCAGCGAGCCCAGACTGGCCTCGAAGGTGTCCTTGCCCACGCCGTCGTAGACCGCGGCCACGCCGACGCCGCCGGTCAGCGCGCGAACCTGGTCGGCCAGATCGTCGCCGTAGCGCAGCACCTCGGCCGCACCGGCTTCGCGCGAGAGCGCCTCCTTCTCGTCGGTGGACACAGTGGTGATCACGCGCACGCCCCGCGCCGCGGCCAGCTGGGTCAGGATCAGGCCCACCCCGCCCGAACCCGCGTGCACCAGAACGGTTTCCCCGGCTTCGGGCTTGTAGATCGATTCGATCAGATAGTGCGCGGTCATCCCCTGCAACAGCGCCGACGCGGCCACCGGCGGTTCCACCCCGTCCGGCACCGGGACCGCCACCGCGGCGTCGACGGCGACCTTCTCCGCATAGCTGCCGGGTCCGTCCGCCCAGGCGATCCGGTCGCCGACCCGGACATCGGTCACCTCTTCGCCGACCGCGGACACCACGCCGCTGCCCTCGGCGCCCGGGATGTAGGGCGGGGCCGTCTGATAGACGCCGCTGCGGATGTAGGTATCGATGAAGTTGACGCCGATCGCCTCGGTGTCGACGAGCACCTGGCCGGGCCCGATCACCGGATCGGGTACCTCGGTGTACTTCAGGACCTCGGGACCGCCCAACTCGGAAACCTGAATGGCATGCATGTGTCGGTTCTACACCCGCGCGGGTGTGATCATTCCCCGCAGTGTGCCGGAACGGACCTACCGGGCGGTAAACTCGCCGCCATGAGTGCTTCCGCGGCCCCAGCCAAGCCGTCCTCCGTGATCGATTCGGTCGAGGATTTCGTCGCCGCCCACGGCGGTTCCGCGACCGCGGTGCTGCAGCCGATCGGCCGCATCGGCGTGCGGATCACCCTGGTCGGCAGTGACGGCGTCCTCGGCGATCGCGTCGTCGAGGATCTGGCCACCGCGAAGGCCGTGGTCGAGGCCGTGCCCGGCCTGAGCGAGACCGAGCACTGGGATCGCGAACTGACCTCCGTGGTGACCCCGGCCACCGGGCACTGGGCGAAGATGGCCGGATGGGTGGCGCGCCAGACCCGGTTCCCCAGGGCGCGAAACGAGCGCTGAACCCGGTTCGGATCACGTATCGTCTGCAGCGCCCGGCACGATCACCGGGCGCTGCTCGCATGCGGGCGGCACCTACGACGATCGCGGGGAGTCATGCGAATCCGGCGTTCGGTGGCCGCGGCGGCGGTCGGCGCGCTGTCCCTCGTCCCGGTGGCGGTTCCGGCCGTCGCCCAGCAGCCCGCCCTGCGGGTGTGCACGACCGGGGACTATCCGCCCTACTCGGTGAGCGACGGGCATGGCGGCTATCGCGGCATCGATGTCGACCTGGCCCGCGGTCTGGGTGAAATGCTGCGCCGGCCAGTGCAATTCGTCCCGACGACCTGGTCTGCCATGGCCGTCGACTTCGGCGCGAAGAACTGTGACATCGCCGCGGGCGGCATCTCCGATTCGGCCTCCCGACGGGCCTACGCGGACTTCTCGATCAGCTACGGCACCGACGGGAAGGCGCCCATCGTGCGCGCCGCCGACGCGAGCCGATACGCCACGATCGAGCAGATCAACCGGCCCGGTGTGCGCGTCGTGGTGAATCCCGGCGGGACCAACGAGGCGTTCGCCCGCACGCATTTCCCGGCCGCGCGGCTGATCCTGTGGCCGGACAATCTGACCATGGTCGACCAGCTCGATCGGGGTCGCGCCGACGTCTTCGTCACCGATTCGGTGGAAGGGCGCTATCGGGTGCGTCAGCATCCCGGGCTGCGCGTGCTGCACCCGGATCACCCGTTCGACTCCTCGGGCAAGATCTTCCTGCTGCGCCGCAACGATCCGCTGCTGGCCGCCGAGGTGAACGGCTGGCTGGCCAGTCAGCTCGCGACCGGCGGCGTCGACCGCTCGTTCGACGCCTGGATCGGGCCGCACGCCACCGCGTGAGAACCGGGCATCACCCACGTTCGGGGATGATGCGCGACGGTCGCGGGCCGGAACCGGTCTGAGGATTTGCGAATGATGTTCCGCCAGCGAAATCGATTGACGGTGAGGTGAAGTCGTGAAGGATACGGAGGCCAGCCGCACAGCGATACTGGTGTGTCAGGGTCGCGCGGTGGGAGATGGCAGGCTGGCGCCCGGGCGCTTCGCCGATCCTGTTGCGGTGCGACTACTTCGCGATGACGAGCGCGCGGAAGTGGAGCTGGCCCGATCCGGCAGCGCGCCGTCGGGCTGGCGGGCGCGGATGCGCCACGAAATGCTCAACGCGACCGCCGCGGTGCTGGTCACGCGGACGGTCGTGATCGATGACGCCGTGCGGGAGGCGGGAAATCCGCAACTCGTGGTGCTCGGCGCGGGGCTGGACGCACGCGCCTGGCGGATGCCCGAGCTGGCCGGGACCACGGTGTTCGAGGTGGATCACCCTGCCTCGCAAGGGGATAAGCGCGAGCGGGCCGAGGGGCTCGAGCCGGTGGCGAAATCACTGACCTTCGTGCCGGTGGACTTCGGCCGCGACGCACTCGGGCCCGCGCTCGCCGCGGCCGGACACGATCCGGCGGCGGCGACGACGTGGATCTGGGAGGGCGTACTGCCGTACCTGACCGCCACCCAGGTCGAATCGACCCTCGCGGTCGTGGCCGAACGCTCGGCCGTGGGCAGCCGTCTGGTGGCGACCTATCCGGTGCACAACCGGGTGGCGGTGCTGGGCCGCCGGGCGTTGCGCGTCTACAGCAGGCTGACCGGGGGCAAGGATCCGCTCGAGCACGAACGGCACATCTCGGCCTGGACGCCGGAACAGATGGGTACGCTGCTGGCCGGATACGGTCTCACGGTCACCACGGACCGGGATCTGCACGAGGTCGTGCGAGAACTCGAGCTTCCGGCCCGCGAGTCCCGTTTCTACGGGCTGGGCCGGGTGTCGATCGCGGATCGGAGCAGCTGAGTCGGGTCGGCGGTGCCTAGCCGCAACCGCAGCCACCCCCGCAGCAGCCGCCCGAGGGAGCCGGTGCAGAGACGGGTGCGGGGCTGCTCGACGAGCCCGTGAGCGCGATGGTCGTGAGAAGTTTGACGGTGTCGGCGTGGCCGTCGGGGCACACCGCGGGCGCGCCCGATTCGCTCATCGGCCGCTGGAGTTCGAAGGTTCCGGTGCACTCGCGGCAGCGGTACGCGTAGGTCGGCATCCTCGGATTATCCCCGATCGTCGCGACCGCCCGCACCCGGCACCCGCCGGATCGGTCCGATCACGGTGCGGCACAGCGGATATCAGGCGACGCGGGAGGCCGAGGCGGGGGTGTCGGCGGTGATCCGCTCACGGGTGCGCATCGCGGCCCACAGCGCGGCGGTGGCGGCGGTGCACGCGGCCGCGCCGCCGACGTGCACGGCGACCAGTGCCGCGGGAACGTGCGTGAAGTACTGCACTATGCCGACCAGGCCCTGCGCGCAGACCAGCACGATCAGCACGATGTAGCGGTTGCGCAGCGCGCGCGTCATGCCGACCGTGGCCAGGCCGAAGCCCAGGCCGATCAGCAGCGCCAGGTAGGCGACCAGCATCTCGGCGTGGGTGTGCACCAGCGTCACGATCTCGACCTTCAGGCGCACAACGGGTTTGGTGACGCTCTCGTCGCCCGCGTGCGGGCCCGCACCGGTGACCAGGGTCCCGGCGATCAGGGTGGCCGTGAGCGCCAGCGCGCTGAGCACGGTCAGCCAGCGCAGCGGTGCGGGCACCCGCGGCGCGGGGACCGCGTCGTCGGGCTCGCCGATCTTCGCGAACAGCAGCACCGCCAGCCACACCATCAGCATCGAGACCAGCAGATGGATCGCGACCGTCCACCACAGCAGCCCGGTCCGCACCGTGATTCCGCCGATGACCGCCTGCAGGACCGTGCCGCCCGGCATCAGCCAGGCGTAGACGAGCACCTCACGCCGCCGGCGGGCGCGCAGCACCGCCAGCACCACCAGCGCCGCGAACAGCGTCACCCCGAAGGTGAACATGCGGTTGGTGAACTCGACCGTCTGATGCCAGACCGGCACCGCCGCGTGCGGCAGGGGAGTGAAACTTCCCGGGAAGCATTGCGGCCAGGTCGGACAGCCCAGCCCGGACGAGGTGACCCGCACGACCGCGCCGGTCACCGATATCCCGGCCTGCGACAGGATCACCAGGAACGCGATGATCCGCTGCACGCGAAGCGGCGGAAGCGGCAGCAGGTCGACGAGTCGCATGAAGGCGCGTGACAGCACGCACCGATGGTAGCCCGGTTCCGGTCCCGCACCGCACTCGGGCTACTACAGTCCGTCGTTGTCGGCGGACGGACGGCATGCGTGCGGGCTATTGCCTCGGCGGCCGGGAAAGAGCAGGGTGAATAGCACCGGTGGCGCCACCGGGGCGCTGCCTTGGAGCAGAGAGGGGGTGGGGACGTGTACGCACGCTCCACCACGATTCAGGCGCAACCCTCCTCTATCGATGCCGGGATTGCGCACGTCCGCGACGAGGTGATGCCGGCGATCACCGGCATCCAGGGCTGTGTCGGGCTGTCGCTGATGGTGGATCGGCTGTCCTGCCGGTGCATCGCCACGAGTGCGTGGGATTCGGCCGAGGCGATGCGGGACAGCGAGAGCCAGGTACGCCCGATTCGGGACCGTCTCGCCGGTACCTTCGGCGGCAGCGCCCAGGTCGAGGAATGGGAGATCGCCGCCCTGCATCGCGAGCACAGATCACCGGAGGGTGCCTGCGTGCGCGCGATCTGGCTCAAGACCGATCCGGACCGGATCGATGCCGCCGTGGAGGCGTACCGGTCCCAGTACCTGTCGGAGATGGAAACGCTCGAAGGCTTCTGCAGTGCGAGCCTGCTGATCAATCGGTCGTCCGGTCGCGCGGTCTCGTGCGCCACCTACGACAGCGCCGAGGCGATGCTCCGCAACCGCGACCAGGCCGCGACTCTGCGCGCCGACGCCAGCCGCCGATCAGGTGCCGAATTGATCGACGGCGCCGAGTTCGAACTGGCGGTCGCGCACCTTCGGGTCCCCGAAATGGCGTGACGGCGATTCGGTTCTAGGCGGATGCCTCGGTCCGGGTGGACGGCAGGAACGGGCTGAGCAGATTCTCCTCGGTGGACGGTCCGGTCTGCCATTCCGCGATCCACGGGCCCGTGCCTTCACTCGGATCGAGCACACCGCTCTCGAGCCACTGGTATCTGCCTTCGAGAACGGCACGGGCCAGTGTCGTGTCGGCGTCGTCGGTGTTGTCCCACAGGGCGTCGAACAGTTGGTGCACCCGGACACGGGCCTGGCGGCAGAACGCGTCCGCCAATTCCTGTGCGGCGTCGGCGTCGGCGCTCCCCTCGGCGCGCAGCGCCTGCGCCCGCACGCAGGCGGCGGACATCGCGAACAGTTCCGCGCCGATGTCGACGATGCGGCCCAGGAAGCCCTGGCGGTACTCGAGTTTCGCCTGCCAGCGGCCCATCGCGTACATCAGCGACCGGGCCTGTTTGCGTGCGGACCGCTCGATGAAACGCAGATGTTCCGCCAGCGGCCCGAATTCGGTGAATCCGGCCGGTGTCGTGCCCGGCCCGACCGCCAGCTGCGGGAACCACTTGGCGTAGAAACCACTCGCGCCCACCGCGGCCTTGGCTTTGTCCTTGAACTGCGCGTTGCGGTCGACCAGCGCACCGGCCGCGGTCATATGCGCGTCGGCCATCTCGCGCGCGATCAGCAGCCGCATGATCTCGCTGGACCCCTCGAAGATCCGGTTGATGCGCAGATCGCGTACCAACTGCTCGGCTCCCACCGCGCGCTCACCGCGGGCGCGCAGCGACTCGGCGGTCTCGTAGCCGCGCCCGCCGCGGATCTGCACCAGCTCGTCGGCGATCCGGCAGCTCATCTCCGAGGCCCACAGCTTGGCCAGCGCGGCTTCGATGCGGATGTCGTTGCGGCCCTCGTCGCACATCGCACCGGACAGATCCAGGACCGCCTCGAGCGCGAAAGCGGTTGCGGCGATATAGGACAGCTTCGAGCCCACGGCGGCGTGCTGGCCGACCGGACGTCCCCACTGCACGCGGTTGGCCGCCCATTCGCGGCCGATCTTCAGTGACCACTTGGCCGCCGCAGTGCACAGCGCGGGAATCGCCAGCCGCCCGGCGTTGAGGGTGGTCAGCGCGATCTTCAGCCCGTCGCCCTCGCGGCCGATCAGATTGCGGCTGGGCACGCGAACGTTGTACATGCGCGTGACGCCGTTCTCGATTCCGCGCAGGCCCATGAAGGAGTTGCGGCGCTCGACCGTGATGCCGGGCGAATCCGCCTCGACCACGAATGCCGAGATACCGCCGCGATGCCCGTCGCTCTTGGGCACCCGTGCCATGACGACGAGCAGTTCGGCGACGACGCCATTGGTGGTCCACAGCTTCACGCCGTTGAGTTCGTACGCCTCGCCGTCCGCGGTCGGGGTCGCGGTGCTGGCCATCCGGGCGGGATCGGATCCGACGTCGGGTTCGGTGAGCAGGAACGCGCTGACCGCTCCGCGGGCGCAGCGCGGCAGGAACTCCCGCTTCTGTTCGGTGGTGCCGGCCAGTTTCAGCGGTTCGGGGACACCGATCGACTGATGCGCCGAGAGCAATACGCCCAAGCTGGGATGGGCGGATCCGACGAGCATCAGCGCGCGGTTGTAGCCGACCTGGGAAAGCCCCTGCCCGCCGTATTCCTCCGGGATCTTGAGCCCGAAGCAGCCCAGTTCGGCCAGCTCACGCACGTACCGGTCGGGGATCTTGGCATCGGCCTCGATACGGCTGCCGTCGAGGGACTCGCACAGCGCCCGCAGGCGTTCCAGATAGGCCTCGATCTTGGCCTCGTCCTGGGCGGACGGGTGCGGGAAGGGGTGGATGAGGTCGAGCCGGAAGCGGCCGAGGAACATCTCCTTCGCGAACGACGGCTTGGCCCACGTGGTCTCGCGTGATTCCTCGACGAGCGCGCGAGCTTGATCTTCGGTGGCGTCGACTTTTGCGGTGGTCGCCATGATGCCTCCTCGGACGTGATAGGAATCACATTCGAGTGTAGAAGCCTTTATTACCCGCCGGTAGGGGTCAGTGGGCGCTGGACGGCCATCGCGGGCGGAGCCGTCAGTCGAAGCGGAAGTATCGGGAGGCGAGCCAGCCGGTGACGCCGCCCCACACGACCAGCACGACGAGTCCGTACCAGTCGACGCCGGTGCGCAGCGCCTGGTCCAGAGCCTGTGCGAGGGCACCGGACGGAAGCAGTCGCGCGATGATGCTCAGCCAGCGGGGGATGTCACCGGCGGCGAAGACGACGCTGGCGACCGCGAGCATCACGAACCACAGGATATTGGCAAGGGCCAGAACGATTTCCGCCTTGAGGGTGCCGCCCAGCAGCAGGCCCATCGCGGCGAAGGTCGCCGTGCCCAGGGCGATGACCACCGCGCCGAAGACCAGTCCGAGCGCACCGGGGCGCCAGCCCAGCGCAAAGCCGATCAGGCCCAGCAGAATCGATTGCAGCACAACGACGATCAGGACGGCCGCGCATTTCCCGCCGACGATGCCCCAGCGCGGCAGGGCGGTGGCCCCGAGGCGTTTGAGCGCGCCGTAGCGGCGGTCGAAACCGACCGCGATGGCCTGTCCGGTGAAGGCGGTCGACATGATCGCCACCATCATCACCGCGGGCACGATCCGGTCCACCCGATGCTCGCCGAGGCTGCTCAGCGGCAGCAGGGTCAGCCCGATCAGCATGGCGATCGGGATGAACATGGTGAGCAGGAGCTGTTCTCCGTTGCGCAGCAACAGGATCAGCTCCATCCGGGTCTGCGCGGCCAGCATCGCCGGGCGGGCGGCCGGACGCGGCGCGGGGGTGAAGGTGCCGGGGGCGAAGCGGGCGGAGGTGTCGGTCATCGCGAGTGCCTTCCGCTCGGATGCTGGGCTGGTGCGGCCGGCTGACCGGAATCGGGGCGCGGGTGGGTGCTCAATTGCGCAGCTCCCTTCCGGTCAGCTCCAGGAACACGTCCTCGAGGCGGCGCTGATCGATGCGAATGTCGGTGGGCAGCACGTCGATTCGCGCGCACCAAGCGGTGAGGGTGGCCAGCACCTGCGGGGTGATGTCGCCGCAGAGCAGATAGGAACCGGGAGAGGTCTCCTTCGGCGCGAACCCCTCCGGCAGGGCCGTGGTCAGCAGTCGCAGATCGAGCTTGGGCGGCGCGTTGAAGTGCAGCTGCCCTTCGGCTCCGGCGGAGGTGACCTCGGTGGGCGTGCCCTCGGCGACGACGCGGCCGTGATCGATGATGACCAGTCGATCCGCGAGCTGTTCGGCCTCGTCCATCATGTGCGTGGTCAGCAGGACCCCGACACCGTCGCGGCGCAGCGCGTCGATCAGCTCCCACACCAGATGCCTTGCCTGCGCGTCCATTCCGGCGGTCGGCTCGTCCAGGAACACCATCTCCGGCCGTCCGACCAGTGCGCACGCCAGCGCGAGCCGCTGCTGCTGACCGCCGGACAGCCGACGGTACGGTGTGCGGCGCGCCTCCCGCAGTCCGAGCGTGTCCAGCAGCCATTGCGGATCGAGCGGATCGGCCGAATAGGCGGCGACCAGATCCAGCATCTCCCCGGCCTTGGAGCCGGGATACGCGCCTCCGCCCTGCAGCATCACGCCGATCCGGGGGCGCAGGGCATCGGAGTCGGCGATCGGATCCAGGCCCAGCACCCGCACGGATCCGGCGTCGGGTGCGGAGAATCCCTCGCACATCTCGACGGTCGTGGTCTTGCCCGCACCGTTGGGTCCCAGCAGTGCGACGACCTCCGCGCGCGCTACGTCGAAACTCGGGCCGTCCACGGCGATGGTCTCGCCGAAGCGTTTGACGACACCGTCGACCCTGACGGCGGGTTCCGATGCGTTCACGAGGTCACACCGTATGCCGCGGCCGGTTGTGACGGGGCAGACACCCCGGTGCGCTCGCGCCAGGGCAGCCGGTGGCGGGTGAGCGCGATGAATCCGACCCCGACCACCACGGTCGCGCTGGCCGCCTCGATGATCTGGAAGACGCCGAAGTCCGCACCGCGCGGCATGAGGATGATGCCGACCACCGCGGACAGCACTATCGCGGGGGCGCGGAACGCGCGGGTGGTGGCCCAGGCGGCCAGCGGCACGATCGCCCACAGCAGGTACCACGGCTGCACGACCGGGAACAGCAGCACGATGGCCGCGAGTGAAACACCCAGTGCCCCAACGGGATGCAGCCGTCCGGTCCAGGTGGCCACGAGCATGCGCAGGCTCAGGAACGCGGCGACGGCCCCGGCGATCGGCCGCGTGATGCTCAATACGGCGGTCGTGTGGTCGCCCAGGCCGAGCAGCACGCCGCCGAATCCGGTGATCACACCGACCGCTGTCGGCAGCGACATCCAGCTGCGCACCGCCCCGGCGGTGTTGAGCGTGTAGATCCAGCCGAAGCCCAGGCCGCTTGCATAACTGACGAACAGGGTGGTGGCCACCGCGATGACGCCCAGTACGACGGCGGCTTGCAGGAGCGGGCGCAGCCCGCGGCCCCAGCGCCGGGCCAGCGCCATGCCGACGAATCCCAGCACGATGATCGAGGTGAATTTGATCGACGACGACAACGTGATGACCACCGCGCCGAAGATCAACAGCGCCCATTCTCGTCGGCCGAACGGCTGCGTCGGCTCGGTGCGCCGGGTGTCGGGCCCGCGGATCGCGCGCAGGCAGAACTCCAGACCCGCCAGCATCAGCCCGAGCATCAGCGCGTCGTTGTGTACCCCGCCGACCAGGTGGAACAACACGAGCGGATTGGCCGCCCCGAGCCACAGCGCACTCACCGGCGCGACCCCGCAGCGCCGGGACAGCCGCGGCAGCGCCCATACGATCAGGGCGACGCCGCCGAGTTCGAGCAGCCGGTGCACCCACACGCCCGCGATGATGTTGTCGCCGGTCAGCTGGGCGATGCCGCGTCCCATCCACAGGAACAGCGGCCCGTACGGCGCGGGGGTGTCGCGCCAGATGTTGGGCACGTTGTTGGTCAGCACATTGGCCAGGCCCAGGCCCTCGGCCGGGCCGACGACGTACGGGTCCATGCCGCGCTCGGCGATCTGGCTCTGCGCGAGGTAGGAGTACACGTCGTTGGAGAACATCGGCGGTGCGATGGACAGCGGGATGATCCACAGCAGCAGCGTGCGGTCCAGCTGGGAACGGCTGAGGCGATGCCGCACGGTCCCGCCGAATCCGCCGACCGCGTAGCGGCCCAGCAGCAGCCAGGCCAGCACGACCGCGACCGTGCCGATCATGCACATGGCCAGCGTCGGGGTGGCGGCGCGGGCGAACAGTCCGACCACCCGCATGCCCGAGACCGGATTCTGATGAACCGGTTGTGCGCCCACGCCGAGGGCGCTGATCGCCATCAGTACCGCGCCGGTGGCGCCGAGCAGCCGAATTCGCCTGAACTGCACGATCTCCCGGGCGTCGAGGCCGGGCACGTCGGATTCGTTCGTGTGCAGGACGGCGATGGTGTGATCGGCGGGCGGCACATCCAGGCCCAATGCCCGGCGACTCAACTCGATCGACCTGCGCCGTATGTCTTCCGCTACCGCCACGCTTGAAGAGCTTAATGGGGTGACCGTTTCCCTGGCGGTGCGGCGGGGGTAGCCGTCACGAGAGGGGTGTGAGGAAGCTGGCAGAGCCTGGAATACGTGGCTGAACTGGCGGTTCGTCCGCTTTCGCGGTCGAGGAAGGTGAACCTTACTAGAATGCGGGATGGAATTCCGTCACACTGATGTTGTGAAAACCGTGGGTTTGCGGAATGCGGGAACTGCCGCCGGGCGCCGGGAGGGTGCTCGGAGTGTTGTCGTGCCCGTCGCGCCGACGGGCGAGGGACACACCCGCGAAGCCGTCGTTCAGCTGCTGCTGGAGCAGGGGCCGGTGACCGCCACGGCCATCGGCGAGCGGCTCGGGCTGAGCCCGGCCGGTGTGCGGCGGCATCTGGACGCGCTGATCGAATCCGGCGAGGCACGGGCGACCCGGTCCGCGCCCTGGCAGCAGAAGGGGCGCGGGCGGCCCGCCAAGCAGTATCAGCTGACCGCCGCGGGGCGCGGGCGCCTCGGGCACGCGTACGACGATCTGGCGGGTGCGGCGATGCGGCAACTGCGCGAGATCGGCGGGGAATCCGCGATCACCGATTTCGCGCGCAAGCGGGTGTCGACGATCGTGGCCGGTATCGATCGGCTGGCGCGGCACACGCCGGAGACGACCGCGGCCAAGGCTCGGGAGATCGCCGAGGCGTTCAACGATGCCGGATTCGCCGCCTCGACGCGCAAAGTCGGTGCGGGAGTTCAGATCTGCCAGCATCACTGCCCGGTGTCGCACGTGGCCGAGGAATTCCCGGAACTGTGCGCGGCCGAGCTGGAAGCCTTCCGCGAACTGCTCGGCACCCATGTGCAACGCCTGGCGACCATCGCCAACGGCGACTGCGCCTGCACCACCCACGTGCCGTTGGTCGTCCCGCCGGCCTCCGGAATTACGACCCCCGATGAGAACGAATCCGACGCCGCCGCGCAGCCCGCGACGGCATCTCGCAACGACTCCGGAAGGAGTGCCGAATGACGACGACGACCGATCAGTCGCAGCCGCTGACCCAGGAGGAGGCCATTGCCTCCCTGGGCACCTACGGCTACGGCTGGGCAGACAAGGACGTCGCAGGTGCCAGCGCCCGGCGAGGCCTGTCCGAGGAGGTCGTACGCGACATCTCGGCGAAGAAGGACGAGCCGGACTGGATGCTCGAGGCACGCCTGAAGGCGCTGCGCATCTTCGACCGCAAGCCGATGCCGGGCTGGGGTTCGAACCTCGAGGGCATCGACTTCGACAACATCAAGTACTTCGTGCGCTCGACCGAGAAGCAGGCCGAGAGCTGGGAAGACCTGCCCGAGGACATCAAGAACACCTACGACAAGCTGGGCATCCCGGAGGCGGAGAAGCAGCGTCTGGTCGCCGGTGTCGCCGCGCAGTACGAATCCGAGGTCGTCTACCACCAGATCCGCGAGGACCTGGAGGCGCAGGGCGTCATCTTCCTGGACACCGACACCGGTCTCAAGGAACACCCCGAGATCTTCCAGAAGTACTTCGGCTCGGTGATCCCCGCCGGTGACAACAAGTTCTCCGCGCTGAACACCGCGGTGTGGTCGGGCGGTTCGTTCATCTACGTGCCGCCGGGCGTGCACGTGGACATCCCGCTGCAGGCCTATTTCCGGATCAACACCGAGAACATGGGCCAGTTCGAGCGCACGCTGATCATCGTCGACGAGGACGCGTACGTGCACTACGTCGAGGGCTGTACCGCGCCGATCTACAAGTCCGATTCGCTGCACTCCGCGGTGGTCGAGATCATCGTGAAGAAGGGCGGCCGCTGCCGCTACACCACGATCCAGAACTGGTCGAACAACGTCTACAACCTGGTCACCAAGCGGGCCAAGGCCGAGGCGGGCGCGACCATGGAGTGGATCGACGGCAATATCGGCTCCAAGGTCACCATGAAGTACCCGGCGGTCTGGATGACCGGCGAGTACGCCAGGGGCGAGGTGCTCTCGGTGGCGTTCGCCGGTGAGGGCCAACACCAGGACACCGGCGCGAAGATGCTGCACCTGGCGCCGCACACCTCCTCGAACATCGTGTCCAAGTCCGTGGCGCGCGGCGGCGGCCGGTCCTCCTACCGCGGCCTGGTGCAGGTCAACAAGGGTGCGCACGGTTCGCACTCGTCGGTGAAATGCGATGCGCTGCTGGTGGATACGGTCAGCCGCTCGGACACCTACCCGTACGTGGACATCCGCGAGGACGACGTCACGATGGGTCACGAGGCGACCGTCTCGAAGGTGTCCGACGATCAGCTGTTCTACCTGATGAGCCGCGGTATGACCGAGGACGAGGCGATGGCGATGGTGGTGCGCGGCTTCGTCGAGCCCATCGCCAAGGAACTGCCCATGGAATACGCGCTCGAGCTGAACCGCCTGATCGAGCTGCAGATGGAAGGAGCCGTCGGCTGATGCCGGTCGAGAACGTTGCTGTCGCCGGTGAGGCCCGGATTCCCGCGGTGAACAAGGGTGAGGTGTTCACGTCGTTCGACGTGAACGCCTTCGAGGTGCCCACCGCGCACGACGAGGCGTGGCGGTTCACCCCGATCCGCCGCCTGCGCGGTCTGCACGACGGCACCGCCGTGCGTGACGGCGCGGCCGCGGTCGAGGTTGCGGCGGTTCGCTTTTCGCAGCCCGACGGGTCCGCCGAGACCGAGTCCGAGCGGATTCCGCTCGTGCCGGGCGCCGTGGCCGGAGTCTCGGTCGAGACCGTCGAGCGCTCCGACGCGCGGCTGGGCGAGGCCGGTGTTCCCGCCGATCGTGTTGCCGCCCAAGCCTATTCGGGCTTCGAGCAGGCGACCGTCGTCTCCGTCGACGCGGAAGCCGAAGTGGCCGAGCCGATCGTGCTGACGATCACCGGTCCGGGCGAGGACAGCACCGGCTTCGGCCACGTGCAGATCCGCCTCGGCCGGTTCGCGGTCGCCACGGTCGTCATCGACTACCGGGGCAGCGGAACCTATGCCGAGAACGTGGAATTCGTGCTCGGCGACAGCGCTAAGCTCACCGTCGTCGCCGTGCAGGACTGGGCCGACGACGCCGTGCACGCCACCGCGCAGCACGCCAAGCTGGGCCGCGACGCGGTCCTGCGGCACACCAATGTGACCCTCGGCGGCGATCTGGTGCGTCTGACCGAGACCGTGCGCTTCGACGGTCCGGGCGGCGACGCGGAACTGCTCGGCCTGTACTTCGCCGACGACGGCCAGCACTTCGAACAGCGCCTGCTGGTGGATCACGCTGTCCCGCACTGCAGGTCGAATGTGCTGTACAAGGGCGCGCTGCAGGGCGATCCCTCTTCGCACCGGCCCGACGCGCACACCGTCTGGGTGGGCGACGTGCTGATCCGCGCCGCGGCCGAGGGCACCGACACCTACGAGGCCAACCGCAACTTGGTGCTCACCGACGGAGCGCGCGCCGATTCGGTGCCGAACCTGGAGATCGAGACCGGCGAGATCGTCGGCGCCGGACATGCCTCGGCCACCGGGCGTTTCGACGACGAGCAGCTGTTCTACCTGCGCGCTCGCGGTATCCCGGAGGAGGCCGCCCGCCGTCTGGTGGTGCGCGGGTTCTTCCACGAGATCATCCAGAAGATCACCGTCCCGCAGGTCCGGAAGCGGCTCGAGGCGGCCGTGGAGGCCGAACTCGCCGCTGTCGGCGTCTGACACGAACTACACACCCCCGCAAAGGAATTCGATTCGATGACCATCCTGGAAATCAAGGACCTGCACGCCGAGGTCGCCAATCCGGACGAGTCCGGTGAGCCGATCCGGATCCTCAAGGGCGTCAACCTCACCATCAAATCCGGTGAGACGCACGCCATCATGGGTCCGAACGGCTCGGGCAAGTCGACGCTGTCGTACGCGATCGCCGGACATCCCAAGTACACCGTCACCCAGGGCTCGATCACCCTGGACGGCGAGGACGTACTGGCCATGTCGGTGGACGAGCGCGCCCGCGCGGGCCTGTTCCTGGCCATGCAGTACCCGGTCGAGGTACCGGGCGTATCGATGTCGAACTTCCTGCGCACCGCCGCCACCGCGGTCCGCGGCGAGGCCCCGAAGCTGCGCACCTGGGTCAAGGAGGTGAAGGAGTCGATGAACGAACTCGAGATCGACGCCGCCTTCGCCGACCGCAGCGTCAACGAGGGTTTCTCCGGCGGTGAGAAGAAGCGGCACGAGATCCTGCAGCTGGGCCTGCTCAAGCCGAAGATCGCCATCCTGGACGAGACCGACTCGGGTCTGGACGTCGACGCGCTGCGGATCGTGTCCGAGGGCGTGAACCGCTACGCCGAGCGCGAGAACGGCGGCATCCTGCTGATCACCCACTACACCCGGATCCTGCGGTACATCCAGCCGCAGTTCGTGCACGTGTTCGTCGGCGGGCGCATCGTGGCCGAGGGCGGCCCCGAGCTGGCCGAGGAGCTGGACGCCAACGGATACGTGCGATTCACTTCGGCTGCCGTAGGAGCATGAGATGACCGCTGTGTCGGACGTGACGGTTCCGGCCCTGGACGTGGCCCGGATCCGGGCCGACTTCCCGATTCTGAGCCGCACGGTGCGCGACGGAAAACCGTTGGTGTACCTGGATTCCGGTGCGACCTCGCAGCGACCGCTGCAGGTGCTCGACGCCGAGCGGCAGTTCCTGGTCGAGCACAACGCGGCGGTGCACCGCAGCGCGCATGCTCTGGCCGAGGAGGCCAACGACGCGTACGAGGCCGCGCGCGCCACGATCGCGGCGTTCGTCGGGGTCGGCGCGGACGAGATCGTCTACACCAAGAACGCCACCGAATCGCTGAATCTGGTCGCCTACGCGTTCTCCGACGACCGTTTCCGCTACCGCCTGGGCGCGGGCGACGAGATCGTCATCACCGAGGTGGAGCATCACGCGAACCTTGTCCCGTGGCAGGAACTCGCCCGCCGCACCGGCGCCACGCTGCGCTGGTACGACGCGACCGACGAGGGCCGGATCGATCTGGATTCGCTGGATCTGTCGCCGCGGACGAAGCTGGTGGCCTTCACCCACCAGTCGAATGTCACCGGCGCGGTCGCGCCCGTGGCCGAATTGGTCCGGCGCGCGAAGGAAGTCGGCGCACTCGTGGTGCTCGACGCCTGCCAGTCGGTGCCGCACATGCCGGTGGACCTGCGTGAGCTGGGCGTCGATTTCGCGGCCTTCTCCGGGCACAAGATGCTCGGCCCGTCCGGCATCGGCATCCTGTACGGCCGCCGCGCGCTGCTCGAGGACACTCCGCCGTTCATCACCGGCGGCTCGATGATCGAGACCGTGTACATGGACCACAGCACGTTCGCGCCGCCGCCGCAGCGGTTCGAGGCCGGATCCCAGATGATCTCGCAGGTCGTCGGATTGGGCGCGGCGGTAGACTATCTCAGCAGTGTCGGCATGGCATCGGTTGCGGCGCACGAACATTCGCTGGTCACCGCGGCGCTCGAGGGCCTGGGCGCGATCGATGGCGTGCGGATCATCGGGCCGACGGAGAACGTGGATCGCGGTGGCGCGGTGTCCTTCCTCGTGGACGGTGTGCACGCCCACGACGTCGGTCAGATCCTGGACGACGAAGGTGTGGCGATTCGCGTCGGGCACCACTGCGCCTGGCCGCTGCACCGCCGGTTCGGCATCGCCGCGACCGCCCGTGCGTCGTTCGCCCTGTACAACACCCTGGACGAAGTGGACGTCCTGGTCGCGGCCGTGCGCAAGGCGCAGAGCTTCTTCGGCGTGCGCGCGGGCGAGCAGTAGACAGGAGGGGAATTCCCCATGCGTATGGAGCAGATGTACCAGGAAGTGATCCTCGATCACTACAAGCATCCGCACAACCGCGGACTGCGCGAGCCCTTCGGGGCCGAGGTACACCACGTCAACCCGACCTGCGGCGACGAGGTCACCCTGCGGGTGCACATCGACGACAACGGCGACGTCGCGGACATCTCCTACGACGGTCAGGGCTGCTCGATCAGCCAGGCGGCCACCTCGGTGCTCACCGATCAGGTGATCGGCCTGCCGGTGCAGCAGGCGATGAAGACCGTGGACGCGTTCAGCGAGATGATCTCCAGCCGCGGCACCATCGAGGGCGACGAGGACGTGCTCGGCGACGGCATCGCGTTCGCGGGCGTGGCGAAATATCCCGCCCGCGTGAAATGCGCACTGCTGGGCTGGATGGCGTTCAAGGACGCGGTCGTGCGGATAACCTCCGCGCAGGAGGCGAAGAATGTGATGGGAAACGGCATCTCCACGAAGGGGCAGCACGATGAGTGATACGTCCGCGAGCGAGTCGGCGGCGGTCGCGCCCGAGCGCGAGCTCTCGGCCGAGGAGATCGGCCGGCTGGAGGATCTCGAGGAGGCCATGCGCGATGTCGTGGACCCCGAGCTCGGGATCAACGTCGTCGATCTGGGCCTGGTGTACGACTTGCGCGTCGAGGGCGATGTCGCGCTACTGGACATGACGTTGACCTCGGCGGCCTGCCCGCTGACCGACGTCATCGAGGATCAGTCGCGCAATGCCCTGGTGCGCAGCGGTCTGGTCGAGGATCTGAAGATCAACTGGGTCTGGATGCCGCCGTGGGGTCCGGACAAGATCACCGAGGACGGTCGCGAGCAGTTGCGCGCGCTCGGTTTCACCGTCTGAAAAGACCGTTCGGCGAGCCCGTCGCGATAGCGGCGGGCAAATGTCCGATTCAGTTGTGGATACCGGGATTTGGGGTCCTGTATCCGACCCGATAACGCGCTGGACAAAAGACAGCAACTCGACGATGATCCTCCCCGACATAATTTACGAACGGGGAGGATTCATCGATGTCATTGCTGCGTAAGGCCGTCGTCCTGGGCCTGGCAGTCGTCTCGACCACGGGCCTGAGCGTCCTGGGTACGGGCACCGCTAACGCCGCTCCCAATGCGTACGGGGCTTTCTCGCTCTCGCAGAGCACCGGCACCGTAGCCTACGCGCTGAACTACGCCAACTATCCCGACGCCATCCACGCCGCGGACGCCAAGTGCGGACATCCGGACTGCCGCAACATCATTCAGATCGTCAACGCCTGCGGCGCAGTCGCGCAGGGCGCGGACGGGCGGTTCGCCTGGAACTGGGCGCATTCCAAGGTCGAGGCCGAGCAGTCCGCGGTCAAGGCGCTGGGGCTGAGCGCACCGCCGTTCCCGGACCTGGGCAGTGCCATGCCGCGTGCGGCGCACGTGGTGCTGTCGGCGTGCACGGCCAACGTGTGAGTTGAGTTGGCGCGCTGAATGATTCGGCTGGCCCGGGATTACGGACCAGCCGAATCGCCTATGCAGCCACGCATAACGGACACGGACCGGGCAGTATCACTGCCCGGCCCGGCCGACCCGCGGGCTACGGTGTGACGATCATTTCGACTGCGCCTGCCACATCCAATGCAGTTGCTCGAGTCGTGCGGCGAAGCCGATGAACAGGTCCTGTGTGACGGGATCCGCCTTCTCGGTGGCGTCGATGCGCTCCCGCAGTCGTGCGATGACCGCCGCCAGATTTGCGACGATCGCTTCGATGACAGCGGTGTCGGGCTGCCAGCCCTCATTGAATCCGATCGCTGAGGATTGTGCGGCCACCGTCGGCGCACGTCCGTCCGGGCTGATTCCGATCGCTGTGGCCCGCTCGGCGGCACTATCAGTGAAATCCCTTGCGGCGATGACGAGTTCGTCCAATGCCAAATGAACGGATCGAAAACTCGGCCCGATGACGTTCCAGTGTGCCTGCTTCGCGATCAGTGAAAGATCGATCAGATCCACCACTGTGGCGCGCAAGGCATCCCCGGCGATCCGCTGCTGTTCGTCGTCGAGCGTGCTGGTGATCGGCTCCGGCATGCCCAATACCTCCTGTCCGGTCGAGATGCCCGAGTGGCGTTACTGGTCGTGTTCGTAACCGGCTTGGCGATTTTCGGCGATTTCCGCCTCCAGACGCGCCTTTTCGGCTTCGGCGTCCTTTCGGGCGGCAGTGCGCTGCGCTCGCGCCTTGTCCTGTTGCGCATGTCCCGCGGCTTTGAGGTTCTCGTCCTCGATGACGACGCCGGCGACCTCTTTGGCCTTGCCCTTCACGTCATCGACGACACCTTCGAACGCATCGCGAGGACCGTCAGTGTGTTGCGGCACAATCAACTCCATTATGGGGGTACTTCGACGGGCACCTGGGCTGAACCCGCTCAGCGGCGATACCCACGGATTCGGCATTCAATCGCGAACCATCCACGACCCGCGTCACCGCGCACGTGCGTAACGCCCAGTAGTGGACCGAGGGCGGATGATTGTGCCGCTGGCCTCGGGAACCCATCGGACTGTTCGACCTCCGGAACCCGGGGGTATCGCTCGGTGCCGTTACACAGACGACAATTGCGTCGCCACCCGGGATCCGCGGCGGGTGTCGACGGGATTGATTCTGCTGGCAGCCCTCACGCTGCTCGGTGCAGGCGCCGGTTCGATCGTCGCGGATTCGTCGTCACTGCTGGTGCCGCATCCCCGGATAGCGCTGGGCGCCACGTTGTTGCCCGCGATCATCGGTATCGTGTTGGTGGCCAACGGGTTCGCGGTGATCCGGAGGGAAGGGCGGTCCTGGACCACGCTCACTCCGGTGGTGGTGGGCGCCGGGCTGATCCTGCTGGCAGCGGGGCTCGTCATGGTTGTCGTCGAGCCCGCGGTGCCCGCCTGGATGATCTGGCTGACCGTGCTCTGCTCTGCTCTGGGCGGATACCTGGTCGCCCATTTGCTCGCATTCGGTGGTTACGCGCTGCTGTACGGAAATCTCCCGGATCGGCCGGAGGCCGATGCCGTCGTGATCCTGGGCTGCGGACTGAATCGCAGCTCGGTCACGCCGTTGCGACTCGTCCGCCTCGCCGAATCGAGCTTTCCGGCTGTGGGCGAGGTCGCCGGCAGTGCGGCCTCGGCTGGGGGCTAGACCGTATTGTCGCTTTCCTGACGGATTCGTTCGTGCACGGTCAGCAGGATGTGATCGAATCTCGAGCGTATGCCCGCGCTGTTCGGATCCAGCTGTTTCGCGTCTTCGACCAGCTGTGCGGCCAGGTCGCGAAGTTTGGTGTTGGTCTGCTGGGAACGCCACTTCAGCACCGCGAATGCCTGTTCGGAGTTCAAGTTGTAGACCAGGATCAGTATGCCTTTGGCCTGCTCGATGGGTGCCCTGCTGGCGATCACGTCGGGCAGCGCTTCGCTGAGGGTTTCGTTGCGTTCCTGCTCGAGTGCGTCGGTGAGGTCGACGTAGTACCCGGCGGTCCCGATGATCTCGCCCTCGTCGTCGGTTTCGTAATCGCCGATGACGATCGTTTCGTGTACTTCGCCGTCGACGTCGATGATCCGATGCCGGCCGCAGAACGGCTCACCGCACTCGACGAACTTCTTGATCACCACTTCGATGTCGGCCCGGACGTCGGGGTGCTGGTGGGACAGCAGCAGTTCCGTGGTCGGCTCGACGGTGCCGGGCTCGTAGCCGAATATGCGCGCCAGCTCGTCGGACCATTCCCACCGTTGTTCGGTGAGTGAGAACCGGAACTCGCCCGCGTTGGAGCACGGCTCATTGCCGATCACACTGCCGAGCGCCGTCGCGAATTGCGGGTCGAGCTTCTTGCCGTCGATCATCATGACAGTATCCGCCCTGGTCGTCCGGTCGGCGGCGCCAGGGGCTGATCTGCTGTACCGGTAGGCTGATGCCGCCCGAATCAGTCCGGTAGTGCTCGATCGCGCAGGGTTTTCGCCGGAATTCGTGACACTCGCATCTGTGAGCACCCGAGTTGGTCGGCGATCTCTGGTTGTGCGATCGAGCCGTAGAATCGCATGGTCAGTACCCGGCGCTCTCGGTTCGGTAACGCGGCGAGCAGTGGTGCGACGGCCGGGTAGCTGGCGATGGCTTCGAATTCCGGTTTCTCGGCGCCGAGGGTGTCCAGCGGGGTGCGCCCGGTGGATGCGCCGTCATGAGATCTTCGAAATTGTCAGT
>NZ_BDBQ01000138.1 GCF_001613065.1 Nocardia miyunensis NBRC 108239
GCCCGGCTGCGCGGCCTGGGCCTGCGGCACGGCCGCCGCGGCCCGCGCAACCGCCCGAAATCCGGTTGGGCCGCACTGACTCCCACCGAACGGCGGGTCGCCGATTTCGTCACCGAGGGTTTGTCCAACTCCCAGATCGCCGCGCAGATGCTGCTGTCCCGGCGGACGGTGCAGACGCATGTGTCGAGCATTCTGGCCAAGCTCGATTTCACCTCGCGCGTGCAGATCGCGGTCAGTCAGGCCAACGGCACTCGGCCGCAAGAGGTTCGGTAATACCCGCGACGTGCGAAGCCACGGAATCAGTTCCGCGGCCGGCGGCCCGGGGCCTGCGGCTCGGGCCTGCGGTCACCGAGAATCTCGTCGGCAAGCACGCTCAGCCCCAGCAGGATTCGGTTCATCTGCGCCTCGGTGACATTCGGCAGGACCACGCGCACGCCCTCCTCGATCGACCTGGAGGTATCGGGCACCTGCTTGCGCGCCGCGCTGCCGGGCCGGACGGCGACCAGGGTGCGGCGGCCGTCGCGGGCGTCCTGGGAAACCTCGAACACACCCTGTTCTCGCAGGCGCACAACCGTTTTCGAGACGAAGCTCTGGGCCAGACCGGTCCGTTCCGCGATATCGCCGATGGCCGAGTCCGGATGGGCGGTGACGTCCTGCACGATCGTCACCATCCCGGCCGACATCCGCCGATCACCGGAGCACACGGTCGCGCTCGACGCGATCTCACGCAGGACGCGAACCAGCCGGTGTAGCTCGGCGACATTCATAGTTGCCGATGATACATCTCCGCAAATGCGCCTCTAACCTCGTGCGATCATCCATCACCATGAATGAGAACACGATTCACGTCAGGGGATGCGATGCCACGCTGCCCCGACCTCCTCAGCGAGCGTCGTGCGACACCGTGACCGTTCCACCACCATGCGGGGTTTGACCGGCGCCGAATCCTCGGGGACCGCGACGCGCACGAATTCGGCGATCGCCAGATGCCGGGCCGAATACCCGGGATAGGGATACAGCGACAGCGCCGCGGGAGTGTAACCGCCGCAATGGTTCAGCACCCGCAGCGTCACCGTCGCGGCAGCGCCGGAGCGCAGCCGTTCGGCCATATCCGCAAGTTGTGCGCGATCGTCCGGATGGAACACCTCGACCGGGGAGGCCAGGTTGTCCCAGCGCACCCAGGGCGCGGGATCGGTCAGCCAGTGCGAGATGCTCGCGTGCTCCACCTGCAGCACGCCCAGATGCGTCCCCGCGCGACGATGCGCCTCGCGCAGAGCGACCCGTTCCAGCGTCGTCGCCTGCGCATGGGGATCGACCGGTCCGGCGTCCTCGATCAGCAGCCACGCGCCACGGGTGCGCAGGTCGTCGCGGGCCCGCATGGAGATCAGCCAGCGGCCCGAAATCCCGACTGTCACATCGAATTGCAGGCTCGCGCCCGGATTCGGATCGTAGAGCAGATCCAGCACCTCGGCGTGCCGGTCGAAACCGGTCCAGCGATGGAACAGCTCAGCGATCGACATGGCCGGCGCGTAGTGCTCCGGCGGCATCCCGGCCAGTTCGGTCACCCCGGCGGGCAGCCGGATCGTCTGCGAGGCCAGATCCCAGATCCCGCCGACCGCGGGAGCCGGAACCGGCACCCGCGCCCCGACCGGCCCGATCCACAACCGCACCGCGTGCACGTCACCCGCGGGGCCGAGCACCGGACGGGCGAGCATCCGGTGCGGACCGGCGTCGGTGACCATGCGCAGATCCACCTCGACCGCGTCGCGGGACGCGGCCGAGAGGGCCTCGCAGGCACTCGCGGTGGACAGGCCGTATGCCGAGGGCATCTTCGCCAGCAGTCGCTGCACGACTCGCTGCCAACCGGCGAACTCCCGCGGCTGTCCGCCGACCGACGCGGCCGACATGCCTTCGGGCGCCAACATCTCCACCGTCAGCCACGGGTTGTTGCGCGGCACTTCAAACGAACCCATGTCAAGCATGCAACTCCGCGGTGATCGCGGAAACATCCGCCAAGATACGTAGACGGGAAAATATTTCCGCGCAGAAGGATTCACAGCCCGCACATGACCGAACAGGCAAGACGCCAGTTATGGGGGCACCGGCGCAGTGCGCGTGCGACCCATGGTCAACTGTTGAAATCGAAACTATGTTGCCGACACCGTATCGTCAACGCCGTCGGCACATACACAGCCGATTCCCAGTCGCGGGAAACATTTCCGGACGTCAGCCGCACTGCGGGCGGGTGGCGTCACAGAATCCGTGGCCGCCGTTGGGCGCCACATTGTTCTGCGGATCGACCTTCACCGGCGGGACGAACATGTTCCAGAGCATCCCGCCGTCCCGCAGCCACTGATTGAAGGCCGCGCCGGGCGACGGGACCGGCGCAACCGGGAGGGACCGCTGCAGATCGGCGGCCGGGGCCGAATTCTCGCTCGGGTTGGGCGTCGAGGAGTTGGGATTCGAGTGGTGCGGCACCGTGATGTTCGGGAGCGCATACGAGGGCGCGGAGTGCGAGGGAGCCGAATGCGAGGGCCCGGTCGCGCCCGGGAGCGAATGCGAGGGAAGCGAATACGAGGGAGCCGAATGCGAGGGCCCGGAGTACGAGGGGGCCGAATGCGACAGCGACGAGTCGGAGGGAGACGAGTAGGACGAACCCGAGTGATCGCTGGACGTCCCGCTGTTGTGCGACCCCGGTGAGTTCACGCCGGAGTGGGACGTGCCGGCCGGACCCGAGTGCCCGCCACCACCGTTGCCGTGACCGCCACCCGATCCGGGAGCCGCGCCGGCCAGGCCCGCCGAACCGATCGACACCGCGACCGCCACCGCGACGCAGGTCAGGAACCGCGAACCGAAAGGATTCCGTTGAACACCGTTGAGCTTCGAGACATTCATCTTCGTACCGTCCATCGACGTCTTATAAGAAGGGCTGCCCGGCGACGTCGATCTCACGAGCAGTGCTTATCACGTATTCAATGTACCGCTGAACAACGGCACATTAAACTCGCACTCTTGCCAGCACCGGGAAACCGGGAAGCGGCATGAGATAAGCGTCCCGACTCGCGGGGCACGATCCGCGATCGGCGACGCTGCCGGGCTCAGCCCTCGGCGAGCACCTCGGTCAGTTCGGTATCGCCGTCCAGATATTTGGCGATGGAACGCTCGACCAGCTCGGTGGCGGTCTGCACGGCGACCGACCGGGTCGCGGTGAGCTGTTCGGTCAAGTGCGCCAGATCATCCGGGGCGTGCTCGGACTCCTGATACCGCGCCCACGCGGTGCGCTGGAACAGCTCGACCACCCGCCGCGCGATGCGATCGCAGTCGGTGCGCATCTTCTCCAGGTCGGCGAGAATCTCCTCGGCGGGCAAACCGACGCCGGTCAGCTGCTCGACCACCCGCACCAGCTTCGCATCGGCCACCCGATAGGTCGCGGCGTCCACCGGCTCGTACAACCCCAGGCCGACCACGCGGGCCAGCCCGTGCGGGACGTTGCTGTACCGCTCGGCGAGTTCGGTGGCGGCGATCGTGTCATCGGACGACGGTTCGGTCTCCGGCGATACGTCCGATTCCATCACGCCCAGGATGTCACCGAGGTCGTCCCCGCGATCCCACGCCTCGAGCAGCTCACGGATCCCGTTGAGCTTGATCCCGCGATCCAGCAACCGGCTGATGGTGGCCACCCGGTTCAGATGTTCGGGCCCGTAGAACCCCGTTCTGCCGCGGACCTCCGGTGAGGGAAGCACGCCGCGTTCGTGGTACACGCGAAGGCTGCGCACCGTCGTCCCCGCCGCACGCGCGAGCTCATCGATCGTGTACTCCACACTCGCCATACATAAAGGAAACCACAACTAAATAGCCGTGCGTATCTTCGCCGGTGGGTATCGCCGCCGACGAAGGCTCACCACCAGCTGCGCGGGCGGACCTGGTTGGCCAGGTCGATCAGCCGATACCGGTGCCAGCGGTCGGGCGCGATCTGGGCCAGCGCGCGCAGACTCGATTCCAGCCCCTGGCGCAGGCCCGTCGGCGTGACCGGAAATCCGAGGATGCGCTCCAGCCGCGCGGGCTGGGCGCCGGCGCGCAGCCACTCCACCGCCGCACCCACCACGATCACCTTCAACTGCAGGGTCCGCGGGTCGTCGGGCAGGGCCGACAGGCGCGCGGCCGCGGTGGCCAGATCGCTCTCGGTGATCTCGGCGGTCGGCCGCGAGACCAGCAGCAACGAACCGGTCATCTGCGCGATGGCGTGATGCCGTGAGGCGGCGGGCACCTCGTCCAGCACCGCGACGGCCTCGAGCAGATCACCGTCCGCGGCCAGCCGCCTGGCCAATCCGAACGCGGCGCTGACCACGCCGTGATTGGTGCGCCACACCGTGCGGTAGTGCTCCATCGCCGCATCGTGCAGACGGTCGGGATCACCCGGTTCGTCGAGGTGCTGCAACATCAGTTCCGCCGCGGCGGCCAGCGCCAGCGGCGGGGCGATCTCACCGGGCACCATCGAGTGCACGGTGTCGAAATGCCGGTAGCCCAGCTCGAAATCGCCGTCCAGCAGCGCGGCGACGCCCAGATGCCATTCGATGCGCCAATCGCCGGCGTGCCGGGGCGTCAACTCGTCCAGCAGCGCGCGAGCCTGGACCACGTCACCGAGCTCGAGGTGGGCCTGCGCCGCGGCCAGCGCACCCTCGAGTTCGAAGGATTCCGGTTCGGCAACGACCCCGGCCGCGATGCGAGCGCTGGTGCGCCGCAACGCATCCAGGACCTGATGCGGGTCACCGCGCAGCAGCGGCAGCAGCAGTTCGGCGCTGGGATCCTCGGTGTCGATCAGTGGCGCCGGAAGCGCGGCGACCACATCGGCCACATCGACCGTGGGCATGCGCTGGGTGCCGTCGATCACCCGGTCGGTCTGGCCGATGAGCGTGTCGATCCCGAAATCGCCCAGTATGGAAGCGAATTCGGCCGATGCCTGGGGATGCTCGCGGCCGCTGTCCACGGCCAGCACCATCCGCAGCACGCCGACCAGCTGGCAGTACATCGCATAGGCCGAGGGGAAACGTCGTCGGGGGTCGGGATCGGTTGCCCGGCAGAGCAATCGGTGCAACCCCGGATACCGCCGCAGCAGCGGTTCCTGTTCCGGCGATGGGATGACCGGAGCCAGGTTGCCGTCGCGTTCGAGCGGCAGATCCAGGATCAGCGCGGCCAGGGTCCGGCCGGCCGAATACAGGTCCGCGGCCACGGTGGGCCCGGTCTCGGTGATCTCCGGCGCCTGGTATCCCGGTGTGCCGTAGATGCTTCCGTAGGAATCGAGGGCGGCGACCGCGCCGAGGTCGATGAGTTTGACCTCGTCCTCGCTGACCATGATGTTGTCGGGTTTGAGGTCGTTGTAGGCCAGGCCGAACGAATGCAGGTAGTCCAGCGCGGGCAGCACCTCCATCAGATACGCGATCCCCTCGGCCACCGGAATCCGCTGCGGCGCAAGAACATCGAGCATCTTCTTGAGCGACCGCCCGCCGACGTACTCCATGACGATGTATCCGGCCGCGATATCGCGGCCCGCGGAGGCGTGCTTGACGAAGTTGTGGATCTTGACGATGCCCGGATAGGCCATCTCCGACAGGAACTGCCGCTCGGCCAGCGCCACCACGTGCGCCTCGAAGTCGAGCGGATTCTGCAGACCCTTGAGCACCACCCAGCGGTCACTGACGTTGCGGTCCACGGCCAGGTACACCCAGCCCAGGCCGCCGTGCGCCAGGCAGCCCTGGACCTCGTACTGCCCGGCGACCAGTTCGCCGGGCACCAGCGTGGGCCGGAAGTTGAACGGTGATCCGCAGGCCGCGCAGGTGCCGCTGATCTCACCGGGGCCCTCTTCGGTCCGGCGGCCGACGGGCGCATCGCACTTCCAGCAGAATCGCTTGACCTCGTGCACTTCGGGGTCGGTCAGCACCGCGGCACGCGGATCGAGTGGAGTCACCTTGGGCATCTCCACCAGCCCACCACCCAACTTGCGCACGCTGGGCCGGGATCGAGCGCTGCGGCCCGATCCGCGGCCGGTGTCGGCATCGGATTCGACCGCGGCCGAATCTGATTCGGCCAGCAGTTCGAGCTCGAATTCGGCCTCGTCGCGCCGACGCGCCACCGGCCGGGCGCGCTGTGCCGAAAACTGTTCCGAGAAAACCGGATTCGGCATCCGGCCCTCGGGCGCGGCCGGGCCCCGAGTGGACCACGGATGAGCGGTCGAGCGCCCCGGCAGCTCGCTTCCGCGCATGCGCCGATTGGCCCACGGGTGCGGCAGCGGTTGGTCGGGCGCCTCGGAGTGCTCGGGCATGGGAACCTTTCGTACCCATTGGTGAGTCGGGCTCTCATTCTGGTCCGCCATCGATATCGTCGTGGAGGAGTTGTTCCCTCCGGTGGGAATATGCTTGCCGGGCGTTCCGCCCGGTCCGCGCGAGGCTCAGGCCCGGTCGGACTCGACGACCACGTCCACGGTCAGCTCCTGCGAATCCGGTTCGGGCGCAGGCGGTTCGGGCAGGTGCGGCGACTGCGCGCTGACCGCACGCCAGGTCGCGGCGACGTCGGCGGCCCGCCGGCGCGCCAGCAGCCATCCGGCCGTCAGCACCGGCAGCATCACCACCACGACCGCGATGACCGCGCCGCGCTGCACGACGTCGTCGCTGACCGCCATCAGCACGACCACGCTGAACAGGAACACCAGCGTCAGGACGCCGGTCCACGGCGCACCCGGCAGCCGGAACGCCGGACGCTGTGCCAAACCCTTGCGACTCCACCACCACAGGCGCAGTTGACATGCCACGATCACCGACCACGCGGTGATGGTGCCCAGCGCCGACATGTTCAGCACGATCTCGAACGCCCTGTCCGGTACCACGGCGTTCAAGCCCACCCCGATCAGCGCGATCGCGCCGGTGGCGAGAATCCCGACATAGGGCACGCCCGAACCGGACATCCGCGCACCCAGGGCCGGCGCACTGCCGTTCACCGACATCGAGCGCAGAATGCGGCCGGTCGAATACAGCCCGGCGTTCAGGCTGGAGAAACCCGCGGTCAGCACGACGAGATTCATGATGGTGCCCGCGCCGTGTACGCCGAGCCGGGCGAAGAAGGTCACGAACGGACTCTGGCCGCCCACGAAATCGCCGTAGGGCAGCAGCAGGCCCAGCAGCACCAGGGACCCGACGTAGAACAGCGCGATCCGCGCGATCACGGTATTGATCGCGCGGGGCATGACCTGCTCCGGACGTTCCGCCTCACCGGCCGCGGTGCCGACCAATTCCACTGCGGCGTAAGCGAATACCACACCCGTTGTCACGGTGACCAGCGGCAGCACACCGACCGGGAACAGCCCGCCGTTCTCGGCCAGCAGGCCGAATCCGGTCTGCTGCCCGCCGATGGTGAACCGGCCGCCGAGGATGATCGAGCCGACGACCAGGAAGGCGACCAGGGCGACGACCTTGATCAGCGCGACCCAGAATTCCAGTTCGCCGAACCAGCGCACCGAGATCAGGTTGAACGCGACCACGATCACCAGCGCCACCAGCGCGATCGCCCACTGCGGCAGGACCTGGGTCGCGCCCCAGTAATGCACATAGGTGGCGATGGCCGTGATGTCGACGATGCCGGTCATGCACCAGTGGAAGAAATACATCCAGCCGACGCCGAAAGCCAGCTTCTCCCCGTAGAACTCGCGCGCGTAGGAGACGAACGAGCCCGAGGACGGCCGGTGCGAGACCAGCTCACCGAGGGCCCGCAGTACGAAGAAGACGAAGACGCCGCATACCGCGTACACCAGGAACAGTCCGGGTCCGGCGTGTTCGAGCCGATCCGCCGAGCCCAGGAACAGTCCGGTGCCGATGGCTCCGCCGATGGCGATCATCTGTAGCTGCCTGGGCCGCAGCGACTTGCGGTAACCAGTGTCCTCGTGGTGCAGACCTGCGGACGGAGCGGTCGACCGGGGCGGGTGAACGGCTGTCATGACACGGCCTTTCAAGTGACGATAATCATATCGCCACTTAATGTACCGCCAAACATCGGCACATTAATCCCAGTTTTGGGAACCCCTGGCCGGTCGAGCAGCTATGGCGCCCGGGCGGGCTCGGGACACCTGCCACTCAGACCCGCGCTCGGCCGGATTCCCCGAGTTCGTCCGAATTCGCCTTGGACAGCGGCTCGGCGATGTTCTCCAGCGACTTCCCCTCGGCATCGACCCCGAAGAACCAGGCGACCAGGCCGCCGAAGATCATCGCCGCCGCACCGATGAGATAGCCGATCGCCAGCGGCAACCGGTCCATACTCGGATTGTCGGCCCCGCCCACCAGGAGGCTGAACAGGTAGGGAGCCAGCACGCCGCCGGCGCCCTGGGAGATGGCGAAGAAGAACGAGATCGCCTGCCCTCGCAGTTCCAGCGGGAAGATCTCGCTCACCGTGAGATAGGCCGAGGACGCACCGGCCGAGGCGAAGAAGAAGATGACGCACCAGAAGGCGGTCTGCGTGGCGGCATTCAGGATCCCGGCGTGGAATGCCCAGGCGGACAAGGCGAGCAGCGCACCGGAGAGCACATACGTCCCGCATATCATCTTGCGACGCCCGATGCTGTCGAACAGCGGACCCAGCACGATCGGGCCGATCAGGTTGCCGATCGCGAACGGGAAGAAGTAGTACCCGGTGTGATCGTCGGACACGTGATAGAAGTGGGTCAGGACCTGCGCCTCGGTGAAGAAGATGGCGTTGTAGAGGAATGCCTGCGTCACCATCATCGTGAATCCGAGGAAGGACCGGGATGGGTAGCGCCCGAAGAAGATTCGCGCCATCTGCAGATAGGACACCCGATCGCGCTCGACGATCTCGATCGCCTGGGCCTGGTCCACCGGCGGCAGATCCACTCCCCTGCTGCGGACGTGTTCCTCGATCTCGGCCACGGTGCGTTCGGCCTCCACCGCCCGGCCGTGGGTCAGCAGCCACCGCGGGCTCTCCGGGATCTGGCGGCGCAGGAAGATGATGATGAATCCGAGCACCGGGCCGATGAAGAATCCGATGCGCCAACCCCATTCGACGGGCACGTAGTGCTCGTTGTACAGCAGCAGACTGGCCGCTGCGCCCAGAGCCGCACCGCCCCAATAGGTTCCGTTGATCGCGATATCCACCCGGCCGCGATAGCGCGAGGGCATGATCTCGTCGATCGCGGAGTTGATCGCGGTGTACTCGCCACCGATGCCCATGCCCGCGATGAACCGGAAGATGAACAGCGACATGGCATTCCAGGAGAAACCGGCCAGCCCGCTGCCGATCAGATAGATCGCCAGCGTCAGGATGAACAATTTCTTGCGGCCCAGTTTGTCGGTGATCCGGCCGAAGAACAGCGCGCCCACCACCTGCCCGGCCAGATACCACGAGCCCATCGCACCGACCTCGCCGTGCGTCAGGTGCAGGGTGTGCTGGTTCTGCAGCAGCGAGCCCATGCTGGAGACGATCTGGATCTCCAGACCGTCCAGGATCCAGGACACCCCGAGTCCGACGACGATGAGCCAGTGAAATCTGGCCCACGGCAACCGGTCCATTCGCGCCGGGACCAGACTTCGAATGATAGTGCTGGGTGTTGACACTGTACTGTCACCTCGATGTGAACGGACGGATTCGGCTGCCGCGAGCGACGATCCGGTGGATCGGAGACCGACTTCGCGGTGCAAATGTAGTGGGTCAGCCGCAGGCTGTGCCGGTGGACCGTAAACCCCGGCCCAGTACGAGGTGCCGCCGCGGCACCTGCGGCGCGTGCTCCGCCGTCCGGGGGCGCTCGCTGTGCCGGATGATCCGCAGCGGGGGCTTGCGATCGGCGGCCGCGATCCGATGGCGCTCCAAATTCTCCATAACCCGCCCGGCGGCGTCGTAGGCCACGCCCGCCCAGATCATCGAACGCGGTCCCATCCCCCGATCGATCAGGGTGCGAGCCGATTCCGCGCATTGGCTCAGCAGCGGGCAGTCCTGGCAGATCCGCACGGCGGCACGCCACGATTCGGGCGTGCCGACGTCCAGATCCCAATCGTTGGGCCCCTCCGCACAGGATGGCCGCCGCGCGCTCGCCGGCGGAAGTGCCGAGGATGTGGAAGATCCCGCCATGGGTGCGGGTGTATGAAAAGTGGTCACAGCCGTCTCCGAGGATGCCGAGGGCACGCCACGAGACGGGCGTGTCCATGGGAGGGACGTCATCGGGGCCGATCTACGGTCCCCGGAAGCGGCGAAAAACGCCGTACTCGAACGCTAACGCACAACGACTCCGAGAGCAATAGATTGTGCCGTCAAATAACGGTACATTGACCTATGGTCACCAGAGACATACCGTTGACCATGGAACCGTTGTATCGCGGTACATATAAGAAGAGACGAGTTGGGCTTTTCCCAGGGGGTCTGGCTGTGCAAGCGGAGTACACGATCGATGAGCTGGCCCGGGTGGCGGACACCACCGTTCGCAGTGTGCGGGTGTATCACGAACGTGGTCTGCTGCCCTCCCCCGAACTCCGCGGTCGCATCGGCTACTACGGGTCCGCGCACCTGCACCGGCTACAGACCATCAGCCGCCTGCTCAGCCGCGGGATGAAACTCAACGGCATCCGTGAACTGCTCGAGGCCTGGGACCGCGGTGACGGACTCGCCGAAGTCCTGGGCGTCCCCGGACAAACGTCCGATCGGGCCACGGTAGCGGTCACCCGCCCCCAGCCGATCGTGCGCCTCCCGGTGGACGCCGGGCCCGCACCGGAAGATGTGGAAACGCTCGCGATCCAACGGCGCGCCGCCCCGCGCCACGCCGATCCGGCCACCCGCCTCATCGACGCCGGACTCAGTTCCACCGAGGCGCTCGCGCTGATCGATCGATTACGCGCGGACTGTGATCGGATCGCCGAACAGCATGTGGGAGAGCTGTTCCACCATCACGCCGGGCTCGAATCCACCACCGAGACAGCCCGTCTCGCGGTGACGCGCGCGCTCACCGAACTGCTGGATCACGCCTTCGCCCGACGCCCCGGTTTGCGGTGAGCGCTCCTCACCGACGCTGCGCGTAGGCCACCGCGACCTGGACGCGAGAGCGCAGGCCGAGTTTGGACAGAATGTTGGACACGTGCGTCTGCACGGTCCGCCGGGACAGAAACATCTTCTCGGCGATCTCGGCATTGGAACATCCCTCCGCCACCTGCACGGCGACCTTCCCCTCCGTCGCGGTCAACGCATCCCATCCGGTCTTGGGCCGTCGGCGCGGGCCCCGCGCACCGCGCCCCGTACCCAGTTCCCGCAGCCGAGCCTGCGCGCGGGCGGTCTCCGGTACCTCGCCCAGGACCTCGTAACGCCGCACCGCCGCCTCGAGCGCGGCACATGCCTCGGCACTGCGGCCGTTGCGAACCAGCATCTCCGCGAGGTTCTCCCCCGCCAGCGCGGCGAACCGGGGACGCTCCGAACGCGCGAATTCCGCCACGGCCTCGGCGACCAGGTCGGCATCGCCGTCGGCGAGTCCGCGGAACAGCAGGACGGTGGTCGGGTCGCCGGGTGTCGACAGGGTCTCCACCAGCGATTCCGCGGCCGCGGCGGCCACCGTGCCCTCGATGAGTTCGGCCACCCGGTCCACTGCGGCCGTCGACGAAACCTGCTGGACCGCTTGCGAATTCGTGGAAGGCTCCGCGATCCGCAGCAGATGCAGCCCCGCCACCTCGACGTGCCGGCGCAATGTGGCCCGGATCGACGGGGACACCTGTTCGGCGAGGGCCCGGCGAACCAGATCGTGCCGGAAGACCAGTTCGTCACCGTCGTGCACGAGCAGGCGCGCCTCGACCGCGGCTCGGATCTCGTTCCACACGTCGATCAGCGAAACCCGAAGGATCTCAGCCAGTTTCACCGGATCGATGCGCGGGGTCAGCGCGGCGGCCACCTCGAGGGTGTGCCGGGCCGATTCGGGCAGGAAGTCCAGCCGCCGGGTGATCGTCGCCGACAGCGTGTCCGGGAGTCCGGCCTCCGGCTCGGCGCAGGCCCGTCCGTCCAGCAGATCGGTGAGATACAGCGGATTTCCGGCCGCACCCGCGATCAGGGCGTTCAGCTGCGGTCCGGGCGGCGCGCCGAGCGACTGTTCGACCAGCCGGTTGACGTCCGCATCGGCCAACGGCCCCAACGGCATTCGCCGCGCGCCCACCGCGTCGAACTCCGAGAGCAGCCGCGGCAGGCCCGGCGCCAGCGGATAGGGACGCATGGCCGCCACGACCAGCATCGGCATGGTGTCCACCGCGACGCTCAGCCAGCGCAGCGCCGACAGACTCGCCACGTCGGCCCAGTGGATGTCGTCCACCAGCACCGCCACCGGTCCGTCCGAGCACCACTGGCTCAGCAGATCCGAGAGAGCGCCGGCGGGCCCGGTCGCGCCACCGCGCAGGTCGCCCAGCACCACGTACGAACCGATGGCCGCACCAGGAATCGGCTGGTCCGCCTCGGTCGCCGCGCCGAGCAGAACCCGCATCCCCTCCGCCGACGCCATATCGACGACATTGCGCAGCAGCGAGGTCTTCCCGATTCCCGCCTCGCCCTCGATCAGCACGAAGGCGCCGCCGCGACCGGACACAACCCGGTCGATCAGCGCGGCGATCCGCGCCATCTCCGTGCGACGCCCGACGAGATGGGCGGCCTGCTCCAGGGGTTCGATCGCTGTCATCCGGCGTACATCACTCCTACGCTACCGATTTCGAGTGCGCCGGAAGGCCCTGCCGAGCCGCCGGTGCACCCCACGAATTACATCACAATAGATTTATGTCGCGCTCTGTACTACCGAAATTGACACAGCGGAAACATGAGCCCAACAGCGGGCGGCGAGCGCCCGAAGCTATCATGCTCTCGCACCTGGGAATTGCGGCGCGAATTACGGCAGATGAGCATCGTGTGCATCCGAGGTGACCAGCGGGTAACCGATTCACACTCCTGAACGAGCCGGTGCTGAACACCCGCGCCGCACCGGCTCTCGGCTCGCCACACCGCCGTCGAATCACGCCGGCGGACGTCGTCGCCGGTCGATGCGCACCCGCCGCCCCTTCCCGGGTATGAAAAAATTTACATCTCGAGAGATGTATTTTTGGCTCGCGAGCGGGGCCGGACCTCGCCGATGTGGCCGTCCCGGCGAGCGGCACCTACAGTGGGACAACATCATTGGTTCGATGGCGGGGAGTCCCCGCAGAAGGGGTGGGTCGTGCCGATCCCATTGCGCGCCACGGACGGCGCACCGCTGGAGAACATCGCGATGGGATTGGGCTGGGATGCGGCGAAGCGGCGGCTGTTCGGCTCGCAACCGGACGCCATCGACCTGAACGCGGCCGCACTGCTGTTCAGCGGTGACCAGCTGGTGGAGGCGGTCTACCACGAGCGGCTCGAGTCCAGCGACGGCGCGGTGCGCCTGCACGCGGACAATCTCACCGGCGACGGCCCCGGCGACGACGAGACCATCACCCTCGACCTGAACCGGCTGCCGTCGCGGATCAGCGGTGTCGCGCTGCTCGTAACCTGTTACACCGGACAGACATTCAACAAGATCCGCAACGGATTCTGCCGCCTCCTGGACCGCCGATCCGGCACCCAGATCACCTGGCAGACGATGCTGCGCGGGCCGCACACCGGCATGATCATGGGCATACTCCTGCGCACGAACGACGGCTGGTACTACACCGAGATCGCCGAGGGCATCACCGCGGATCATCCGCGCGAGGCGATGCCGCAACTCGCGCGTTACCTGTCCTGATCCGCAGCCCGGCATCCGCGCCGCGCGCGCTGCACACCGGACACGCCGTATCTTCGCGAACGATCTTGTAACAGTGTGGATACGGTGCGACAGCTTTCCTGAAACCGCCCTGAACTCATGCTTTCCTGATCGTGCTCCTTTCGCAACCCGCACGTGCCAGCACAGCAGGTCGATGTGGAAGGCTCAGAAATGTCGAAACAGCGCACGTCTCGATTAGGCAGAATCATCGCCGGACTGCTCTGTGCCGCAATCGCTTCGGTCGGCATCGCGACACTCTGGCAACCCGCGCCCGCGCGCGCGGACTGCGCCACCATATGCGACGAGGCCGCGACTCCGGCGGGCCTGGCCTCCGGATCGGCGTCGGCGGGATCCTCCGCGGCGGGATCCTCGTCGTCCGGATCGTCGGCGGCCGGATCCTCGTCGTCCGGGTCCTCGACCCTGGGACCGAATCTGACGGGTATGGGCCTGAGCCTGGTCATGCCGGTGATGGGTTTCGCGCCGCGCACGCTGGCCCGGATGATCGTGCCGTACAACCAGTTTCCCTCCTTCGACAACGTCATCACCAACGAGAGTTCGTGGAATGTCTTCGCGATCAACCCGAGATCGGGCGCCTATGGACTCGGGCAGGCGCTGCCGCCACAGAAGATGGCCCCGTTCGGCGCGGACTGGCAGTTCAATCCCGCGACGCAGATCCGCTGGGCCTACACCTACATGTGCGAACGGTACGGCAGCCCGGACGGCGCGTGGGCGTTCTGGCAGGCCCATCACTGGTACTGAATCACCGTCGCATGCACCGTATGCGCGGACCCTGCCGGTAGCGTGGGCGCATGACCGAGAGCTTCGTGACACGGGCCGGGCGGATCGTCGACGCGATACTCCAGGCCGATCCGGTGACCGCACTGTACGTCGGCGACCACCGGGCCGACGATCGGCTGCCGGACCTGTCGCCCGAGACGGTGCGTGCGCAGACGGCCATGTTGCGCGAGGCCTCGCACGCCCTGGCCGAGGTGGACGCGGACGATCTCGGCGCATCGGACCGGGTCGATCACGCCCTGCTGCAGCAGGAGGTGGACCGGCGGATCTTCGGCCTCGAGGAATTGCGCGAGCACGAGTGGAATCCCCTGGTGCACAATCCGGGACCGCTGCTGCACGGGCTGCTGGCACGGCCGTTCGCGCCGCCGGAGCATCGGCTCGAACTGCTCACCGCCCGCCTCACCGCCCTGCCCGACGCCCTGGCCACCGCCCGCGCCGTGCTGCGGGACTGCCCGCGAATCCACGTCGAGACCGCGATCGAGCAGTTCGCTGGGGTATCCGCGCTGATCCGCGAGCAGACCCCCGCACTGGCCGGGCAGGTGCCGGGCGCGCGGATCGACTCGGCCGCGGCGGCGGCAACGGCCGCGCTCACCGAATTCACCGGCTGGCTCACCGATCTGCTCGACCGATCCGAGCGCGATCCCCGCCTGGGCCGCCGACTCTGGGAGGCCACGCTGTGGCACACCCTGGACACCGAACTGAGCTCCGCGCAGATACTCGATCGCGCACATCGGCACCTCGATCACGTCCGGGACGAGATCCGCAGCGCCGCAGGCGAACTCCTGGGCGTCGCCGATCCGACCGACGACACGGTGCGCGCCGCGATGCACCACCTGGCCGCCGAACACCCCACCGACGAGACCGTCCTGGCCACCGCGACAACCGCTCTCGAGGAAGCCGAAACCTTCACCACCGCACAGGATCTGGTGACGCTGATCGACGATCCGTTGATCGTGCAGGAGATGCCGGAATTCGCCCGCGGCGTGGCCGTGGCCTACTGCGACTCACCCGGTGCGCTCGAAATTGACGGCGCGCCAACATTTTTCGCTATCTCGCCGACCCCGCGAGACTGGACGCCCGAGCGCGTCGCGTCGTTCTATCGCGAATACAACGACCACATGATGCGCAATCTCACCGTGCACGAGGCGATGCCGGGCCACTATCTGCAGTTGGCCCACGCGCGCCGGTTCCGCGGGTCCACCGCCGCGCGCGGACTGTGCGCCAGCGGCACTTTCATCGAGGGCTGGGCCGTCTACGCCGAAGAGCTGATGTCCGAGCGGGGATTCGGCGGTCTGCCGGTGCGGCTGCAACGGCTCAAATCCCATCTGCGGATGACCATCAACGCGATCCTGGATCAGGGCGTGCACTCCGGCGACCTGTCCGAGGCCGAAGCCATGGATCTGATGCGACGCCGCGGATTCCAGGAGGAGGGCGAGGCGGCGGGCAAATGGCGGCGCGCGCAGCTGAGCGCGGCCCAGCTGTCGACCTATTTCGTCGGCTACAGCGAGGTCTCCGCGATCGCGGCGGCACGTCCGGCGGGCACGACGGTACGGGACTGGCACGATGCCATGCTCGCGCAGGGGTCGCCCTCGCCGCGTCATCTGGCGGGGCTGATCACACCCGCCTGAAGACCCGCGCGCGGCGTGAAGTTCGTCTCTCGCGCTACCGATCCGGACAATCCGGACGATCTGCGACACTCCGCTGGGAAGGCATTTCGCACCCGTTGCACCTGCGAAGATCGATTTCGGCAGCGTCAGCGATTGTCGTACCCGCGCAAGGCCTGTCACAATCGTGTTCAGGGTAACGATCGCCGCACTGGTGCCGTCATCCATCGAATGAGCACGCCGCGGGCTCAGGCCAGGGCTGACGAAAGGCGCGTCGTCATGTTTTTGCGAGTGTTCGCTCCGTCGTTCATCGTCGCTATCGCAGCGCTCGTTACAGCGCTGATCTACGGCGGCCCGCAGGGTCTCGTCGCCGCGGCGGTGCTCGGCGTGCTCGAGGTATCCCTGTCGTTCGACAACGCAGTGGTGAATGCCGGTGTGCTGCAACGCATGAGCGTGTTCTGGCAACGCATGTTCCTGACGATCGGCGTGGTGATCGCGGTCTTCGGGATGCGGCTGCTGTTCCCGCTCGTCGTGGTCGGGATCGGGGCACACATCGATCCGATCCAGGCGCTGAATCTGGCGCTGCACCCACCGGCGAACGGCGCGCACTACTTCGCCGACGGGACGCCCAGCTACGAAACCCTGTTGAACCAGGCCAATCCCAAGATCGCCACCTTCGGCGGGATGTTCCTGCTGCTGCTGTTCCTCAACTTCGTCTGCCAGAAGCGTGAGATCACCTGGCTGACTTGGATCGAAGTTCCGCTGGCCCGGCTCGGCCGGTTCGCGATGTTCCCCGTCGTGGTCTCCCTCGTCGCGCTGGTGCTGGTCGCGGGGGTGATCGTCCCCGACGGTCAGGCCAGTGTGGTGATGGTCGCCGGTGTTCTGGGCATCGTGACCTATCTGCTCGTCGACGGTCTCGGCGCGCAGTTCGACACCGAACACAGCGGCCCGTCGCGTGCCGTGGTCGCCACCGGCCGGGCGGCCTTCTTCGGCTTCCTGTACCTGGAGGTGCTGGACGCGTCGTTCTCCTTCGATGGCGTGATCGGCGCGTTCGCCATCACCTCGGACCCGATCATCATCGCGCTCGGGCTCGGACTCATCGGCGCGATGTTCGTCCGCTCGATCACCGTCTACCTGGTGCGCAAGGGCAGCCTGACGGATTACGTCTACCTCGAACACGGTGCGCACTGGGCCATCGGCGCGCTCGCGGTGATCCTGCTGTGGTCCACCGGACATGCCATCGATGAGGTCACCACGGGCCTGATCGGCGTCGCGATCATCTTCCTCGCCGTCCTGTGCAGCTGGGTGTACATCCGCAGGCACCGCGGGCAGGGTTTGCCAGCGGAGGCAACCGGACACGAGGCCGAGGAGGACGATCCAGCCCTGTCCGCGGAACAGCCCCGCGAGGGTGGCGACGCGGCGCTGCACCTGCACGGACCGGAACTACTGCAGAAGGTGCCGAACCCATCCCCGGTCAACGGATTCGGCATCGCGCGCGAGGCGCTGCCTAACTCGTCCGGGCAATAACCCCGCGCAGGTAGGCGGCCTGCCCGGCGTGCTGTAGATCGTCGGAAATCACGCTGACCAGCCGCACACCGAGGGTGACCGGCGGATTCCAATGGGTGTCCACCACCCGGGACAGGTCCGCATCGGTCAGCTCCCGCACATAGCGCAGCGTGTGCTCGTGGACCTCGTCGTAGTAGCCGGTGAGCAGCTCGGCCGGGGCCTGGATCAGCGCCACATCGTCGGCGGAATCGCCGTAACCCGTGGCACGCGGGTCGATCGGCAGGGCGAACCGGTCGAACCAGCCGTGCGCGGTCCAGACCTGCTCGAGCCCGGCCACATCGGCGATGTGATCGTCCTGCACCCTGGTCAGATGCCAGACGAGCCAGGCGATGGAATTGGCGCCCGGATCGACCCGGAAGTTCAACGCCGCCGCGTCGAGCCCGTCCACCGCCTCGTGCACGACCTCCCGCACGCGTTCGTATCCGTCGAGCAGAACCTCGGCACTCGTCGCCATCGTTCGAACTCCGTCCCCACGTAGGAATCTCGTCGTCTCCCCCGACCGTACTCAGTCACACCGACAACGCCGCCCTGTCACACTCCCGGCGTCCGATTCGTCTACCCCGTATACACGGACCGAATCCGTGAAAGGAGACGAATTCCATGACCATCGCCTATTACGTCGTCGCGGTGATCGCGGCCCTGTGGATCGGGTTCTCGAGCTATTCGCTGTTCGCGCGCAAGGCGTTCGTGGTCGATTCGCTGGTGGACTACGGGGTGCCGCGATCCTGGTGGAACTGGCTCGCCCTGGCCAAGGGTGCGGGTGCGCTCGGCCTGATAGTCGGGACTTTCATTCCCGTCCTCGGCATCGCCGCAGCCGTCGGGCTGATCCTGTACTTCCTCGGCGCGGTCGCGACCACCTTGCGCGCGCACTCCTACAAGACCACCCCCTACCCGATCCTGTACCTGATCCCCGCCGCGGCCACCCTGGCCTTGCAACTGGCAGCCGCTGCCTGATCACGCCCAGATTCGGTTGGTCCGGACCCGGGGGGCAGAATATCCACCATGAAGGTCAGGCCGTTGCTGCTCATCCAGGATGATCTCGTCGAGTACGACAAGGCCATGGCGCGGATGGCGGAGATGGTCGAGCAGCGGCAGCGGGACGAGCGTCCGGATACGTTGTGGCTGCTGAGTCATCCGCAGGTGTACACCGTCGGGCGGCGGACTCCACTGGAACATCTGCCCGATCCGGCGCATCACATTCCGGTGGTGGAGACGACGCGCGGCGGGCAGTTGACCTATCACGGGCCCGGCCAGCTCGTCGGGTACCTGATCGTGAAGCTGGCCCAGGGCGAGGGTGTGGTGGACTACATCCGCGAGGTGGAGTTCCGGCTCATCGAGGCGCTCGGGGAGCTCGGCATCCGGGCCGAACGTCGCGATACCCCGCCCGGCTCGGAACTGCTGACCGGGGTGTGGACCAGTGCGACCGGCCGCAAGATCGTCTCCATCGGCATGCGCCAGAGCCGGGGGGTCACCAGCCACGGCTTCGCGCTCAATGTCGACGGCGATCTGGCGCCCTGGCAGTGGGCGGTGGCCTGCGGCCTGCCCGAGGTCGATATGACCTCGGTGCACCGCGAATCCGGTGCGGGGACGATGGATCGGGTGCGTCCCGTCGTCGCCGAGGCATTCGAAGCCGCACTCTAGGCCCACGTCAGGGCGCGAGACTTCCCGCCGGTGGTGATTCGAGCACGCGGGCGGCACCGGTCCGCGGACTTATCCTGCTCATTGTGGATGACATGCCGTACGCCCGACTCAGCACCGCTGAACGCGAGCGCGCACTGCATGAACTCGCCCATCATCTGAGCGTCGGCCGGCTGACCCCGGCCGAGTTCGAGGAGCTCACCACGCGCGCCACGGCCGCCGCCAGCCCGGCCGAGTTGGCCGGTCTGCTCGCCGATCTGCCGGGCCAGGCGCCCCGGCCCTCGACCGAACCGCCCGCTCGCCCGCTGGCTCCGGTCGCGGTGCTGGCGGCGATCGTGATCCTCGGCGCGATCGGCGCGAGTGTGCTGTCGGGAAATTGGCTGTGGCTGTTGCTGATTCCGGGTATCCCGGCCGTGATCCTCGGTGCGCGAACCATTTTCGCACATCGTCCGGTCTGATTCGCTGAGGGAGTTCTGATATGGCGTGGTTCGATCGGGAGTTCATCGCCGTACCCGAGGCCCGCAAGAACCAGCTGGTGTACAAGTGGCCGGATGTGAGTATCCGCCGCTACTCCCGGGCCGTGGTCAATGCCGACGAGATGGCGTTGTTCGTCAAATCCGGGCAGGTGGTCGCCACGATGGGGCCCGGACGGCACCGGATCGACGCCGACGAGCTACCGGTGCTGGGCGCGCTGGTCGACTCGGTCACCGGCGGCAACTTCTATCGCGCCGAGCTCTACTTCGTCTCCACCCGGGAGTTTCCGGGCGTCAAATTCGGCGGGCGGCTGGCCGATATCGTCGACCCGGCCAGCGAGCAGGTGGTGACGTTGCGCGCCTTCGGCGAATTCGCGCTGTCGGTGCGCGAACCCGGGCAGCTGATCACCGCACTGGCCGGAACCACGGATCTCACCGATCCCGCCGCGGTGCGGAACTGGTGCTCGGAGCTGCTGCTCAAATCCATGAAAGTGACCATCACACAGGGGATTTCCGGCCGCGAATGGCCGATTCTGGGGTTGCCCGCACATCTGCACGCCATCGAATCGGCGGTGCTGCGCCAGACCAACACCACCCTCTACGAATACGGTCTGCGCATACCGCGAATGGGCAACTTCGACGTCACCCTCGCCCCCGAGGACGCCGAGCGGCTCAAGCGGCTGGCCAAGGATATGACCTATATCCGCCTCACCGGCGACTTCCAGCGCTACGCGGCAGGCGAATTGGCGCTCGACGCGGGCCACGGGCTGGCCCAGGGCGGGGGCGGGGGCGGTGGATTCCTCGGTGCGGCCTTGGGCCTCAACGCAATTGCGCCGCACACGACCGCGCATCCGGCTCCCGCCACGGCACAACCCGCCGCCATGCCCATCTGCCCGGCCTGCAGCACACCCAACCCGGCGGGCGGGCGATTCTGCGCGAACTGCGGCGAGCATCTGAAAACCCCTGAGCCACAACACTGTACGTCCTGCGGACACGAGCTGCCCGCAGCAGCCAAATTCTGCAGCTCCTGCGGCGTAGCCACCGGACGCTGACCGCCCGCGCCCCCGAAGCCACAGCCGAGCCGGTGATACCGCCGGATCGTACGGCCTGGTCGAGCGGTCCGACCAGCGCGAGCAGCATGACCGACCGGACCGACCGCATCGTGCAACGCGCCAACCGCATCGGGCAGCATGGCCGAGCAAGACCACGCGACGCAACCAACCGGCTCGCGCAACACAGCCAACCGAGCCGTACAGCGCAGCCAACCGGCTCGTCCAACACAACCAAACCGAGTCGGGCGCAACACAGCCAACCGGCCCGTGCAACACAACCAACCGAGCCGTACAGCGCAGCCAACCGGCTCGTGTGCAACGCCGTACAGCGCAGCCAACCGTGCCGTAGCGCAGCCAACCGGCTCGTGCAACACGACCAACCGGGCCGTACAGCGCAGCCAACCGGACTGGTCCAGCGCAGCCAACCGGGCCGCGCAACACAGCCAACCGGGCCGCGCAACACAGCCAACCGGGCCGCGCACCCAGGATGGGGCGCGGCCCGGTTGTCAGCCGAGGTCGATCCAGGTCAGTCCAGGACGGTCGCGCCCGAGTCGCCGGTGCCGACGAGGCCGCGGAACTGGCGGGCGGCGACGGAGAGGGTCGCCAGATCCTTGCTGTCGCTGGCGAAGATGTCCGTCATCGCCGATCGGGCGCGGGCCAGGCGCGGGCGGTTGGTGGACTCCCAGTAGGCGATCTTCTCCGCGGCGCTCTCGGCGGGTTCGGTGATGGTCAGGACATCGATCGTGAGCGAGCGCAGTGAGCCGTACAGATCGTCGCGGACGGCGAGCCGGGCCAGGGTGCGCCAGCGGTCGCCGCGATCGAGTCCGGCGACCTCGGTGAGCAGGCGCTGGATCTCGAAGCGGTCGTCCAGGGCGTAGTAGAGGGCCACGACCTCCTGCGGGTCGCGCTGGGTGATGTCGGCGATGTCGAGCACGTCCAGCAGGGAGAACCGGTGGATGAGCAGATACACCTCCTCGGCCAGATCGCGCGGGGCGCCGCGGTCGATCGGCCCGCGGGAGCGCCGCAGCAGATCGGCGGCGAGCGGACCGGGCTGCCAGGCGGGCACCGCGAGTGTTCGCACCCCTTCGCGATATCGCGCGATATCCGCGCCGATCGCGATCGGCTGCGGGCGGTGGGCCAGCAGCCAGCGGCAGGCGCGATCGAGGGTGCGCTCGGTCTCCAATTCCAGTTCGTCGCGGACCGCGGCGGGCATCGGCGTGGTGCGGATGCGCTCCCACAGCGAGTGCAGATCGAAGATCTCCACCGCCGCGGTGAAGGCGCGCACGGCATCCGCGGCATCGGCCCCGGCCTCCTCGGCCAGCCGGAACGCGAAGGAGATGCCGCCGTAGTCGACCATCTCGTTGACCACCGTCGTGGCGACGATCTCCCGGCGCAGCGGATGCCTGCGGATCGCCGCGCCGAACCGCACGCTCAGCGGCTCCGGGAAGTAGCCGGGGAGCCGGGCGGCGAAGGCCGCGCTGTCCGGCAGATCACCGGCCAGCAGCTCCTGCTTGATCGAGAGCTTCACGTGCGCGAGAAGATTCGCGATCTCGGGTGAGGTCAGCCCTTCGCCGAGCACCGCGCGCTCGCTCAGTTCGGCATCCGAGGGCAGCGCCTCGAGCGCACGGTCCAGGCCGTGCCGGGTCTCGAGGTCGGCGATCAGCCTGCGGTGCACCCCTAGCATCGACCGCGCGTCGCTCCGGGACAGACCCATGCAGAAGTTCTGGGAAATGTTGTCCCGCAGAACGAGTTCGGAGACCTCCTCGGTCATCGAGGCCAGCAGCCGATCGCGGTCGGCCGCGGGCAGTTCGCCGCCGGTCACCAGGCCGTCGAGCAGCACCTTGATGTTGACCTCGTGGTCCGAGCAGTCCACACCGGCGGAGTTGTCCAGCGCGTCGGTATTGCACTTGCCGCCGTGGCGGCAGAATTCGATCCGCCCCAGCGGGGTGAGCCCCAGATTGCCGCCCTCGCCGATCACCTTGGCCCGCAAGCGATTCGCATCGACGCGGACCGGATCGTTGGTCTTGTCACCGGCATCGGCGTTGGATTCGGTCGACGCCTTCACATACGTGCCGATACCGCCGTTCCACAGCAGATCCACCGGTGCGAGCAGAATCGCCCGGATCATCTCGGCGGGCGAGAGCGAGCTCGCCCCTGGGGGAAGTCCGAGCGCGGCGCGCACCTGCGGTGTGACCGGTATCGCCTTGGCCGA
>NZ_BDBQ01000139.1 GCF_001613065.1 Nocardia miyunensis NBRC 108239
GCCGACCCGCTGCGCCACGACCGGGTCGTGGCGCACGCCCGCGCCGCGCAGGGGCTACTGCGCTACCACGCGGTGATGGCCACTCCCGCACCCGATCGCATCGCGAACCTGGGCAGTGTGCGCGCGGAGATGATGGCCGAGAACCTGTGCGCGATCCTGGCCCGGGAACACCGCTGCGGCCCGAGTCTGATCTTCGCGCACAATGCGCATCTCCAACGCGCACGGTCCCTGATGTCCGCGGACTGCGGCGGGGTGAGCTGGGGCAGCGCCGGCGCCCTGGTCGGATCGGCGCTCGGTGATCGCTATCTGGTCGTGACCACCGACGCCGCCGAATCCAGCGATCCGCACACCCTGCAGGGCCTGCTGGCCCAGGCCGCCACCGGCCGCACCTTGTTTCCGGCACCGGATCTGCGTGCCACGCTCCCCGACGGGCTCGAGTCCGCCGAACCCCTTGTGCCCGGCCATATTCCGCTTCAGCCGTCCGATGTCGAGGCCGCCGACGCACTGATCCTGCTCACCGGCATCGACGTGAAGCAATACCGTTACTGGTAGCGGGATCAGGTCATGCCCAGATGCCGCAGCCGCGGCCACAATTGCGCCCACGACTCGTGAGGGCCCGTACACCACCACACCTTCTGACTCGACTCGTCCCCGATCATCGTGCGGCACTGGTCGAAACGACCGCGCAGCTCATCGATCTGCGAACCGATGTACAGCACGCTGCGCGCGGAATCCGGTGGGGCGGGGAAATATCCGTACGCGCGATTGCTGCTGTACGCGGGAGCAAGCCCGGCGTGCGAGTACACATCGATGTACGCGGCGACGATGTACGACTGGCCCATCACGATCGTGTCGCGGCGATCCTGCTCCGGCAGATCGTGATAGGCCGTCGCGGCTCGCCGCGCGATCGTCTGTGCCGCATCGGGTTCGGCCGCCGAGGTGGATATCACCACGATTCCCACCGCCGCGGCGGCGCTGATCGCGTACGCGGGCCCCACCACGCACCCCAGGCGGCCACCGGCCGACCGGCGCTGCTGGAATCCCAGCGCGCCCGCGGCGCACAGCGGACCGTAGATGCCGTCCAGATAGTAGGGCCGCCCGACCGTGACGACGAAGAAGACGAACAGCACGATGGCGCTCACCCCCACGAAGCGATACGGACGCAGCTCCGGAGCCCGCAGCAGCCGCCACAATCCGTACAGCGCCAACACCGTTCCGGCCACGCCGCTGACCGTGATCAGCGATAACGTCACACCGGGACGTCCCCCGTAGAGCGCCTCGGCCTCCGAGGCGACCACCGAACCCATCCGCAACTGCGGCCAGTCGTGGTGCGCCTGCCACAGCAGCGTCGGCGCGGCGATCAGCACACCGATACCGGCCCCGGCCCACAGCAGCGGGCGACGCAGCAGCTCACGCGGGCCGAATACCGCCGCGGCAGCGAGCAATACCGCACACAACAGCAGCACCTGGAATTTCGTCTCCGCGGCCACTCCGGCAACCACGCCGATCGCGAGCAGCAACCGATCCTGCCGGGTCCGGACCCACCGCACCAGCAGCCAGATCAGGGTCAGCCACTGCACCGGTTCGAGCGTGTACGGGGTGAGCCAGTGCCCGACCAGATTCGCCCACAGCGCGGTCGCCTGCGCCCCGGCGGTGAGCAGTTGCGCGCGCCGGTCACCGCCGAACTCCCGCGCGATCAGCGCCGCCACCACGACCGCCGCCGAGGTCGCCAGCACCGCCGGAAGCCGCAGCAGCACAAGCGAACCCGGGCCCAGCCAATCCAGCGCACCCGCCAGCGCCGGAGCCAGCGGCGGCTGATCCGCCGACCCCCACGCCAGGTGGTACCGCCCGATCGCCACCATGTACGCCTCGTCGAACCAGTAACCACCGCGAACACTGCACACCAGATGAACCACACCCACCACACCCGCGACCGCGCCCACCGCCCATCCGGCGACCGCGGGCACAGCCGGGACACGGGTCTCGGACCGCATCGTGAGCTGCACCGCCGGACCTCCTAGCGCGAACCTGCCGTGCCCCGATCCTGCCCCGCCCGAACACCCCCGCACATCACCCGCCGCGCATACCCGCGATGCGACCGCGGGACCACATCACCCCGCACACCTCATCCCTGGGGATCAGGAACACCGCAACGGACATCCGCACCTGTGCGTATGAGCGAGCCGGGCTGATCGGAAAGGTGATGAGCTGCGGGCGAACGGCTTTCAGGCACACACTGCCGTGCCCCGCCTGTTAGTTGTGTCTGCCGGACATCCGCACTCGCGAAGTGCGGTCAGCGCCCGCGAGGAGCTGTTCCGGTATTTCACCCTCACCCCAGCGGATCTGGCGTTCGTCGCCCCGCAGGGGCGTGGGGCGAGTGTGCGTTTGGGGTTGTCGGTGATCCTGTGCAGTCTGCCGTGGTTGGGATTCGTGCCGGACAATGTGGCCGCCGCGCCGCCGGTGGCGGTCGCGCGACTGGCTGGGCAGTTGAATGTCGATGCGGCGCAACTGCGTTCGTATGGTCGCCGGGCGCAGACGCGCAGCGAGCACGTACGACTGGCCGCGCAGTATCTGGGCTGGCGGCCGGGCGGGGCGATGGAGATGAAGGAGCTGGATGAGTTCCTGCTCGCGCGGGCGATGGAGCATGATTCGCCGACGCTGCTGTTCCGGCTCGCGTGCGAGTATCTGATCTCGGCGCGGGTGATCCGGCCTGGCCCGGTCACGCTCGTGGAGCGGGTTGCCCACGCCCGCCAGCAGGCGCAGACCGAGACCTACGATCGGCTGGCGCATGAGTTCACCCCCGAGCGGTGTGGGGCGCTGGATGCGCTGCTGGTCACCGATTCCTCGCTGGGGACCTCGCGATTGCGGTGGCTGTCGACCGGTCCGGTGGAGGCCTCGGCGCCCGCGGTGAAGGCCGAGGTGGAGAAGTTGGGGTTCCTGCGCGGGCTGGGTGCGAATCGGGTGGATATGTCGGTGCTTCCGGCCGAGCGCCGCCGGTTCCTGGCCACCATAGGCCGCCGGCTGGCTCCCCAAGCCCTCGAGCGCCGGGATCCGCAGCGCCGGTACCCGATTCTGCTGACGGTGCTGGCGCAGTCCGCTGCTGATGTGCTCGATGAGGTGGTGCAGTTGTTCGATCAGGCGATCTCGGCGAAGTTCGGGCAGGCCGAACGCCGGATGCAGCAACAGTTGGCCGAGCGCGGCAAGTCCGGGGAAGACCGGCAAGCGCTGCTCGATGAGCTACTGGCGATCATCAACGATCCCGCGATCGCGGACGAACAGGTCGGTGGCCTGGTCCGCGGCGACCGTATCGGGTGGGAGCGGTTGCGGGCAGCAGTCGCGCAGCCCGCCCGCGCCTGCCGCGCGATCACGGGCATCTGGCGGCCTTGAATTCGTCGTATTCGTATCTGCGGCAGTTCACTCCGGCGGTGATCTCGGCGGTGCGGTTCGCCGGTGGCACCGCCGCGACGGAGCTGCTGATCGCGGTCGACATGCTGCGTGAGTTGAACGCTGTGAACGCCCGCAAGGTGTTCGATGAGGCTCCGACCGGGTTCGTGCCCGCGAAGTGGCGCGGCTACCTCGAGGAGGCCCGTAAATCCGGCAGTGTCACCGCCTACCGGCACTACTGGGAGTTGTGCGTGCTGCTCGCGCTGCGCGACGGGCTCCGCAGCGGGGATGTCTTCGTACCCGGCTCACGCCGGTACGCCGATCCGGCGGCCTACCTGCTCACTCCCGGACAGTGGGAGCCGCAGCGCGCCGAGTTCTGCCGCCTGGTCGGCAAGTCCGCCGATCCCGGCCGAGCCCTCGCGGCCGCGGTCGACGAACTACACGACGCGGTCGGCGAGCTGGAGGCGGTGCTGTCCGAGGGCGAAGGCCCGGTTCGCCTGGATGAGGCCGGGGAGCTGGTGATCTCCCCGCTGACTGCGGAAGAGGTACCCGAGGAAGCCAAGGCGTTGAAGGCGGAGCTGACCGAGATGCTGCCGTTCGCGCCGATCGTGTCGCTGCTGATCGAGCTGGACAAACGCACCGGCTACCTGGACTGCTTCACTCACGCGACCGGAAAGCAGTCCCGCACACCGGAACTCAAACGCAACCTGATCGCGGTGTTGCTGGCGCACTCGACCAACCTGGGGTTGACTCGGATGGGCGAGGCGTGCGGGATCTCCTACGACATCCTGTCCTGGACCAGCGAATGGTACGTGCGGGAAGAAACCCTGCGGGCGGCGAACCTGGCGATCATCCCTGCCACTGACCACGATATTCGGTGCCGGGACGCTGTCCTCCAGCGACGGTCAACGGTTCCCCACCCGCGGCAAATCCCTCACCGCCAGAGCGTTGAGCCGGTACTTCGCCGAGGAAGGACTGTCCACCTACACCCATGTCACCGATCAGCACGCCACCTACGGCACGAAGATCATCGTCGCGACGAAACGCGAGGCCCACTACGTGCTGGACGAGATCCTGGGCAACGCAACCGATCTGCCGATCACCGAGCACGCCACCGATACGCACGGGGTGACGCTGGTGAATTTCGGGCTGTTCGATCTGCTCGGGTTGCAGCTCTCGCCCCGGATCCGGGACCTGGGCCGGATCACCCTGTACCGGCTGGGCCCGCGGGCCGAGGCCAAGGCCCGGTTCCCGCACGCGGGAGCGCTGCTGACTCGCAAGCTGAATCTGGACCTCATCGCCGAGCACTACGACGATCTGCTGCGCCTGGCCGGGTCGCTGAAGTTCGGGCACGCCACCGCCTCACTGCTGGTCGGCAAGCTCTCGGCCTCCAGCCGGCAGAACGCCCTGGCCGCGGCGCTCAAGGAGTACGGGGCGCTACGCCGCACGATCTACGCCGCGAAATACCTCTCGGATCCGGACTACCGGCGCAGGATCGCCCGCCAGCTCAACAAGGGCGAATCACTGCACGCGCTACGCCGCGACCTGCTGTATGCCCACGAGGGCATGATCCGAGCCCGCCACCTCGAGGGCCAGACCGAACAAGCCTGGTGCCTGACCCTGGCTGCGAACGCGGTCATCGCCTGGACCACAGAGTATTACGGGCTCGCGGTCGAGCAGATGCGCCGGACCGGCCGGTGGATCGACGACGAAGTCCTCGCGCACATCTCCCCGGCGCACAGCGAGAACATCAACTTCTTCGGCGCGATCGAGGTCGACATCGACGCCGAACTCGCTCAACTCGGCCCGACGGGCTATCGGCCGCTGCGGATGCGCGACACGTTGTTCTGATCGGCCCCGCGGGACCGCCGCCGCTCTCGACCGTCCCCCGCGTAAAGGTGCTGGGGCTCGAACCCACGCTCGCGCTCGCCGCGACCGGTGTCCGATGCCACTCTCATCAACGAGAGGCGCCGCCATCGAGGAGATGCGCGTAGGGGTCGTCGTCGGCGCCGATATGCTCGGGCATCGGGTAGTAGGTCTTGATCAGCAGATCACCGTCGACGTCCCAGGCGAATGTCTCGATGCTGAAAGCGGTCAGGACATCCTCGCCGGTGCCGAACTTGTTCTCACACACCCACGCCATCTCGTCGCCGTTGACCTGGACGGTCAACATGGTGATCTTCAGCAGCTGCTGGAACAGATCCCATCCGTGAGTGGTCGCCGCCTCGAACCCGGTCTTCTCCTCGGTGCCCACCGGGTCGAACAGGCGCACCCCGGCGGGGATGATCGTGCGCCACGAGGCGACCCACTCGTCCTTGCGGCCCGCGTTCCAGAGCTCGGCGTGCTTGGACGCATGCGCCAACCGCGCCGCGCGAGTCGGAACCCTGGTCATCTGTCGGTCCTTTCCGGCAGTGGCGCGCCACGACGACGCGCCAACACTGGACACTAGCGTAGACAACTGTCCAGGTGGAGGCAATGGGCCACTTCGGCACCTACAATTTCGGCGACACCCCCTGTATCTCGGACGGCGGGACGGCAATCCATTGGTGTCGTTAAATGGTCCTTTGACGACAGCTGCCGGGGGGCGGCTCCCGGGCCGCGCGGATCGTGCGGAAACGCCACACCCGATCCAATGCCGTCCGTTCCCGATTGACGACAGGGTTTGACGACAGATAGAACGGTGAACGGAAAGCAACCGCACCGGAGAAGGGACACCGCGGTCATGGCCGAACTCGTCTACACGCGGGTCTCCACCGACGAGCAGAGCACCGTGCGCCAGACCCACCTGCTCACCGAGGCCGGTCTGGTCGACGGCGCGCACGGCGTGCGGATGTTCGCCGACCCGGCCACCTCCTCCAAAATCCCGGCCCTACAACGCGACGGCTTCCGCCGGCTGGCCGGATACGCGCGCCCCGGTGACCGGCTCACCGTGTCCGAGCTGTACCGGCTGTGCCGCGACCTCGCCGACATCCTCGCCGTGCGCGACTGGTGCCAGCGGCATCAGGTGAAACTGCAGGTGCTGTCGGGCGCGCTGTCGGGCATCACCGACCTGGCCGCCGCCGACGCGACCACCACCATGCTGGTCAACGTGCTGATATCGGTCGGCCAGTTCCAGCGCGACCTGCAAAACGAACTCACCCGCGAGGGCCTGGCCGCCGCCTGGGCCCAAGGTGCCACATCAGGGCGCCGCCCCCAGGTCGCCACGAACGGGGATCTCGAACAAGTCCGCCACCAATATCGAGAAGGTGCCAGCATCGCCGCCCTTGCCCGGCAACACCGCGTCAGCCGGGTCGCGATCCGCACCGCACTGGCCGACCTGCTGCCCGGTCGCTCCGAACAACCCGCGCCCGCCGATGTCGACGAACCCCGCCCGATTCGAATCGAGATGCCGGGCAAGGTCGCCCGCCACCTCGCCGCCCGCACCGCCGCCCTCGGTGGGACCGAGCGCCACGCCCTACGCGACGGCCGGGAGGTACCGCGAGGCCAGGGCTACAGCCTGCACGTCACCGCTCCACCACACGTCCACCAGGCGCTGCTGGCCGCCGCCGAACCCCTCGCACACAGCGCCGCGGCCGCCGACCGCAAGGCCTACCGGATCTACCGCGACCGCCTCAGCCAACAACCCCCGACCTGACCAGCACCCAGAGCGCAGAACCCGCCCTCTACCAGCGAACACCCCGAACCTCGTTGGATTTTCGGCGATTACTACCGGAACCCCTGTTCGCAGCACGTCCCGCTGATGGCGGTCCGCCGCTCCGCGCGCACATCTCGGTCGCGTCCTATGACACCGCCGCGACGCGCCGCTGCGGTCGGCCCCGGGGAGAATCGGTCGTGATCGCGATGGAGGCGGCGCAATGGCGCCGCCACATGGCCGAGACCGTGATTACGCCTCGTCCCTCGGTCGGATGGCAGGCATGGAGTCGCCGCCCATGGAGACGCCGAATTGGGCCGGACAGCGGCACTGGTCTGCGGTATTGGAGAACTGGGGATGACCCGGTCTGCGGGCCCGGAGTCGTCGCGGGCTGCTGGCGACCACGATCACGGGTGTGCTGTGGCGGCGGAACGAACATTCGAAAGTTCTTGTGGCAGTGCCGCATTCCCTCGGTGACATGCTGCTGCGCCGAACCGAGGCGTCATCGTCGTGTGTGGTCGGTGCCCCGCGACGTGGACCAGGACCATCGGAGGGCGGCGGTGGCGCGTTCTATGGTGGCGCGCAGGTTTTTCCAGGCTCGGGGGTGTTCGTGGGCGTAGTTGTCCAGGGCGGTGGCGGACTCCTGGTCCGTCATCGGGGTTGCGGTCGCGGGGAGGGCACGTCGGGTGCCGGTCCAGACGCGCACACTCGGGTGGGCCTCGATGTTTCGGTACCACTGGGCGTTGCGGCAGAAGCCGGAGACCAGGAGTCGGAGTTCGGCAGTCAGCCCTGGGAATCACTGCTGCGCCGAGGGCGGCTGCTGTGCCCCGGACGGGGACGTGCCGGGTTGCGGTGGGACCGGCTGAGCCGGACCCGCCTGTACGGACGGCTGGCTCGTCGACGGGGCGTCCGGAGCGCTGCTCGGCTGCGGCGCGGTGGAAGGCTTGGCGGTGTCCGGCTGCTGTGAGGCGGTCGACGGGGTCTCGGCGCTCAGGGGAGTGCCGAATCCGCCCGGGCGTTGCAGGACGGTGGGCTGGGCTCCGGAATCCTGCGTCTGCCCGAATGCGTTGGGCGGCTGCGGAATCGGCCTCTGGCCCTCGGCCGGAGCTGGAGGCTGTCGCAGGATGGTCGGATCAGCGGCCGAGAGCTGGGGCGCTCCGTAAGGGGGCTGCTGCGGAGGCGGTGATGGGTACACAGGCTGCTGGGGCGCCGATGGCTGCTGCGGCGGTGGTTGCGGCGCGAACCCGGGCTGAGGGTAACCGGCAGGCTGGTACACGGGCTGCGGGGCGTATCCGGCGGGCGGCTGCGGGGCATGAAAACCGGTGGGAGGCTGAAGATTCTGCGCCACAGGTTGCGGCCACTGCGGAGCCTGCGCGGGAACGGGCCGCGGCTGCTGTGGCCAGCCGGGCGGTGCGGGGGTGCAGGGGCGAGCGGGAGAATGCGATGTATTCGAGCGAGAAGCTATGTACAGCAGGACTATTGCGGCGAGGGCGAGCAACACCGAGGGAATCGATAGCCAGAAGTTGTAGGCGTACTTGGGATAATTGGAGATGTTCGGGATGCCCGAGGTGAGGACATTGAACGGGCCGATGAATGCCATACCGGACGCGAGGGCGACAGTGACGCGGGACATGGTCGGATTGCGGTTCATCAGTGTCGATACGACGCCGTACACCGCGGTCCCGAGAAGGATGATCCATGTCAAGACATACCAGTCGGCTATCCAGTCGGCGTCACCCTCGTACACGAATGTGCGGACGACTCCGACGACGACGGCCAGCAGCGTCAGCCCCGCGGCTACCGTCAGCGGCACACTCCGCGGTGCGGCCGGACGCGCCCCCGGGTACGGCGAATTCGGTTGCACGACAGGCATACCCGGCTGCGCGGGCCACCCGTAACCCTGGGGCGGTGGCGACGGCATCGGCGCCGGGCCGGGCTGGTACGGGTTGGCCATCGCTGAAACTCCTTGCTGTCGTGCACAAATGCTCAATTCAGACGACGCTCAGCCTAAAGGGTTCGCACACGTCCGGCAGCATTACCGCGCAGCGCGGAGCCCCTCACCGGAGGCCGGTCGAAGTGGAGCCGCTGTGGATTGGCACCACAACTGTTCTGCCGCGTCCTCGAACCGTCCCCTCGCATACCGCTGGACGATCGGGACCGGCGACGCTCGGTTATCGTTCCTGCGCCCACGGCGGCGGCGCGAGGCGTTTGGGCGGTGACTGCCGATGATCGAGATACATCGGCGACTGTGCTTCGTCCTCGGTGGGTGCTTGCCGCGAATCGCTCGGTCCCGAGTGTTCGGAGGCCGACACGTCGTGCAGTTGCGGACGTCCGCCGTTCGGATGCGGCTGTCCGGGGCCGGGCTGCTGCGGCCACACCGGGGCGGCGGGTTCGGGATCGACCGGCGGCGGGGCCAGGAAGCCGCCGGGCTGTCGCAGCACCGGCTGACGCGGAGCGGACTGGGCCGGGATGGGCTCGGTGCCCGGCAGGCGCAGTGAGCTCCGCTGCGCGTCATCCGGTGCGTACGGCGTGTTCTGGGGCGGTCCGAACGGCTGGTGGACCGGGCCGCCGTTCGGCTGCGGATTGCCCTGATGCGGGGGAGCACCGTCGTGGAACCCGTTGCGCGGCGGCCCGGACGGGACGTCGGGGCGTTGCGGCGCGGGCGGTTGCGGCACATTGGGGCGACCCATGTTCAGCGGCGCGGTCTCGGGCGCGGGAACATTCGGCGCGATGAAATGGCCGGGCTGCATCGGCTCGCTCCCGTGCGGCGGGAACGGCGGCGGTGTGCGGAAACCGTCGTTCCGGTCGGGTTCGACGTTCGCGGGACCGGCGGGCGGCGGCCCGGCGGCCGGACCGGGCTGCGGGGTTTCGGCCATCGGCGGCGCAGCTTGCTGTGGATTCGCTGTGAAGTCCGGACGGGGCAGTACGGCCGTCGGCGGATCGATCGGCGGCACAGCGGGAAAGCCGTCGGTCGCGGCGTGGAACAACGCCGGATCGGGCTGTGCGAACGGTTCGGTCGGCGGAGTCTGCGCCGCCACGAATGGCCCCTGCGGCGGCGTCGCGCCGCGCGCGGCGGGTTCGGCCTCGGCGGAATGCGTTGTCGCACGCTCGGGTTCGGCGAGTTGCGACGCGAGACGTTCGGGCACATAGGGTTCCGGCGCTGGAGGCTGCGGCGCGCCGGTCGGTGCGGATTGCGGGCGCGGCGCGGATCCGGCCGGTCCGGACACGGCGAATTCGGATCCGTTCTCCTGCGGCGGCATCGGAGGTTCCGGTGCGAACGCCTCGGCCGATCCGGTCCGCGTACCCGGTTCGGGCAGGGACATTCCCGGCAGTTCCAGCGAGGAATACTCGGTCGTCGCGCGCTCGGCGGGCGGCGAAAACTCCTGCGGTGCTTCGGATATCGCGGGCTCGGGCCTGACCTGCCCGGATGGCTCGGGTTGCGACTGCTCGGCGAAGAGCGGCTCCGCGGGAGGCTGCGGCGGCGCAGTGAACGGCGAGCGCGGCGCCGGGGGAGCCTGCGTCTCCTCGTCGTCGGCGTCGGGTGCGCCGATCACACCGCCGGACTGCTCGACCACGCGCGCGGAGCGCGAGGGCAGGGGGCCGCCCTGGAAACGTGGCTGCGCGGCGTATTCGTCCTGGTAGCGCGGTGCGTCGAACTCCTCCTCGCGCTGCCGCGAGACGAATTCCTCGTCGGAATTCCGTTGCGGGTCCGCGGCTTCGGCCAGCTGCTCGGGTGACCACGACGCCCGATACAGTGCGATGATCGCGATCGCGGTGGTCACCACGATCGGAATCGCCGCCCACGTGCCGTATTTGCCGATCACGTCGTCGACCGAGCCGCCGGTGAGGTTCACCGCGTTGAACAGCAGCATCGCCCCGGCGCCCAGTCCGCCGGTGAGGCGGCCCACGGCGGGTTTCATCCCGGTCACCAGCAGCACACCGGCGGGAATGGCGATGATCGCGGCCAGCAGCGAGCCGAAATCGCGGGCGTGGATCTCGTAGCCGGGCTGCGAGAGCCCCCACACCAACCTGCCCAGATAGGTCAGTGTGGCCAGCAGCAGCATGACCGCCGCCAGGACGTCGGCCAGTGAATGCCGCCGTCCCCGGGGCGGTTCCGGCTCCGGCGTCCGGACCCGACCGGGGTCCGGCGCCACCGACATGGGCCGATTTCCGGGCGGGTGCGGGTTGTCCATCGGTGAAACTCCCTCGTAGCTACGCGAACACCCGGTAGCCTATTGGATGCTGCCGCCCGTGGCATATCGCTGTATCCCCAGGACCTCGGTCACGCGCGCGGTGAATTCCCGCGTATGAGTGCGCGCCCCGTTGTGCATGCCCGGGAATTCGGCGACCTCGATACCGAGCCGCGCGGCGATCTGCGCGGCCGGGCGCCCGGGCAGCAGCTGCCGCGAACCCGCGCCCACTCCGAGGACGAGCCGATCGGCCAGCGTGGCCAGCGTCGCGAAATCGGGGATGTACGAGGTGAATTCGCACAACTCGTATACCATCATGATCGCGGCGTTGGCGGCCAGTCGTGCCCACATGGCGGCTTGGTGCGGTGTGAGGTCGACCGGCTCGGGGCCCGGGGCCATCGCACCGCCGATGCCGTCGAGGAATCGCCGTGACGCTGCGGCCGTGCCCTGGGTGCGTGCCAGGTGGGAGACTTCCGTCACGAAGGCCCGATGTTCGGCGGCATCGGGCAGGACCGCGAAACAGGGCGGTTCGTGCGCGAGGAGTCCGCGCACCACCTCGGGATGACGGGCCAGCAGATCCATCCCGACGATCCCGCCGTCGCTGCTGCCCACGACATAGGCGGGCTCATCGGTGAGATGCCGCAGCAGCAGATACGCATCCTCGCTCTGCACCCGCACGTGCTGCTGCTCGGGCCGCCCGCTGTCCAACGTGCTGCGCGAATACCCCCGCGCGTCCATCGTGACGACGGTGACGTGCGGTGCGAGTATCTCGGCCATCTCATCGGCCCCGTTCGCGTCGCCCCCGCCGCCGGGCAGCATCAGCAGGACCGGACCCGCGCCGCGGATCTCATGGTAGATGGTCGCCCCGGGCACCGGGAAGGTATCGGATTTCATTGCAGCTCTGCGTCTTTCGTCATAGATCGGCACGCGGCGGGCGCACCGGTCGATCCGGCAGCCTCGCTATATTATGATTAGGATATTTCCTAATCATATTAGGATCAAGCGAATTGTCCTGCCTGACCGATCGGCGAATCCCCGTGTGCGCGGTTACCGTGGCCGGATGACTTCGGCTCTGCTGGAACAGGCCCTGTCTCACCGGTCCGGGCCGGTCCGGAAAGATCTGCCGGAGGACGACGAACTCGACAGCATCGCCGCGGACGCGGACCAGAGGCCGGCCTTCCAGGCCGCGTACCCGATCCATGCGTAGAACGGGCAACGATCACGGCACGCCGAGCGATCGAACCCGAAGTCGGTAATGCCCTGCGGCCCAGGCGATTTACGACATTTCTGGCTTGTCCTTGACGGCCGGTCGACCAGGTCCGGAGGTTGCGGACCCCAGCGTGCATCACTCGATGCTGTGCGCGATTTCGTGAGTCGGTTCGTAGAGGCCGATCTCCCCGGCGCCCGGGACGATCAGGGTGGTGCGCAGGCCCCAGCGTTCGCGAGTCGTGTCACTGGTGAATTCCACGCCCCGGGCCCGCAACTCCTCGACGGTCGCGGCGAGGTCGTCGCACATCAGGTACAGCTCGCAGCGGCCGCTGTCGGGGCCCTCGGCTGGATGGACCGCCAGCTCGGCCGGGGGTGATCGGAAGATCAGCCAGCCGTTCCCGGCATCCACGTGCGCCAGGCCGAGAACGTCGCGGAAGAAGTTGCGCGCGGCATCGGGATCGGCCGCGTAGACGATGGTGTGCGCGCCGGTGATCATGCGTCCATGCTATCGCCGAATCGGGGAGTCGAGGCAGTGCGCACCGGCTCGCGCCCCGGACGGCTGGCTCCGAGGCGCGAGCAAGTGCGGTCAGTGCACGAATTGTGTTGCGCGGTTGGCTATATCGAGGACCGACTGCGGCAGGATGCCCAGGACCAGGGTCGCCGCCGCGGTGAGCGCGACGACCGTGCTGGTGATCGGCGGGGCCACGATCTGCGGGGCGTCCTCGGGCGGATCGGTGAAGAACATCAGCACGATGACGCGAATGTAGAAGTAGGCCGCGATCGCGCTGCACACCACGCCGACGATCACCAGCCACGAGTACCCGCCGGTGGCTGCGGCCTGGAATACCGCGAACTTGCTCACGAATCCGCTGGTGAGCGGGATCCCCGCGAACGAGAGCAGGAACAGCGCGAAAATCGAGGCCAGCCACGGGGATTGGCGGCCCAGACCGGCCCACGCCGACATCGCGGTCGCCTCGTCGCCGACCCGGTCGCGCACCATCGTCACCACCGCGAACGCGCCGGTCGTGCTGAGCCCGTAGGCGATCAGATAGAACAGCACCGAGGACACGCCCTCGCTGTTCGCCGCGACGAGCGCGACCAGGATGAACCCGGCATGCGCGACCGAGGAGTAGGCGAGCACGCGTTTGACGTCGGTCTGGGTGATCGCCATGACCGCGCCGACCGCCATCGTGGCCACCGCGACCGCGGCCAGGATCGGCCGCCACGTCGCGCCCAGACCCGGCACCGCCACCATCAGCACGCGCAGCAGCGCACCCACCGCGGCGATCTTGGTGCCCGCGGCCATGAACGCGGTCACCGAGGTCGGCGCGCCCTGGTACACATCGGGCACCCACGCCTGGAACGGCACCGCGCCGATCTTGAACAGCAGCCCGACCGCGAGCATCGCGAGTCCCAGCACAGCAAGGGTTTTCGAGCCCGAATCCCGGGTCAGCGCGTCGGCGATACCCGAGAACCGCACGGTTCCGGCGTAGCCGTACAGCAGCGCCATCCCGTACAGGAAGAACGCGGAGGAGAACGCGCCCAGCAGGAAGTACTTCAGCGCCGCCTCCTGCGAGAGCAGCCTGCGGCGGCGCGCGAGCCCGCACAGCAGATACAGCGGCAGCGAGAGCACCTCGAGCGCCACGAACGCGGTGAGCAGATCGTTGGACGCCGGGAACAGCATGAGCCCGCCGACGGCGAACAGCGCGAGCGGGAACACCTCGGTGGTGGTGATTCCCGCACGCGCGGCGGCGATCTCGTCGGAACTGCCCGGCGTCGCGGAGGCCTGCGGAGTGAACGCGTCCACCGGCACCCGGGCTCCGGCGGCCAGGGCGGCGGTGCGGCTCCAGGTTCCCGGACCCTCGCGGTGGGCGCGGCCCAGGCGGGGTTCGATGCCGCGTTCGGCCATCAGCGCCAGCCCGAACAGGGCGGTCACCAGGATCGTGCCCTGCAGCACGAGGGTCACGTTGTCGATCGCGACCGCGCCGACCATGGCGGTGCTGTGCGTGCCCGCGAGCCCGATCACCATGACCAGGGCGACCACGAGTCCGGCCGCGCCCAGCAGCAGTTGCAGCACGTAGCGCCACGAGCGCGGCGCGAACGCCTCCACCAGCACCGCCACGACGGCGACGCCGAACACGATGAGCATCGGCGACAGGTCACGGTATTCGATCGAGGGGGCCGGAATCGACGCGGCGAGAAGGGAACTCACGGGTGTATACCTCCGTTCGCAGAGGCCGGGCCGGTGGCGGCGGGCGCCGCCCCGGACGCCCGGGGACCTCCGGCAGATCGACTGTGCTCGGATGCGGCCTGCGGCGCCGCGGGCGCGGGATCGTGTGCGCCGATCGTGCTGAGGGTCCCCGCGACGGCCGGATTTATGCGGTCCAGCAGCGGTTTCGGGTACGCGCCCAGGAACAGCAGCGCCGCGATGAGCGGTACCACCACCACGAGTTCACGCGGCAGCAGATCCCGCAGCCGCTCGTTGCCCTCCTTGACCGGGCCGGTCATCATCCGCTGGTACATCCACAGCACATAGAGCGCGGCGAGCACCAGCGCGCTGGCCGCGAAGACCGCCGCGACCGGGTACCGGGTGAATGTGCCCACCAGGACCAGGAATTCGCTGACGAACGGCGCGAGGCCGGGCAGCGACAACGTGGCCAGTCCGGCGATCAGGAACGTACCGGCCAGGATCGGCGCGACCTTCTGCACCCCGCCGAATTCGGCGATGAGCCGGGTTCCCCTGCGTGAGACCAGGAATCCGGCGATCAGGAACAGCGCTGCGGTGGAGATGCCGTGGTTGACCATGTAAAGCGTTGCGCCCGAACCGCTCTGGTTGGTCATGGCGAAGATGCCCAGGATGATGAAACCGAAGTGCGAGATCGAGGTGTAGGCGATCAGGCGCATCACATCGCGCTGCCCGATCGCCACGACCGCGCCGTATACGATGCCGACCACGGCCAGCACGCTGATCAGCGGCGCATAGGTTTTCGAGGCGTGCGGGAACAGCAGCAGGCAGTACCGCAGCATGCCGAAGGTGCCGACCTTGTCGACCACCGCCATCATCAGCACCGCACTGGACGGGGTCGCCGAGACCGCCGCGCCGGGCAGCCAGGTGTGCAGCGGCCACAGCGGCGCCTTGACCGCGAACGCGAACATGAATCCCAGGAACAGTGCGTTGAGCACCGCGGGCCCCGCGCCCAGGTGTCCGGTCGCCGCCGCCTGGACCACGGCCCGGAAATCGAAGGTCCCGCCGGCGCCGCCCAGACGCTGCCGCGCGGTGAGCACGTAGAGCCCGATCACCGCCGCGAGCATGATCAGTCCTCCGAACAGGTTGTACAGCAGGAACTTCACCGCCGCGTGCGAACGTGCCCGGCGCAGTTCGGCATTCGCGCCGTGTGGCCCGAATCCGCCGATCAGGAAGTACATCGGGATCAGCATGACCTCGAAGAACACGTAGAACAGCAGGATGTCCAGCGAGACGAAGGACACCAGCACCATCGACTCGACCACCAGCGTCAGCGCCACGTAGATGTGCGCCACGCGCCGCCCGCCGCCGACCTCGTCCTCATCACGCCAGCCGGCCAGGATCAGCAGCGGCACCAGCCCGGTGGTCAGCAACACCAGCGCGAGCGCGATGCCGTCGAGGCCGAGTGTGTACCCCGCGCCGAAAGCCGGTATCCACCGGTGTGATTCGACCATCTGATACTGCGGCCCGCCGGGGGTGAACCGCGCCGCGATCACGATCGCGATCACCAGCGTGGCCACCGCCACCACCAGCCCGGTGGCCCGCGCCGCGGTCCGCCGGGCCCGCGGCACCGCCACCACGACCGCTGCGCCGATCAACGGCAGGACCCACAGGGTTGTCAGCCAGGGATAGTTCACATCGACCTCACCGTGAGCAGGGCGGCGACCATCGGGGCCGCACGGGTGAACATGGACAGCGCGCTCATAGGAAACTCACCACCAGCAACGCCGCGACCACCAGGGCCGCGCCGGTGAGCATGGACAGCGCGTAGGAGCGCACGAATCCGGTTTGCACGCGGCGGATCCGGGTGGAGACCGCGCCGATGACCGTCGCCGTGGAGTTGACCAGACCGTCGATGCCCCGGGTGTCGAGGAAGACCAGCGAGCGGGTCAGGCGAGCGCCCGGTCGCATGAACGCGGCCTCGTTGACCGCGTCGCCGTACAGGTCGCGGCGCGCGGCGACGGTGAGTGCGGACACCTGCGCCGGTGCGGTCTCGGGGACGGGCTGTTGCCCGTACTGGCGGTACGCGAGCGCCACACCGGCCGCGACGACCAGCAGCGCGAGTGCCGTGACCACCCAGGAGGGCATGCCGGCTTCGGCATGTTCCTGTCCGACAACGGGTCCGAGCCAGTTCTGCAGCGAGGACCCGAAGAAGAACACCCCGCCGGAGAACACCGAGCCCAGTGCCAGCACGATCATCGGGCCGGTCATCGAGACGGGCGATTCGTGCGGATGCGTGTCGGGCCGCCAGCGACGTTTCCCGAAGAAGGTCAGCAGCATCACCCGGGTCATGTAGAACGCGGTGATCCCCGCACCCAGCAGCGCCGCGACGCCGAGGGTGACTCCGCTCGCGCCGCCGTATCCGAAGGCGGCCTCGATGATGCGGTCCTTGGAGAAGAATCCGGCGAACGGCGGCACCCCGATGATGGCCAGATATCCGAGCCCGAAGGTGACGAACGTGATCGGCATGAGCGCGCGCAGGCCGCCGTAGCGGCGCATATCGGTTTCGTCGTTCATCGCGTGCATCACCGATCCCGCGCCGAGGAACAGTCCGGCCTTGAAGAATCCGTGCGTGAGCAGATGCATGATCGCCACCGCGTATCCGGCCGGGCCCAGGCCCGCGGCCAGCACCATGTAGCCGATCTGGCTCATGGTCGAGGCGGCCAGGGCCTTCTTGATGTCGTCCTTGGCGCAGCCGATGATCGCGCCGAACAGCAACGTCACCGCGCCCACGATCAGCACGCCCGCGCGGGCGCCGGGCGCGAGGTCGAAGATGGCGTTCGAGCGGGCGATCAGGTATACCCCGGCGGTCACCATGGTCGCGGCGTGGATCAGCGCCGAGACCGGCGTCGGGCCCTCCATCGCGTCCCCGAGCCAGGACTGCAGCGGCACCTGCGCGGATTTACCGCACGCGCCCAGCAGCAGCAACAGCCCGATCGCGGTGAGCGTGCCCTGTCCGGCATGCGGCGCACCGGCGAACACCTGCCCGAAATCGAGTGAGCCGAAGGTGGCGAACATGACGAACAACGCGGTCGCCAGGCCCATATCGCCGACCCGGTTGACCACGAAGGCCTTCTTCGCCGCGGTCGCGGCCGAAGGCTTGTGGTACCAGAACCCGATCAGCAGATAGGACGCCAGGCCCACGCCCTCCCAGCCCAGATACAGCACCAGGTAGTTGCCCGCCATGACCAGCACCAGCATCGCGGCCAGGAACAGGTTCAGGTAGGCGAAGAACCGCCGCCGCCCCGGATCGTGCGCCATGTAGCCGACCGAGTACAGGTGGATCAGCGATCCGACCCCGGTGATCAGCAGGGCGAAGCAGATCGAGAGCTGGTCCAGTTGCAGGGTGAAGTTCACCTGTAGTCCGGCCGCGGGCACCCAGGTGAACAGGTCGTGGTGGATCGCGCGGGTGGCATCGGAGCGGCCGAGCATATCGGTGAAGGCCCACACCGCGATCGCGAAGGAGCCGAGTGCGGCCAGCACGCCGAGCCAATGTCCCCAGGCATTGCTCGCACGGCCGGCCAGCAGCAGGATCACCGCACCGGCCAGCGGGATCGTCGGCAGGAGCCACAGCATCATCTGCGTGGTGTCCATATCAGTACTTCAGCAGGTTGGCGTCGTCGACCGAGGTCGAGCGGCGGGCGCGGAAGATGGTCATGATGATGGCCAGGCCGATGACGACCTCGGCCGCGGCCACGACCATCGTGAAGAAGGCGAACACGTGACCGTCGAGATTGCCGCGTTCGCGGGCGAAGGTGACGAACGCGAGGTTCACCGCGTTGAGCATCAGCTCGATGCACATGAACACCACGATCGCGTTGCGCCGCACCAGGACTCCGGCCGCGCCGATGGTGAACAGCAGCGCCGAGAGGTACAGGTAGTTGTCCGGATTCACCGCAGAGCCTTTCTGGTCAGCCGTGCGTGGGGTCGTCGTCGCCGGAGCCGTCGCGGGTTCCGGACCGGCCGTTGTCGTCGGAATCGGTGAGGCCCACGCCGATGACCGCGGCCTCGGTGTTCGCGCGGTGGCGGCGGTGGCGCAGGATGGTGCTGACCGACAGTTCGGCGAACGAGCCATCGGGCAGGCGCGCGGGGACGTCGACCGCGTTGTGCCGGGCGTACACGCCCGGAGTGGGCAGCGGGGTGACCCGATCGCCTTGGCGCACACGACGTTCGGACATCTCGCGCTGGTCGGTGCGCGGCCCGAACCGTTCGCGGTGGGCGAGCACCATCGCGCCGATCGTGGCGGTGATCAGCAGCGCGCCGGTGAGTTCGAACGCCCATACGTAACGCACGAAGATCAGTTCGGCCAGTGCGCCGATGGTGTCCTGGCCGAAGCCCGGTCCGGGGCGCGCGACCGAATGATCGCGCACGCCACGGTCGATCGCGGCGATGAGGATCAGACCGAAGCCGATCCCGACGACCAGGACCGCGATCCGGTGCCCGCGCAGGGTCTCGCGCAACGATTCCGAGGAGTCCACGCCGACGAGCATCAGCACGAACAGGAACAGCATCATCACCGCGCCGGTGTAGACCACGATCTGCACCACACCCAGGAACAGCGCGTTCTCGGCGATGTAGAACACCGACAGGGTGATCATGGTGCCCGCCAGGCACATCGCGGCATGCACGGCCTTGCGCGCGCACACCATGCCGATCGCGCCGGCGACCGCGACCACGGCCAGCACCCAGAACAGCACCGCCTCACCGGTGGAAGCGCGCACCGCGTGCGCGGCCAGCGGCATCTGCTGGGTGGACGAAACCAGTTGTGTCGCAATAGGTATCATCGCGAACCTCCTTCGGGTCCGACGTTCGGCGCGGCGAGGACGTCGCGGTCACGCTGATGCGGGAATGCGGCGGTGCGGGATCTCCGGTGGCTCTGATGGGTCCGGCCGGAGGTCCTGCGGGGTCGGTCCGGGTGCGAGGCGGTAGTCATCGCAGGGCTCCTTCCGCACCGGCGGCCGCGGCTGCCTGATTCGGATCCTGGCCTGCGGCAAGGCTTCCCAGGACGTCGATGTTGCCCAGGTAGTAGTCCTGTTCGGTGGTGCCGGGGACCATGGCGTGCGGCGGGAGGGTCATGCTCGGTTCCAGCGGGGCCAGCAGCCGGTCCTTCTCGTAGATCAGGTCGGCGCGGTTGTCGTCGGCGAGTTCGTATTCGTTGGTCATCGTCAGCGCGCGGGTGGGGCACGCCTCGATGCACAGTCCGCAGCCGATGCAGCGCAGGTAGTTGATCTGGTAGACGCGCCCGTACCGTTCACCGGGGGAGAAGCGTTCGCTCTCGGTGTTGTCGGCGCCCTCGACGTAGATCGCGTCGGCCGGGCACGCCCACGCGCACAGTTCGCAGCCGATGCATTTCTCCAGCCCGTCCGGGTGGCGGTTGAGCTGGTGTCGGCCGTGGTAGCGGGGTGCGGTGGGTTCCTTGACCTCCGGGTAGAACTCGGTGTTGGGCTTTTTGAACATGGTCAGGAAGGTGACCGCGAAACCGCCGAACGGTTCGAGCAGACCGGGTTTCGAGCCGCGCGGTGCGGGGGAGGCGGGCATCGGCGGGACCGGGAATCCGGCGTATTCCGTTGCCGGGGACGCGGATTCGGTAGGCGCGGGCCGGTTGTTGCCGCGCAGCCCGGCGCGGACCACCGCCGCGAGCAGTAGCAGCGTCAGCACGATGCCGCCGATGACCAGTCCCACGGTCTGCACGTGATATCCGTTGTCCTGCAACACTTTCAGCACCGCCACGCACATCACCCACAGCAGCGAGGCCGGGATGAGCAGCTTCCAGCCCAGGTTCATGAACTGGTCGTAGCGCAGTCGCGGCAGGGTGCCGCGCAGCCAGATGAACACGAACAGGAACACCCACACCTTGGCGGTGAACCACAGCAGCGGCCACCAGCCCGAATTCGCTCCCGCCCACAGGTTCAGCGGAAACGGCGCGTGCCAGCCGCCGAAGAACAGCGTGGTGGCCAGCGCCGAGACGGTGCCCATGTTGATGTACTCGGCCATCATGAACATCGCGAACTTGAGCGAGGAGTACTCGGTGTGGAAGCCGCCGACGAGTTCGCCCTCGGCCTCGGGCAGGTCGAACGGCGCGCGGTTGGTTTCCCCGACCATCGATACCGCGTAGATCACGAACGCCGGCAGCAGCAGGAACACGTTCCAGGTGCCGAACTGGTGCGCGACGATGCCGGAGGTGGACATGGTGCCGGTCAGCAGGAACACCGCCGCGAAACAGGCGGCCATGGCGATCTCGTAGGAGATCACCTGCGCGGTCGAGCGCAGCCCGCCCAGCAGCGGATAGGTCGACCCGGATGCCCAGCCGGCCAGCACGATACCGTAGACGCCGACCGAGGCCATGGCCAGGATGTACAGCACCCCGACGGGCATATCGGTCAGTTGCAGCGGGGTGCGGGTGCCGAAGATCGAGACTTCCGGCCCGAACGGCATCACCGCGAACGCCATCACCGCCGGAATCAGCGAAATAACCGGCGCCAGAATGAATATCGGCTTGTCCACGATCGTCGGGACGATGTCCTCCTTGAGGAGCATCTTGACCCCGTCGGCGATGGATTGCAGGGTGCCGTTCGGGCCGACCCGGTTCGGGCCCACGCGCATCTGCATGAACGCGACGATCTTGCGTTCCACGTAGACGCCCAGCATCGGGATCAACAGCAGGAAGATGAAGATCGCGACGCATTTCACGATCACCAGCCACCACGGGTCGTGGCCGAATGCGTTCAGGTCGGTCACGACCGGACCTCCTCGACGGTCGGGCGGGACATTTCCGTCATCGCGCGGATGCGTGGTGTCGCGAACTCACTCACGGTGGTCCTCCCGTCGGATCCGCACCAGATGGCCGGGAGTGACCATGAGGTTCTCGTACACCGCCGAACCCGGCGAGTTCAGCGGCAGCCACACGACCCGGTCGGGCATGTCGGTCACCGCCAGGGGCAGGGTGAGGTGGCCGTGATCGTTGCTCACATGCACCGGATCGCCGGTGCTTGCGCCGATCGCGGCCGCGGTGTCGTGCGACAGGCGCACCACCGGGGGCCGTGCGGTCCCGGCCAGGTTCGCCTCGCCGTCCTGCATGCGGCCCGCATCGAGCAGCATGCGCCAGCCGGCCAGCACGGCGGTCCCGGGTTTGGCCGCGGGGACCGGTTCGGGCATCGTGTCCGGGCCGGTGGCCGGTGGACCGTCCCAGGTGCCCAGGCTCGCCAATTCCGCACGGGCCGAAGCGATATCGGGCAGGCCGAGCGGGATGCCCATCTCCTCGGCGATGGCGTGCAGGACGCGGTGATCGGCCGGCTGGGCGGTCTGGCGGCGGACGGTGGGATCGGCGAGGGCGGCGTCGAATTCGCGGCTGCGGCCCTCCCAGGTCAGGAAGGTGCCCGCCTTCTCCATGGCGGTCGCGACCGGGAAGACGACGTCGGCGCGGTCGGTGACGTCGCTGCTGCACAGTTCCAGGGCCACGACGAAGCGGGCGGCGTCGATGGC
>NZ_BDBQ01000140.1 GCF_001613065.1 Nocardia miyunensis NBRC 108239
AGCACTCGACCACATGTATCCCGCTCGGCGCGGCGATCAGCAAATCCACCTCACACATCCGGCCCTCGGCCGTGGCGAAGCTGAAGTTCGACCACGCGCCCGCCAGGGATCGACATCGGGCACGGCCCGGCGAATCCGCCCCAGACCAGACCGCTCATGCGCGAAGACCGATTCATTGATCGCCGTCCAACGCGGGTAACCCTGCGATCCGCGGTCCGGGAGGTTCGGCATCGGATCGTTGAGACTGTCCACTGTGTCGCTCTTCCTCTGCCGCGATGAGGTTGCCGATTTGTATCTGTAGGAGTCGGATACCCACAGTCGAACCCAACCGACAGCTCATCCCGGCCTACAGCAAGGAACAATCGCCCGAAATGCCTCCAGGAGAGCAACGTTCGAGATGTTGTTCCGGATCACAGCACAGTCTGATACCAGACCGGAGGAATCGAAGCGCTTCTCGCCGTTGACGAACAGCATACAAAGCGGCCGGACGCCGATACGACGTAGCGCAATGGCCCGAAATTTCTCGCCGACCTCGATGCAGGTCCATCAACCGCATGACGTAGTCGATCTTCCGCCCACCGAAACTGGTCACGCCAGCGGCAGTCGGTGACCTCGGCGGTCTGCACGGCGCGACACACATCGGCGACCGGAGCGACCAGCGTCCTTCGTCCCCTCGATGTCATAACGGGGATGGGTGGCAGGGCCCAGTACCAGGAACTGAAACAGGTCGACAGATTCCACGCCCACGGCGCTCACCCGTCCAACGCACCCGCAGCGATCGAGCGCTCAGACGCCCACTGCGAGTGAGCCATTCGGAATCCAAGCTTCTTCGTCAGCTCGGGATGCCCCTTCCGCAGCCTGTCATAAGCCGACTTCATGTTGACCGAGTGCGTGAGATCGGAAACCATCAAGAGTTCGAAAGCCGCCGCCTCCACCCAATCGACATTTCGGGTGTAGCCAGCGACCGCCCGTGCGCCGGTTCGTTTGCAGAATGCCATCAGAGTCTCGTCCGAGGACGCCAGCATCTTACAAGATGCGAAGTAGAGGATTTTCTTAGCGCATCGCCCATCCACGAGGCCAGCGAACTCGGCAAGGGAGATGTCACGATCGCCGACGCAAAGGGTGTCGGCAGCACCGTGGAAGCCGAAATAGGCGAAGTCATATCCCCTCAACTCGCCATTCAGCCAGCGGTCGACATAGTGCTCAAGCTCGGCATACGTTCCGACGTCACGGTGGACCAGCCGAATCTGTCCGGCACGCTCGAGCAACCTCAGCGCAGACTCGACACTGAGCCGACTCTCCAACGACTCCTCCCAATCCCCCTCCAGACATAACACACCCGGTGGCTTCACTGTCGCCGCCCTCCCTCAATTCCCAATGTCCACTGCGGTTTCCGGCAAACCGACCCCAGCCGACGACCGTCACCATCCCCAGGGTAGGCCCACGGCCGTGCACGGACGATCCCGGAATCGCTGCCACGTCGCCGTCCGCTTGTCACACCCATGAAGGTCTGCGTCTCCCTGCTCGGGCCCACCGGCCGGTCCCCAGTGGTGCGACCGACAGTGTTCGAGTTCAGATTCGTTCGGTTCCGATGTCGCAGGCCACCAACGCAAGTCCGGATTACAGCCCCCATGGGCGAACACGCCGAAACCAGTGAGCATCCAGTCAAGACCGCACGACTCGAATCGCGCGATGCAAGTTAGTGATGACCGCTCCGCGATGTCGACAGACGTCGTGCGGGAAGCCGAGCCATCCAGTGTTCGCGCCCGCACCACCTCATCCATCACCCCGACGATCAGCGGGTGACATGCTCGAAAATGTAACGCCAACAGCATTATTTACCTCACACACCGACGAATCATGCCGTCCCCCAGAGCAATCCGCCATCGAAAGTGTGCCAGAGCCGTGTCACCAAGAGCCCCCACGGTTCACTCGACAGGATGCCTTTAGTCGTCGAACATCGTGGCCCGTGTGACCTTCTCCCATGCCAGGACGTCGGCGCGGATCGCGTCGGCGTGGTTGAGCACGCCGTGGACAGCATCATTTCCCAGGGGCAATCGTAGTGGCGTGTGTTCGGCTTCCAGCGCCGCGATCACCGCGGCGGCGGCCTTGGCCGGATCGCCGGGCTGGCTGCCGTCTCCCCCCCGCGACGCCGGCTCGGGTGGTCCCGACCGTAGCGTCGTAATCGGCGATACGGGCGCTCGTCGAGGCATTGCCGAACAGGGTGGTGCGGAAGGCACCGGGCTCCACGATGAGCACTTTGATCCCCAGCGGCGCGACTTCGTCGGCCAGCGCTTCGGACAGACCTTCCAGCGCGAACTTGGTCGCGCTGTAGGCAGAGAAACCGGCAAAGGACATCTGTCCTCCCACACTGCTGATCTGCACGATCGCACCGGAGCGGCGTGCACGCATGTGCGGCAGAACTGCCCGGATCAGCCCGGCGGGACCGAACACGTGCACCTCGAAAAGATCACGCAATTCCGCGTCAGTGGTCTCCTCCACCGCACCAACATGCGTACGGCCCGCGTTGTTGACCAAGATGTCGATACGACCGTGCAGGGCAACCACATCGTCGACCACCGCCCGGCCCGCGGCACTATCGGTAACGTCGAGTCGCACCGCCTGCACCTGCCCCGGACGAGCGTCAACCAGATCGACCAGCGTCTCAGGCCTTCGAGCGGTGGCCACCACGGTGTCTCCCGCACCCACCGCCGCCTCGGCGAACGCGCGACCGAATCCACTGTTGGCACCCGTGATCAGCCATACCTTGCTCACATCTACTCCCGGAACTGTCTGCTTCTTTCGACCCCTCTCACCGTCCAACCTGCTGGGCGGTCGCGTCCAAGACCCCTTCTGATAACCATTGGTTATGAACGTCCACAGCCGCGACCTCCGATACTTCGTCACCATCGCCGAAGAACTTCACTTCACCAAGGCCGCGGAACGACTGTTCATATCCCAACCCGCCCTCAGCAAACAGATCCGGCTGCTGGAAAAGACCCTGGGCACCGCACTGTTCGAACGCGACCGACGGTCAGTCCGACTCACCGCCGCAGGCACCACGCTGGGCCGCACGCGCGCCGGATACTGGCGGCCTGTGACGCCGGCCAGGCCGCGCTCGAGCAGGTCAAGGCTCACGAGGCGACCCGACTGACAATCGGTATGAGCACCAGCCCCGGCCGAGGAGGCATGCTGCCCGCAGTGCGATCGCGTTTCACCGACACATACCCCTCAGCCCGATTGGAACTGCGTCAAATCGGCTGGCAGGACTCAACAGCGGGCCTGAGCGACGGCTCGACCGACCTGGCGTACGTATGGCTGCCGCTTCCCGACGAACATCGTTTCCGCTGGATCGTCATGGTTTCCGAACCCCGCTATGTCGCACTGCCACAACAACACCCGCTCGCCTCGCACGACACCGTCGCATTCGCCGACCTCCTCGATGAACCCTTCCTCGCGCTACCGGAGTCCGCCGGCGTACTACGCGAGTACTGGCTGGCCCTCGACGCACGCGCAGGCCACACCCCTCGCATCGGCGCAGTGATCAGCAACCCGGACGAGACCTACGAAGCACTGGTCGACGGGCGCGGCATCTGCCTGCTCGCCGTAGGAAACGCACCACTGCTCACACGCGGTGGTGTGGCCGTACGACCGGTCACCGGAATCTCCCCATGTCACCTGGCCCTCGCCTGGCGCTCCGACGACAATCGCCCCCAGATACACGCCTACGCACAAGCCGCCGCAACCGTCGCCACCACGCTGTACGACAGCCTCACGGCGAACCCCCGCCGATCCGAAAAGACCAGGGAGACAACCGATCCAAAGTCAATGCAGCAATGAAACGGACCACGTTACGACACCAACCCCTGTCCCGAGAACGTTCGGAGATCCCGTGCCCTCGACTTCGAACATTGGCACCTCGGCCGGCCACCGGTGATGAACGCTGAGCAGATCAGCACCGCAGCTGAACAACGACCCAGAATCCCCTGGCACAGTACCGAACTCGCTACAGTGAAGCAGCCGAGGCGGCGCGAACGCGCCCGGCACCCCGGAAGGAACCCCGACACTGCCCGAGCTGATCACGCTGACCCCCGAGCCCCAGAAAGCGCTCGAACTGCCACAGCTGCCGTGTGATGACTGCGGCCGGCCACGGCTGCTGGGTCTGGACACCGGCACCGTCTCCTGCGAGACCTCCTCGTGCTCGGCATGCGGGATCTTCGCACCGCTCTGGCGACTCCTCGACGCCGCCCAGGTCGACCACAACCCCACCGGACACCGCAGACCCGTCCACCAAGGCATGCCGATCCCCTGGATCACGCCCGTCACCACCGATCCGGACGAGGCCTTGCGGCCACACTGGCGCATGATCCACCGCGGCCGCCTCGCCGCCGCACAACAACAGTGGCTCTGCCAGCACTGCGGACTACCCGCCGACCCCACCACCGCGGTCGTCTTCGTCGACCACGACGGCCACTGTCCCACCTCGGCACCCTTGCACCCGGACTGCGCTACCGCGTCCGCCGCGCGCTGTCCCTACCTCGCCAAGACCGGCGCCGTCGAGGTCGTTATCGCCCGCGGCCACGAACGACGCTCAGGCGAGATCGCCCCCGAGATCGGACTCACCCAGGACTGGTGGCTGCCCACCAACCTCTACTGACGAACCACACCGGGGCAGCTGTCCGGGATCGGCCTGGACCAAATAACTTGTCGAAGCCGCCTCGGCCGTCGGCGACCGAGGCGGGCAGACCGAGGGCTGTCACGAGGCGGGAGGCTAGGTCCTGTCGCAGCTTGCTGATGTCGTCGACGCTCATGCCGCGAGGCTAGCCAGCGGCCAGACAGCAGCCGTAGATGCCCTGGAAGAGAACACCTTGCGGATGATCTGTGGCCCCTCAGCCGATGTTGTGCAGGAGACGGCCACCGGCACGAGACTGAACCCAAGCGACTCGTACAGATGCCGCGCCGGCGCATGGAAGTCATCGCCACCAGTGCCGATCTGGACAACCTCAGCGCCCTCACTGCGCATGGGTTCGATTGCCCATGCGCACAGGGCGCGACCGAATCCCTTGCCGCGCCACTGTTCACGTACGCAAAGGATGTCTATCTCACCGTGTCGGCGGTCGATGTCGGTGTGCCACGCGAGGTAACCCGCGATCTCGCTGCCCTCTCGGGCGAGCACCACGTGCTTGCCCTGCTCGTCAGAGAGAAGGCCGGGGACCATCCGGCGGTAGTCCTCGGCCCACGATCCGTGCTGATGTTCGAAGACCTCCGGAGTCACCATCGAGCGGAAGGTCTGTTCGTAGAAGGGGCCGAAGACCTCCAGGGTGATGTCCAGTACTTCGGGCAGGTCGGCGGGGGTGCATAGCTGAATAACCATGGCGTTGTCTTTCGCTGAGCAGGTACGTCCGAGACCCGCGCAGAGACTGGTGCTGCGCGGTGATCACGACGGCTGAGACCGTCTACTCAGCGGCGGGTACGACCCGCGGCGAAACATGGCACGCTAAGACGGTACCCAGGCCCAGCCCGGAATTCACGCCGATTTCGGCACGGCATCAGGGTGCTGGCCATGCCCGCAATGTCCGCGTGTCGGTGCCCGCTCGTATCGTGATCGCATGACCGACATCACCCGCTCGCCGCCTCAACGCGGGCAGCCTTCGGCGACCCGGGCGTTCACGCCGTCGTCCGGGCCGGGCACGCCGTACGCGGTCGCGCTCGGACAGTGGGTCGGCGAGGAATTCGCTCCGGAGCTTCTCTGTAGAACTGGCATGGACGGAGGGGCTGCTGCATGGTGTGGTGACAGTGGTCAAGCAGCCAGTCCGGGGTCGATATTGGCCGTGGATCTCGGTGGTGGCGTGGCCGGTTCAGGTTCGCGGAGTCTTGGCTCCGTGGACTGCGTGATATTCGGCTGCCAGCCAGACGGCGACGTCATCGATGATCAGGTCGAGCAAGGCAGTGAGGTTCCGACTTATATGTCCGGTAGCGGTTCGCGGTCGGGGTAGCTCCCCGTAGCGTGCCGCAGCGGGCCGGGTGGTTTGACTCCTGAGGTTCCTGTCGCCGAAGGGCTTTCGGCTGACTCTGCGGGGGTATGTCGCGCCACCTGGCCTGCGTTCACGGCGTGACTGAAGAGATGCATGACCACAAGCACGGGCAAGGTACTTGAAGTCGGATTGTCCGCCGCGGATCCCACCCGAATGTTTGAGAAGGGACCCGAAATACATGGTCGTCATCGGCGTCGATCCGCACAAGAGCACTCACACCGCCAGCGCAGTGCACCCGGCCACCAATGCCGACCTGGGTTCGGTCCGGATCGAGGGCAACCCTGGCCGGTTACAAACGTTTGATCGCGTGGGCCAAGCCGTCGCCGCAGCGACGATGGGCCGTGGAAAATGCCGATGGCCTGGGCCGGCACCTGCCGCGATGGCTGATCGCTCACGGCGAGACGGTGGTGGACGTGCCGACCACCGCAACCGCACGGGTGCGGGAGCTCTCGCGCGGCGGCCGCCGCAAGATCGACGCCGCTGGCGCAGCGTGTGTCGCCGCGCTGCAAGGTGACTGCAAACCGGTCGTCACCGACGAACACGCCGACGCATTGCGGATGCTGGATGAACGGCGAACGATCTGTCCACCAACCAGACTCGCACCGTCAACCAGCTGCACGCGCTGCTGCGAGAGCTGCTGGCCGGCGGTGCTCCGACCAGCCTGACTGCCAACACAGCTGCCGCTGTGCTGCGGGGATTCCGTGCGCGGACCTTGTCCGACCGGGTCCGCGTCAGCTTATGCAACGACCTGATCGGTGACGCTCGCCGCCTGGACCAGCAGTTGGCCTCCAACCAGGCCGACATCGATAGTTTGCTCGACGAGCACGGCACCCGGCTGCGGACGATCGACGGAGTCGGTCCCGTTCTCGCGGGTCGGTTGATCGGCCGCACCGGACCGGCGACGCGCTTCGCCACCGCGTCTGCCTACGCCACCTACAACGGCACCGCGCCGATCGAGATCGCCAGCGCCGATCACCAAGTGCATCGGCTCAGCCGCTACGGTGACCGGCAGCTCAACGCCGCGATCCACACCATCGCCATGGTGCAGGTCCGGATGCCCGGCAGTGCCGGCCGCGCCTACTACGATCGGCGCCTCGCGGGCGGAGCCTCCCCACGAGCGGCCATGCGCTGCCTGAAACGGCAGCTATCCAACGTCCTCTGGCGGATCATGGTCGCCGACGACACCAGACGCCACCGTCGAGAAACCGAGTCCTGTTCCGCGACTTGACAAATAGAGAGGCACCCCCGCTTTTTCGGAGGGCTCTGAGTGTGGTCCGATAGGACCGGAAGGAGTCATTCGTGGCAGCACCGAAGAAGTAACCCGGACGAGTTGAAGGCGCGGGCCGTGCGGCTGTATCGGGAGTCCGATCCGCAGCCGACGATCCGGAAGCTGGCCGAGCAGCTCGGGGTGCATCACGAGGCGTTGAGGAACTGGATCCGCCAGGTCGAGGCCGATGTCGGCGAACGTGATGACGGGCCGAGGCCCGCCATGGTCGCCGAGAACCGAGCGTTGAAGAAGCGGGGCGTGGAGTTGGAGCGGGTCAACGAGATATTGCGTTCTGCGAGTGCGTATTTCGCGTCGGTGCTCGGCCCGACCCGGCGGTGATCATGCGGTTCATTGAACAGAACAGCCAGCACCCGGTCGAGCTCGTACTGCGGGTCCTGGGCATCGCGTCCTCGACCTATTACGAATGGAAGAAACGCGCCGTGCAGCCGTCGGATCGTCATGTCGAGGACGAGAAGCTGCTGGCCGAGATCGTTGACATCCGCACCAGTTCGGGTGGCACTTGCGGGGCGCCGCGAGTGCACGCGATGTTGCGGCGCAGAGGGATTCGTGTCGGACGCAAGAGGGTGGAGCGGTTGATGCGGGCCTCGCAGTTGCAGGGCGCGTTCCTGCGCAAGAAATGGCGCCTTGGTTCGACCCGGCAGGATCCACGGGCCCCTCCGGCACCGGATCTGGTCGACCGCAATTTCACCGCCGAAGAACCGAACCGGTTGTGGGTCGCCGATGCCACTCGCATCCCGTACGGCCAAGGCGCGTTCTGGCTGGCGGCGGTGCGGGATGAGTTCTTGCGGGTGGAAGACCTCCGACCGTTGCGATACCGAGTTGGTGCTCGGGGCGATGGAATACGCGGTCTGGAGCCGGGAGATCCGGGACGGGCAACTGATTCATCACAGCGACCGCGGTTCGACCTATACGGCTATCCGCTTCGCTAATCGGTTGGCCGACAATGGGATCGCGCAATCGATGGGTTTGGTCGGAGACTGCGGACAACTCGGCCATGGAGTCGTGGTTCGCGCTGCTGCAACGTAACGTGCTCGACCGGAAGCGTCGGGACACAAAGGAAGAACTGCGTCTGGCCATGGTGTGCTGGATCGAGCGGACTTACCACCGCCGACGGCGCCGGTGAGGGCTGTCCCGGCTAACTCCGGTCGAGTACGAGACCCTGAGCCAAGCCTCACTCGCGGCCTGAAACCACCACAACCCGCGAGTCAATCAGATCCGGGGCAGTCCCGTTGTAGGAAGTCGGCCTGCGTGAACGATCCGCCCTAACCGGTCTCACAGACTGGACATTCACTCGCGCAATCCGACACCGGCCGCAAGTCCAGAGCGGGCCCCGGAATTGATCAACTTCGAGTTCTCCGCGCCGCACAAGAACCCATTTGGTGACTCATTGCCGCTGCTCAGACCGCCATACAGCAGCCCAACTGAGGTGATGTGTGTCATATTTGCAATTGTGCTGACTGGTCGCTGCCGAACCACCTTGGCGGGAACTCCGACATTTTGCGCTAGGCGTGGATGTAGCCAGCGTCGACCATCAGGTCGCTGATCAAGCGCTGCTGAGACTGACTGATGACCGCGTCGGCCCGTTCGTCTCGTCGGGATGCCCCCACAGGCTCGTAGCGCCCCGGCTGCTCTCGTCGCGCGCGGTTTCGGCCGACGATCGCGCGCGCCGCACCCGCAGACCGCGCGCATCGCGCACTTCACGATCGCGCGCACCCGCTCCCCTTCGATCGCGCACAACGCGGCTCGAGGCGAGCCCCGCAATGAGTGGATCGCACATACCTCGCCGATCGCGCGCGAACTTCCGGAAGCCGTCGATCGCGCGCACCCGCGCCGCCGATCACAACCAAGTTGCCTGCCAAGTCCGCTACCCGTCCTTCACTGTCGGAGAGGTCGCCGCTACCGTCCCCCTCCCCGGGAAGGTATCTCGATGGCTTCCCTCCTCTGGGCGTCTCCGCCAGAAGTCCTCCCGGGAGGGGATGCCACCACCGCGCTCCTGAGAGAAGGGGTCCCCGTTCCCTTCCTCTGAGGGAGCGTTCCCACCACCGTCTGTCTCACTCTCACGGAAGGGACGCCTCCGCCGCCTGCCCTTCGTGACCGTCACAGCTCTTCGGGGAGGTCACCATCGCCTCTTCGTCAGCAGGACACGCGTTCTCATCGCAGCCCCCACCCCAGGCAGGACGGGGCGTTCCCAACACACCCCACCCCAGGCAGGACGGGGCGTTCCCAACACACCCCACCCCGGCGCCGACGTTCCCACGGGCCGATCGCCACATTTTTCTCATGCGTTCGAACGATGATTGAAAGGCGATATTTGCTCACTCGCGCGCGGCGCACGCCGACCGCGCGCACTCCGCGCACGCAGATCACACGTCTGTCCGCTCGGTATCCCATTGCGCGTACGACACCGTGTTCCTGCGAGCGATCGTGTCGATCTCCGAGACCTCGACCTCATCCCGATCGTTTGGCAAGAGCCCACGTGTAGTTGACGACTCGCGCCAACGATCTGCTCGAGATCCGAAGCCCTCAGTGCCTGGCGGCGTCCGGCTTCGGTAGTCCGCAGCACCGGCTGAACGAAAGTTGGCCACCCGCAAGCTATTTGCTAACTGTGTGCCAACCTTAGCCTACTGCCGAATGGTGGCTGAGCAGGCTTTGCGAATCGTCGAATTCTCCTCAACACTGGCAATCGCCGCACCATCAACCACCCAAAAGGGTGCTGCCCCCGCCGGTTCCGGCAGATGAGGGCAGCGGCGCTTCCAAACATCCAGCTAGCACAAACATTAGGAGCATTCGTGAGCGTGACGCCGCCCCCTGAGATTTCTCAGCCGAACCCTCCGGACCCGCATGCCGCACGCGGAATCCACCCCCTGGTGGCACTTTCCCTCGCTGTCTCGATCGCGACAGCGGTGGGGTTGCTGGCCGGCTGGGTTGCGGCGGCCCCGATACTGCTCGAGATACTGCGCTTGTTTGCGGTGTACTACCGCAAGCGGAACCAGTAATCGCTACGTCGGGGCAGCCTCCTGGCGGACACCAGGAGCCTGCCCCTCCTCAATTGATCCGGCATGCAGAGGTGCTCGGCCGAATGCACAGATGTCCCAACGCCCCGGTCAGATCGTCCGGGTTGCGTTCGAGAAAGGCAGCAGGGTCTCGCTACCGTGAGTCGGACAGTGGCGGGCGGCGTTGTCGCTGAGCGCCGCGGATCGACACCTCCCAGATCACTTGGCGCATAGTGCCGTCAGGGTTTCCCGGGCCAGCGTGACCGGACCGGACACTCGGTCCAGCAGATCCGATCACCACAGCAACCATGCAGGCACGCCCTGGCCCGCATCGCCCTGGGCCACCAGAGATCTGCAGCAGAGATGAGCGGCAGGCCGCCCAAATCATGTTGCGGCAGAAAGCCTATGACCCATTCATCCCCGTAGCGACTACGGATCTGGGTGATCTGACCCCATGATTTCGGTCCGGGGAGTGTGAGAGCCTTGCGGCCCACGTAGTGGGCGGGAAGGCTCGAAGACCATGGCGACACGTAAGAGGCACACCCCTGAACAGGTCGTGCGCAAGCTGAGCGAGGCCGATCGACTGCTGAGCGAGGGTAAGGACGTCGCCGATGTGTGCCGGACATTGCAGATCACCGCGGCCACCTACTACCGGTGGCGTAACCAGTTCGGTGGCCTCAAGGCCGACGATGCCAAGCGGTTGAAGGACCTCGAGCGCGAAAACTCCCCCCTGAAAAGGCTTCTCGCCTAGACGAAGCTGGAGAAGGCGGCGCTGAAGGAGATCGCGAAGGGAAACTTCTAGACCCGGAACGCCGGCGGGTGGCCGTGGCGCACCTGATGCGCGCGCTCGAGGTGAGTGAGCGGTTCGCCTGCCGGGTCACCGGGCAACACCGAAGTACCCAACGCAGGCCTGCGGCCCGCGAGACCACCGCCGATCCTGATGCGGCGCTACGTGATTGGTTACGACACTGGGCGAAAGCGCATCCACGGCAGGGTTTCCGCCGTGCCTACCACGACGCACGCGACGAAGGCTGGACGGTCAACCACAAGAAGATCCAACGCCTCTGGCGCGACGAGCGGCTACGAGTGCCGCAGCGGCGCCGCCGAAAACACCTGGGCACCTCCACTACCACGGTGGTGGAAGCGAATGCACCGAATCGGGTGTGGGCGGTGGATTTCCAGTTCGACGCCACCGACAACGGCCACCCGGTCAAGATCGTCTCGATCGTCGACGAACACACCCGTGAATGTCTCCGCGGGCCTGGTCGAGCGCTCGATCACCGCCGACCGGCTCATCGACGAGCTCGACCGGATCGCCGTCGACCGCGGATACCCGGCCGCCCTGCGCTGCGACAACGGGCCCGAATTCGCCTACCAGGCGATGGCCGACTGGACCGGCGAACGGGTCGGGCTGGCGTTCATCCCGCCCGGCCAGCCCTGGCGCAACGGCTACATCGAATCGTTCAACGGACGCCTGCGCGACGAATGCCTCAACATCAACAGCTTCTGGTCTCTCACCCAGGCACGCGTCGCGATCACCGACTGGAAGAACGAATACAACCACCGCCGAAGACATTCCGCACTGGGCTACAACACCCCAGCCGGATACGCTGCAACCTGAATCCACCGATAACCGGCTCTCACACGCACTGGACCGAACCATGGGGTCCCGTCAGCTCCGCACCGACACCCCGTGAGCGCGAAAGGCCGCCAGCACGAACTGAATAGGTGGCTACTATTCGTGCATGGGACTCTTCGCCCGAATATTCGGCACACCTGAGAGCAGGCGCTCGCTTGGCGCGAGTCCAACGTACGGGAACGTCGCACCGCGGTCGGCAAGTGCGTCTCGGCCGCGAGCCAGGACCGTTGATGTCGACGCACCGGCCCCCGTCCCCTTGGATGCTTCCTTATCCGGTCTCGACGGCACCCTGCCGCCGGGGCCCGGCTGGCGCGAGCGCGCGATATCGGGCACGGATCACTTCGAGGCCAACCTCGCCGGATTGCCACTGGGGCCGGTCAAGGTCACACTGAAGCTAAAGCCCAACAATGCAAATCCTCATGCTGTGGCAGCCTATGTCGGCAACAAGCAACTCGGCTGGTTGGCGACGGACTGGTCGGCCTCAGACCCGCATGTGCGATGGATCAAGCGCCTCGAAACCAGCGGCATACGTCCACGATTCCCGGGAATCTGCCGCAATCGCGGAACCGTCCCCTCTGACCGAATCGTCAACTTCGTCATGCCGAGCGACGACCGGCTCACCGCTATCGCGAAAGAACTTATCGATTCATTTTAAGCTTTGCGGCGGTGGTACGGTCGGCCGAAGTTCGTGTTGGTGCATGACGCACACGGTGATTCCGCATATTGGACACAGTTGTCGCAGGAACTCGCGTTGCGGGGGGCACCGATCTAGCGCGGTCGACCTGCCCGGCCGCGGGCCGGATGCCATTTCCTGTTGTCGTATCCGACGCCGCACGATTTGGCTGTATTCGCTACGCAGACATCTCCGCTGACGGCGGTGACCTTGCAGGATAACGTTTCTCATACTGTCAGCGGTCATCTAATTCCCCCAGGTGAGGGCGTTTTCCGTCACGGATATCCTCCACCCGGCTGTCACGGATATCCTCCACCGGCTGTCACGTAATTCCTCCACCTTGGCGGTGTGTCTGCTCGGGGTGGGCCTCGCACATAGGTTCGCTTGTTCTCGAACGGTTGTTCCCGGGCGAGAAGAGGCGGTGAGATGGCGAGGAGAAGTTTCTCGATGTTCGATCTTGTCGAGCTCTACACCCACTGGCAGGCCGGTCGCGGGCAGCGCGAGATGGCCGCGTCGCTGAACATCGATCGCAAGACGATCCGAAAATACGTCGCTCCGGCGATCGCCGAGGGCATCACACCCGGCGTGACACCGCCGCTGTCGGTCGAGCAGTGGGCGGCCAAGGCGGCGGAATGGTTTCCAGCACTGCACGATCCGGCTGCACGGGCACAAACGTGGCCGGCGATCGCCGAGCACACCGAAACGATCAAAGACTGGCTCGCCGCCGATGTCACGGTGGCCACGATCGCGCAGCGTCTGCGTGACGAGCACGGCCTGGCCGCGTCGGAATCGTCGGTGCGGCGTTGGGTCGCAGCGCATTTCGCTGAGGAGATCGCTAGGGAGAAAGTGACCGTGCCGCGCGGCGCGGTCCCACCGGGCAGCGAAGCGCAGATCGATTACGGCAAGTTGGGAATGTGGACCAACCCGGCGAGCGGGAAGCGGGTGTCGGTCTGGGCGTTCGTGATGGTGTTGTCGTGCTCGCGGCACTTGTTCGTGCAGCCGGTGCTGAAGATGGACCAAACATCGTGGTGCGCTTCACATGTGGCGGCGTTCGAGTTCTTCGATGGTGTTCCCGCGAGGCTGGTGATCGACAATCTCAAGACCGGTGTCGACAAACCCGACCTCTATGACCCGAAGCTCAACCGCGCCTATGGTGAACTCGCCGCGCATTACGGCGCGCTGGTGGATCCGGCGCGGGCCGGGAAGCCGAAGGACAAGCCGCGGGTGGAGCGGCCGATGCCGTATGTTCGCAATTCCTTCTGGCGCGGAAGAGAATTCACCAGTCTGGTCCACATGCAGGCCGAGGCTGTTCGCTGGAGCAGTCAGGTCGCGGGACTGCGGAAATCCCGGGCCTTGGACGGCGGGCAACCGGCGCAGGTGTTCGCCGCGGTGGAGGCCGCCGCGTTGGCGCCGCTGCCTGCCACGCCGTTCGAGATCGCGGTCTGGTCGACCGGCGTGGTCGGCCTGGACACCCACCTCAAGATCGGGAAAGCACTGTATTCGGTGCCGTGGCGGTTGATCGGGCAGCGGCTGCACGCACGCACCTGCGGCGACATCGTGCAGGTCTTCTATGACCAGCACGTGGTGGCCACCCATGTGCTGCACCTGTCCGGTCGGGCGACGAATCTCGAGCATTACCCGCCGGAGCGGATTGCGTTCCATCTGCAAGGTCCGACCTGGTGCCGCAAGATCGCCGCCGAGATCGGTCCCGCCTGCGAACTGGTGATCGGTGAACTGTTGTCGCCCAACGCGATCCATCGACTGCGCGCCGCCCAAGGCATCCTGCGGCAGCGGGAGAAATACGGTCCGGCCCGTCTCGAGGCCGCCTGCGCCCGCGCGATCGAAGCCGGTGACCCGTCCTACCGCACCGTCAAAGGCATCCTCGCCGCCGGCACCGACACCGACGATCCCCTCGAGGCCGGCCGCGGCCATATTGCCGCGGTCCCGGCGTTCCTGCGCGGCCCCGACCAGTTCGGTGATCACCCCGCAGCCTGAAACAGGCTGTCCACCCAACACTTTCGTGAAATATTCTGGAGAATCACCTTGTCATCCATCAGTGACCCCGGTCTGCGCGACGTGCTGCGCGCGCTGAAACTCACCGGCATGCTCGACACTCTCGACGCGCGCCTGGCCCAAACCCGGGACGGGCAGCTCGGGCACCTGGAATTCCTGCAGGTCCTCTGCGAGGACGAGATCGCCCGCCGCGAAACCAACGCGCTCACACGAAGAATCCGGCGCGCCAAGTTCGAAGAACAGGCCACCTTCGAGGACTTCGACTTCACCGCCAACCCGAAACTGCCCGCCGCGATGATCCGTGATCTGGGCGCGTTGCGCTGGCTGGATGCCGGGGAGTCGGTGATCTTGTTCGGGCCGGTCGGGGTCGGGAAAACCCATGTGGCACAAGCCCTCGGCCACGCCGTCGCCCGCCGCGGCGCCGATGTCCGCTTCGCCAAAACCTCACGAGTGCTCGCCGACCTGGCCGGCGGACACGCAGATCGGTCCTGGGGCAAAAGGATCCGCGAATACACCAAACCCCACGTCCTGATCTTGGATGATTTCGCGATGCGGGAGCACACCGCCATGCACGCTGATGACCTCTACGAACTCATCAGCGACCGCGCCACCAGCGGCAAACCCCTCGTCCTCACCTCGAACCGGGCCCCGAAGGACTGGTATCCGCTGTTCCCGAACCCCGTCGTCGCTGAAAGCCTGCTCGACCGGCTCATCAACACCAGCCACCAAGTCCTGATGGACGGACCCTCCTACCGCCCCCGCAAACGACCCGGACGACCCACCACCTGACCCCGCCCAGCAGCCCCGCTACGCTGGCAGCGAGGCCCGCCAACTGGAGGAATTCCGTGACGGCAGGCCGGGGGAATTAGGTGACCGTCCACAGGGAGGCGCTGTCGATAACCTTGCACCCGAATCCGCGCGAAACCGCGTGTGCCGAGTGAGCGCGGTATAGGCTCCACGCGACATTCCGAATCGTGTTCTGGGGGTAGGTCGCGGTGACCAGTGAAGAGAGCGTCAATTCGAGTGCGCCGCAGGCGGTTACGGTTCGCTCGGTGGTTAGCGATATTGTGGCGGAGGTCGCACCCGAGGAACTCGCTCTCATCGATCGCATGGCCGGACTTGATGAGCGGGTGATAGTTAGGCAGTTACGGCGTCGACGACCTCCTCGCGAGCCTCTGGGTTTCGGGGTCGATGAGGTTGTGGCGGTGGTGACGCCGGTGGTGTGGCTCGTGGTGGACAAGGTGGCACAACACGCTGTTGACACTGCGGTCGATGGCGTGAGTGCGGGCGTAAAAGCCTTGCTGCGCAAGAGTTTCCGCAAGTCGTCACCTTCAGCGGTGATTCCATCGCTGACATCCGGGCAGCTCGAGCAGGTCCGGCGCCAGGTGCTGGAGCTGGCCGAGCAACGGGGAATCGAGCACGACGAGGCAACCAAGATCGCCGAAGCGGTCGAGAACCGATTGAAACGCGGAACCTCCGACAACTCGGAGACCACCGCCACCGAAGATCCTCTACGGTCGACCAGCGACGAAGGTGACCACGGCACCGAGGAGTAGCAGTGACCTCGGCACCGGCGGCGAACCCGATCGAGTACCGATTCCTCGGCGCCGGAACGACCACCCGGTTCGCGTTGCTGCTGATGCTCATCAGCGTGGCGAGTATCGCGATGACCTTCGACATCGCCACAGTGTTCACCGCGAACGACTACGACTGTATCCTCGCCGCGGGCGGTGATCCTAACCAGGACACGTCAGCGAATTGGACACTGATCGACAGGTGGGATCTTGTCGATCAATGCGCGGCACGCTACCAACCGGGGCCGCCTGCCTGGCTGCCCCTGGTGTGGACGGTGATGGTGTTCGTGGCCGCTGCGGGGGTGTTCTTCGTGCTCCCGGCGTGGAAAAAGCGTCGCGGCGCGATGGTCTCTCTGGCTTCGGTCGACAAGAACAAAGAAATACACCATCACCTCGACGACCTGATCGCAACCACCGGCCCGGCCGGGGCGCCACGACCCCGTATCGATTTCGCGGTCGCACCGACCGCGTTCTCCACCGGAGCGGTGGTGTTCGGGCGCACCACACGGCCGATCATCTCTCTGCACAATGGCCTGTTGGACGTCAGGACCAGTGCGCCGCAACGCTTCTCGGCAGTGGTACTACACGAATTGGGACATGTCAGGAACCGGGATCTCACGATCACGTACCTGACCGAGGCGCTGTGGCGAGCGTTCCTCGTCGGGATCCTGATGCCCTACATCGTCTACTACGTCGACTATCTGGCGTTCAAACCGGCGTACTGGCGCGACGATACGCCGGAGGCTGCCTGGAGGCTCGCCGTGGCTGTCCTTCTTGCCGTCGTGGTTTATCTGGCGCGGGCAGATGTGTTACGCAGTCGCGAGCTGTATGCCGATCTCGCCGCGAAGGACTGGGGAGCCGACCGCAGCGGTTGGCCATCCTCGTCGCCCGCTGTCGCAACCGGCTGGGCCGCGCGCGCAGCCCGAAACATCGCAGAACTGTGGCGCACCCATCCGCGGATGGCCATCCGCGACGAGAATCTGAAAGAACCCGCCGTGCTGTTCGGTGTTCAGGGGTTGTCTATGGTGCTCGCCGGGGCTGCGGCCGGGCTGGGCAATCACATGATCACCGAATTTGTGCCCGGTGCCGGCTACACCCAGTCGGTGATCCCACAGGTCGTCGAGTTGGTCGAGGCGGGCATGATCGCCGGGGTGGTCGGATTCGCCCTCTGCCGTGCGGTCTCCTACGCGATGGTGATCGGCCGACCGGTGCTGTCCGGAATCCGTGCCGGGTTGTGGCTCGGGATCGGATTGGCCCTGAGCGAACTGATCGCGGACGACATCGCCACTGCCCGCTGGCTGCCCAGGCAGCCGGTGTTCCTGCTACTGATGGTCGTTGCCGCTGTGGTCTTCGCCGTCTGGACCACTCGCTGCGCCCTACTGCTGGCTCGGGTGTGGCCCGGACGCACGATTCGGCCGACAATCCCGCTGATACTCGTGCCCGCCGCCGCAGCGCTGGCCTCCTGGCTCATGTGGTGGGACAGGAACGGCGCCGTCCTGGTCATGGGAGTGTGGACGGACTCCGCCTTTCTCCGCCGGACGTTCTGGGCCCCGGTCGCCGGACACACGGGAGAAATCTGGCTCGCGGACAGACTGTGGGCACCCGCACTGAATCTGGACGATCTGTGGCTGGCTCCGACCGCGGTAACCCTGCTGTGGATCGTTCCCTTGGGGGTATGGTTCGCCCGCTCACGCGAAGCCACGCCACGATGGATCCAGATCCTCTGTGCCACAGCCGATACGCCCGCACCACAGCCGGGCCCGCCACCGTTACGTTCGATCCTGCGCCCCGGGCTGCTGAGCGGCATTGCCGGCATCGGCGCAGTGATCGCAGTCCTTGCCTACATGCACACGTGGCGGCCACCGACGCCCAAGGTCCGGGGCGGCGAATACGACATGATCTACGAAACATGGCTGCTGGTGTCCCTCGCATTCACCGCCGCCCTTGCCGCGCTCACCACCGGCGCCCGAGGGCATCGGTTCCGAGTTCTGACGGCATTGATGGCCGCGCAGACTGCGTCGCTGGTCACTATGACCGGGATTGCGGTCCTGACCTGGCTCGACGGCTGCATACCGCCGCTGACCACGCTCGCATCCTCATGCCGATGGCACCCGACTGCGATGGATCCACTCCTGGACCTGATACCGGCCGCGGTCATCTACTGCGCAATCGCCGCATTCGCTTCCGTAGCCGCCGTGGCGGGCGCGGACCTGGTACGCACGGAAATCCTGAAGCTACCTCCACGTTCGTCGTCGGCGCGGCCTCGGCCCGAAACCCTCTCGAGTCGCCGCCGATGGGTGGTGTTGCTGTGTAGTGCGGCCGTGGGTGTGACAGCCGTGACCGGCTGGCGGCAGGCATTCGGGGCTAACTGGAAGCCACAAGCCCTGCCGAATCCGACGAGCGTGATGAAAGTGGCCGTGGCACCCATCTCTTCGCACACCAGGACCATGCAACTGGTCGCGTGGAACCTGGTGGGCGGCAAGGATTTGCTGATCAGACAAAGTCGCGTGGAGAGGGAGATGAGCAAGGCTCTCGAACCATCCGGCGACGGAACCCAGGATACCGACCACAAGATGCTCAGCGCCTGTACGGACCTGGGAAAGATCGCCGATGACGCGGACAAATTCTTCCGCGTCCCCGTCCCAGCAATCCAGACCACATGGCAGCGATTCACCACACAGGCACAGGCTGGGAGTTCGGACTGCCTACGCGTCCTTCACGACGCTGATCCGCCGAACAAGACCACCCCACCACCTGCCCCCAGCGCCCCGATCAGCCCGGCCAAATCCCTCGACGAAATCACCAACGCATTCGAAACTTTCGAAACCGTCCTCAACCAGATGTTGGCCATGATGCCTCCGAATCAACGCAACACCCCCGAGCACCATTAACTGCCCCAGCGGTCGTGCTGGACGTAATTATCGCTCAGGCGAAGGCCACCGTGCTCGCTGGCGTTGGACTGTCCCGCCATCAGGGAATCCATGAGTGTGGGGTGTTCGCGAATGTGCGGGCATCCACACCGTCGGCTTGGACGAGGAAGCCAAGCACAGTTCTTCCGCGAGCCACGGGTCAGTTGACCGGACATCCGAAATCGACCGAACCTCGGTTCACCAACCAGTCGGATTGCGGACCGATCGCGGTATGCAAGCCTCACAACGGGCCATGCCAAGAACGACACGAGCACGTTCTCGACTGTTCCAGCAGCAGGAATCGGCTGGAACCCCGGTCGTGTCCACTAAGCGTGCAGATCAGCACACCGCGCTGACTGCGAAATCTTTCGACAAGGACACGCGCCCGTGCCGCAGGCACCGTCACGCGGCGCGTGCCGGGATCCAGGACCACGACTTGGACGCCATCGGCGAGCAGCCGGTTCTCTTGGGGGCACCGAGGGGCCGAAGCGGTTCAGTGAGAGGTTTGCGCAGCTCAGTGGCTTTCGTGGTGACTGTGGCAAACCACGTACTCCGGTCTGATCTGCTGCACTACTACCGATGCGTTCGCGGGCCTTGGGGCCCTACTGTCGGATCATGGGCATACGAGCCTTCGTTCTCCCGATCTGCACAGCCATGGTGCTCTTGTCTGCCTGCACGACGAGTTCGGTCGAGTCCGTCCCCGCACCGTCGGTTGCCCTCGCCCGCGTGGACGCGGTGCAAGGCGACCTCGATGCGCTGATCCGCTCGGGTGCTGTCGGGGCAATAGCCACGCTCACCAAGAACGGCACCACCACCGTCGCGACCTCCGGCCTCGCCGATATCGCCACAGGGACCCCGATCTCTCGCGATCTTGCCCAGCATGTCCGGGTCGGTAGCATCACGAAGGCTTTCACCGCCGCGATTGTGCTGCAACTGGTGGCCGAACACAGGATCAACCTCGACCAGTCGATCGACACGTATCTGCCCGGTCTGCTGAGTGGTAACGGGGTCGACGGGCACGCCATCACCGTCGGCCAGATCCTGGGCCATCGAAGCGGACTGCCCGAACTGACCGTATCCCCGGAGACGAACGAGTACGAGGCGGCACGGCGCGGCCGTACCTACACCCCAGCACAGGAGATCGCAGCCGCCCTACGGCGTCCCGCGCAGTTCGCCCCCGGCACCCAATTCAAATACACCAGCACCAACTACATCGTCGCCGGCATGCTGATCGAGGCGGTGACCGGACACCGCTACACCGATGAACTGCGCGGCCGCATTCTCAGTCCGCTGGCCCTGTCGGACACCTACCTGCCAGCCACCGGCGAAACCGGCCTGCGCGACCCGCATCCGACCGGCTACGCCACCGTCGACGGCACCGTTACCGACGAGACGCGGGTGGAGCCGTCGCTACTGTGGGCGGCTGGCGCGCTGGTCAGCACGGGCGCCGACCTGAACCGGTTCTTCCTCGCGCTACTGGCCGGGCAGGTGGTCCCACCGACCCAACTGCAGCAGATGCTCGACGGGACCGACATGGGCCACGGTGACGGCATGTCCTACGGGCTCGGCATCACCTACACCCAATTACCGTGCGGCCCACAATATGTCGGCCACCTCGGTGACGTCCACGGCTTCTCGGCCATCTCCGGCGCCACCGCGTCCGGGCTCGCGGTCACCTTCTCCTATACCGGCACACCCTCCACCGTGGATATCCGCAACTTGCTCACCCACGCACTGTGTGGGTGAACAATCCAGTCTGCCCATCCACGGACACGACACTACTCATCGGGCCGACCGGCTCCGGTCCGAGCCACCGAGCTCCCGTGCCGCATATCGAGCGCCCTATGGCCGCGACTTGCTGGACGGGACACCCGCGCGGCACACTCCGCCATCCCCAGCGATACGTCGTCTACATAACCGCCAGCAACAAGCCAGAGTTCAACAGGTCATAGATGACTCCATCGCCCTCGTGTTTCGCGAATTTCCGGAACACTTCGCGTTCCCGGTTACGCTGCCGGTGTGAGTCCGACAGCATCCACGCCGACAGCCGATCAGCTGGCTGTCGTGTTTGTGCCCGGGCTTCGCGGTGTGGAAGTCAGTCAGATTGGGGCCGCTCTGAACTCGATCGATACCAGCGCATTCCTCTCTAGCGCGGCGTCGTACGTCGAACATGTTCTGCAAGGCGACGTCGAGATTCGTCGGAACGCGGCCAGGGGTCTGTCAATTTAACGGCTCTGGCTCACTTTCGGTGGTGGCCAGGCTATGCGAGCAGGATGCGGTGCCGAAGTAGCTGAAAACTGGCCCTGCCATACATTTGTCGCTTGATCAGCTTGGTCTTGGTGTTGACGCCCTCGATCGGTCCGTTGCTGTAGGGCACGGTGAGGCCGGCGATCGCGGCGTCATGGTCTTGGTCGAGGCCGCGAAGGAACGGGCCGAGTTCGGTCAGCCCGGCCTCGCGAACCTGCTTCATCCACCCGTCAAGATCGCTACCGCGAGG
>NZ_BDBQ01000141.1 GCF_001613065.1 Nocardia miyunensis NBRC 108239
CTGACATGTCCACCACACCGCCGGTTCGTTCTCGGCATCGGCTGCGGTATCGCACTGATGCCGAGGGAAACGACCGAATATATCCGGGATTCGTCGGAGGCGCCTCGGCCGTATGCACACGGCTTTCAGCGCTTGATGCCGCATCCTCGGCCCCGTGTTCGCATACAGCAGCTATGTCACTTCCGCGGACTGGTTCGGCGGGACGCGGTATCACAGTGTGCACTTATAGCGAATACGGCTCGCAACGTGGCACTATTTTCTACAATCGCAGATCCGCATAGAGTTTCCATTAACAACTAAAGGCAGCCTGAGGCGTGGCTTGTGGTGCTGAGCTGGGTCCGGCCCTGCGGCCGGACCCAGCTTCGGCGATGGCTGGATGTCGAGAATCGGACGTCTCCCGCAGTAAGTGCGATCGATGACTACCGGTCTTCTTCTCTGTGAACCGGCTGTTAGACAGCATCTTCCGCTTGGCCGGGCGGCTAGCTTCCGGGATGCATACCGTTGTCGAAGGGGCATGCGAGGCCGGCGGCGGCTCGGCGGCCGGGCCCAGCCGGGTGAACCTTCTGGTCTTGTGGAAATTTAGTGTGATGTAGTTGACATCGCTGAAATACAAACTAACATTGGTGACGCCGCGAGGCCGCGTGAAGCGTATGAGCCGGGTGTGTTCTGGACGCTCGTGCGTAATGGCAGATCAGCAGACAGAGGAGTCCGCTATGAGCGATGATTGGCGACGGCTCGCGGAGCGAGTTCGCAATTGGGGGCGTTGGGGCGACGATGACCAGTTGGGGACACTCAATCACATAACCGGCGACACTCTCGCGCGGGCGGCGACATTGGCGCGTCGAGGCAAAACATTTTCTCTGGCCATACCGCTCAACGGTGACAGCCCGATGGGGGCGCACGGCCTGCGCCGGGCGCCGGTCCATTTGATGGCTATCGATGGCGGCGACGAAAATCTGGGGCAGCGGCTGGGGAATTGGGGCGGTGGTCGCGAAGGTGAGATCGGTCCGGTTTACGAGACCACGCCGTTCCGTGTCAATGATGATTGGATCATCATGGCACTGCAGTCATCGACCCAGTGGGACGCCTTGTGTCATGCCTACTACGACAACCTGATGTACAACAATGTCCCCGCGAGTATGTCGACCAGCTTCGGCGTCATGCGCGACGGGATCGACGCGGTGGCGGAGGCGGCGCAGGTCGCCGGCCGTGGCGTGCTGCTCGATATCGCCCGTCACAGGGGTGTCGACGCGGTCGAGGCGGGCGCTGTCATCCAGCCCGAGGAATTGGATGATGTCGTTGCGGCGCAGGGGGTGGAGATCCGGCAAGGGGATATCGTCCTGATTCGTACCGGATGGTGGCCGAAATACGCCGAGTACGGTCTCGATCACGGACCGGCCTGGCAGGCCGACGGCCCCGGTCTGGGGTGGCGCACGGCCGGGTGGCTGTTCGATCACGATGTGGCGGCCGTCGCGGCCGACAATGTCGCGGTCGAGCCTGCGGTGCCACGCGAAGGAATTGTGTTGCCGCTGCACATGCTGGCACTTCGGGATATGGGCCTCATGCTCGGTGAGTTGTGGGACCTCGAGGCGCTCGGTGCGGATTGCGCCGAGGATAAAATCTACGAATTCTTCCTGACGGCGCCGCCGCTGAATGTCACCGGTGGTACCGGATCGCCGGTCAACCCGATCGCCATCAAATAATTAAGTTTCAAGGATACATGACATGCCTTTTATCTCGAATTCGAACGGCCGTGCCTCCGCGGGGTCGGTCGACGCAATCGTCATCGGCGCCGGCTTCGGGGGACTCGCCGCCACATATCGGCTCCGCGAAGCCGGCCTCGAGGTTCGCTCGTTCGAACGTGCGGAAGATGTCGGTGGAACCTGGCTCTGGAATAAATATCCGGGCGCGCGAACCGATTCCGAAGGTACCTTCTACCGCTTGAATTTCTTCGATGACCTTTTCGGTCCGTGGCGTTATTCCGAGCGGTTCCCGGCTCAGCCGGAGGTGCTGACCTACCTTCGTACCGTGGCCGACAAACTGGATCTCCGGCGCCACTACAGCTTCTCGACATCGGTGGAGCGCGCGATATGGGACGAAGCTCGCGCCCGCTGGGAGGTGGACACGGACGACGGGAAGACCTGGTCGGCGAAATACCTGATCAGTGCGGTCGGAATTCAATCGGCTCCGATACGCCCCACCCTCGAGGGCCTCGAGGAGTATCAAGGCCAGGTTTACCACTCCGCGACGTGGCCGGCCGGAGATGTCGATTTCAGTGGGAAACGAGTCGCGGTGATCGGCACGGGCTCGAGCGGTATCCAGATCGTGCCGCAGGTGGCGAAGCAGGCGGAACATCTGACGGTTTTCCAGCGCACGCCCAATTTCAGCGTTCCGATGAACAATGCGCCGCTGACCGATGCCGACCATGAAGAGTTCGAGGGGAATCGAGCCGACTTCCGGAGGCGCGTTCGTGAGCACCCGTTCTCCATGCCCTACTCTTTCACCGGGCGAAAAGCGCTCGATTTCGGTGACGAGGAGCGCGCGGCGATCTTCGAGGAGGCATGGAGCAAGGGCGGCTTCCGATTCATGATCGAATCCTTCGATGATATCGGGGTCGACAAGGCCGCGAACGACACGGCTTCGAACTTCTTGCGTGGCAAGATCAAGGAATTGGTCAGCGATCCTGCCACCGCGGAAAAGCTGTTGCCGTCCTACCCGTACACGGTGAAGCGGCCGCCTTCTGGCACGGAGTTCTTCGAGACGTTCAACCAGGACAATGTAGACCTCGTCGACGTGCGCGCTACTCCGTTCACACATGCGACGCCGACCGGCCTCGCCACGACGGATGCGGAATACGACTTCGATGTCATCATCTTCGCGACCGGATTCGACTTCTTGACCGGCTCCTTGTTCCGAATGGATGTTCGCGGTCGAGGCGGAATGTCGCTCGAGGAGCGTTGGCGGGATGAGCTGTCCATCTATCTGTCCATTGCTGTCAATGGATTTCCGAACCTGTTCATCCTGGGCGGGCCGCTCTATCCCGGTGGCAACTGGCCGACCACGGCGGAAGAGGTGTCGACCTTCGTCTCTCAGGTGATCGCTCGAGGCGAGCGGCTGGGCGCCGACACCATCGAGGTCAAAGAAGTGGCCGAGCGGGAATGGTCCTCGCATGCGGCCGAGATCGCCGAACAGACGCTGATGTACGCCTACGGCCGTGAAGCCAATTCCTACGGTTTCGGTGCCAATATGGAGGGCAAGCTGCAGACCGTCCACTTCTACATGGGCGGCGCGAACGCGGTGTTCGCCGTGTTCGATCAGCAGGTCGCCTCGGGCTTCCCGAGTTTCGAATTCGCCGGCACGGACTCAGCGGCAAACGCCCTCGAAGGAGAGAGTCAGCATGCCTCGTAGTTACAAGGACTTCGCCAGACCGAGTTATCGGGAAGACCGATGGCTGGAGACACAGTGGTTCACCGCGTGGACCGAGGCCGGGATGCGCCTGCATTTCTGGGCCGGTTTCCGCACCAACCTCGACGTGGCGACCTCGAAGGTGTTCGCCGTTTCGGAGGTGGCGCAATCCATTCTCGACATGGACTACTGCGATCAGCAGTACCACATGCCGATGGGGTCGGCCCGGTTGTCGAGGTTCACGCTCTGGTCCGGTCTCACGGTCGAGGCGCATCCCGCGCCCCGGGAGTGGACTCTGCGCTACCGCTCTCCGTGCGGCCGTTTGACCGCCGATCTCGAGGTCACGGCGATGATGGAACCGGTGGATCTTTCCTGGACCGCGATCGAGGGCGCAGGCAAAGGGTTCGTGGGCTTCCATCACACCGGGGACCGGGGGCGTCTCGAGACGCGAACGGGTGACGAGCCGGTCGGGCATGTCGATCAGACGATCAAGGTCGTCGGCGAGGTAACGATCGACGGTGAACGCCAAGCGGTCGATTGCGTTGCCCAGCACGATCATTCGTGGAGCCCCCGCGCGGAGTACCGGCATTCGCCGGGGAATTTCGACATGTTCCATTTCGGCGATGAACTGACCCTGCTCTCCCAGACCCGGCAGGAGGCCGACGGCTCCGCGGTCGTCACGCACGCGTACGTCCTTGCCGGAAAAGAGGTCCGCAAGGTCCGCGATATCTCGGTGCGCTATCACCGCTCCGGTTTCCGTATCGTGCGTGTCGAATACGACGTCACGGACGAGACCGGCGAGCAGTACCGGATCACCGGTGAGCAGCGGTCCGGGTTCGAGATCGATATGGGCCCCAATACCTATATTTCCTTCGACCAATTCACGTGTTCCTGGGCTGGTCGAACCGGATTGGGCGAGACTCAATGGCACCACGAAATTATGGCGCTGCAGGGTCAGCGACGCAGGGATCGGCTCGCCGGGCGATAATCGCGAGCGTCGAGGCCTTCCGGAAAATATTTGAAATTATGACTGATAATCCGTATTTGGAGGATTTGGCAATGGGCGGACGAGTCCAGGGCAAAGTAGCCCTGATCACGGGTGCGGCGCGCGGTCAGGGGCGCGCGCACGCGATCCGGCTGGCCGAGGAGGGCGCCTCGATCATCGCCCTCGATGTCTGCACGCCGATCCCGCAGGTCCAGTACGCGAGCGCGACGACGGCGGATCTCGATGAGACCGTACGGCTGGTCGAGGCGGCGGGCGGGAAGATCTCGGCCGCGGTGGTGGACATCCGGGACCGCGCCGGTCTCCCGGCCGCGGTCGACGCGGCGGTGGCCGAGCACGGCGGACTCGACATCGTCGTCGCCAACGCCGGGATCTGCATCATCGCCCCCTGGGATCAGGTCACTCCCGAGATCTTCGACGAAACGATCAGCGTCAACCTGACCGGGACCTGGAACACGATCATGGCCACCGCGCCGCACCTGGTCGAGCGCGGCGGCGGCTCGATGATCCTGACCAGCTCGGCCGCCGGGCTCAAGGGCCTGCCCTTCCTGCTGCCGTACGTGGCGAGCAAGCACGCCATCACCGGAATGACCAAGGCCCTGGCGCACGAGCTCGCGCAACATCGGATCAGGGTCAACAGCCTGCATCCGGGCGGGGTCGATACGGCGATGGGCGATCCGGCCGGTACGGCTCCGTTCGGGCCCGCGCTCGAGGCCAATCCGGGTGTCGGGGGCATGCTCACCACCTCGTTCCCGGATCCGCTCAGCCAACCCGCCGACCAGGCGAACGCGGTGCTGTTCCTCGCTTCCGACGAATCGAAATTCGTTACCGCACTGGCGCTTACGGTCGACGCGGGGAACGTGACGTATTAAGAGGCGACGATGTACCTGACACAGGCGCTGCACCGCGCGGCGCAGCTGAATCCCGAGCTGCCCGCGACGGTGTTCGGCGAGCGCGTGCGCACGTGGGCGCAGTGCAAAGACCGTGTGGCGCGTCTGGCGGCGGCGCTCCACGGGCTGGGGGTGGCCAGCGGAGACCGGATCGCGATCCTGGCGCAGAACAGCGATCACTATCACGAATTCTTGCTGGCGGCGCCGTGGGCCGATGCGGTCGTCGTTCCGCTCAATACCCGGTGGAGCGTGCCGGAGATCGCGTTCTCGCTCCAGGACTCCGGCGCTCGGGTGCTGGTCGTTGATGACACTTTCCTGGACCTCGTCGGCGAAATCCGCAGTGCGGCAACGGTAGTGGACGCATATGTCCACAGTGGTGAGCGGCGGACTCCGTCGGGAGTATACGGTTTCGAGAAGCTGATCGAGCAGGCCGAACCTGTCGAGGATGCCCGGCGCGGGGGAGCGGATCTGGCCGCCATCTACTACACGGGCGGCACGACCGGCACCCCGAAAGGGGTGATGCTGAGTCATACGAATCTGGTGACGGCGGCGCTGGGTGCCCTCGCCACCGGGCAATTCATGGAACCGTACGGACGGCTTCTGCATTGCGCCCCGATGTTCCATCTCGCCGACGGAGCCGGGTGGATCGCGCGGAACATGGTGGGAGGTTCTCATGTGATCCTGCCCGGATTCGACCCGAAGGTCGTCGCCGACGCCGTCGAGAAGTACCGCATCACCGATATGTTCCTGGCGCCGACGATGATTCAGATGTTCGTCGACTCCCCGCGGGCCGCGGAGCGCGACCTGTCGAGTCTGCGGAATCTGCTGTACGGATCCTCGCCGATATCGCAGGCGGTACTGGAACGCACGATGCGGCTGCTGCCGGAGGTGCGGCTGTTGCAGGCGTACGGGATGACCGAGCTCTCTCCCACGACGACGGTCCTGACCTCCGCCGATCACCGCGATCCCGCACTCCTGCGGTCGGCCGGGCGGGCAGTGCCCATCGCCGAGGTGAAGATCGTCGATTCCGACGATGTCGACGTGCCGTGCGGAACGGTGGGCGAAGTAGTGGCGCGGGGTCCACACGTGATGCTCGGTTACTGGAATCGCCCGCAGGAGACCGCAACTGCCTTGCGCGGCGGCTGGATGCATACCGGCGACGGCGGCTACCTGGACGAGAACGGCTACCTCTATATCGTCGACCGGATCAAAGACATGATCGTCTCCGGCGGAGAGAACGTGTACTCGGCCGAAGTCGAGAACGCCCTGTCGCGGCATCCGGCGGTGGCCAGCTGCGCGGTGATCGGGGTACCCGATCCCGACTGGGGCGAGCGGGTCCATGCCGTGGTCGTGCTGCAACCGGGCATGTCGGCCGATGCCGCGGAGTTGCGCGATCACTGCGGAACTCTGATCGCGCGGTACAAGGCGCCGCGCAGCGTGGATTTCGTCGACGCGCTCCCGCTGACTCCCGCGGCCAAGATAGCCAAACACGAACTGCGGAAACAATATTGGCGAGGCGAATCGCGAGCGGTCTCCTAGCAGTGGTGAACGACATGAGGAGTAAGTCATGACACCGGACGACAGCTGGCCGGCCGGGTATGCCCCGGACGATGACCTCCTGCACATCGCGGGACCCGAGCCGAACTACAACGAGTCCATGTATTTTCACTTCGCGGATCCCTCGTCGGGGTTGGGCGGCTTCTTCCGGCTGGCGTCGCGACCGAACGAGCAAAATGGTGAGCGGACTGTTTGCCTGTTCTTCCCGGGCGGAGAGGTTGTCTTCGCGTTCGCCCGGGAGCAGCCCGAAGTCGGCGAGTGCTTCCGTGGCGCCGGGTTGGAGTTCCGCGTATGCGATCCCTTCAGCAGTCACGAGGTCCGCTTCGATGGCGAAGTGGTCGTCTTGTCCGATCCGGCGGCGATGCTGGAACCTCGGTCGGCATTCGCCCATGGCCGTCGGACCCCGCTGCGGGTCTTCCTGCAATTTCGAGCTGCCGGCCCGCCGCATTTCGGCAGCCCGGCCGGCGACGACTTCGCCGCTCATCATTATGAGCAGCAGGTGGAGGCGACGGGTGCGGTCGTGGTGGGCGACGACGAGTTCATCGTGCGGGGCGGCGGAATCCGGGACCACTCCTGGGGACCACGTTCCTGGCAGTCGCCGTGGTTTTATCGGTGGCTGCACGGCTCCGGCCCCGATATGGGTTTCATGATCGGTTATCTGGGTTCTCGCGAGGGGAAAACTCGGATAGACGGGTTCGTACGGTACGGCGACCTGCTCGAGCAGGTCACCGGCGTGGAATTGCATACCGGCTCCGATGCCGACGAGTTTCCGGACCGGATCGGATTGACCATCTCCACCGCGGCGGGAGATCTGACGGTGAGCGGTGACGTGCTCGCCGCCATTCCGTTGCGCAACCGCAGGATCGTGGAGGGATCCGAATCCGTCACGAGGATTGCCGAATGCGCTGTCCGGTGGCGGCTGGACGATTCCGCTGGCACTGTTCTGCTCGGGCTCGCGGAATATCTGGACCAGTTGGTGGGTGGTGTTCCGGCGGGCGAGCTGGGCAACAGCGCGTAGCCGAGGCGACGGTCTCATCCTGGAATGAGGATGGGGTGCAGGGAGGATGGGACGAGATGGTGCAGTCGGTTCGGAGCCACGAGCGAACCTCGGTGCGGAGACTTCAACTCATGGAAGCCGCCGCACGACTCTTTCGAGAGCGCGGATATCACAATGTCAGCATCGACGATGTGGCGGCTGCCGTCGGGCTGACCGGACCGGCGTTGTACCGCCATTTCCGAAATAAACACCAGATACTCGCGCATGCCCTGACCGAACAATTAGGGGCCGTCGAGGCAGTGGCAACGCGAGCACTGGCGATGGGTGCGGAGCCGGAAGATCGGGTGACGTTCTTTCTCTCCGAACTCGGTGAGCTGGTCCTCGAACGAGAAGAAGCATTGCTCTGGAAGCGAGAGCGGCGCCATCTCTCGGGCGACGAGAGGATCGAATTCAGGGAGAAATTGCGTGCCGTACTGGCAATGGCTCTTAAAATATTTCGGTCGGCTTATCCGGACAGGCGAGAGACTGATCTGGAACTTCTCTCATGGAGCGTCCTGTCGGTGTACTCGAACGTTCGTGAGTATCGAGAGAAACTGGATCCCGGGCGAGCGCGGGAGCTGTTGGAAGTAATGGCGCGAGCCATTCTCGCATGCGCACTGGAGGCTGCCACAAGTGGTTCGGAGACGTATGGTCCGGTACTTCGGACACCGCAGGGTCGGCGCGAGCGCATACTGAGTACGGCCACGAGATTGTTCGATGCCAACGGGTACAACGGTATCGGCATAGAGGGAATCGCCTCGGAATCCGAGATGGCGTTGGCGACCGTATATCAGAACTTCGGCGGAAAGTCCGAGATTCTCAATGCGGTGCTCACCCGGGGCGCGGAAGGACTCCACTATGTGACTCGGCATCGGCTGGGGTATGCGAAGGATCCCGAAGGCGCGCTCGACACCATCGTCCGCACGTACATCGAACTCGCGCTGGGACCCCACGGACCGCTACTCAGGATTGTGGCCAGCGACCTGATCTACCTGCCCGATGAACAGCAGCAGGCGATACGCAAGAGCGAACGCGAGTACGTCGATGAATGGGTGGCGACCCTGCGGGAGGTGCTGCCGAACATTCCAGTCGTCGAGGCGCGGGCACGCGTGCAGTCATCCATCGGCTTGGTCGCCGACATCACCCCTATCGCGGCGATGTGCAGCAGGCCGCACATCGCCGACGAACTCCGCATACTCGTCTCGGCAGTACTGCGGAGTGGAAGTTTCTGATCGCTGCTGCCCCACCTGCGATGTCGCGACGGCCCGGGCCCCTGTGGTCGTCGTGTCGGTCCGCCCCGGGAACGGCGGCGTCGACGAAGTGGCGCACCGTGAGCTGTACCTCGGCCGTCGTCATCTCCCGTGGCATCGGGTAGTGGCCCGCGGGACGCGGGCAGAGAGCGTATATCCCCGGAACTCGGGCTCGGGCCGGACGGCGGACGCGCCGACGGGTTGGGCGGCAGGGCGAACCGCGTCGCCCACCTGCTGCGGGACCATGGGTTGCGACAGCGGGACCGGATCTCGATCTTCATGGAGAACTGCCTACCCATGGTGGAAGTCCAGGGCGGTGCCGAGCGAACAGGCCTCTACTACACCCTGGCCTCGGCCCAGCTCACCGCTTCGGAGGCTGCCTACATCATCAACGACTGCGGAGCGACCGTCGTTTTCACGACCAGTCGCATGGCAGTGGCCGTCGAGCTGCCCGCGCTGTGCCCGGACGTCGAGCGTTGGATCATGGTCGACGGGGCGAACGACCCGTTCGAGGACTACGCGACCGTCACCGCCGCGCAGCCCGTCACACCGGTGGCGGACGAGCAACTCGGCATGCCGCTGTCGTACTCCTCGGGCACCACGGGCAAGCCGAAAGGGGTGCTGCGGCCCATGCGTGACATGCGGCCGAGCGACCCGCTGCCCATCAGACCCAGGAACCTCCCTTCGAGTCCCTCCCGGCTGAACCGGGAATACAACCATGCGCCTCGTGCGCACTTGAAGCGTTCGACTTTGCCGTTGGTTTGTGGCCGGTGGGGGCGGGTCCGTTTGTGCGCGATGCCGGTGGCTGCCAGCTCGGATCGCCACAGTTGTGAGATGTAGCAGGAGCCGTTGTCGGTCAGTACCGGTCTAACGCTGATTCCGTTGGTGGCGAAGAACTTTCGTGCTCGTCGCCAGAACGCGACAGCGGTTTGCTTGCGCTCGTCGGCGAGTACTCGCTATAGGCCAGGCGGGAGTGGTCGTCAACGGCGTTGTGCAGGTAGCTGATGCCGACATGGCTGCTTTCCGTTGCGCCGCAGCGTTTTTCCCGGCGTGCGGGTGCGATTGCGTTTACCGGCGCGGCGACCGACGGTGCGGTGGCCGCCGCCGTCGGGGATGTTGCCGAGTTTCTTGATGTCGAGGTGGATCAGGTCGCCGGGTGCGGGGTGCGCGCAGCGGCGGATGGGCTGGGCGGTGGCACGGTCGAGCCACCGCAACCGGGCGAGCCGGTAGCGGGCCAGCACGCGGTGCACGGTCGAGGGATGCAATCCCAGCAGGTACGCGATACGAGCTGGCCCCCACCGGCGTAGCAGCCGTACTTTCACGATGCGGCGTTCTGTGCGGGTGGGTGTGCGGTTCGGGCTGTGATGCGGGCGGCTGGACCGGTCGCTCATCCCGGCGGCGTCAGCGACACGGTAGCGGTCGGCCCACCGTTCGGCGGTGGTGGGTGAGACCTGGAACCGTTCCGCTGCACGCCGCAGCGGCCAACGCTCATCCACGACGTACCGCGCGAGCCGTAACCGGCCCAACTCGGTCAGTGGGGCATTACGGTGGGACACGAAGACCTCCGGTGGTGAATGCGTTTCCAGACAGCTCGCACTTCACTCGGAGGTCTTCGTTATGTCAGCTCGCCACGCCGTCACCAAGGTCCGTGGTCAGTACACCTAGCTGCTGAAGGACTAATATGTTTGCGAAGGTATGTGAGTCGACCACATGAGGCGGTGAGAATGCATGCTTACAAAGCGCGACGAACACCGATCCAGGTACCTGTCTTATCTCGAGCGCTGTAATGAGCACGATTTTGATGGAATGGCGTCATTCTATACACCAACTATCAAGGTCAATGACGTCCCTATGGATCCAGTCGCCGTTACGACGCAATTCTCACATCTCTTCGCCGCATTTCCTGACTGGCATTGGGATATGCGGAACCTCCTTGTAGACGGCGACTATATAGCGTTGCACTTCACTGTAACCGGCACCCACAGGGGGGCTTTCCGTGGAATTGAGGCAACCGGTCGTCGGGTGACTATTTCCGAGCTCACTCATTATCGCCTCGAAGACGGCAAGTTCGCCGAGGTCTGGGACCAGGCCGATATGGACGCGTTGATGAAGCAAATCGGGCAGGGCGAACACCGTTGACGACCTCTGTTGGGCTCAACGCGCACGTCGCCGGGTCCTGCTTTGCCGGATTCGATTTGGGCCAGAAGTTCCAATGCGTAGCGGGATCCGCTGTGGCAGAAGGGAACTCGTTGGACGCAGCCATCAGGACGTCGTAGTCCTGCTTGGGTGAGCTGAGGCACGCATGGGCCTGGCTGCAGCCGCGGAGTACCTCGTCGGCCCGCTCGACATCGCGGCCCCTCGTGCGTGAAGGGTGACCCCGTCCCGGCTGGCCGGGGCGGGGTGGGCCTCGGCCAGCCTGTCACATCGGGGACTTACTCGATCGTTCGTTTCGGGTACGTTCGTCTGGTTCAGTCGATGATGTAGCCGAGGGGGCCTTCCAGGGAGTAGTGGCTCGGGTCCTCGCAATTGGACTGGGTGGTGACCAGGTGATGTCGGGTGCTGGAGTTGAAGCAGCGGTAGAGGGGCACAGTGCCCGTGATCTGGTCGTGGTAGACGTAGCCGACCGGGCCCTCGAAGGAGTAGCGGCTCGGGTCTTCGCACCCGGATTGCGTGGTGATCAGGTGATCTCTGGTGCTGGAGTTGAAACAGCGGTAGAGGGGAACCGTGCCCGCGACCTGGCCGTGGTAGACGTAGCCGACGGGACCCTCCAGGGAGTAGCGGCTGGGGTCCTCGCACCCGGATTGAGTGGTGACCAGGTGATCTGTCGTGCTGGGGTCGAAGCAGCGGTAGAGCGCGACGGGACCGGAGCTGCTGGCGACGGTGAGTTTGATCGCGGTGTCGTTGGCGTCCCAGAATTCTGGGATGGTGAGCCTGACATGGTTGATGTCCTGGGTGAGCAGTACCGGCATGCCGTCCTTGACCAGGGAGGCTGCTGAAAAGACCTTGCCGTCCTGGGGCAGGGGAAGGGTGAGGGTTTGCCCGGCAGGCGGTTTGAGCACGTGGATGTACTCGGTGCGGTCATCAGGTGATTTGGTCGCGACGCCCCAGGACAGGTCGGTGATGCGGGTTCCGGCTTTGGTGGGGTAGGAGGTGCTGGGCCGGGTGCCGAAGACGGACGGGTTGATCTGGTCGATCCAGGTACCCATCTGCTGGAGTGCGGGTATGACGCCGGGTTCCCAGCCGCCCCCGGCGTAGGGTCCCGCGGCCCAGGCCATGCCGCCGCCCTCGCTGTCGGTGGCCGCTTGCAGGACGGTGTACCGGAACATGCTCTGTGGCGTGTACTTCACCGAGCCGCCGGTTTCCGATGCCCACCAGGAGGTTCCGGTTCCGCGCATGGTCGCGGCCACGGGCTCGGCGTAGCCGGGCCACAGGTCTCCGTTGGTTTGGGCGAACTCGTTCTGGCCGAAGTATTCCTTCATGCCCATGTCCAGGCCGTACAGGTTGCCGTAGTTGTTCTGGATCAACACCGCGCGCGGGTTGACCGTTTTGATCGTGTTGCGCAGCCGGGGGTAGTCGATGACTCTCTGGCTGTCGCCCGCGGGGCTTCCCTCGTCCAGGTACAGCCCGTCGATCCGGGATCCGTAGCGCTGCATCAGTTCCTGGTAGATGTCGTTGATGAACGCGTTCCATCGGGGCCGGTTGAAGTCCGATCCCGGGTTCCATTCCTGGTTGGTCGGGTGCGGCGCTGTGCCCCAGCCGGTCGTCTGTTTGTCCGCGTCGGTGAATTCCATGCCGTCGCGCGGGTGGGAGTAGAGGTAGACGTGGATGCCTTTGGCCTTGACCGCGGTGATCATGTCTCCGATGAGGTCGCGGTCGACGCGGTGGCCGGGCAGGCCCCAGTCCAGCATCTTCTGGCTCGGGTACAGGGCCACCATCTTGGAGTGCCAGGCGGTGAAGATGACGTACTGCACCTTCGCGGTGGCCAGGTCGTTGGCGAATCCGTTCGCGTCGAAGCTGTTCGCCAGGGTGTTGGGGTCCTCGATGGCCACGCCGCTGGAGTTCACCGTGAGGCGGGGCAGGTAGTGGACGAACAGCCCGTACTTATGGTCGAGGATGTTGGTCATGCCGTCGTCCGCGGACGCCTGTGGCGTGTGGAATGGTGCCACGAGCACGGTCACCAGCAAGATCAGCGGAACCAGCAAGCGCGCCAGCTTGCGTCTGTCGGATGGGTACATGAGTAGATCCTTTTCGTGCGGCTGAAAAGCGAGCGGGAAGCAGAAACCTACGCGACCGCAGCCGTGCGAAATCGCGGGATCTACACCTGTTGATCCAGTGGGATTTTGACACCAGTCGACACGAAAGATACTGGTATCAAACGAATTCGATGCCACCGACACAGCGGTGCGACACGCGAAGGCGACTTAAGCATGACCACCACGCGGTAAGCGCGGCTCGCGGTGACCGGATCGCCCCGTCCCGCTCACGCAACAGCAGACGAGTCGGCCAGTCCGGGAGTTGCCCGTCCCGGTTCGCCGCGCGCAGCACCGTTTCCACCAGGCCGAGGCAAAACTCCCGTCGGCGACCCGGGCTCACGCGTGCAGCAGGCCCGGCACCCGGCCGGTGAGGTCCAGGCCGCCGAGTTCGACTCCCATCGCGATCTCACGGCATCACATCGATCGAGCGAGTTCCGTTCCGCCACAGTGGATTCTGCCACTCACGGCATCAGCGGGATGCTGACAATCAGGAAGAACAGACCCGGTACATCCAGCGGATCAGCTTGGCCGCCCGGTCGGTGTAGGGCGGGTAGTCGTAACGCCGTCTGGTGATGGGTTCGCCGTTGCGGTAGCGCAGGAGTTGTTCGGATTTGTGGGCTGTGGCGTTCGTGGCCGTGGGCGACGAGGTGGCTCATCAGGGTGGGGGAGACCGTTGCCAGGCATTGGGTGATGTCGAGGTCGTGTGGACGTAGTGAGAGGGCTCCGCTTCGGCGGCAGGCTGTTTCGAGGTGCAGGCGCAGGAGCAGGGAGTCCAGGTCGGGGTCTCGCCGGTAATCGCGGCGATATGGCAGATCTGGGTGAGTTGGTCCGAGGGGATGGCGTAGCGGTGCGATGTGCGGCGTGCGGGAAAGGTGAGTTTGCGGGCGGGGTTGTCGCTGGGGCGAATCCAGCCTCTGTCTTCAGCGTGCCGGTAGACGCAGCGGACGGTGGAAATGAAGTGTTCGACGGTGCTTGTGCCGCCACGGGATGCGCGGTTGGTGCGGGCGCGTCCTCCACAGGCTGGATGTGCAGATGCGTCCCAGGTGCCCAATCGAGCGCTGCCGTTACATGCCGATCGAGGACTCTGCCGGCCTCGCCGAGTGTCGAAACGCCGTACAGGATGTCGTCATCGGGTACGGGGGTCGGTTCCGGTGGACCGGGCAGCGTGCCGCGGATCAGCTGTTCCAGCGGTGCTTGCGGCGGAATGAGCGGGGGGATCATGGGCGGCCCCGTTCACATCCAATGCCCGGCCCATCGGAGATGTGGATCACCGATCGTGGCAGATTCGCCATAAGTTGTCGCAGGTGGGTGCGCATTTCCCAGGTCACCTCCGTGTGTTCGAGCGCACTCGAACACATGGCACGCAAACCCGGCAAATCTGCCGGGAATCTGTGCGCGAGAGGGGACTTGAACCCCTACGTCCGTTAGGACACTGGAACCTAAATCCAGCGCGTCTGCCATTTTCGCCACTCGCGCGTGATGGTACGACCGTCCAAACTCTACCGGGCGTGGCGGCTGGAGCGAAGCGGTGGATCGGCGTTTCGTACTCGCGGGTAACACCACCTGGGTTTATAACGATTGCGTAACGGTCAATATGAGGGGTCCTCAACTTTTCTGAACGGGGGTTACTGGCCCCACCAGCGGGTTCAAACATGAGGGGGAGTCATGTTTGGCGGCATTCTTGTACGGGCGTACTTGAATACTCGGCGGTAGTTGGAGAGGTAGGGGGCAAACGTGAGGATTTCCTCATGATTTTGTGCCATCCTCGCCACTGATCAGTCCTCAGGGCCGAGGAGTGCGGTGTGCACGCCAGGTGCGGCCCCGAGTGCAGGGGTGAGCCACCACGAGTAGGAAGTCGAACGTCTTGACGATCAACGAGAGCACCGGGACCGGATCTACCGCGAAGGTTTCCGGGGGGGTTCCCGATACAGGTATCAAGTCGTCGCTTGTGGACCGACTGCTGGCGGGGGAGGCCTACGCGCTGGCCTTCGGCGGCCAGGGGGCGCAGTGGTTGGGCGAGCTCGAGGAGATCGGGCGCGACAGCGCCCTCGAACCCGAGCTGACCGCGCTGGTGAACGAGGCCGCGACCCTGCTGGGACCGGTCGCCTCGCAGCTATTGGTGGTCCGGCCGGTCGGGTTCGACCCGGTGGCCTGGATGCTCGAGGACGAACTGGCCGACGAGGACTCCGATGAGGTCTCCGGCGCGCCTTCGCCGCAGATGCTGCGCTCCGCCGCGGTCTCCATGCCGGGCGTGTTCCTGAGTCAGGTCGCCGCGCTGCGGGCGCTGCGGCTGCAGGGGCTGGATCCGGCCGAGCACGCGCCGGTCGCGGTGGTCGGGCATTCGCAGGGCCTGCTCGCGGCGAAGGCCGCGCAGGAACACGGCTCGCGTGATGCCGAACTGCTCGCGGTGGCCCAGTTGATCGGTGCGGCGGCGACTCTCGTGGCGCGCCGCCGCGGTCTGGTCCCGGTGGGCGAGAAGTCCCCGATGGTCGCGGTCTCCAATGTCGATCCCGAACAGCTGCAGGCGATCGTCGCCGAGGTGGCCGAGGGCGTGGATCCGGCCGCGGCCGCGGTGCTGTCGATTCGCAACGGACGCCGCCGGGTGGTGCTGTCCGGCACCGTCGCCCAGCTGGACCGGGTGCGCCAGCGCTGCGCGGAGATCAACGCCGAGCAGACCCACGACCGCGACGCCAAGAAGCGTGGCGGCGCGGTGTTCGCGCCGGTGTTCGAGGACGTCGAGGTCGAGATCGGCTTCCACCACCCGGCACTGGCCGAGACCGTGGATCTGGTGTCGGGCTGGGCCGCCAAGTGCGGCATCGACGCCGAACTGGCCGGTGAACTCGCCCGGCAGATCCTGGTGGATCCGGTGGACTGGGTATCCATCGTCGAGAACACGGTTTCCGAAGGCGCGCAATGGATTCTGGATCTGGGCCCGGGTGATCTGCTGACCCGCCTGACCCAGGGCTCGCTGCGGGGCACCGGCGTCGGCATCGTCGCCGTGGCCACCCGGCCCGGCCAGCGCGCGCTGTTCACCCCCGGTGCGGCCCCCTCGGTCGCCGCGGCCTGGACGACGTTCGCACCTCAGCCGATCCGGCTGCCCAACGGCCGCGTCGTGGTCGAAACCTCGTTCACCCGGCTCACCGGCCGCTCGCCGATCCTGCTGGCGGGCATGACCCCGACCACCGTCGACGCGAAAATCGTTGCGGCGGCGGCGAATGCGGGCCACTGGGCCGAACTCGCCGGTGGCGGTCAGGTGACCGAGCAGATCTTCGCCGATCGGGTCGCCGAACTGAAGACCCTGCTGCACCCGGGACGTTCGGTGCAGTTCAACTCGCTGTTCCTGGACCCGTACCTGTGGAAGCTGCAACTGGGCGGTAAGCGCCTGGTGCAGAAGGCCCGTGCGGCCGGAGCCCCGCTCGACGGCGTGATCGTCACCGCCGGTATCCCGGAGCTGGACGAGGCCGTCGCGCTGATCGAGGAGCTGACCGAGGTCGGCATCAGTCACGTCGCGTTCAAGCCGGGCACCGTCGCGCAGATCCGCGCCGTGCTGCGGATCGCCGACGCGGTGCCGGACTACCCGGTGATCATGCACATCGAGGGCGGGCGCGCCGGTGGCCACCACTCCTGGGAGGATCTTGACGATCTGCTCCTGGACACCTATGCCGAACTGCGCAACCGCGCCAACGTCGTGGTCTGCGTCGGCGGCGGCATCGGCACACCCGAGCGCGCTACCGAATACCTGACCGGCCGCTGGTCGCAGGTGCACGGCTACCCGGCGATGCCGCTGGACGGCGTGCTGGTCGGCACCGCCGCGATGGCGACCCTGGAGGCCACCACCGCACCCGAGGTCAAGCAGCTGCTGGTAGACACCCCCGGCACCCCGGACTGGGTCGGCGCGGGCACCGCGACCGGCGGAATGGCTTCGGGCCGTAGCCAATTGGGCGCGGACATCCACGAGATCGACAACTCCGCCTCGCGCACCGGCCGTCTGCTCGACGAGGTCGCCGGTGACGCCGACGCGGTCGCCGAGCGTCGCGAGGACATCATCGCCGCGCTGAACGGCACCGCCAAGCCGTACTTCGGCGACCTGGCCACGATGACCTACCTGGACTGGCTGGAGCGCTACGTCGAACTGGCCATCGGCCTGGACCGCCGCAAGGACTTCGACTGCGGCACCGACCTGGGCGACGCGATCGCCGACGCCACCCGCTCGGTGTGGCTGGACATCACCTGGCGCGACCGGTTCGCGGAGATGGTGCGCCGCACCGAATCCCGGCTCAACCCGGCCGACCGTGGTGAGATCGCGACGCTTTTCGCGAGCGACGACGCGTTCGAGGCTCCGGTGCAGGCGATCTGCACGCTAAAGGAGCAGTACCCGGCCGTCGCCGAGGCGGTACTGCACCCCGCCGACGTGCCGTTCTTCATCGCCCTGTGCAAGACCCCGGGCAAGCCGGTCAACTTCGTGCCCGTCGTGGACGGCGACGTGCGCCGCTGGTGGCGTTCGGATTCGCTGTGGCAGGCGCACGATCCGCGCTACTCGGCCGATCAGGTGTGCGTCATCCCGGGCACGGTCGCGGTCGCGGGTATCACCCGGGTGGACGAGCCGGTCGGCGAACTGCTCGACCGCTTCGAGCAGGACGCCGCGTATTCGCTTGTGCGCGAAGGTTTGACGCCGCGTGCGGTGGACGGCCGCCGACGCGCGGACGTCATCGCCGGAGCCATCGATCTGGTGCTGGCCGCACCCGACGTGCAGTGGGCCGGCCGTACCGCCCCCAACCCGGTGCACCGCCTCGGTGATCCGGGCGAGTGGACCGTCGGCGAGCAGGGCGCGTACCACCGCTCCACCGGTGCGGAGCTGACCGCGGTGGAGGGCCCCGACACCGACAACGCGTACGTCGAGCTGAGCGTGCCGCTGGCCCGCCTGACCGGCCGGGAGACCGAAGCCGGTGCGAGCGTGCGGATCCGGATGACCGTGCCCGCCTCGGCCTATAACGGCGGTGCGCCGGTCGTCTCCGAGGACGACGCCGCGGCCGCGATGTCGGCGCTGCTGGCCGTCGCCGCCGGACAGTCGCTGCCGGAGGTCAAGTCGGCCGACGGCTCGCACGTCGCACACGTGAACCTGGCCTGGTCGCCGGATCTGATCGCGGACCACGCCGGAGTCACCGGTTCGGGCCTGCCCGCGACGCTGAGCACCATCGGCCGCACCGTGCCGGACGTGCTGGTGGGCGCGTGCTGGCCCGCCGTGTTCGCGGTGCTGGGCGCGACCCGCACCGAACAGGGCGGCAGCGTCATCGAGGGCATGCTGGACCTGGTGCATCTCGATCACCGGATCGAGCTGGCCGCTGCCCTCCCGGACGAGCACGCGGTGCTGGCCGTGCGTGCGGAGTCCGGTGCGGTGCTGGACACCGACCTGGGCCGCGTGGTCGAGGTGAACGTCACCGTCGGCGTGATGCGCGATCACGGCCTGGACACCCCGGTCGTGGCAAAACTGGTGGAGCGCTTCGCGATTCGCGGTCGCAACGGCGACGGCGAGCTCACCGATCCGCCGCGCGCGGCCGGAACGGTCTCGGACGAGGCGACCGACACCCCGCGCCGCCGTCGCCGGGACGTGACGATCCTGGCCCCGCGCGCGATGGCCGCCTTCGCGGCGGTCTCCGGCGACCACAACCCCATCCACACCTCCGACAACGCCGCCAAGCTGGCCGGTCTGGGCAGCCCGATCGTGCACGGCATGTGGCTGTCCGCCGCGGCGCAGCACGCGGTGTCGGCGATCGATCCGTCCTCCCCGCTGCCCCCGCGCGCCATCACCGCCTGGACCACCCGATTCCTGGGCATGGTCCGGCCGGGCGCAGAGATCGACGTGCGCGTCGAGCGCGTCGCGGTGGACGCGGGCAGTGAGATCGTCGAGGTGTCCTGCCGCATCGACGGTGATCTGGTGATGACGGGCACCGGGCGGCTGGCCGCGCCGAAGACCGTGTACGCCTTCCCGGGACAGGGCATTCAGGCCAAGGGGATGGGCCTGGATGCGCGGTCCCGCTCCAAGGCGGCCAAGCAGATCTGGGAGCGCGCCGACAAGCACACTCGTGAGGCGCTGGGCTTCTCCATCCTGGCCGTGGTCCGGGACAACCCGACCTACCTCAAGGCGCGCGGCGTGGAGTACCGCCACCCGCAGGGCGTGCTGCATCTGACGCAGTTCACCCAGGTCGCGATGGCCACCCTGGGTGTGGCGCAGGTGGCCGAGCTGCGTGAGGCGGGCGCGTTCGTCGAGGGCGCGATGCTGGCCGGACATTCGGTCGGCGAGTACAACGCGCTGGCCGCCGTCGCCGGTGTGCTGCCGCTCGAGGCGGTGCTCGAGGTGGTGTTCCAGCGCGGTTCGGCCATGCACGAGCTGGTGCCGCGGGATGACCAGGGCCGCAGCGACTATCGGATGGCTGCCATCCGTCCCTCGCAGATCGGGCTGCCCGACGCCGAGGTGATCGACTGGGTCGCGAGCGTGAGCGAGCAGGCCGGGGAGTTCCTCGAGGTCGTCAACCTGAACCTGCGCGGCGCGCAGTACGCGATCGCGGGCACCGTCAAGGGACTCGAGCGGCTCGAGGACGAAATCGAGCGTCGCCGTGCGGAATTCGGCGGTAAGCGGGCGTTCATCCTGGTGCCCGGCATCGACGTGCCGTTCCACTCCACCGTGCTGCGCAAGGGCGTGCCGGAGTTCCGCGGCAAGCTCGAGGAGCTGCTGCCGCACGAGCTGCACCCGGAGGTGCTCATCGGGCGCTACATCCCGAACCTGGTGCCGCGGCCGTTCTCGCTGGATCGCGAATTCATCGCCGAGATCGCCGATTACGTGCCGTCCGAGCCGCTCACGGCCGTGCTCGCGGACTGGGACGACTGGTCCGCGCGGCCGTCCGAGCTGTGCCGGGTCGTGCTGATCGAGCTGCTGGCCTGGCAGTTCGCCAGCCCGGTGCGCTGGATCGAGACCCAGGATCTGCTGTTCGGCGATCCGGATCAGGGCGGCCTGGGCGTCGAGCGGTTCGTCGAAATCGGTTTGGCCGCAACGCCGACCGTGGCGAACCTGGCGACCAACACCCTCAAACTGCCGCAGTTCGGCACCACGAAGGTCGAGGTGCTCAACATCGAGCGCGAGTCCGGTGTGGTGTACTCCACCGACACCGATCCCGCCCCGGTCGACGAGCCGGAAGAGGTCGAGGCTTCGACCGAAACCGCCACTGCCGCAGCGGCTCCCGCGGCCCCGGCAGCTGCACCGGCAGCCCCGTCCGGCGGCCCGCGCCCCGACGACATCTCCTTCACCGCCGCCGACGCCACCCGTGTGCTCATCGCGCTGTGGACCAAGCTGCGGATGGATCAGATCGGCCCGGTGGACACCATCGAGGGTCTGTGCGACGGCGTGTCCTCGCGCCGCAACCAGCTGCTGGTCGACCTGGGTTCGGAACTGTCCCTGGGCGCGATCGACGGCGCCGCCGACGCCGATATGGGCGCGTTGTCGGCCACGGTGGATCGCCTGGCCCGCACCTACAAGCCGTTCGGCTCGGTGCTGTCCGACGCGATCGGCGATCATCTGCGCAAGGTGTTCGGCCCGTCGGGCAAGCGGCCCGCCGCGATCGCGGAACGGGTCAAGAAGGTCTGGGAGCTCGGCGACGGCTGGGCTCACCACGTGACCGCCGAGGTGTCCCTGGGCACCCGCGAGGGTGCCAGCATCCGCGGCGGTGACCTGGGCGGGCTGGTGTCCGGCGCGCTGGGCGACGGTGCGGCCGTGGACGCCGCGATCGACGCG
>NZ_BDBQ01000142.1 GCF_001613065.1 Nocardia miyunensis NBRC 108239
CAGCGCCGCCGCTACCAGCAACAGCACCATCCACCAGGCCGCTACACCGTCCTTCGTCGCCCCGATTCCGATCACCACCGCTGCCGCGACCGCGACCGCCAGCAGCGCGATATTCAAGGGCTGCTGAAGTTTCCCGACACCGATCGGTCTGCCCGGCAGAATTTCCTGCAATTTGCCGAACGCGACCAGCGACCCCCAGAACGACACGGACCCGATGATCGCCGCGAACAGGCTACCGACCACGATATGAACGTTCGGCTGCTCCGGAATCCGCGAAAAGCTCTGGGTATCGAGGAATTCCGACAGCGAGATCAACGCAACCGTACCGCCGCCGACACCGTTGAACGCGGCCACCAACTGCGGCATCGCGGTCATCTTCGTGAACCGTGCCGGTGGAATGCCCAGCGCCACACCCACGATCAGGCCCACCACGATCACGACCCAATCGGCACCACCGGCATGCCGGACCGAGATCAACGTGGCGATCACCGCGATCGCCATGCCGACCGCGGCGATCTGATTGCCGCGCACCGCCGTTCGCGGACCGGTCAACCCCATCAGCCCGTAGATGAACATCGCGAACGCGACGACATAGAGAATATCGACCAGATTGTCCATGAGTTACTTCCCCGCCTTCTCTCCCACGGCGGGCTTCTTGCCCTTGAACATCCCGAGCATCCGGTCGGTCACCACGAACCCACCGATCACATTCAACGTGCCGAACACGACCGCGACGAACAGAATGATCTGTTCGACAACCGACGGATGCTGAATACGCCCCAGCACCACCAGCGCACCCAACACCACGATCCCGTGAATCGCGTTCGTCCCGGACATCAACGGCGTATGCAACGTATTGGGGACCTTCGAGATCACCGCGAACCCCACAAACCCCGACAACACCAGAATCGCGATATTCGCCAACAACTCCGTATACATCAGCCCTGCTCCTTCCCCACCGAACCCGACACATCCGATGCACCCGAATCCGGTGAGCCCGCAATCGATTCCGAAGGCTCGGCGGACGATCCCATACCGGTCCCGTTCCCCGCAGTCGAACCCGTCCCCGCCGCAGCCGAACCCGATCCGCCCGAATCCGACGAGTTCGCGGACGATTCCGTATCCGGCACATCCGATGCGCTCGAATCCGTTCCGTCGCCGTTCACCGGAGCCGAATCCGTCCCGGCCGCAACCGCATCCGTCGACGGCTCGGCGTCGGGTTCGCGGGTCACGCACGAATCCGCCAACACCTGATCAGTGAAGTCCGGAGCCAACACCCCGCCCACGAGCATCAACTCCAGCAACGCGGCGATGTTCTTCGCATACAACTCACTCGCATGCTCGGGCATCGACGCGGGAAGATTCAACGGCGAAGCGATCGTGACATCGTGCACCACCACCGTCTCACCCGGCTCGGTGAGCTCACAGTTACCGCCGGTCTCCCCAGCCAAATCCACGATCACACTGCCCGGACGCATCCCCTCCACCGCCGCAGCCGTCACCAACCGCGGTGCCGGACGACCCGGCACCAGCGCGGTCGTGATCACCACATCGAAACCCTTGATCGCATCTTCCAGGGCCTGCTGCTGCTGAGCCTTCTCCTCCTCGGTCAACTCGCGCGCGTAACCGCCCTCACCCGCGGCATCGATCCCCAGATCCAGCCACTGCGCACCCACCGAGCGGACCTGATCGGCCACCTCCGGACGCACGTCGTATCCGGTGGTGCGACCACCCAATCGCTTGGCGGTGGCCAGGGCTTGCAGTCCGGCCACACCGACCCCCAGCACGAGGACCGTCGCGGGTTTCACCGTCCCGGCCGCGGTGGTCAACATCGGGAAGAACCGCGTCGACTCCGACGCGGCCACCAACACCGCCTTATACCCGGACACGTTTGCCTGCGAGGACAACGCATCCATCACCTGCGCCCGCGAAATCCGTGGAATCGCCTCCACAGCGAACGCCTGCACCCCTGCCGCTTTCAGCGCCGGGATCTTGTTGTCCGCATTCCGGGGAGCCAGGAAACCGATCACCGTCTGACCCGCAGACAACTTCGCGACCTCCGCATCCGAAGGCGGGGCGACTTTCACCACCACCTGAGCCGACCACGGATCACCGATCACCGCCCCCACATCGGTGAACGCCGCGTCAGGGATCAACGCCCCCTGCCCCGCGCCGGCCTCCACGACCACCTGCACACCCTGCTTCACCAGACCCGCAACAATCTTCGGCACCAACGCAACCCGACGCTCCCCCGGATTCGTCTCACGCACCACACCGACACGTGTACGCTGCGAGGCGCTTCCATCATCACCGGGTGGCGCTGCGTCGACTCCGCTCTGCGTTGTCTCCACTGGTCAACATCCTTACTCGTGACGGTAGCCGGCCCCACAGTTCGTGCGGAGCCTCGAGCCGTTCTTTCGGCCCCGAAACTTACCCACCGGTAAGTTTCAGATCGCACAACTGTACCGGCTCGCCGGTGAGCGTATCCGAGATCAATATCACATGTCGTTCCGGTTCATCCGGATCACGGAAAGCGCTGGGCATGAACCCGCCGACGCGCGCCGGAACCGGCTCTGACCCGCACGAAGGCGACCAGGGGTGTCCCGCGGGCTTCGTACACCGTAATGTCTCGATTGTGAGCGGCTGCATATTCTGCGGAATCGTCGCAGGCACGGCACCGGCGACGAAGATCCACGAGGACGACACGCTGTGCGCGTTCCTCGACATCCGGCCCATCACCCGTGGCCACATGCTGGTGATCCCCAAACTCCATGCGACCAATCTGGACGATCTCGACGCCACACTGGGCGCGCGGCTGTTCACCCTCGGCCATCGGATGGCAAAGGCATTGCGGCGCAGCGCCCTCGGAGCCGACGGCGCGAATCTCATCCTCAACGACGGCAAATCGGCCTTCCAGACCGTGCACCATGTGCATCTGCACGTGGTGCCGCGCCACACCGGTGATATCCGATCCTTCGCCACCGGAATGCTGTTCCGTGGGCGGGTCGGCAGTCAGCCCGATCCCGCGACCACCGCCGCGGCCATCCGCACCGGACTGGACCGGCTCGACACCGAGGAATCCGGTGTCACCGACAAGGAGCAACACGCATGACCGACCGGGACGCCCTCACCACCGCCCTGTCGCAGGAATGGGATTCGCTGACCCGACTCGTCGCCGATCTCGACGAAAATCAGTGGCGCACACCGTCTCCGCTGCCGGGGTGGACCGTCTTCGACGTGCTGGCCCATCTGGTCGCGATCGAATCCATCCTGCTCGGCGAGCCCAATCCGACGGCCGAGGCCGCGGTCACCGGAGCGCCGCATGTGCGCAACGAGATCGGCGCGCTCAACGAGGCATGGATCGACTCGCTACGGCCGCTGCGCGGCGAACAACTTCTGGCGAAGTTCGCCGAGATCACCGATCGCCGCCGCAAGGCGCTGGCCGATCTGACCGAGGAGCAGTGGAACAATCCGTCGCAATCGCCGGTGGGCGTCGTGCCGTACGGCCGGTTCATGCAGGTTCGCCTGTTCGATTGCTGGATGCACGAACTCGATATCGCCGACGCGCTGGATACGACGGTCGAGGAGGGCGGGCCGCGCGCCGAGATCGCCTTCGCCGAACTCACCGGGACCCTCGGACGCGCGGTGGTCAAGGGCGCGCACGCACCCGACGGATCGCGGATCACCTTCGCCCTCACCGGGCCCGTCACCCGGGAGTTGCACCTGGTGGTCGACGGCCGGGCGAATCAGGTCGACGAACTCGACGGCCCGGCCACCGTGCGCATCGAAATGCCGTCCGGGCTGTTCGCTCGCCTGCGCGCCGGAAGGACAACGGCCGCAGAGCATTCGGACGAGATCACCATCACCGGCGATACGGAACTGGGCGGCCGGGTGGTCGACACCCTCCGCTTCACCATCTGAACTCGGATGCGACTGTTCCTGTCCAGCTACCGATTCGGCGCGCATTACGACCGATTCGCCGCGCTCGTGGGCGAACCGGGGCCGGTGGCGATCATCCCGAACGCCTGCGACGCCTGGCCCGCGGCCTGGGCGGGTGCGGTAGCCAGTGATCGAACCCCGTTGCACCGCGCGGGATTTCGCCCCGATGTGATCGACCTGCGCGACTATGTCGGCCGCACTGGGGAATTGGAGAAGACGCTGCGCCGCTACCCCCTGATGTGGGTGCGCGGCGGCAACACTTTCGTCCTGCGCGCCCAATTCGCCCGCAGCGGAGCCGATCTCGTGTTGCGAGATCTGCTGGGTGAAGATGCCCTGGCCTATGCGGGTTACAGCGCCGGAGCCTGTCTGCTCACGCCGGACCTGCACGGACTGGAGTCCGCCGACGACCCGGCCGAGGTCCTACCCGCCTGCGGAATCGAACCGCTCTGGGACGGACTGGGATTGGTCGACCGACGCATCGTCCCGCATGTCGACTCCCCAGCAACCGACCCCGACGGAGTCTGCACCGCGGTGGCCACCCGGTTCCGCGACGAGCGGATTCCGCACTGGGCCCTGACCGACGAGGACGCGGTGGTGGTCGACGGAGACCGCGTCGAAGCGCTGCTCAGCCGCCCTTGAAAGCCGTTCTGGCCCAATGTTTCTCACCCATTCAGTAGCGGGCAGCACCTGACCCGGACTGCGCCTCGATCAGGTCGCTTCGACGAGTACTCACGGAGCCGGGAGCCGTGCGAGCCCGTAATGACCCGTTCGAACGCACTCAGCGCCCGAACGGAATGCGGTGACACGACTGCCCGCGACCCGTCACCGGCCGGATTGTCATCGTGCTTCGGGAAGATCCCTGCCCTGCGAGGCGACGCTGCGTACAGCGGTCTTGACCCACTGCCGCCACACCTCGGGGTCGGCGTCATCGCCCAGAACGAATCGGGCGGACTGAGGTAGCGCCTCGCGATAGTTGATCAGGCCGGTGAGCAGCGTCAGGAGGTAGCCCGGGGGCATATCGTCGCGGACGAGCCCGCGCTGTTGCGCGTCGTCGACTCGGGCGACCTTGTGCTGGTAGCGGTTGGCTCGGGCCACACCCGCGGTGATCTCGTCCGGCCCCATCTCCAGCGCCTCCCACATCTGCAGGCGCAGGAATTCCGGGTGGTCGCGGTGGTAGTCCAGGTGGGCGTCGACCCAGGCGTCCAGGTCGTCCAGGTCGATGGGGACCGCCTCGGCCACGTCCAGCATGACCTTCTCCAGCACCTGCCGGAACAGCTGCCGTTTATCGCCGAAATAGGCGTAGATCAGCTGTTTGTTGGCGTTCGCGTTGCGGGCGATGCGATCGACCCGGGCCCCGGCGATCCCGTACGCGGCGAATTCGTCGATGGCCGCGGAGAAGATGCGCGCCTTCGTCGCCTCGGGATCTCTCGGAGCCATGGGCCGAGTCTAACCAACCGAATAGTTGACAGGCCGCCGGGCGGACTGGAATATTTGCAACCAACCGGTTAGTTAGATGGCTCGAGGGTTCACCCCGACCCGACACGGGCGCAGCGCGGCGCTCCGCATCCGCACACCGATTCCGGGAGATCTCCATGTCCACTCTCGAAACCAGCACCGCCCCGATACCTCTGCCCGCCGATGACACCGAGACCTCCCGGACCGAACCCACCCCGGCGTTCGCCGCGCGCTGGCGAGTGCTGCCCGTGGTGCTCAGCGCCATGTTCATGGCGATGTTCGACTGGTTCGTGGTCAACGTCGCGGCCTCCTCGCTGCAGCACGATCTGCACGCCGGCCAGTCCGCGCTGGAACTGATCGTCGGCGGCTACGGATTCGCCTTCGCCTCGGCCCTGATCACCGGCGGACGCCTGGGCGATCTGTTCGGCCACCGGCGCATGTTCATCCTGGGCATGCTCGCCTTCGGCGCGGCGTCGCTGCTGTGCGGGCTCGCGCCGAACTCCTGGACGCTGGTCGCCTTCCGCATTCTGCAGGGCGGCACCGCGGCGATGATGGTGCCGCAGCTGCTCGCGCTGATCAACACCCTGTTCCCGATCGCCGAGCGCCCCCGCGCGATGGCCGCCTACGGCGCGACCATCGGCTTGGGCGCGGTCGCAGGACAGGTGCTCGGCGGGCTGCTGCTCGAGGCGAATCTGTTCGGCTGGGGCTGGCGGACCGTCTTCTACATCAATGTGCCGATCGGCCTGGCCGCGGCCGCACTGGCCGCCCGCTGGCTGCCGCGCGCCGAAGCCCGTCATCGCACGACACTGGATCCCGTTGGCGCACTGGGTATCTCGGGCGCACTCGCGCTGCTGCTGGTGCCGGTGACGGTGGGACGTCCCGAGGGCTGGCCGCTGTGGACGTGGATCTCGATGGCCGCGTCCGTTCCGGTCGCGCTGCTCACCGCGGGCTACGAGGCCGGGCTCGGCCGCCGGGGCGGCGCGCCGGTCCTGGACATGAGCATGGTGCGCCGCCGGGTGTTCAGCGCGGGCATGCTGATCGGCGGCGGCTATCTGACCTTCTTCGCCGGATTCATGCTCTGCCTGACGTTGCTGCTCCAGGACGGGCTCGGCCTGTCACCGCTGCGCGCGGGACTCGCGTTCGCGCCGCTGGGCCTGTGTTTCGCGGGTAGTTCGTTCTTCCTCGCCCGCCGGGTCGCCGATCGGATCGGCAATCGGGTCATGGTGGCCGGGGTCGGCGCGGGACTGCTCGGCGCCCTGATCGTGCTGATCGTGCTGACCTGCTCCGGCCGCGAGGTCAGCGTCTTCGCACTCGTTCCGGGGATGATGATCGTCGGCGTCGGCAACGGCCTGACCCTGCCCTCCGTGATCGGCGCGGTGCTGTCCTCGGGTATCCCGCCGGAGCAGGCCGGGATGGCGGCCGGGGCCCTGACCACCTCGCAGCAGTTCGGAAATGCCATCGGCGCAACGATTCTCGGCACCACCTTCTTCGCGGTGCTCGGGCCCGCCGGCGGCGCCGGCGACTACGTGAACGCCATGCGCGCCGCCGCCCTGGTCGGCCTCGCCGTTCTGCTCATCGCTCTGGCGGCCGCCTTCGCCCTACCCAGGCACACGGTGCGATGAGTTCGGCTCGACGCGCAGCCGTCGGTCCGTCCTCGGGGGCACGCGTGGCAGCCGGAATCCACCACTCGAGTCACCGGGATCGCGGCTCGGCGAGGTGACGAAACGACCGTCCGTCCGGCGCGTGCCGGACGGACGGTTCACAGATACAGACCCGTGCCGTGCTCGGTGCGATCGTTGGCGACCGCGTGCAGGTCGCGCTCGCGCATGACCACGTACGCCTGCCCCTGGATCTCGACCTCGAACTGGTCCTCGGCGCTGTACAGCACCCGGTCGCCGACCTCGATGCTGCGCACATGCGTGCCCACGCCACACACCTCGCCCCAGATCAGCCGCTTGGCCACCTGCGCGGTCGCGGGAATGAGAATGCCCCCGCTGCTGCGCCGCTCCCCGGCCTCCGGGGTTTCCCGCACGATGACCCGGTCGTGCAACATCTGTATCTCGAGCTTCGGATCGGGCATCGCTCCCCCGCCTCTCCGGGACTTCGGCGTGTCGTTGGGTACCGCGAGACTTGCGTTTCGGGCTGACGGCCGGGTGTGCAACATCGCCTTGTGGGCGTGCCCGGCGAGTTGCCCTATGTGCTCGCGCGATCAGCCGTCGTATCCACGGCGACGGGTGCGTCGGTTGCCCGTCCCGCGGATGAGCATGTGGCTCGAAGCTGATCTTTCGCGCCATCGTACGTGACCGGTTTTCCTGCGCGACAACCGCTCACAGGCAAGGCCCGGGCGACGACGGGCAGCCGGCTGTCACGACGGGTTTCCACGGGAGAAACCCGACCGCGCACCCATATCCACAGGGGCCGCGGACCACGTAGTTTCAGGGGGTGGACCCGAAATCTCTCGCCGAACACCTGCCCGCCGGGACGGTCGTCACAGATCCGGATATTCTCGCCGGATATCGCCAGGACCGGGCCCTGGACCCCGATGCCGGGACCCCGTTGGCGCTGGTCCGGCCGACCAGCACCGAGCAGGTCTCGACCGTGCTGCGGTGGGCGCACCGGCATCGGGTGCCGGTGGTGCCCCGGGGCGCGGGAACCGGGCTGTCCGGCGGGGCCACGGCGCAGGACGGGGCGCTGCTGCTGAGCACCGAGCGGATGCGGGAGATCACCGTGGATCCGGTCACGCGGACCGCGGTCGCTCAGCCGGGACTGTTGAATGCCGAGGTCAAACGGGCAGCCGCCGAGCACGGGCTGTGGTATCCGCCGGACCCGTCCTCGTTCGAGATCTGCTCGATCGGCGGTAACGCGGCCACCAACGCGGGCGGTCTGTGCTGCGTGAAGTACGGCGTCACAACCGATTACGTGCTCGGCATGGAGGTCGTCCTGGCCGAGGGGAACGTGGTCCGGCTGGGCGGGCCGCGGCTGAAGGATTCGGCCGGGCTGTCGCTGACCAAACTGTTCGTGGGCAGCGAGGGCACCCTCGGCATCATCACCGAGCTGACGTTGCGGCTGCTGCCCACGCAGACGCCCCAAAGTACCGTGGTGGCAACGTTTTCCACGATCGAGGCGGCCACCGCGGCGATCCTCGCGATCACCGGGCGGCTGCGGCCCTCGATGCTGGAGTTCATGGACGCGGTGGCGATCGGCGCCGTGGAGGACGAACTGCGGATGGGCCTGGACCGCACCGCGGCGGGCATGCTGGTGGCCCGCTCCGACGCACCCGGCGAGCACGCCGCCGCCGAGGCCGCGATCATGGCCGAGGCGTGCGAAAAGGCCGGAGCCGTAGAGGTATTCAGCACCGAGGATCCGGAGGAGGGCGAGGCGTTCACCGCCGCACGGCGTTTCGCCATCCCGGCCGTGGAACGCAAGGGCACCCTGCTGCTCGAGGACGTCGGCGTCCCGGTGCCGCGATTGGGCGAGCTGGTCACCGGAATCGCCGAGATCGCCGCGCGCCGTGAGGTTCTCGTCTCCGTCATCGCGCACGCCGGGGACGGCAACACCCATCCGCTGATCGTGCACGATTCGAACGACGCCGCCGAGACCGCCCGCGCGCATCAGGCGTTCGGCGAGATCATGGAGCTGGCGATCGCACTGGGTGGCACCATCACCGGTGAGCACGGCGTGGGACGGCTCAAGAAGGCGTGGCTGCCCGATCAGGTCGGTCCCGACGTGATGGCGCTGACCCGGCGCATCAAGGACGCCTTGGACCCGCACGGCATTCTCAATCCCGGCGCGGTGCTTTGAACCGGGCGTTCCGGGTACAGAAGGAACAAACCCACCTCACCGAGGAGTTTCACCGGATATGACCACCAGGTTCGAGCACAATGTCGCCGACACCCGCTACGAGATCTACCTCGATGACACCCTCGCCGGATATGCCGACTACAGCGAGCGCGCCGACGGCGACCGCAGGACGCGCGATTTCCAGCACACCCTGACATTTCCGGAATTCCGCGGCCGCGGCGTGGCCGCACAGGTGGTCGAATTCGCGCTGAACGACGCCCGCGAGGCGGGATTCTCGGTGATTCCCACCTGCTGGTACGTGGAGAAGTTCATCGCCGAACACCGCGAATACGCCGACATGGTCAGGGGTTAATTACGCCGCCAGACCGAGAATTGCCGGTCCAGCGCGGTGCCGATGGCCTGGTTCACCCGTCGGTTGTCGAAACCCGGTAACGACCGCAGCCGCACCAGAAATGCCGTGTCGGCTGCCGACTTGGGTACCACACATCCATTTCCCTTCGTCCCGATGAGCACGAAGAACATCGCCTCGGCGAAAGGTCCGTCCGCCGTGGTGATGACCCGAACCTCCGAGAGGTCCCGCCACAGCACCTCTTCGATCCGTCCGTTGTCCAACGTGCGCCGGACGAACCTGTCGTTGATCTCGACTCCGGCCATGCCCTAATAGTGCTCCGTGCGAGCCACATTCGATAGACCCGAATTCGCCCGATTGCGACTGTATTTGCAACTGCAAGAACAGATCTGGTCGAACTCGACAGCCCGGGCAACGCATGCTTTCCCGCGGAGCGAAGCGGTGGCAACCGACGTCCGCCGGAACGCAGCGGAACCACACACTACTCGCCTCGTTCCGCCGACCCCGTGCAACGCCACCCCCAAGGTTCGCGGCCCGTCTCGCCGCTCGGACGCGTGGCGGGTACTCGTTCCTCGCACCCGCCACGGGGCCGAGCGGTGAGACTCAGGGGGCCGCGAACACGCCGGAGCGAAGCGGAGGCCACAGCCACAGCCGAAATTACCGCAGGATCGCGCGCGACATCACCAGGCGCTGAATCTGGTTGGTGCCCTCGTAGATCTGGGTGATCTTGGCGTCGCGCATCATCCGCTCCACCGGGAAGTCCGTGGTGTAGCCCGCGCCGCCGAACAGCTGCACCGCGTTGGTGGTGACCTCCATCGCCACATCGGAGGCGAAACACTTTGCGGCAGCGGAGATGAAGCCGAGGTTCTTCTCGCCGCGCTCGGCGCGCGCGGCCGAGGTGTAGACCATCAGGCGGGCCGCCTCGACCTTCATCGCCATGTCCGCGAGCATGAACTGGGTGTTCTGGAAGTCCGAGATGGCCTTGCCGAACTGCTTGCGGTCCTTGGTATATGCGATCGCGGCGTCCAGGGCGCCCTGCGCCAGGCCGACCGCCTGCGCGCCGATGGTGGGGCGGGTGTGGTCCAGGGTCTCGAGCGCGGTCTTGAAACCGGTGCCCTCCGCGCCGATCATCCGATCTCCGGAGACGCGGCAGTTCTCGAAGTACAGCTCGGCGGTCGGCGAGCCCTTGATGCCCAGCTTGTGCTCGAGCGGGCCGACGACGAAGCCCTCGTCATCGGTGTGCACCATGAACGCGGAGATGCCGTTGGCGCCCTTGTCCGGATCGGTCACCGCCATGACGGTGTACCAGCTGGACTTGCCGCCGTTGGTGATCCAGCACTTGGAGCCGTTGATCACCCAGTCGTCGCCGTCGCGCTTGGCACGGGTGCGCATCCCGGCCGCGTCGGATCCGGCCTCGCGCTCGGACAGCGCGTAGGAGGCCATCTGGCCGTTCACGATGTCGGGCAGCACCTTGCCCTTGAGCTCGTCGGAGCCCTTCAGGATCAGACCCATGGTGCCCAGCTTGTTCACCGCAGGAATCAGTGAGGACGAACCGCAGACCCGGGCGACCTCCTCGATCACGATGCAGGTCGCGACCGAATCCGCGCCCTGGCCGCCGAAGGCGTCCGGCACGTGCACCGCGTTGAATCCGGCGGCGTTGAGCGCGTTCAGCGCCTCCTGCGGGAAGCGGGAGTGTTCGTCGACGTCCTTGGCGTACGGGGCGATTTCCTTCTCCGCCAGGCCGCGGATGGCCTCGCGCAGCTCGTGGTGGACATCGTCGAGCTTGAACAGGTCGAAATCGGGATTGCCCGCCATGGGTCTCTCCTGGTCGTCGGGTCGGATCACCTGGGTCCGCGAATTTTCAGCATGTCGGCACTCAGTGCCAGCCATGGACGAGTATACGTCGCCATTTCACGCTTACATTCCGCGATACCCCACAACCGCCCTGGCACTGAGTGTCAACACCGATAAGTGATGGTTATCACAGATTACCGAGACGTCGACCGAGGAATTCGGTGACCTGCGCGGGCGGCATGTCGCGCGGGAAGACCGCGACGACCATCTCACCGGACGCCTCACGCCCGCGCCCGATACCCGCGAGAGCCGCGCGCAGATCCGCCACGCCGCCGTCGGACTGCCCGCGCACCATGCGCCGCAGCAGATAGTTGTGCGTGGCCGTCACCGCCGCGGTGAACTGGATCAGCGCCAGATCCGGCGTCTGCGGCAGCGCGGTGCGCAGATAGTCGGTGAACAGCCGCTCGTACCGGAACACCGTCACGATCTCCCGATCGCGCAGCGCCGGAACCTGACGCACCACCCGATACCGCCGCGCGGCCAATTCCCGTGTGCGGGTGAATCTTTCGAACACCCCCACCACGGCCTCGCACACCGCGTCCCAGGGATCGCCCTGCGCCGCATCCAAATACGCCCGAGCCTGCGCCAATTGCTCCTCGTGATCGGCGAATACGACATCTTCCTTCGACCGGAACTGCCGAAAGAACGTCCGCCGCGAAATCCCCGCCGCCTCGGCGATCTCATCCACCGTCGTCGACTCGTATCCCTTGTCCGCGAACAATCGCAACGCGTGATCGACAACAGCCAATCGGAAAAGGGCGGTGTCGGTTCCGCCTCCCCGCGATTTCTGCGTGTCGCTGGGCGCGGAGAGACTTGCGCTTCGGGCCGACGGTCGCGTGCCGGATCGCGCCTCGGGCGTACCCGGTGAGCTACCCATGTTCTTGCGAGATCAGTTGGCCGGTTGGCATTACCGCATCATCCCAGAAAGCCGGTGGTCGAGTGACTGGTCACCTTTCGGGCGTGGTTGGTGAGATCCCCGGGTGCCCGGGAGGCGGCAGATAAGCATCAGCCCAGGAGGCGGGTGCGCAGGGCCTCGTCTTTTTCCAGAACCATGGTTTCCAGATTCGCTTGGAATTGCTCCATGCGGGTGCGCAATTCGGGGTCGGCGGCGGCGAGGATGCGGACGGCCAGCAGGCCCGCGTTGCGGGCGCCGCCGATGGAGACGGTGGCGACGGGGACGCCCGCGGGCATCTGGACGATCGACAGCAGGGAGTCCATGCCGTCGAGATATTTCAGCGGGACCGGGACACCGATCACGGGCAGGGCCGTGGCCGAGGCGACCATGCCGGGCAGGTGGGCCGCGCCGCCCGCGCCCGCGATGATGACGCGGATGCCGCGCGCGGCCGCCGCGCGGGCGTAGTCCAGCATGCGCTGGGGGGTGCGGTGCGCCGAGACGACGCCGACCTCGAAACGAATGCCGAACTCCGCCAACGCTTCCGCGGCGGCCTGCATGGTCGGCCAGTCCGAGTCGCTGCCCATGATCAGGCCGACCGCGGGCCCGGATGCGTTGTCACTCACGGAATTCGCCTGCTCAGTGCTCATCGTGGGGATCCCATCCGTCGGTCCATTCCGCATGCGACATCCAGTGCGCCGCACGCTCGGCCTTCTCCCGCACTCGCGCGACGTCGTCGCCGAGAATGTTGACGTGCCCGATCTTGCGGTGCGGGCGTTCGCCCTTGCCGTACAGGTGGACTCGCGCCTCGGGCAGGCGGGCGAACAGATGGTGCAGCCGCTCGTCCATCGACATCTCCGGGGCGTTCGGAGCACCCAGGATGTTCGCCATGACCGTCACCGGCGCGAGCGGGGTGGTATCGCCGAGCGGATAGTCCAGCACCGCCCGCAGATGCTGTTCGAACTGGCCGGTGACCGCGCCGTCCATTCCCCAGTGCCCGGAATTGTGCGGACGCATCGCCAGCTCGTTCACCAGCAGCGCACCGTCGTGGGTCTCGAACAGCTCCACCGCCATCACACCCGTGACGCCCAGTTCCGCGGCCAGCCGCAGGGCCAGCGACTGCGCCTGCGCGGCCAGATCCTCCGACAGCTCCGGCGCGGGCGCGATCACCACCGCGCACTGCCCGTCCCGCTGCACCGTCTCCACCACCGGCCACACCGCGGCCTGCCCGAACGGCGAGCGCGCGACCATCGCCGACAATTCGCGGCGCAGACTCACCTTCTGCTCGGCCAGCAGCCGGACGCCGTGGGCCAGCTGCTCCCCGGCGATCGCGGCGGCCTGCTCGGCGTCGTCGACCATCCACACCCCGCGGCCGTCGTACCCGCCGCGCACCGCCTTGAGCACCACCGGCCAGCCGTGCTCGTCACCGAAGCCGACCGCGTCCCGCACCGACTCCACCGCGGTGAACGCCGGAACGGGCGCGCCGAATTCGGCCAGCCGACGCCGCATCGCCAGCTTGTCCTGGGCGAAGATCAGCGCCCGCGGCGGTGGCTGCACGTTCACGCCCTCGGCGACCAGTGCCTCGAGGTGATCGGTCGGCACATGTTCGTGGTCGAAGGTCAGCGCGTACGAGCCGACCGCGGCCTTGCGCAGCGCCGTCAGATCCGTATGCGAGCCGAGCACCACCTCGGGCGTCACCTGGGCGGCGGGGTCGTCGGGTCGCTCGGCCAGCACGCGCAGGCGCTGTCCCAGGGCCACGGCGGCCTGATGCGTCATGCGGGCAAGTTGGCCGCCACCGATCATGGTCACGGTCGGCATGCCCGAATTGTCGAAAGAACGGGACGTCACGAGCCACAATGTTGTCATGCGGGTGCATCGGTAAATGCGTGCGGGTTGGTTGCCCGAGCCGGGACGGACGTAGACTCGTCGCGTGTCAATCGTCGACAATGTGGTCAGCGTCCTGCCCAAAACGGTGCGGGACCTCGCGATCCGTCATAACGAACTGATCAAGTTCGCCATTGTCGGAGCGACCACTTTCATCATCGACAGCGGCATTTTCTATGCCTTGAAGCTGACGGTGCTCTCACCCAAACCGGTCACCGCCAAGATCATCTCCGGTGTGATCGCGGTCATCGCCTCCTACATCCTGAACCGGGAATGGTCGTTCAAGGGCCGCGGCGGACGGGAGCGTCATCACGAGGCACTGCTGTTCTTCGTGGTCAGCGGTATCGGTGTGCTGCTGAGCAATATTCCGCTGTGGATCTCGAGCTACGTGTTCGAACTGCGGCAGCCGCATGTGAGCCTCACCACCGAGAACATCGCGGACTTCTTCAGCGCCTTCGTCATCGGCAATATTCTGCAGATGGTGTTCCGGTACTGGACCATGAAGCGCTGGGTGTTCCCCGACGAGATCGACGCCCTCGTCGACGAATTCGAGGAACTCTACGAAGAAGAACAAAACACGGAAACCCCGCGTCCGTAATTGGGGGGCTCAGCGCGGTTCGCCTGCTACGCCGTTCGCGGTGCGCAGACGTGTCGGCTTGCCCAGGAAGACCGCGAACAGCGCCGGACGCCGACGCTGCAACTCCAGACGGCCACCGTCGGCCTCGATCAACGCCCGGGCCAACGCCAGCCCCACACCGGTCGATCCGGCCCCGGAGAAACCTCGATCGAAGATGTGCGGGGCCAGGTCGTCGCTCACGCCGTCGCCCTCGTCGGCCACCTCCACCGCGATCAGCGGTTCTCGATCAGGGCCGCCGTAGACCGTGCGCACCGAGACCGTGCAGTCGCCCGCGCCGTGCATCAGGGCATTGTCGACCAGCACCGCCAACGCCTCGCGCAGCCGCGAACCGGTCACCGGCGCACGCAACGTCGGATCACCCGACAGGATCAACCGGCGACCGGCGTCGGCGAACGGATGCCGCCACTCGGCCACCACCCCGCGCAACTCCTCCACCACCGGCACCGGGTCGAGATCGGCGGCGTTCTCGTCGCGGGAGGCGCGCACCAGCTCATCGATGGCGGCGGTGAGCCGGTCGACCTGGGCCATCGCCTCCTCCGCCTCGTGCACCACCGCCGGATCCGCGTGCGCGGACAGCTCGTCCAGCCGCAGCCGCACCGCGGTCAGGCGGCTGCGCAGCTGATGGGATACGTCGGCCACCAGCGTATGTTCGCGCTGCAGCCGCCCGGCGATCTCGACCGCGGCCGAATCGAGCACATCGGAGACCCGATCGAGTTCGGTGATGCCGTGCCGCCGGGCCTCCAGCCGGAAATCGCCCATCGCCAGGCGCGCGGCCCGGCCCGCGACATCACGTAGCGGATCGGCCACCCGGCGCGCGGTCACCACGGCCACCGCGACGCCCGCCGCCAGCGAGGCCAGCGCCACCAATCCCACCGCGCCGACGGCCTGCCACTGCATCGCGTGCATCCGGTCCGCGGGCACCTCCAGGCGCAGCGACCCGGAGGTGCCCATCGACAGCGACTGCGCCACCGGATCGTGCACGCTCGTCACGCCCGCGGTGACGCTCAGCGCGGCGTCCTCGGGGGTCGGGTAGATGATCGTGAGCTTGCCGCCCTGCGGAATCAGCGCCTGCACCAGATGCAGGTCGAGGGTGCCGTGCACCAGCCCGTCCGCCTGCTCCTGGCCACGCACCTCCTGCGCCATCCGATCCAGCCGGGCCATCAGATCGTTGCGATTGATGTCGGCCACCCACTGCCAGGCAGTGAACGCCAGCGGGATGCCCAGCACGACCGTGGTGAGCAGCAGCGCGGCCAGCATGGACCGCAGAATTCTGCGCCGCATCCGCGGTCAGTCGGTGTTGAACCGGAAGCCGACGCCCCGGACGGTGACGATGCGCCGCTCGGCCACCGGGCCCTCGTCGCCGATCTTGCGACGCAGCCAGGACATGTGCATATCGAGCGTCTTGGAGCCGCGCAGATCCGCGTCACCCCACACCTCGCGCAGGATCGCCTCGCGCGGCACCACCTGGCCGGCCCGGTCGATGAGCACCTTGAGCAGCTCGTACTCCTTGTTGGCCAGGTTCACCTCGTGGCCGTTGACCATGACCCGCCGGGCCTGCGGTTCCAGCCGGATGCCGCCGATCTCGACGGCCTCGTCGCCGATTCCACTGCGCCGCAACAACGCTCGCACCCGGGCCAGCAGTTCGGCCAGCCGGAACGGCTTGCCGACGTAATCGTCGGCGCCGGCGTCCAGGCCGACGACGAAGTCGACCTCGTCGGTGCGGGCGGTCAGCATGAGCACCGCGAGATCGGCGCCGTTGGCGCGGACCTGACGGCAGACCTCGAGCCCGTCCATACCCGGCAGACCCAGATCCAGGATCAGCAGATCGTGCTCACCGTGCAGGGCGCGCTCGAGTACGGCCGGTCCGAAACTTTCCACGGTTACCGAATAACCTTCGCGTCCCAGCGCACGTGACAGCGGGGCGGCGATGGCCTCATCGTCTTCGGCCAGCAATACGGCGGTCACGTGAACAGACTACGTGGGTGACCCGCCGCGTGACTCACCGATCAGCGGTAGTCCCGCTGCCTGCGGTCGTAATCCGGACCGGCCTGCCGTTCGGGGCGCGGGTCGCGGGAATTGTCGAAGACCTCGTGGTACAGCAGCGCGTGCACCTGCTCCACCTCCGGGATGTCGTGGTACTCCAGCGGATCGCCGGACGCGGCGTCGATGATCAACGTCCCGGTGCCGAGCAGACGTTCGAAAAGCCTGTGCCGGAACTGGACACTGGCGATGCGGTTCATCGGAATGTCGATCCCGGTGTGGGTGAAGACGCCGTCACGCACCAGCACCCGCCGGTCGGTGATGATGAAATGCGTTGATCCCCAGCGAATTACCGGACCGACGCTGCGCCACAGCACGAGTATCGCCCAGACCGCCGCGATGGCGATCAGCACCGCGTCGCGCAGAGTGTTCCCGACGTGCCGCCAGGCCAGGCCCCCCGCGAATCCGGCCAGCGCCGTGGCCACGATGAACGTGACCGCCGGCCAGAACAACATCTTCCAGTGCGGGTGGCGATGCAGCAGCAAGCGCTCGTCCGGCGCAAGCAGCCCCTCCGGATAACCCATAGCCGAACCCTACCGCGCGGTCGTGCGAGCACGACCGGCAGCTCAGGCGCACCACGGCAGCAGTCGCATCACCGGTAGCAGCCGAAAACTCCGCCCAGCGGGCGTGGGGCACCCGGGTCGGCCGCTGGACCGCCGCGGAGAACCGCCACGGCATCGGCATCCGCGACCACCTCGTCCTCACCCGCGGCGTCGACTCCGTCGTCCTGGGACAGGCGGGGTTGACCCACATGACAACGGCGCGCAGTCACCCGGCGATCGGGGATCGCCCGCGAGGCCGCGCAGGCCCTGGCCTCGAGGTAGTCGCCGCGGGATTCATTGCGGGACAACAGGACCCTCGTCCCGATTCGGGCGAGGGTACCGCCGTTTCGAACGGCGTTGTCGCACAGTCCATCCGGCGCGACGACGCCGCTACTAGGATTCGACCGGACGCAGGTGGGTGACATCCCCCGCCGAGACGGCCCGGTCCCCGATGAGCAGTCGGCCGATCTCGTCCACATCCGTGGCGATGCCGAGAAGTACTTCACCACCGGGCAATTCGGCCCGGACCTGCGCACCGAGGGTGGTACAGCGGTCCCGGTACCGCTGCGCCAATTCGCCGACCTCCCAGTGCGAATCGCGCCACCGGGTGAACTGCGCGGCGAACTGGCGCAGGATCGACAGCGCCAGGGCGGTCCGATCGACCTCGGACGCACCGGCGAGAGCCAGCGAGGTGGCATGCGGGACGGGCAATTCGCCCTGTGCCAGGCTGACATTCAGCCCGACGCCGATCACCACCGCGGGCGCGTCACCGGGCGAGGCGACCTCGGCCAGGATGCCCGACACCTTGCGGCCGTCGATGAGAACATCGTTGGGCCACTTGAGATTCGCGTTCAGCCCGGCCGTCTCGCGCACCGCGTCCACGACGGCCACACCGGTCAGCAGCGGCAGCCAGCCCAGTGCGGCCGGGGCGATACCGGCCGGGCGCACCAGCATCGACAGCGCCAGCTGCGCCCGCGGCGGACTCGACCAGGACCGATCGTGCCGCCCGCGGCCGTGCTCCTGCGTTTCGGCGAGCAGTACGTGCCCGTCCGCGGCCGGATCGCTCGCCCGCGCGATCAGATCGGCGTTGGTGGATCCGGTCGACTCCACCACCTCGATCCGCGAGAAGAACGACAGATCCGGTGATTCGGCAATGCTCCGCTGCAGCTCAGCGATGTCCAAGGGGGGCCTGTGCACGTCTGGCAGGCTACACCGGCCGCCACCTCGGACGTCCCGGCGCACCCGGGACGCGGCGATGGCGTCGCACCCGCCTGGGTGCGACGCCATCGCCGATCGTCATCTCAGCCCGCGAGGGAATACGCATCGAATGCGGATATCTCGGCGCGCATGTCGTCATCTCGCCGATCGTCGGAACGCTCGTCCTGCTGAACTTCCGCCTGGGCCCACGGTTCCGGATCCACGATCGTCGGCCGCGACTCCCGCCGACACCAACTGCTCCATCCCGCCGCCACGGCGCGCTCCGTGACAGTCCTACTCCACTCCCACATACCGTGCCTCCCCTGCTCGGATTCAGGATCTCCACCGTAGCGCGAATGATCACCACAGGACACTGATTTTCCGGGCATCCCGGACCGTGCGTACGCACCGGACGAAATCCCGCACACCGGTAACCCGCTGCGCCACAACGCGTGCCGGACGATTGCCCCGCACCGCCCTGCCGGCGGATTCAGGATGCGTTACGGGACAACGTCGATGAACCGAAGCCCCGCTCGGGTACGAGCGACGCCCGGCCGGATTCACACGGGTCGCAGGCCGAGAGCACCGGAGACGAAGCGGCGTACCGCAGTCTCGCCGGTTTCCAGTGCGGCGGAACAGCCTTCGCGGGCCCAACCCGAAATGGTCGCCGTACCATCGGAATTCGGAGTCGCCACGATCTCGGCGACGAGTTCGGCGGTGGTGGGTTCGCAGACGGCCCACGAATAGCCGGTTTCCTCGGCCCATTCACGAGTGCGCTTCGCGACGTGATCCGGATCGGTGATGCCGCCGTCGGCCAGGGCCGGGCGGTCGTCGATGCGATCGTCCGCGCGCAGGGCGCGCAGATACCAGCTGCCCGCGTTGATCTCCACGGGTTCCATCTACCGCCCCCGCCGCCGGTCGCGACGCTCCCGGCGCTCCTCGCGCCGTCGCTGTCCCTGATCGCGGCGGCCGGAGGGGCCCAGCAGGATGGCGGCAGCGGGGATCAGCAGGAACCACAGCCAGGTGTGCAGGACGAAGAACAGCACCAGCGCCACGATGACGGTCAGTCCCATCGCCGCGCCGCGCACCTCCGCCCGGCCGGCGCGACGCTGCCGCGGCGACGACGAGGCGGACTGTTGCGGCTGCGTGGCCGGTTCGGGCAGGTCTGCGAACACCCCGACCAGATCACCGTGGGTGACCGCGCCCGCGACCACCGCACTGCGCTCGTCGAATTCCGCGACCGAGAGTCGCCCGGCGGCGAAATGATCGGAGAGTCGCCGCATGGCGGTCTCACGTTCCGCGGTACCGATGCGGATGTCGGGTGAATCGGCCATGGCACGAGATTAACCCTCCACCGGTGCGACCGTGCGCGGACCGGGGGCCGGGGCGCGGGATCACATTGGCTCGGGCAGGTGCGTCGGTTTAGGGTCGGACCATGGACCGGGATCGTCGCAGCCGCACGGGACAAGCCGTCGTGGCGGACAGCGCGCGGCCCGCCCGGGGACGCTGATGTCCGGGCGGCAGTTCGGCGCGTATCGGCTCGATCGCCTGATCGGGCGCGGTTCGGCCGGTGAGGTCTGGCTCGCGCACGACACCGGCACCGGTCGCGCGGTGGCGCTGAAGATCCTGTCCCCGGCCGCCACGGAGGATCCCGACTACCGGCGCAGATTCGAGCGCGAGGCGAATATCGGTGCGCGCCTGGACAATCCGCACGTGGTGCCGATCCACGCGTTCGGCGCGCAGCAGGGTCGGCTGTACCTGGACATGGCGCACATCCCCGGGGTGGACGTCGCGCGCAGACTGCGGCTCGGCCCGATGCGCGCACCGGAGGCGGTGGATCTCGTCGCCCAGATCGCCCAGGCACTCGACGCCGCACATGCCGCCGGGCTGATTCACCGAGATGTCAAGCCCGCCAACATCATCGTGCACGCGAGCGGATTCGCGTACCTGATCGATTTCGGCATCGCCCGCGCCTCGAACCAGACCACCATCACCGCAACGGGTTTCACCATCGGCACGCTGGCCTACATGGCCCCGGAGCGGTTCGCGGGCGATGCCGAACCACGTTCGGACATCTACTCGCTCACCTGCGTACTCTACGAATGTCTCACCGCGCGAAGGCCTTTCGGTGATACCGATCCGGTGCAGCAGCTGCACGCCCACCTGCACGAGGATCCGCCACGCGTCGAATCCGTGTCCGACGCCCTCAACGAGGTCATCGCCCGCGGTATGGCCAAGAAACCGGAGGACCGGTACCGCACGGCCGGTGAGCTGGCGGCCGCCGCACTCGCCGCAATCGGTATGGCACAACCGATTCCGCGCACACCACCCGAACTCGAACCACCGGGCCGGACCCGGGCGCTGCCCCCGCTCGAGGGCCCGGCGCCG
>NZ_BDBQ01000143.1 GCF_001613065.1 Nocardia miyunensis NBRC 108239
GGGTGGGGGCGCCGAACGGTTGCGTGTGACTTCCGGGTGGGCCGGTGCTCCTGCCCATAGCGAGGTGGTTTGTGATCGGGCGGTGCGTGGGCGTGTTGCCATGAATCATGATCATGCTTCCTGTTCGAGGGGCTGACGTGCCGGTTGTAACGCGGCGCCGAGGCGGGTGGAATGTGCGCTGTAGTAGTCGGTGGTCGAGAGGACGACCTGCAGCACGAGCATGTTGTTGTGGCTGCCGAAGATGTACATCGTGTTGCCTGCCTCGAACGGGTAGGCGTCGAGTTGGACCTCGTGATGGTCGACGGTCAAGGTGCGGGGTGCGGGTGTCCAGCTTTCCCGGTCGTAGACGACGCGGCGGATGGGGCCCATCCGAAATTCCAGAAATGTCAGCAGGCCCGGTAGTTCGGTGGTGAGTTCACCGGACCGGGGCCACCAGGCGCCGTCGATGTATGCGTCGCTTTCGGGCTCGAGCCGCAATCGCGGCGTGCTTTCGGGTGGGCCGCGGTGCCGTGTGGTCCGGCGGCGGATGTGGAATGGCGCCATAGTGGTTCTCCCTGGGGCGGTTACCTTCAGTAAACGCCGCCCAGCGCTGTATGTCAACGTTGTAGATCTACATCATATGTTGTGGTGTGTTCCGAGGGATGGAGTCCGTATGTGATGGCTGAATCGCCGAGTAGTCGAAACAAGGTCCGTCCGCTGACTTGGGCAGCGGTGTTGAGCGCAGCGCTGGAGATTGTGGATCGCGACGGGATCGGGGGGTTGTCGATGCGGCGGCTGGCCGAGACGGTGGGCCGCGATCTGATGGTGATCTATCGGCATGTGCCGAACAAGGCCGCGGTGATTGATGGTGTCGCCGAGGTCGTGTTCACCGAATTGTCGGTTGATGCTGCGGCGCCGGACTGGGTCGCCGAGGTACGCCGGGTGGCCCGGGAGTTCCGGCGGGTGACGTTGGCGCATCCGTGCGAGGCCTGGTTTCGCGGCGTGAACGACGTCGCCACCGCGCTGCTCGACCCCGACAGCAACGGTTGTTCCGACGGGCTGGAACCCACTGGCAGCAACGAGAACCAAAGCGCCGAAGCGACACTCGCACTGATCTCCACCCAGCAGCAGACTCGGTGGCTCGCGCGGAGATCCTAGGCGCGAAACAGGATTCGCCGAGGACTCACACCGGGCGAGCCGCTACGGCGCCCGGGCAGCGTCGAATCCTTGGCTCGAGAAGTCGAGTGGTCCAACCGGAGGGCCCGCGGGCGCGGGCGGAATCGCTCGTCAGCGAATCTTCTCGGGGATCGTATCGAGGGCATTCAGTACCTGGACCGCGAGCGCGGTCGCGGCGGCGTCGTCGAGCTCCGAGTTCTTCCGCACCGCATCTCGGACGCGAGCCACTCGGCGCTCGTAAGGCGTTTTCGTCGCCATTTTCTTATTCCTTTCGGAAATAGGCCTTCTGATCTCGACTCTTCGCATGGCCGGCGCTGTCGTCGCGGCCGGTGTGGGAGGCGATGTCGACGCCCTCCTCAGCGTATCCCGCGGTCACAACGGTGTCTACAGCGTAGAGTTACACCGTAGGCAATATCCGGTCCGGCAACGCCGAGCAACCGTCGGCGCGACGCCTCGGACAAGCACCGGACCCCGATCCGAATCACCATGGCGGACCGCAACGGCCGCGACAGGAGTGTCGATCATGACACCACAACCGCACGTGACGAACGCCGGTCGACAGGCGTCGCCGTCCCGCAGTCTGCGGCTCGAACTCGATGTCGCCGGCGTCGGAGATGTCGACGGGGCCTGGTGGCCGCACAGCCGTGATCTCGTCGCGGAGCTGACGGATCTGCTCTCGGTGTTGCGGCCCGGCCTCGGCCCGATCCGTCGCGTTATCTATCACCTCGACGAATGGTCTGCTGCGCCAAGGGAACTGGACAGCCCCGGGCGGCGGGTCCGGCTCGACGGCTACCGGCACCGGCCCGCGCGCACGCTTGATGTGATCGGACGCGACATCGGCGCCACCCTGACCCTTCGGATCATCACCCCGGTCGCCGACGTCGATATGACTGCCGCACAGCAGCATTGGGATTCCGAACGCGGCCGGGGAGCCGACGCCGCCGCGTGGCTCAGGGCTCGGTCGGCGGCGCGGCGGGGCCGCCGTGCAGGAAGTCCGGGTCATGCATCGAGGTAGTCGGCCGGCGCGGTTCGGGCATCGCCCGCGGTTCCGGAAATCATCGGTATGGCGGCGGTTTCCGCGCCGATCCGCGCAGGTGTCTCAGCGGCGTCGTCTTGCGTAGCGGGCCGAGCACGATGACGGCGGCGGTGGCCGATGGCGAACTGTCGTGCCGCGACTGTTCGCGTCGGCGACGTGGTCGATGGGCTGGTTGGAGATCTGGTTCCAGGGGGATCCGGGCGCGGGCCGCGGTGCCACCGTCTGGGAGATCTGAAGTGTAGACCTACGGTGTTGACATCGCGTGCTCGTCGGCGTGTACTGGATGGACTCCAAAAGAACCGAGGATCGTCATGATCGTCATCATCGGACTCGTCATCCTGGTTGCCGCCGTACTCGTCGGCGTCGCGGGTGTGTTCGCCAACGGCGGCTCCACCCACGCTCTGACCGACAATTTCGCGGTATTCGGCTATCACGTCACCGGATCCACCGGGGTGCTGTTCCTCTACGGCATCGTGGTCGGTGGCATCGGAATCGTCGGGCTGAGCCTGCTCCTGACAGGGGCTCGCCGCACCGCCCGCCGCGGGCGCGCCGCCCGCCGCGAACTCAAAACGACCCGGCGCGACACCACTGTCGACGAGGTTCGCCACCCCGACCCGCCACAGTCAGCCGGCGCGCCGCGGAACGCGCCCACCCACTACAGCCAGACCGGCACCACCGATGCCGCGGGCGAGGCATCCGACAGCGCCACACAGCACATCGGTGACAAGCCCGCACCCCACCGGCGCCTGGGCCAGATATTCGGTCGCGCCGATGGCGGTGCTCGGCACGTCGACGCCCCGCTCCGCGACCGAAGCCGATAACCACGGCCCGCTGACGGCAACGGACACGCCGGCGACGGCCGCCGCCACTACCAACTGACCTGTGCTGCGAATCCCGCGCGGGCGCATACATCAGAGCTACCCGGAAGTCGACATGCTCGTCACCATTGCCCTGATCCTCGGGATCCTCATCGGCGCTGTCGCCGCCGGAGTCATCGCCACGGCCACCATGAACGGCCGTGCGCCGGGTGCCGGCGGCCGGGGTCGCAGTTTCGTCGTACGAAAGCTGTTGCGTCGGTCGCATCCCGAGGACAACGCCGCGAGCCGCGACTTCAACGAAAACGCCGGCGGCTCACGCCACATCCGCACCAACCCGAGCTGGCGAGATCGGCTCGAATAACCACCACCACTCGATACACGGAGCGACAGCAATGAGAAATTCCGCAAACGCGGTCACCACTGTCGCCGGACCGCTCAACTATCTCGGCATGAACCCGAAGATCGAGGAATGCAACGTCCGACGTGCCGCAACCCAGCCAGTGACCAGGCCATCGGCGGGAGGGCGACGACGCCGTCCGGCTTGGCGGCCAGTTCCGCCATGGCCCCGGATTGGTCGGCGCTGTCGGCTGTGCCGCCGAGGGCGATCCGGATGGCGATGTAGCCGATGATGAGGTGCACGATGCCGGTTACGACGAAGCCCGCGCGGGCTGGGCCACCCGGCCCGCAACCGAGGACGAGTTGTCGTACGGCGCCGACGACGATCCTCCGGTCGACGTCGAGGGCGGCTTGTTGTCGTTGGCGGTAGATGCGGGAGCCCGTCAGCCTGGACGCCTGATCGCTCATTTTCCCAGTTCAGGGGTGGTCGAGCGGCGTTAGGGTAGACGGGGGAGAACGTGAGGAGTCGAGAGATGAGCACCGCCATTGTGATCGTGATCATCGTCGTCGCGGTTGTGATCGTTTTACTTGTGGCCTGGTTGTTGATGCGCAAACGGCGCGAACATCGGCGGGTCGAAGCTGAGGGTATCCGTGACCGCGCGGCGGAACAGGAATTCGAAGTCGCTCAGCGGGAGGCGCGAGCAGAGGAGACCGCTGCCAGGGGCAGGGCGGCAAAGGCGGAAGGTGAGGCCAAGGCGGCGCAGGCCGAGCAGCTTGCCCAGCAGGCGCACGTGCATCGCGGCGAGGCGGCGGATTCGCGAACCGAACTGGACAAGGAGTGGGAGCGCGCAGACAAGGTCGATCCGGACTCGAAGTCAGGTGGGACGCAGCGGGGGACCGATCCTGAACGGGCATGATCGCCCCCTGCCAACCAGGGCTGGATGGCGGGCTGTCCCGAGGGCGTGGCAGGCATCGCGCTCCGCCGACGTACATGATCGCTCGGCCGCATTCGCCCAACCCCGCGGATCCACGCCATGAACGAAGACAACGACCAAGGACGAACCGAGGAACGCCACACCCCGGACGAGGCGGAGCAGGGCCATAGCGGCCTGGTCGAGCAACCCCACACCACCGACGACGCCGGACCGATCATTACCGCGGAAGCGGCGGCGGCGCAGGCCAGCACGACGCAGAACCCGCTGGGCAAGCACGGGCGGCGATTCGATCCGCGATCACCGTTCATGGTCGGCATGGCAGGCGCGGCCGGAGTCGCGGTGACCTACGGCGCGATCCAAGCAGTGATCGCCACCAGCCAAGTGCTGGTCTTGATCACCCTCGCGCTGTTCCTGGCAATAGGTCTGGAACCCGCCGTGTCGTGGCTGGTTCGGCCACGGTTTCCGCGATGGGCCGCCGTGACCGCGGTATTCATGGTCGCGATCGGCTTGCTGGCCGGGTTCCTCGCGGCCGCGATACCTCCGCTGGTCACCCAAGGCAGCGCGCTGGTCCACCACGCTCCGGACTACCTCGACCATCTTGCGCAACGCTATCCACTCATCGACCTGCTCAATACTCGTTTCCATCTCCGGGACCGAGTCCAGCACGGGGTCGGGTCCGATTCCTCCAAGCTGGCCGGTGGTGTCCTGGGCGCGGGCCGCCTCGTGTTCAGCATCGTCAGTGGCGCGGTGATCGTCGCTGTGCTGACCGGCTACTTCATGGCCAATTTCGCACAGGTTCGCGCCTCGATCTACCGGCTGTTTCCGCGTTCGCGCCGACCGCGGGCGATCCTGATCGGCGACGAGATCTTCGTGAAGGTCGGCGGCTACATCCTCGGGAATTTGCTCATTTCGGTGATAACCGCGGTGTTGACCTTCATCTGGCTGCTGATCTTCAACGTGCCCTACCCGCTGTTGCTGGCCGTCCTGGTCGCCGTCCTGGACCTGCTCCCGGTGGTGGGTTCCACCATCGCCGGGATCATCGTGGCCCTGGTCGCGCTCACCGTATCGGTGCCCGTCACGGTGGCGACCGTCGTCTTCTTCATCGTCCTGCGGCTGTTCGAGGACTACGTACTCGTACCCAGAATCATCGGCAGAACGGTCCGGGTGCCGGCGATTGTGACGGTGGTGTCGGTTCTGGTCGGCGGGGCGTTGCTCGGGATCGTCGGTGCCCTGCTCGCCATCCCGGTCGCCGCCGCGGTGCTGCTGATCATCAGCGAGACGGTGTTGCCGTCTCTGGACGAGCGCTAGCTGCGGATGACCGCGCGGGGTCATCCGCTCGCCGATCGACGCCGGCGAGCGCCCGGTCAGTGGCGGAAGGTGTCCTTGACCTTCTCGCCTGCATCCTTGAGGTTGGACTTGGCCTGGTCGGCCTTGCCCTCGTTCTGCTTGTCCTTGTCGCCGGTGGCCTTGCCGACCTTCTCCTTGGCCTTACCGCCGAGTTCCTCGGCCTTGTTCTTTGCCTTGTCCGCAGTGCCCATGAGTGCGGCTCCTTTTTTCGAAGGTGCCCGGCCTGCCATTTCCAGCCGGTCTTCTCGCGATAGCCCGTATTCAGGCAGTCAAACATCACCTGATGCCGCTGACGGAGTGGTTCTCGGCGCCGAGCCTTCCATTCGCAGGACCGCACAGCTCAGCCTCGTATCTACACTGCAGTCATATAGTGTAGCTCTACACTGTTGACATTATGGGTATGCGGTGGTTGAGTAAGTACGACGTAGATTCAGTGCTTCGCGTCCCGACCGATTTCACCTTTTCGGATTCGGCAACCGATCCAGGGACCGCCACGCCGCCGCCAACCCGCACTCGGGCCGCGGCCGACGGCACTCGCACAGACGTTCGCCGCATCCGCGGCGACGGCACACACGAGAGAGACCACCACCATGAGCATCGGTAAGAAGATCGCGCACAAGGCCGAAGCCGCCAAGGGCGCGGCCAAGAAACTGGTCGGCCGGGGCACAGGCAACACTCGCCTGCGGACCGAGGGGCGCACCGATCAGGCCAAAGGCGATACCAAGCAGGCCGGAGCAAAGATGAAGGACGCCTTCAAACACTGACGCCACACGCAACCACCAGTGTGGCCCACCGCCCCATCACTCCACCACCGAAACTTGGTATCGACCATGATCATTCTCGGAATCATTCTTCTCGTCGTCGGTTTCCTGCTGAAAATCCAGATCCTCTGGGTCATCGGGATCGTGGCCCTCATCATCGGTCTGGTGCTCCTGGCCTTGGGGTCGATGGGCCGCGCCGTCGGCGGGCGACGCCACTACTTCTGAGGCCGGTCTTGGTTCATCGGTCGACTCCAGGAGGCCAGTGATGCGGTGGCTGACACTGCTGGTGCTGGTATGGCTGATCATCGGCGCGATCGTCGCCGGGCAACGCGGATACATCACCCACGCCGAACAGAACTGCGCAGGTGTCGGGACCATCGCGGTGACCGTGTTCGCGGGGCCACTGAACTATGCCGGGGTCAATCCCAAGGTAACCAACTGCCATGTGCCCCAACCCAGCCGCTGACAACATCGGTGCCCGGTCAGGTCGTGGTCAACCGAACCCATTCCCGACACCGGTACCAACCACATCGACCACGCTCAACACGAGGAATCTGTAGTAGCGCCATGTGGGGGTACTCCTGTTCGGCGGCGAAATCGAATCGTGCGGCGGTGTCGATTTCGACCAGGTGCCGGAACGGCTGGTAGTGGCGCCTGATAGCTGGCCGGCTGCCCGCGATCAGGGCGACCAATTCCGACCACGCCGATCGCGGCGATCCCTGGGATCTTTTGGTAGCTCTAGTAGACGCCTCATGCACCCTATGTCAACATTGTAGGTCTACACGAATGGAGACGGTAGCTGCTCCCGAGGAACGGAGTCCCGTGATGGCCGAATCGCCGATCAACCGCAGGTCCTCCCGGTCCGATACCGGTGGTTCCGATCGCGTGGGCGACGGCCGCGGGCGCAGTCCGGTGACGCGGGACGCGGTGCTGGCCGCGGCGCTCGAAATCGTCGATCGTGACGGGGTCGAGGGGTTGTCGATGCGGCGTCTGGCCGAGGCGGTGGGGCGGGATCCGATGGTGATCTATCGGCATGTGCCGAACAAGGCCGCGGTGCTCGACGGTGTCGCCGAGATCGTGTTCGCGCAGTTGTCGGTCGACACCACGGATCCGGACTGGATGGCCCAATTACGAGTGGTGGCACGGGATTTCCGGCGGCTGGCGCTGGCGCATCCGCGGGTGGTGCCGCTGCTGGTGACCCGGCCGCTGGCGACACCGCTGGGCTTGCGGCCGCTGGCCGTGCTGCGGCCACTGGAGGACGTTCTCGCCCTGCTGACGCGTGCCGGGTTCTCCGGTGCGGATGCGTTGCATGTCTATCGGGCGTTGTTCGGGTTCCTGTTCGGGCATGTTCTCAACGAGTTGCAGGAGATCGTGGAACGGCCCGAGGAGACCGACGCCTTGTTGCGGCTGGGGTTGTATCGGCTGCCGGTCGGCGAGTTCCCGCTGCTGCGCGAGTTGGCCCCGGTGCTGGCGGCCTATGACGGTGCCGCTGAGCTCGAGCGCGGGCTCGATATCCTGCTGACCGGCCTGGCCGCGAACTCGACCGGCGCAGGCGGCGATCTTCGCCGGCGCTGATCTCAGTAGACGCCGGCGCCGCCTTCGGAATCCCAACGTTGCTCTGCGGCATCCGCTTGGGTGTCGCTGGTGTCGTCTGGCATGGTGATCGCCATAAGGTCGTAGATGGCTGATGTGGTGCTCGGTTCGGTTGTGGCGTCATTGTCGATGCTCCGGTCTCGGCCGCGGGGCGGTCGGGGTGATGCTGGTGGCGAGGCCAGTGAGCAGGATCTCGAGGCCACGTTCGAACTCGGTGCCCCCGTCGTAGGCGGCCAGGACGGGGGCGAGGCCGCGCAGCAGCGGGAATTCATCGAGCGGTAGGCGTTGCAGCCCGAGTCGTAGCAGGTCGGTGGCCTCTTCGGGCCGTGCGACGATCTCCTGCAGTTCGGTGAGAACGTGGCCGTAGAGGAATCCGAACAGGGCGCGGTAGATGTGCAGGGCCTCGGTGTCGCTGAAGTCTGCCCGGGTGAGCAGTTCCAGGATGTGTTCCAGTGGTCGCAGGGTCCGCAGCGGCCGCAGTCCGAGCGGGGTGGCGAGCGGGTGGGTGATCAGCAGTGGAACCACGTTCGGGTGGGCAACGGCCAGCTGGCGGAACTCATGCGCGATGACGCGCAGCTGGTGGCGCCAATCTGGGTCGCTGCTGTCGACGGTCAGTTGGCCGAGGACGATCTCTGTGACGCCGTCGAGGAGCGCACCCTTATTGGCAGTGTGCCGATAGAGCGACATCGGGTCGCGGCCGAGCGCCTCGCCGAGGCGCCGCATCGACAGCTGGTCGACACTGCCGTGGTCGATGATCTCGAGCGCGGCAGCCAGTATCACGGCGCGGCTGAGCGGGCTGTTGCGGGTAGGTTCGCCGACGGCGTGATTCTTACGTTGGTCCGGGCCGCCGGGTCCGGCCCTCGTGTCGTTCATGCGTATTCAGCATCCCTTCCTCGAGCGTTCGGTATCATGTCAACGATGTAACCCTACGCCGTAGACATACGACGTGTCGCAGCCTAGGCTGGAGTTGCTACCGGTGCTTGCGGCGAACGGCCGACCGATCCGGTCGGCCGCGGTCGAAACCGCGCATCCGGGGACGGGATCATTCCGATGACCGAGAACACCATCACGCACCAGGTCCAGGCAGCCAAGGAAGGCCTGGAGAAACTCTTCCGCGGTGGCGACATCCGCAGTCCGGCAGAGGGACGCGGATATCAGGGCCGTGGCCCCTTCGATCGAGTCGGGCAGACGCTGAGAGGCGTGTACAAGCGCTGACCCTTCCTCGACGCAAGGGCATCGTCGCCCGAACACGCTCCTCGGGTCCGCGCACCGGCACAGCCCCACAGGAAGTCGAGGAAATCGACGATGGCAATCACAGAAGTCGCTGTCTACGCGCATCTGAGCGCGGCCGACATCGAGGCGCTCGGGCGCGAACTCGACGAGATCCGCCGGGACATCCAGGACCAACGCGGAACCAGAGACGCCACCTACATCCGCCACACCATCACATTCCAACGGACTCTCGACGCCGCGGCCCGACTGACGATCGCGATGAGCCGCACCGGAATCGGATGGATTCTGGGGGTCACCGGCTTGGCGGTGGCCAAGAGTGTCGAGAACATGGAGATCGGTCATAATGTGTCCCACGGCCAATGGGACTGGATGAATGATCCTGAAATCCATTCCAGTACTTGGGAATGGGACATGGCGGGCCTGTCGTCGCAGTGGCGCTATACGCACAACTATCGCCACCACGTTTTCACGAACGTCCTCGGCATGGACGACGACATCGGCTACGGCGTGATGCGAGTGACCCGTGACCAGCGCTGGCGACCGTACATGCTTCTGCAGCCGCTGGAGAACCTCTTGCTGGCGGCCACCTTCGAGTGGGGAATCGCCCTGCAGGGTCTCGACTCCGAATGCGCCCGCGCCGCGACCCGAGCAGAGAAGATCACGCAGGCCAAGGCACTGATCGGGAAGATCATCCGGCAGGCCGGCAAAGATTATGTCCTGTTTCCAGCGCTGAGCGGCCCGCGCTGGCGCCGCACACAGGCTGCGAACGCCGCAGCCAACCTGCTGCGCAACCTCTGGGCCTACGTGGTCATTTTCTGTGGTCATTTCCCCGATGGTGCAGAGAAATTCATGTCCGCAGTGGTCGAGCACGAGACTACGCCCGAGTGGTACCTGCGACAAATGCTGGGCACCGCGAACTTCGACGCCGGACCGGTGCTGGCCTTCCTGAGTGGGAATCTGTGCTACCAGATCGAACACCACCTGTTTCCCGACCTGCCCAGCAACCGCTACGCCGAGATCGCCAGGCGGGTGCGGGCGCTGTGCGACAAATACGACCTGCCCTACACGACCGGTCCATTGCTGCGCCAATACCTGCTGACCCTGCGCACCATCCACAAACTGGCCCTACCGGACCGCTTCCTGATCGCGACCTCCGACGACGCTCCCGAAACGGCCTCGGAACGAAAGTTCACCAGCCCCAACACAATCGCCGCCGTTGATGCGGGCCCGCCAGCCCAACAGCACGGGCTGCGCTCCGCGCTCCGCGCGGGGGCAGTGCAACGGCTATAATCAATATATCGGCGACACATCGCATACGACTATTTCGAGGTTGTATCGTCGTCCGATTCGAATAATCCGGCCGATTCGCGGCCCAGGCAGGAGCGTCGGTCATGACGCGACAAAAGAACCGACTCGGCATCGGGGCGCACGGCCCGCCCGGCGATCGCACACCGCGAGTGCTGTTGAAGACCCACCTGCAGAAAACCGGCTACGTCGACGGAGCGTGGTGGCCCTACAGCGACCAACTCGCCACCGAGCTTCCGAGCCTGCTCACGGTCCTGGCCGCGCGGCTCGGCACCATCCAGCGGGTGGCCTATCACCTCGATGAATGGGCAAGTACCCGTGGCGAACTCGTGTTCACCGGGCAGGTGGTGCGGCTCGACGGATACCGTCACGGCACCGTCAACACGATCGAAGTACTCGGCGCACGCGATCGCCGACTGGTCCTGCTGGTGGTTCCGCCCTATACGGACGCGTATCACGCGTTCACAACGATGACGTCCGCGTCCGGCGCGGACAACGAATCGACTGTCGACGAACTGTTGATGATCGGCGTACGAGAACGCACCGCCCGAACCGGCAAAGCGGCAGCGCTGCGACGGTGGCGGCTCGAACGCGAGGCCGGCCACAGCCGCCACGGTCACGGCGCCAGCAGGCCGCGCAGCGAGGAGCTCGGCGCCGAGCCCTCGGATCTGCTGGCGACCACCGGAAGAAACAGCATAGAAGACGCCGAAATCGTTGCTGCACAGCAGCGTTGGGACTCCGACGGCGGAGCTGCCTGTGAGCTCCCTACACGAATTCGCGTACGGCAGGAGCGGTCGTGAACGTCCTCGGCGTGATCATCGCTGTGATCGTGGTGCTGCTGATCGTGGCGGCGCTCTCGATTCGGGTGGTGACCCAGTACGAAAAGGGTGTGTTGTTCCGGCTCGGGCGTGTGGTCGCGGTTCGGGAACCCGGCTTGAACCTCATCGTCCCGGTCATCGATCGGCTGCGGAAGGTGTCGCTGCGCATCATCACCATGCCGATCCAGTCGCAGGGCATCATCACTCGCGACAACGTCAGTGTCGACATCTCTGCTGTCGCCTACTTCCGGGTCGTCGACGCGGAGAAGTCGGTGGTCGCGATCGAGAACGTGTATGCGGCCATCGATCAGATCGCTCAGACCACGCTGCGCAAGGTGGTCGGTCAACACACTCTCGACCAGGCGCTCGCCGAGACCGGCACCATCAACGCCGACATCCGGCAGATGCTCGATACCACCACCCTGGAATGGGGCGTGGAAGTCACGCTGGTCGAGCTGAAGGACATTCAGCTGCCCGACAGTATGCAGCGTGCGATGGCCCGCCAAGCCGAGGCGGAACGTGAGAAGCGGGCGAAAATCATTGCCGCCGAGGGCGAATCGCTGGCAGCTGCGGCGCTCGGCGATGCCTCGGACACGATGATGGCTCACCCCCTGGCTTTGCAGTTACGCAACTTGCAGACCCTGATCGAACTCGGGGTCGACAAGAACACCACCGTGGTGTTCCCGGCGCCGCTGATGAGCGCGATCGGCGAGATCGGCACCTTCCTGGCCCGCGAGACCACCGCATCCACCATCCTGCAGGCCGCCGCGTCGACACCCAGCGGCACCGCCGACTCGTGACGATCACCCCGCAGCCTTGCCTGAGTGGGAGGGATGGTCGCGGACGCCGGCGCCGAGGCGTGTGCATGGTGGCGGCGTCATCGGGCGCTCCTGTCACGGCCTATCAGAAGGCCGGATCGTTGAATCCAGGGACGGCGCAGCCCAGGTGGCATTGCTCATCCGTCGGGGCCGTGGAAAGGGGCGAGCCGAAGCGTTCGGCCTGACAGGGAACATCCATACAGCGGGGTGGTCTCACACAATGCCGCAGGTGCATGCGCGCACATCGGGCCGGTGTACCCGGCGGTAGGATGAGAGTGTCGGGGGCTTTTCGTACGAAACCACCCGTGGTCTCGTCGTTACCCGGCGAATGAACAGGGGCCGCCACACGGTCCCGGTCAGGAGCGTCGCGATGACGCCACAACACGAGCCGATCCTGCTGGACCGCTCCGCACGCTTTTCCCTCCGCAGCGGCGCCCTGCCGACATCGCGGCGGTTGCCGACACCGCGAGCACCCCGCCCCGGGGCGGTGGACGGGGCCTGGTGGCCCCGCACGACCGACTTGGTCGCCGAACTAGCCGATCTGGAGGCGCTGCTGGCCGGGCGGGCAGGCATCGTCGACCGAATCATGTACAACATGACCGCCTGGCAGCCGGCGCCGCGGCGCACGATGATCGGCGGACGATCGGTGCACCTGGACGGATACCGGCATCTGCCCACCCACACACTCTGCGTCCTGGGACTGGACCGCACCCGCCTCGTCCTGCTGGTGATCCCCGCAGCCACCGAGACCGCCGCCGTCCAGGCGTTGCTGTCGGCCGCATCCCAACCGGGCAATGAACTCACCGCCGACGAACTCATGGCCGCCGGCACCCGGCACAGCCTCGATCGCACCCAGAACGAGGCCGCGTTGCGCCGCTGGGACGACGAAGGCGGTCTCGGCGCGCCGGTGGCCCCGGAAGACCGACGCGCATCTTCGCGGGATCCCCGTCTCCTGCGGGCGGTCTGATATGACACAGAACCCATCGCAGGACAGGGGCGGTGCCGCCGCCGACCGCGGCCTGGGCCGATTCCGGGCAACCGCCGGTGGTGGGCAACCATTCGACACGCCGACCCGCACACCGCGATTGCTGCTCCGCGACTGCGACGAACAATCCAGTGGCGTTGACGGCGCCTGGTGGCCCAGAACCGACAACCTCACCGTAGAACTGCATGACCTGGTCACCGCCCTCACTCCGCGACTGGGTGCGATCGCCCGGATTACCTTCGATTGGAATTCGCTGAGCCTGTCCCAGCGTGGCATCGACCCTCCCGATGGGATCGAGGTCGCCGGCCCGCTTCCGGGCCAGCCACGCCAGGTGATGTATGTCTTCGGGCCGCACGATCGGCGCCTTCGATTGTTGGTGATCGACCCCGCCACCACCGCAGACCTCGCCGCCGCGCAGATGCGCAAGGCCGTAAGCACCATCGCGGACCAGCCGCAATCATGAACTACCCCGGGCACCAGCATGGCCGGCCATTGGGCTTTACCCTGCCCGCCGCTATCCGGTGGTGAGGTTCCTCGATCTCGCCCTACCACCAGTCTTAAGTAGCCGCTTATTTAGCGTTCGGTGAGGTCGCTTGCTGCCTGAGCTAGATGCGGGCACAGATCGGCATACTGCCGATCGAGCCAACCAGCAGTACTTCCGCGAACTGTTGGCGAGCACCGAGCCGATACTGGCAGACCAGGCTCGCCTGGCCGAGATTCGCCAGCACTTCAAGCACGCTGAGAACATCTCATACAAGATGATGCTCGAAGGACCCGCCGAGGTCGCCCGAGCTGCACAGCGATTGATCGATGCCCTTGCCGCGGTCACTAGCGAAGTACGAGAATTCGCACAGACTTCCGCCAGTCAGATTCGCTCAGTTGGCGAGGCAACGGATCGACGAGGTACGTCGCCAACTACTCGACGCCGCAGCCTTCAACAAGCACATCACGCTGGACCAGCTCGACCATATGGCGCACAAGCTTGCTACTGGACTTCACGCGCTGGCCCCTCCCACAGGACTCGGCGCTGGTGCACACCACGCCAGCAACGCAACCCACACAGACTGAGAATGGCGACACGCTCTGAACAGTCCACGGGCGCGTTGCGCCGAGCCCCAGCCACTGAGTTGCCGGACCGCGCAGTTTCAGATCGACGATCGACGGCAAACGATCGCCAGATCAGTGGCCGGTTGACCGTCGTTGGTTGTCATCAATCCCGCCATTTAATGACTGACGTCAGCCAACGACACTAACCGCCGCCAACGCTAGTGCTCGATATCACATGTTGAACCAGGCAGAGATTCGATGTATCCGCAGCTCAGACACTAACGACACCAACGACACTCGACACTGTTTGAACTTGACAACGGCACCAACCGCATGCTAGCTCCGTGCGAGTACATGGAGTTACCCATGTGCTCGCGAATCAGTTGTCGCCGTGGGAATCCGTCCGGCACCGACTCGTGGCCGGCCGGGCATGCAAGCGAAGCCCCCTTTCTGCAACGTTCCCGAGTCCGGACATGTCGGTCAGGCATCTCGAATTTAATTGTTAAATGCGCATATTTAGGTATCAGAGTATTTCTCTGCAGGTAATGGCCTACCCAGAGCGACGTAGCGGCTCCCCACACATTGACGGCCTGGCCGAATTCCCCGTCACGGATTTTCTGACACAAAGCAGACGATCCGGTCGCCGGAACCGGGTGCCCAGCGCAGTTCCAGCACCACCAACACGCCCCGAAACAGCACGGGACGTGGGCAAATCGGGTCGGTATCAGGACGTCCACAGGACGTCACAGGTCCACGAACAGCAACAAACAACAACCAGCAACACCCACCAACAACCACGAAACCGCAGGTCACGCCAGTTCACCAGACAGACCAGGCAGGTCGCAAGTAGCATCCAAGGATGCGATCGATCTGGAAGGGTTCCATCGCGTTCGGCTTGGTGAATGTCCCGGTGAAGGTCTACACGGCCACCGAGGACCATGACATCAGGTTTCACCAGGTGCACGCCAAGGATGGCGGGCGGATCAAATATGACCGCGTGTGTACCGTGTGTGGGGAGTCCGTGCAGTTCGCCGATATCGATAAGGCCTACGAATCGCCCGAGGGTGAACGGGTGGTGCTCACCGACGAGGATTTCGCGAAACTTCCGGTGGCGGAGAAGCACGAGATTCCGGTGCTGCAATTCGTTCCGGCGGAGCAGATCGACCCCATCCTGTTGGACCGGAGCTACTATCTCGAACCCGATTCCACGACGCCGAAAGCCTATGTGCTGCTGGCGAAGACGCTCGAACAGGTGGATCGGGTCGCGGTGGTGCATTTCACGCTGCGGCAGAAGACGCGGCTGGCCACACTCCGTGTGCGCGATAACGTCCTGGTGCTGCAGACGCTGCTGTGGCCCGACGAGGTGCGCGCGGTGGATTTCCCCGCACTGGACGGTGCGGCCGAACCCCGGTCGCAGGAGATCAAGATGGCGGAAACCCTCGTGGACAGCATGTCCGACGAATTCGATCCGAGCCAGTACACCGACGACTATCAGATCGAACTGAAACAGCTGCTGGACGAGGCGATCGCCTCCGGTTCGGGCACCGTGACCCGGCGCGAGGAAGCAGCGCCCGCGGCAATGGACGCCGAGGTGGTCGATCTGGTCGCGGCGCTGGAGCGCAGTCTCGAAGCATCCGGCCGTCGCTCGCCCGCATCGGCGAAGAAGAAGCCCGCGAAGAAGACCACCGCCCGCAAGACCGCGCGCAAATCCACCCGCAAGGGCGCGTAAACCGCTGCGGCGAAGCCGCATTCACCGTTCCGCGGCGCACACAGGACAACCACAGCGACGTCCCATCGGACAGCTAGGCTGGGCCTGTGTCATCGGTGCTGTCATTGTTACAGCAGAGAAAGGTTGCCGGATGGCACACCGCATCGCGAAGTTCGCCATGATGGGCGCACTCGTCGCCACCCCGATCGTGATGGCCGCGTCCCCCGCATTCGCCGAGGCCCCGCAGAACCAGGGCACCAACCAGCCGGCACAGCAGCAGAACCACCAGAATCAGGGCCAGCAGCAGAACCAAGGCCAGCAGCAGAACCACCAGAATCAGAACCAGAACCAGGGGCAGCAGTCCAACCCGCTGTCGTTCCTGCACACCGGTAGCGCCGCGTAGCGGTATCGAGCGCGTACACCGGCGGCGAGCCCCGGTGGCACGAAGACCTCCGAGCGGAACTTATCCCCTCGGAGGTCTTCGTCGTCATCGGGCCGGAAGGACCGCCCGGGCACCGGTCTGATCCCGAGCGTCTGCGACGGGAGTCGCCACGGTTGCTCCCCTCGATCGGCGATACTGGACCGAGTCGGCCGTCGGCGTACGACCGCTCGCCGCCACTGCCTTCCACATCGGAGAATCGCATGAGCACCTGAGCACCCCGTCAGATCCATCCAACGGCTCCGGCGATCCCCAGACCCCTCAGCCACCGCAGAATCCCCAGCCACCACAGGGTCCGCCGCCGCCACAGAATCCTCAGCCACCACAGTCACCCAGTACGGCTCCCGGCCACCCGGACCCGGATCTGCGCCGCAACCCGGATACAACGCTCCCCCGCCCAGATACGGAGCGCCACCGCCGGGACCCGGAAGCGGGCCAGTTGCACCAGGCAATCCCGGCTATGGAACACAAGCGGATGGTCGGCATCCGCCTGATCCGGGTGGCCGACGGCCAGGTTGTCGGTTTCGGCATGGCTTTCGTCCGCAACCTGTGCCACATTCTGGACGGCTTCTGCTACCTCGGCTATCTCTGGCCGCTCTCGGACGACAAACGCCAGACCCTCGCCGACAAGATCATGAATTCCATTGTCGTGCAGGTCTAACCGCTAGCCTGCTCACCCCAGACCGCCCGCGCGCCCGTTTCGCCGATCCGGTAGACCTGCACGGTCGCCGCGACACTCGCGGCGATGGTCAGCATCGCGACCACCGAGACCAGGATGACACCGACCCGGCGCTCGCCCCGCTCACGCAGATGGACGTACAGCAGCAACAGTGCCGCGACCAACAGGCCGATGGCGAAGTAGATCATCGTGTCGCCCAGATGCGCGTGCGTGTGGATGGCCGGGCTGCGGCCGATCTTGTGCTCGAGCCATTCACCCGCATCGGTGGTGATGGGCGTCATCACGACGGTGACCGCCGCCAGCACCGCGACCAGCCAGACCAGCCGTTGGCGCACCGGTCGCCAGACCGCGCAGAGTATGGCCAGTAACGAGGTCAGCGGCACGAGCACGACGATGATGTGGACGAGCAGAACATGTGCCGGCAGACCGTTGATGGTCGACATTGCAGGGATACTCCTGAGAGACGAATGGGCATCGCATCGAGTGTCCACACATTAACTGAGAGCACACTGTGACCCCGCTGGCGAATTCGCTCGAGAACCGACTACCGGTACAGGAAGGCGGTCGAGCTGTAATCGGCCTGCTGATCGTCGCCGACGGGGCCGTGCTGGATTCCGAACCGTAGCGAGAACAGGTAATTCACGGCGTCGGGGAGCATCAGGCGGTACGCGGTCAGGCAGTAATCGGCGCATCCGGGGCCGCTGGTCCGCTCGGTCGGCGCACCGGTCAGCGGCAGACTGAAACGCCGTCCGAAATCGAAGAACCAACCGCCCTCGTAGAAATCCTCGGTGCCGGTCCCAGGGATCTGTGGAGTCGATGCGCCGTCGACGTAGGCGCGTTCATTACCCTCTAGGAACGCCGGCCACCGGAAACCCGACGGCGTATCGATCCGGTGACCACGCATCGTGTGCGATACCCCGACGAACTTGCCGTGCCCGAGTTCGTCGGCGAAACTCCAATCCTGGCCCGGCGCAGTCGGTCCCGCGTGTGAGCGAGCGGTGAAGTGCCCCGCCGAGCCGGTGGCCAGCGCTACTGCCCATTGCGGATCCGGGTCGACCACCATATCGGTGTCGACGCCGCGCACGGCTGCTCCCGTCGTGTTCACCAGGCTCACAGTGGCGTCGGCGAGGAACGGCATCGGCCACCACGCCCAGAGCCATCCACCGGGAGCGGGATCTGCCGCGAACATCAGTGACCGCACCGGAATCGCGCCGGGGCTACCGAGGCCGAGGCCGAAGAACTCCGCGACGGGGGCATCGACCGTCTGCTGACCGTCGAAGCCGATTCGCAAACGCAGTCCCGTGAACGCGGCCTCGCTGGGCATCCTCAGCCGCAGCGCCGACACAGCGCCCGGGCCGGTCGCCCGCGCCACCGGCACAGTCGCGCCCGGCGCGATATCGACTGTGCGCGTTTGCCTTTGCGCGTTCGCCTTGGGCGGCTTGGGATCACTCGTGCCTGCCTTGCGGAGCATGGCCAGCACGTCCTCGGCGCGGTCCGAGCGGTCGAAGGTCCGCACGCCGATCGGATCCGGGAACCGGCGATAGGTGACGTGGTAGTACTGCAGGTTCCGCGCGATACTGACGCGCATCGAATCTCGATACGGCATAGGCACTTTGATGTACACACCGCCTGGCGATTGCGACGCGTCGGCCACCAGTGGAAAGGCGAACGGCGCTCCGGCCGCCCCGCTGACCACCGCCTGCAACGGCGCATCGAGAACGACTGCCCCATCCAGTTCGATGCGAATGTTGCCCATGGACGCGACATTCCCGCGGTCCCGCGTGAACCAGATCGAATCGATCTCGCCCGGACCGTGATCCTCGGCCACCACACATCCCGCACCGCCACCGTGCAGACAACCACCGCCGCCGTCGTTGTTGCCACCGCTGCGGTCGTAACTGGAGAACTGCTGGGTCTGCACCCCCGGCACCAGGTAAGGCAACCGATCCAGCTGTCGATAGGTATCCCAGCCCACCAGAGCGCCCGGTGTCGGGGCGAATGCGTCCCCATGCGCCGGCACGGTCCCCGCCGCCGACAATGCCACCGCACAGGATACGACAGCCGCGCGCAGCACGACCTTGTCCAGTATTCGACGGCAATTCTCGATCACACGTAACGGCATTGGCTGACCTCCTCGCCGGGCGGTGGTCTGCGTAGCAACGGCACGATCCTGCGAAGGTATCAGCGCACCCCGGCTGACCCTCGGAGTTCGAACCGCGTCGGCACGTCTCGGTCGGGAATCGGATCGACCGGTCCGCCCTCTCCACCCTACCGGCGATGGATTGCCGCCCGGCGACGAGAATCCATGAATAGCGTTGTCTGCGAAACCTTCTCGGCACCTGGGCCGCGAAAAGTACAGCAGCATGAGAAGCGCGCGTCGCCCTCGCCGAACCATGCGAGGTCTCTCATGAACTCAGCTCACACCTTGGCCGTGTTCGCGACAGCACCGCGTGCGCCGCACGCGGCATGGCACAGCGAGCCTGCGGACATCGATCAATTCATCGCGGCCATCAAACAGATCGACGACTTCTTCGTCCAGGTCGTGCGACTACCCCCACGATGACACCGAACAACTCAGGACGCCACATCCAACTCACCCGACGCCAACGCGGCATCCAACGTAACGAACAGCGCGAGCATCGTATCCAGCCCGGTCACCTCGATCGGCCGACGCACAGCATTGGAAGCCACCACCCGCAACTTCCGCGGCGCGACAGCCTCAGCGGCGACCAGCAGCGCGCTGAGCCCGGCCGAACCCATGAACCCCACCTCGGACAAGTCGACGACCAGCGACCCACCCTCGGCACGAACCCGCTCGAACGACGACTGCAGGAGCGGCACCGACAAGATATCGATCTCCCCACGAGCCGCGATCACCGTGACACCCTCACGGCGGTACACCTCGACATCGAGCACACGCGTGGCATCTTCACCGCTCATCGCTACCGTCTACCTCCGTCACATCAACTCGACACCGGGTCAGGTCCACAGCGCGAACACACGTCAGATTACCTCGCCGACCACACGATCAAACCGCACGGCACGAACAGCCCACCGTTCGTATGCTCACACCCGACCACGAAAAT
>NZ_BDBQ01000144.1 GCF_001613065.1 Nocardia miyunensis NBRC 108239
GGGCAATTCCGCGGTCGCCGCGCGCGGGTCGGGGCCGAAGGCGGCCGCCGCGAATATCGCGTGCCGCGGACGGGATTCAGAACTGAACTCGTGCATCGCAGCACCCTATCGACGCACCCGTTCCCATACGCCGATAGAACTCCCGGCAACCGTCTGGCATGCGGAAAGCCTCCCAGGTGTTTCGATCTCGTTAAACTACCTCGTGCAATCGCCTAGCATGCGCGTCAAAAGTTCGCATGCTTTTCGAGCAATTAACCTGCGCGCCCCGGGAAGTCCACCCGGACATGCCCTCGGCGAGGGTAACCGCCAGCTCAAACCATGAGATCGGTCACATATCCCAGGGTGCGCGAGAGTTGCGGGAACCAAGCATTTCCATCAAGAAACTACCGTTTACCTGGGGTTTTGTGAGCGCTCACATGATTGCACGCGGACCACCCGGAACCGCCAAACAGATCAGTATCTCGACAGCGAGCTGAAAAGTAAACAGCGCAGAGGTTAAATCTGCGATTCCCTCGATTTGAAATCCCCAATGTGGAAACTATTGACTCGATTTGTTTATCCGTCCTAACGTACGACATCGCCGTCGTCGGCGCCTCACGAAAATGTGAGTGCCGCGAACTGCGATCGCCGGGACACCGGCGATACGGTCCGAGCCCGATCTCGGCGAGGTCCCATCCGGCCGCGCCCCCGGGGCCGGACAGACCGTTGCTACCGCACCGCTCGACAACGCCGACGAGCTCGCACCATAAGGAGTTCACCATGCCCATGCCCACTCATCTCCCTGGGCCCAACGCCGACGTCTGGGATTGGCAGATGCGCGGTTCCTGCCGCGGAGTGGACTCGTCGGTATTCTTCCACCCCGACGGCGAGCGCGGCCGTGCCCGCACCCAGCGTGAGCTGCGTGCCAAGGAAATCTGCCGGAACTGCCCGGTGCTGATGCAGTGCCGCAGCCACGCCCTGAAGGTCAGCGAGCCCTACGGCATCTGGGGCGGCCTGTCCGAGACCGAGCGCGAAATGCACGCGCGCCGGAACCGCCGCCGCGTCGCCGTCTGAGCCGCCCGCAGGCCGCACCGTCGCGGCGCGGAGAAAAATTTCTCCCCATCCGCAGGCGCGGGTGCGCCGAATGCCTAGCAAACACCGGCCACTCGAGCTAACGGCCAGTTAACGGCATGAACAAGCACCCGGAATATTCGGCTACCGCCGTAAGACCTGCGGTGCAGCGATCGGGAGCGTTGCCATCCGATATTCGGCACGCGCCACCCGAGTCAGCGGAAACGGTTTGCGCAACCACGCAGCAGTCCGTATCCACCCGAGCGAGTTCAACGTTGATCCACTGTCTGTGAAAACGGCGTTTTGCAGATGTTCTCGGCGTGTCCGCGGCGTGTCTCTCGAAAAAATCTCCGCGTGTCGAGCGATGTCCGAAAACCGCTGAGCCGCAGTCGGTTTTGCCGATACCCCAGCGGAGAGGAGGTCATAGCGGCAGGCTACGGTAGTGGCCGATGACACAGAATGGAGCGTTGTGACAACGCGGCCGCCGGCCGCAGAGGGCGACTCGTTCCACCAAGCGTTTCGGGACGAGCGGGCGAACTCCCCCAGCGTGGACTCTGCGGTGACGGCGCGCGCAGCCGAAGGACTCGAACTGGCGGCTCTGCTCGAACGATGCGGGCTATCCGATCAGCGAGCCTTCGCCGAACTGTACGACCGAACCTGTGCACGCGTATTCGGCCTGGTGCTGCGCGTTCTACACGATCCGGGATACGCGGAGGAGACCACGCAGGAGGTCTATCTGCAGATCTGGCGTACCGCAGCCAATTTCGACGCGACCAAGGGTTCCGCGGTCACCTGGCTGATGACGCTGGCCCATCGGCGGGCGGTCGACCGGGTGCGTGCGGAACAGGCCCACGCCCTGCGTGAGGTCGCCTACGGCGCGAGCACCCTCGGGAACGAGTTCGACGAGGTCACCGAGGAGGTCGGTCGGCGCCTGGAGCAGCAGGCCGTGCGCGCGGGCCTGGAGACGCTCACCGCCACGCAGCGAGAGGCGATCTCGCTGGCGTACTTCGGCGGACATACATACGCCGAGGTGGCCGCGCAGCTCGGCGTAGGGTTACCGACGGTTAAGTCCCGTATTCGGGACGGTTTGACCAGACTGAAGAAGAATTTGGGAGTGACGTGAGATGAACGAAAGCCAGATCGATCTCGCGCACATGGTCGCGCTCGGGTCGATCGGCGACGAGGACCAGCGCGCGGTGCGGGAGATAGCCGAGGGCGACGACCCGGCGCTGCGTGCGGACTTCAACACGGAAGTGCAGCTGAACCGACAAGCTCTCACCCTGTTCGCCTCGGCGTCGGCAACCCCACCGCCCGCCTCACTGCGTGATCGCGTCCTGAACATGATTGCCGCGGAAGAGTCCGAAAGTTCCGCACCGGCCCATACACCGCGCAATGCGGTGCATCCGGGCAGCCCTACCGCCTAGCCGATTCCATCCCGCTGCGCGGCAACCGAATCCGCAGCCGAGAATCTCCATATTCCAGATAAGTCAACGGGCCGTTCACATTCATGAATGAATGTGAACGGCCCGTAATTCTGTTTACCCCCACACGAATACCCGGCTCCCCCGCCACCCGAAATTCGGGATATCCCATCAAGATATCCCCCCCGAAACGCGAGACGCGCACTCCCCCAACCGCGCACAGAACCGGCCTTCGAGCGAGAAGATCGCGACCGGCGAAACGAAACCCATCAACCAGAGCCACGCGAGATGCGTACCCCCTCAACCGCGCACGGAACCAGCCCGTGAGCGACCGCCCGACCGAGCAAGACGACAGCCCTCACCCGACAACTACGCGAAATGCGCACTCTCTCAACCGGGCACGAAGCGAGCCTGCTCACCCCCACTACCCGAGATGCGCACTCCCCCAACCCCCCACAACGCCAGCCCTCGACCGACATTCACCACCAAGCGAACCAAGACACTCAACCCCACTACCCGAGATGCGCACTCCCCTCGCCCCGCACAGAGCGAGCCTTCGAGCGCCCGTTCGCGGCCGGGTCGCCGTTCGGCCCTCGAAGCGCATGGGCGAAGCCCGAGTCTCGAGGGCCGAACGGCGGCCCTTGGGGGCCGCGAACCCGCCGGAGCGGAGCGGAGGCAGAAGACTCAGTGCGCGTGACCGTGGTGGTCGTCGGCCTCTTCCTCGGCGGGCTTGTCGACGATGGCGCTCTCGGTGGTGAGCACCATGCGGGCGACGGAGACGGCGTTGAGGACAGCGGAACGGGTCACCTTCACCGGGTCCACGACGCCGTCGGTGACCAGATCGCCGTAGACGAGAGTGGCGGCGTTGAAGCCGTCCTTGCCGTCGGCGACCTTGCTGACCACGACCGCACCGTCGACGCCGGCGTTGCTGGCGATCCAGTACAGCGGGGCCGCGAGCGCCTTGCGCACGACCTCGACGCCGACGGCCGCGTCGCCGGACAGCGACTCGCGCAGTTCGGCGAGCTTGGTGCTCGCCTGCACCAGCGCGGTGCCACCGCCGGGGACGATGCCCTCCTCGACCGCGGCCTTGGCCGCGCTGACCGCGTCCTCGACCCGGTACTTGCGCTCCTTGAGCGCGGTCTCGGTGGCCGCGCCGACCTTGATCACCGCGACGCCGCCGGACAGTTTGGCCAGCCGCTCCTCGAGCTTCTCGCGGTCCCAGTCGGAGTCGGTGGCCTCGATCTCGCTGCGCAGCTGGGCAATTCGCCCGTCGATGGCATCCTGGGTGCCCGCGCCGTCGACGATCGTGGTCTCGTCCTTGGTGACGACGACACGCCGCGCCGAACCGAGCACGTCCAGGCCCGACTCGCGCAGGTTGATGCCGAGGTCCGGGTTGACGACGGTCGCACCGGTGACGATCGCCAGATCGTCCAGGAACGCCTTGCGGCGGTCACCGAAGAACGGCGCCTTGACCGCGACGACCTTGAGCGTCTTGCGAATCGCGTTGACGACCAGGGTGGACAGCGCCTCACCCTCGACGTCCTCGGCGATGATCAGGACGGGCTTGCCGGACTCGGCGATCTTCTCCAGCAGCGGCAGCAGATCCGGCAGCGAGCTGATCTTCTCCCGGTGCAGCAGCACCAGCGCGTCCTCCAGCACCGCTTCCTGCTTGTCCAGGTCGGTGACGAAATACGCGGACAGATAGCCCTTGTCGAACTGCACGCCCTCGGTGATCTCGAGGTCGGTGCTCACCAGGGAGGATTCCTCCACGGTGACCACGCCGTCCTTGCCGACGGTGGTCAGCGCCTTGCCGACCATCTCGCCGATCTCCTCGTCGCGCGAGGACACGGTGGCGACCTGCGCGATGGCCTTCTCGCCGGAGACCGGCTTGGCCGCTGCCAGCAGCGCCTCGGAGACGACGTCGCCGGCCTTGCTCATGCCCGCGCCCAGGGCGATCGGGTTGGCGCCGGCGGCGATGTTCTTCAGGCCGCCCTTGATCAGCGCCTGCGCCAGCACGGTGGCGGTGGTGGTGCCGTCACCCGCGACGTCGTTGGTCTTGGTGGCCACGCTCTTGACCAGCTGCGCGCCCAGGTTCTCGAAGGGGTCCTCGAGGTCGATGTCGCGGGCGATGGTGACGCCGTCGTTGGTGACGGCCGGACCGCCGAACGCCTTGGCCAGCACCACGTGCCGACCACGGGGACCGAGCGTGACCTTGACGGCGTCGGCGAGCTTGTCGACACCGCGCTCCATTGCCCGACGAGCCTTCTCGTCGAACTCGATCTGCTTTGCCATAGTTGAGAATTCCTTCAGTGTCTGATCGTCGAAGGTGCGTAACGAACACTGCCCCGGCGCCGCAAGCGGTCCGGGGCAGCATCGCGCTACGACTGGGTCACTTGTTGACGACAGCCAGGACGTCGCGAGCCGACAGGATCAGGTACTCCTCGCCGTTGTACTTGATCTCGGTGCCGCCGTACTTGCTGTAGATGACGGTGTCGCCCTCCTTGACGTCCACCGGGATGCGGTCACCCGTGTCGGTGACCCGACCCGGACCCACGGCGATGACGGTGCCCTCCTGGGGCTTCTCCTTCGCCGTGTCGGGGATGACCAGGCCGGAGGCGGTCGTCGTCTCGGCCTCGCCGGCCTGGACGAGGATCTTGTCCTCGAGCGGCTTGATGTTCACGCTCGCCACGTTGAGCCCTCCACTTTCAGGGGATTTCTACTCGTCCGGGGCTGTTCCCCGGACTCACGGTTTCGGTCGTGTGCCGACCCTGCCCATAGCCCCGTCGTCGCGGGTGCCGGAGCCCCAGTGCAGTGGTCGTGCTGGCAACTGAAACTTCCACCAGTGCCACCTAGCACTCTATACAGCAGAGTGCCAGCGCTCAAGGTTGGGTAGTGCTGATTCTTCGATACCGGCTCGCAACCCGCCGCGCCGCGACACGTTGCACGACACGCCGACGATTTTTCGCCGGAAACCCCCGGTGACCCTGGACCTCACGGGTAACTCGAGTCACATCGTCCACACGGTGGCAATTGATCTGGAAAATCTGTAACGTTCGGATAACGGAATGTGACACTATGGACGACGGCTCCGTGATGTTGCCGTGCCAGCAGACGCCGTGCCGACCGACGGCTTCGCGCCCTCGGGAGGTACTTGTCGGATGGTCCCACACCGTCACGCGATCCGCCGAGCGTTGCACACACCGCTTCACCCCGCGCGAGCCCTTGGCGCACACCATGGAACGAGTACCAGACCGCAAGTGATCGTCGCCGGACCCTACGCCCGAATGGACCGCGGGACCGGCTCGATCAGCTCGGACCATCCGCCATCCACGCGGATGCCCGTGCTGTCCGCATCCGATGGTCGGCGACACGATGACCATCCGCTCGAAGGGAGGTGAACATGCGAACATCCCTCGGCATCTCCGCCGGGAACGAGGTGGTGTGCTCGGCGCTGGTCGCCACCGCACCCAATGGCGCACAGGAATTCGACTACCGGATCGTCTCCGCGGACGCCGCACATTCGGATCTCGGCGATCTGGTTGCCTCCTCGATCGAGCTGATGACCACCCAGATGCCCCGCGAATTCGTGTACCCGCGCGGTGCGCACGCCGCCGGACCGGCGACCGCGTCGGGCGAGCCGTTTCCCACCCCCGGCGCCATCGCGGTCGCCTACCGCGATCGCGAACAGGCCGTGGCGATCCGCTCCGCCATCGGCCGCCAGCGTCGCGACGTGCAACTGATTCTGGAAAGCACTGCCGCACTTACCTATCTGCGCCACACCGGCCTGCTGGACAGGTACGAGACGGTCGGCCTGATCGATCTCGGCGCGTCCGGTATGACCGTCTCGGTGGCCGACGTCGCCGACGACGTCGTGCTGCACAGCGAGCGCACCGACAACGTCAGCGGCAATGCCATGGACGAGCTGATCTACCACCACCTGCTCGACTGCCACTTCGCCCGCCGCGGCACCCGGCCCAACCGCACCATGCTCATCAACCGCGCCCGAGCGGCCAAGGAGCATCTGTCCATCGCCCCGGCGGTCACCATCGATCACGTCGCCGGTCAGCCCCTCAAACTCACCCGCGCCGATTTCGGGGAGCTGATCGCCGATCTGCTCCACGAGGCCGCGGTCTTCGCCGCGGCGGTCTTCGCGCGCGCACCGAAATATCCGCGCGCGGTCACCGTGATCGGCGGCTGCGCCAATATGGCCGCCGTGGTCAACGGCCTCGCCGACCTGCTCGACGTCGTGGTCCTCACCGTGCCCGAACCGGAGGCCGCGACCGCGAAAGGCGCTGCGCTGGTTGCCGATTCGGTGCAACCGTCGGCCTTCCCGGTGATCAGCCTCGGCTCGGACGCGAAACCCGGCACCTTCGCCAAACTCATCGGCACCCTGGCCGGCGCGGTCGTGGTGCTGGGCCTGGTGGTCGGTTACGGGGTCAAGGAACTGGTCCCCACCGCCGACCACGACGTCACCCCGGCCGGCACCACGCGCACAGCGGATTTCCCCACCACAACCACGACACCGCCGCCGACCACCCTGCCCCCGAGCACCCCGAGCACCACCGCCGGACAGATCGCGCCCGGCAGGCACACCGCGGTCACCACCACCACGACGACCCCGTCCGCCTCCACCACGGACACCAGCCAGCAACCCACCACCGCGCCGAGCGCGGCGCCGGCGACCACCGCCGTCCCGCTGCGCCCGGATCCAGGGCTGCCGCCCATCCCGCTGCCGGATCTGCCGCATCTGCTCGGCCCGCTGCTGGGTACCACCACCCCGCAGCCCACCGTGCCGAGCACTGTCCCGGCTCCGACCACGACATCCGGGCCGGCCATCACTTCAGGATCGACACCGACGCCGACGAGTCACAGTCCGCATGTGCCGCGCGCCAACACCGGATCAGCCGCGCGAGCGACACTCCTCCCCGCCGACTGACACCGCCACGACCAACAACGGACCACCATGCCGGAAACCGCCGTGGCCCAACCCGAAACACCGTCCCCGAGTGACGATCCCCGCACGTTGACACTGAGTCGACCGCGAGCGACACTCACCCGCCGACTGACACCACTAACCGGCGACAACTCACCATGCCGAATATCGTCCGGTCCTGCCCTGAAAACCGGCGCTGAGTAACGACCCGCCGCAGCGGAACGGCGACAACGGATCAGCCCCGCGAGCAAGCTTGTACCCGGTCGATCGCCATCGCAACGGCCCACTGCGACAACGGAATGAATACTCGCTGTACAGATCGTGCGACCCCGTTTCGGAACGCTGGTTGCCGTAAGCTGTCGCGGTCATGCGCATGGGACCAGTACGCCGTATCGTCGTGGCCGTCGCCGCGATCAGCACGGCGACGGTGGCGAGTGCCTGCGGGCACCCCGCCCCCGCGAAACCCGTCCGGCAGGTCATCGACGTCTCCGAGGACGCCTGTGGCCAGGGCTGGACCGATCCGCACACCGGCCAGCAGACCTTCTACTTCCGTAATACCGGTTCCAATCCGACGACCGTCGACCTGATCGATGTGCGCACCGGCGCGATCTCCGCCGAGGTGCCCGATATCGGGCCGAACACCACCCGCGGCACCCGTGTCGACGTCGGCGGAGGCACGTTCGCCTTCCGTTGCGCCCTGGAGGGTTCGGACAACGCGCTGATCACCGGCCCCACCGTCACGATCGCCGGACCGCCCGCGGCCTCGGCGGCGGCGCCGGTCACCCCCGAGGATCTGTACGGGCCGGACAAGCGGTACGTGGACTACGTCGCGGCCGGGCTGACCCGGCTGGCCGCCGACACCGACATCCTGCGCGACACGGTCGATCGCGGTGATCTCGCGACGGCGCGCACGGCCTGGCTGACCGCCCATCTGGACTACGAACGTCTCGGCGCGGCCTACGACGCGTTCGGCGACTACGACGGCAAACTCGACGGCCGGACCGACGGCCTGGCCGGGGGCGCCGCCGATCCGCAGTTCACCGGCTTTCATCGGGTGGAATACGGCCTGTGGCACGGCGAGTCGCTCGCGACACTGGCCGGGCCCGCCGATCAGCTGGCCCAGGACGTGCACGGACTGGTCGCGGACTTCCCGGACATTCAGGTCCCGCTGTTGGATCTGGGCCTGCGCACGCACGAAATCCTGGAGAACACACTGCGATTCGAGATGACCGGCGATGCCGACTACGGCAGCGGAAGTTCCCTGGCCACCGCCGCGGCGAACGTCACGGGGACGCGGGAGTTGCTCACCGTGCTGGATCCGGTGCTGCGCACCCGATATGCGCGGCTCCCGCAGACGATGACCTGGCTCAACCGTTTCGAGGCACTGCTCGAGACGCACCACGCGAATGCGCCTGCGGGCGATCCTGCCAGTGGCGCCTGGACCGCGGTGTCCGCGCTGAGCCCGTCGGACCGGCAGCGGCTCAACGGCACCCTGAGCCAGCTGCTGGAGTACCTCGCCCCGATCGCGACCATCTGCAAACCGCGAAAGACGTTCCAGTGACCGCGAATCCGTCGCCGAGTCGGCGTTCCTTCCTGCGTGGTGCGATGGCCGCGGGCGTAGGCGGCGCGGTGACCACGGCCTCGGCGATCGCGCCCGCCGCGCTGCACACGGTCACCGCCGCACAGGCCGTGCCGCCGTTCCACGGGATCCACCAGGCAGGGGTCGCCGATCCGCCGCCGCCCGGCGCGCAGGGAATCACCGCGTCGTTCGATGTGATCGCCGAGAGCCCGGCCGAGTTGACCGAGTTGTTCCGCACCCTCACCGAACGCGCCCGCATCCTCAGTGCCGGAGGGCCGCCGTCCGCGGTCGGCATCACCGCGCCGCCCGCCGACAACGGCGTCCTCGGTCCGGATGTACCGGCGGGCGGGCCGGTGATCACCGTGGGTGTGGGCGCGAGCCTGTTCGACGACCGGTACGGCCTGTCCGGCAAGCGGCCCGCGGGACTGACCGCGATGCCGATGTTCCCCAACGACAACCTCCGAACCTCCTGGTGCCACGGCGATCTGAGCCTGCAACTGACCGCGGCCGACGCCGACGTCTGCGTGCACGCCCTGCGCGACATCACTCGCGCCACCCGCGGCGCGATGCAGCCGCGCTGGCGGATGAACGGTTTCGTCAGCCCGCCCCGGCCGAGCGGGACGCCGCGAAATCTGTTCGGCTTCAAGGACGGTATCGCCAATCCGGGCAGTGCCGACTTCCAGCATCTGGTGTGGGCCGGCGCCGGGGAGCCCGCCTGGGCGGCCGGGGGCACATATCAGGTGGTCCGGCTGATCCGGATGCTCGTGGAGTTCTGGGACCGGATCGCGATCACCGAGCAGGAGAACATGTTCGGCCGGGTGCGCGATACCGGAGCGCCCCTGAACGGCGACCACGAGAGCGATACGCCGGACTACAGCGATGATCCCGAGGGACTGGTCATCCCGCTGAATGCGCATATCCGCCTGGCCAATCCGCGCACGCCCGACACCGCGGGCAGTCAGATCCTGCGGCGCAGTTTCAACTACGACCGCGGCAACGACGACGCCGGAAATCTCGACCAGGGCCTGATCTTCCTGTGCTACCAACGTGATCCGCACACGCAGTTCGAGGTCGTGCAGAATCGGCTGGCGGACGAACCGCTGGTCGACTACATCGCACCGTTCGGCGGCGGATACTTCTTCGTCCTGCCGGGTGTGCGCGATGACACGGATTTCTATGCTCGCGCCCTGATGACGTGAGGCGGATCTTCCACCCGACAGGCGGACGTCGCCCCGTGTTCACCCCTGGGAAATCTCCGCTCGTGACTATCGTTTGACTTCGCATGAGCGGCGAGGCGGGATCGACCCAGGAGGATACGTGAGTACAGGCTCCCAGACGCGGCGCGCACCAGCGCAGGGTGGCAGCGGAAAGTACAAGCGACGCACGACGATCGCCGCCGCCATCGCGACAGCCGGGCTGCTCGCGGCCGCCTGCTCGTCCTCGACGAGCACCACGGTGACCGACCAGTCGGCGACGACCACGACGCCGATAAAGCACATCGTGGTCCTCTACGACGAGAACATCTCGTTCGACCACTATTTCGGCACGTATCCGAACGCCGCCAACACCGACGGCGTGCAGTTCCACGCCGCGCCGGGCACCCCGGCGGTGAACGGGCTGACCCCGGATCTGTTGACGCACAACCCGAACCTGTTTCAGCCGCAGCGCCTGGGCCCGGACAAGGCCATGACCTGCGATCAGGACCACTCGTACAAGGCCGAGCAAGAAGCGTTCGACAACGGCAAGATGGATCAGTTCGTCCAGAAGACGCAGAAGGACGAATGCCCGGCCGCCTACGGTCCCAACGGGATCGTGATGGACTACTACGACGGCAACACCGTCACCGCGATGTGGAACTACGCCCAGCATTTCGCGATGAGCGACAACTCCTTCGGCACCACCTTCGGACCGTCCACGCCGGGCGCGCTGGAGGTGACCGCCGCGCAGACCTACGGCGCGCAGGCCATCGACGCGAAAACCGGTGAGCCGGTGCAGGATCCGAATCTGGTCGCCGCGCCGGACGCGCAGGGCGTCGGCTCCGATATCGACGACGCCGACCCCGCGTACGACGACTGCTCGAACAAGAGCCACACCACCACCGACAACCTGATGGCCGTGAACGCCAAGAACATCGGTGACGAGCTGAACGACAAGAACATCAGCTGGGGCTGGTTCCAGGGCGGATTCACCCCGACCGGCAAGAACGCCGCCGGGAACGCCGTGTGCGGTTCGAAGCACGCGAACGTCGGCGGTCAGCAGGCGCTGGACTACAGCCCGCACCACGAGCCGTTCCAGTACTTCAAGTCCACGTCCAATCCGCATCACACCGTCCCCGCCTCGCTGGACGAGGTCGGGCACGCCGGTCCGGCCAATCACCAGTACGGGCTGGAGTGGTTCGACCAGGCCGCCAAGGCGGGCAAGCTGCCCGCGGTGAGCTACGTCAAGGCGGCCGAGTACCAGGACGGTCACGCCGGATATTCCGATCCGATCGACGAGCAGCACTTCCTGGTGGACCGGATCAACGCCATCCAGCAGTCGCCGGACTGGAAGTCCACCGCGATCTTCATCGCCTACGACGACTCCGACGGCTGGTACGACCACGTCGCCGGACCGGTGATCAACGGCTCCACCAGCGCCTCGGACGTCTACGGTCCGTGCGCGAGCAAGCCCGCGCTCGGCGGTCATCAGGGCCGCTGCGGCACCGGCCCGCGCCTGCCCCTGCTGGCGATCTCCCCCTACGCCAAGATCAACCACGTCGACCACGCCCTCACCGACGAGACCTCGATCGTGAAGTTCATCGAGTCCAACTGGTCCCTGCCCGTCCTGGGCAACGGCTCCTCCGAGGCCACCGCGGGCGACCTGTCCGGCATGTTCGACTTCGCCTCCCCCAAGGCCACCCAGCTGATCCTCAACGCCGACGGCACCGAAAAGCACTGAGCTGAAAGCGGTTCGAGCGCACGGGTTGGTAACCTGTGCGCCCTGACCGCATCGCTCGTCGAGCCGGACCTATCGCAACGTTGCCCACGCGATGGATCAGCACTTGACGATTGCCTTCGCCGCGTAGGCGCGGCAACCATTCAGTCCGTCCCCGGGTTATTGCAGTTGGCTGGTGGAGACCGGCAGGCCCGGGTCGGTGGCGACGGTGAGCGGGGAGGGTTTCGCGCCGCCCGCGATGACGTGGGCGCCCAGCGTCGCGATCATGACGCCGTTGTCGGTGCACAGGCGGGGTTTGGGCACGCGGAGGGTGAGACCCGCCGCGGCGCAACGCTCCTGGGCCATCGAGCGGATGCGGGAGTTCGCGGTCGCGCCGCCGCCGAGGACGAGGGTGTCCACGCCGACGTCCTGTGCCGCGCGAACCGCCTTGCGCGTCAGCACATCCGCCACCGATTCCTGGAACGAGGCGGCGATGTCCGGAATCGGCAACTCCCGGCCGTCGCGCTGAGCCGCCTCGACGTAGCGGGCCACGGCGGTCTTCACGCCGGAGAAGGAGAAGTCGTAGCGCGCGTCGCGGGGGCCGGTCATACCGCGCGGGAAGGCGATGGACTGCGGATCACCGTGTGCCGCAGCGGCATCCAGCGCCGGGCCGCCCGGGAAACCCAGATCGAGCAGCCGGGCCACCTTGTCGAACGCCTCGCCCGCGGCGTCGTCGACGGTGCTGCCGAGTTCGGTGATCGGCTCGGCCAGATCGGTGACGTGCAGCAGATGGGTGTGCCCACCCGAAACCAGCAGTGCCACGCACGACGGCATCGGACCGTGTTCGAGGGTGTCCACGGCGACGTGGCCGCCGAGATGGTTCAGCGCGTACAGCGGGATGTCCCACGCCGCCGCATAGGCTTTCGCGGCGGCGACGCCGACGAGCAGGGCACCGGCCAGCCCGGGGCCGATCGTCACGGCGAGCGCGTCGGGCCTGGCTACCTGTGCCGCGGCCAGGGCGCGCCGCACGGCGGGCACGATCGCCTCCAGATGTGCGCGCGAGGCGATCTCGGGAACGACGCCGCCGAAGCGGGCGTGCTGTTCCACACTCGAGGCGACCTCGTCGGCCAGCAGTTCGCAGGTGCCGTCCTCGTGCCAGCGCACGATGCCGACACCGGTCTCGTCACAGGAGCTCTCCACGCCCATCACGATCATGCCCGCACGCCCCTGTCGATCCGTACATCGGTTGTGCGACAGCAAATTTCACAGTCGCGGTTCATGCGAGCACCTCGTTCGGATCGGCGATGCCGTCGGTCGCGGGACGGCGCATGGTGAACGCGTCGGCCCCGCTGGGCTGGTAGTAGTTCTTGCGCAGGCCGATGATGTGGAAGCCGTGCTTCTCGTACAGCGCGATCGCCGGAACGTTGTCGGTGCGGACCTCCAGGAAGACCGGCCCGCCGCGCTTACCGGCCTCGGCCAGCAGCGCGCGCAGCAGGGTCGTGCCGATCCCGCCGCGATGGCTGTGCGGATCGACGCCGATCGTGTGCACCTCGGCCTCGGGATGATCCAGCGGGCCCAGCAGCGCGATCCCGGCGTAGCCGACGATGCGGCCGGATTCGTCCCGCGCGACGAGGTAGCGATTGTGCGTACCGGCGAGCTCGGATTCGAAGGCCACATCCGGCCAGGGATCGTCCTCGGGGAACAGCAACTGCTCGAGCTCGACGCAGCGGTCGATCGCGGATCGATCCATCGGCTCGATCCGGATCGACGGTGCGATCCGGTCGCTCATGCCGCACCCTTTCCGGCATGAGTGGTGGCCGGTACGGTCGCGGTCCGTTCGTTGCCCCGGCCGCTCACGCCCGGACCGCCTGATAACTGCGTTCCACCGCATCCGGGCGGCGCAGATACAGCGGGACCAGCGGCTGCGGGGTGGCGCGCGCCAGCAGTTCGGCGGCGGCGCAACTGACCAGACCGGCCGGGGACGGGGTCTCCACCGGCAACACCGGAAGGTCGAAAAAGTCCACGTGCGAAGCGGATCCGGCGATCACGGTGGAATCGCCGGACTCCAGCTCACCGGGTTTGCACACCTGCGGTCCCGCGACGCGCACCACCGCGCGCGCCCGCGGGCCGACAACGCCGTTGCCGACCACGAACGATCCCGCCAGGGCCGCCTTGGACACCGCGCGATATCGGGCCCAGTACACCTCGCGACGCCGAGCGTCGGTGACGACCAGGAGTTCGGCGTCGACCGAGGAGATGTCCCGCCACGCGGCCGCGGCGATCGCGTCCAGGCTGCACACCCCGTACACCGGCAGCCCCAGCGCATCACCGAATGCGGCGCCGGTCGCCATCCCGACGCGCAGTCCGGTGAACGGGCCCGGCCCGATCCCGACAACGACCGCATCGAGTTCGGCGCGGGAACGCCCTGCGGTGTCGAAGCATTCGAGGATCTGCGGAGTGAGCACCTCGTTGTGGGCGCGGGCATCCACGGTGACCCGGGACGCGAGCGTGTGGACCTCGTGGTGCTGGGGCGCGACCTGCTCCAGTGCCACCAGTCCCGCGGTGACGGCAGGCGTCGCGGTATCGAGGGCAAGTACAAGCATGATTGCCTCAACGATACCGGTTGGTCACCTTCCCGACGGCAACCCGGCCGCCCCCGGTTCACCCCGCCGCCGCGCCGACATCGCCGAGCCGAACCACATCAGATCGCTCTGCTCCGCCCGTCGCGCCCAACACCCCAGCGCCACAACAACTACCAGCGCAGATGCCTCGAGCACCGCCGACCGCGCGCCGATTCGACCCGAGCACCCGGGACCGCGACAGTGTCCGGCATCACACTCCATCGACGATCGCCGGGCCACCGCGCATCCGCCGATTCAGCTGGCGGCGACCCACTCCCACGTCGCGGTGCGCACGTCCGAGTCCGGCTCGCGGCGCAGCAGGACGCGCAGGTGGCGGTCGGTGAGGTGTTCCACGACGCCCAGACCCCATTCGACGACGACCACCGCGTGATCCAGATCGGTGTCCAGGTCGAGGGAATCGAGTTCGTCCAGATCGCCGCCGAGACGGTAGGCGTCGACGTGGACCATGCCGACCGCGCCCGGGTGGTCCCCGGCGCGATGCTGGCGGGCGATGATGAACGTCGGCGAGCTGACGCGTCCCCGCACGCCGAGCCCGTCGGCCAGGCCGCGGGTCAGCGCGGTCTTTCCCGCGCCCAGCGGACCGTCGAGCACGACCAGATCACCCGGGCCCAGGTCGCGGGCCAGTTCGCGACCGAGCGCCTCGGTGTCCTCGACCGTCGGCAGAATCCGCTGCTCAGCCACGTGCGACCTCCTGCTTTCCCCCGGCGCCGAGCAGCCCGCCGCGCAACAGCAGGCGATCCAGCGCGGCATTGACCAGATCCGGGTACTGCAGATGCACCATATGCGCGGCATCGGTGACGCGGACCAGATCGGCATCGGGCAACCGGCGAGCCAGCGCGACCGAATTCCGGAACGGGATCACCATGTCGTGCGTGCCGCCCAGGACCAGCTCCGGCAGCGGGGCCAGGGTGGGCAGCGCCGCGGATTCGTCGTGCACATGCAGGGCCTCGAGGAATTTCACGACCGTGGCGACCGGCGTGCGATCGATCATCGAGGTGGTGAACCGCGACAGCGTCGGGCTCACGTCACCGTGGAACGAGCTGACGTGCAGGATCGGATTGATCACGTGCCGCGCGGCGACCCGCCCGGCCTGCATCAGCGCGGGCGCGGTGTGCGCGGCGACGCGGAATCCGTCGACGGCCGGACTACGCAGCAACTGCGTCACGCCCGCCTCGGCGACCTCCGCCGCCGCGGTCGACAGCAGCGCCACCGCCCGCACCCGGGCATCGAACAGCTCCGGGAACTGCGCGGCGGCAGCGAGAATCGCCATACCGCCCATGGAATGTCCGACCAGCATGAGCGGCCCGTCCGGAGCGCACGCCCGCACCACCTCGACCAGATCGCGGCCCAGCTGCGGCACGGTGCAGCCGCGGACATGCGACTCACCCGAGCGGCCGTGTCCGCGCAGATCGAAGAAGATCATGCGAACCCTTGGGCCCCACTGCTTTTCGAGATCGCGCCGCTGAAAGTGGAAAGACTCCATGCTGTTACAGAATCCGTGCACGAAAACCACGGTGGCAGGTGCGTCCTCGGGACCGCATTCCCGAACCGCCAGTGCCACACCGTCTTCGGTGACCACCGTGCGCGCCCGGTCCCGATCCAGCAGCGTGAAGTCCTCGTCACGCAGTTCGTCGCAACGAGCGGGCCACTGCACCGTGGCGCCGATGCGCCGCAACGAATGCGCGGCGGCCAGTGCGCCGAGCAACCCCGCGGTCGCCATTCCGCCCTCGAGGACGTACTTCCCGATCCCGTGTGGCCGAGCGTATTTCATGAAACAGCCCCTCCGCCCACATAGCGCCGTACGACCCGCCCGCGCGGCGAGCACACGATCTCGTAGTGGATGGTACCCAGCAGATCGGCCCATCGCTGCGGATGCGTCTGCCCTGACCCGCCGCCGAACAGGACCGCGGTGTCACCCTCGCGGACCCCGGTGCCGTCGTGCCCCAGATCGACCACCAGCTGATCCATGCACACCCGTCCCACGCTCGGATAGTCGCGTTCGCCGATGCGCACCGAGATCCGCCCGCCCAGCGCACGGAACACGCCGTCGGCGTATCCGGCCGGAATCAGCGCCACGGTGGTGTCGCGCGGTGCGATCCACTCGTGCCCGTACGACACGCCCTCCCCCTCGGCGACCCGCTTGACCAGCACGACCTGCGCCTGGAACGTCATCGCGGGACGCAGTCCGAATCCGGCGTCCTCGATCGGCGACAGCCCGTACATCGCGATACCGGGCCGGACCATGTCGAAGGTGAGATCCGGCCGGGCCAGCGCGGCGGCCGAATTGGCCAGGTGGGCGAGTTCGGGCTCGAGGCCGAATTCCTTCGCCGCGACGATGGCGTCCTGGAGACGATCGCGCTGCAGGTCGTTACCCGGATGCTGCGGGGTGTCGGCGTGGGCGAGATGGGAGAAGATCGCCCGGAACCGGACCGCGCGCTCGTCGACCAGCTCACGCAACAGGGCCAGGACCTGCGGATATTCGATATCGGAGATACCGTTGCGATTCAATCCGGTGTCGACCTTGAGCGATACCACCGCGGTCGTGCCGGTGGTGCGCGCGGCCTGCTCGATCGCCCGCAGCTGCCGGACCGAGGACACGCCGAGCTCGATATCCGCGGCGACCGCGGCGGTGTAATCGGCGTCGACGACGTTGAGCCAGCTCAGAATCGGCGCTGTGATCCCCGCGGCCCGCAGATCCAGCGCCTCGGCGATGGTGGTGACGCCGAGTTCGGCGGCCCCGGCCGCCAGCGCGGCACGTCCCACCCGCACCGCACCGTGGTTGTAGCCGTCACCCTTGACCACGGCCATGACCCCGGCGCCCCCGGCGTACTCGCGCAGCACTCGCACGTTGTGCGCGATGGCGTCCAGGTCGACGACGGTCTCCACCTGCGATGCTGTGCTGTTCACGGCTACCGATCCTGCCATTGCCGCGCCCCGGACCATCGCCCGGTCGGCTGGACTTGCTTGGAGCGCACTCCAGGTGCCTACCGTTTATCGCGGGGCGAACAGTGCCCCGGACCACTGACATGGAGGGTTCTCATGAGCAAGGTTTGGTTCATTACCGGCGTGTCGCGTGGATTCGGCCGCGAGTGGGCGATCGCGGCGCTCGAACGGGGCGATCGGGTCGCCGGAACCGCGCGCGATCTGAGCACTCTCGACGACCTGACCGCCGGATACCCGGACACCTTCCTGGCGCTGCACCTGGACGTCACCGACCGGGACGCGGACTTCGCGGCCGTCCAGCAGGCGGCACAGCATTTCGGGCGGCTCGACATCGTGGTGAACAACGCCGGTTACGGCCACTTCGGCATGATCGAGGAGCTCACCGAGCAGGAGATCCGCGCGCAGCTGGAGACGAACGTGTTCGGCGCGCTGTGGGTGACGCAGGCGGCGCTGCCGATTCTGCGGGCACAGGGCAGCGGCCACATCCTGCAGGTGTCGAGCATCGGCGGAATCAGCGCGTTCCCGAATCTGGGCGCTTACCACGCCTCGAAGTGGGCGTTGGAGGGGTTCTCTCAGTCGCTTTCGAAGGAGGTGGCCGGGTTCGGCATCCACGTGACGCTGATCGAGCCAGGCGGGTTCAGCACCGACTGGTCCGGTTCATCGTCGGTACACAGCACTCCGAATCCGGCGTACGACGCACCCCGCGCGGCGCGGGAGAAGATCCGCGGCGAACGCCGCATCGGCGAGCCGACCGGCACCCGGGCGGCCATCCTGCAGGTCGTCGACGCCGAGCAGCCGCCGTTGCGCGTCTTCTTCGGCGTAGACCCGCTGGGCATCGCCACCGCCGAGTACGAATCGCGCCTGGCCCTGTGGCGTGAATGGGAACCGGTGTCCAAACTCGCCCAGGGCGAGTGAGACCGAACCGAGTCCGGCCCGATCCGGCACCTACCGGCCCGGGATGCGGCGATACGGTCTCGACCCCGAGTTCGCATCGGCGTCTCGACTCCGCGCGCCGAGCCTGACGAAGCTCGCCCCCCGGCGACGCCACCGAGGCGGCAAGGCGACGGGAGTGACTGGGCCACAAGGCGATTCGGCTGGACCACTACGGCGCGGCGAGCGTTCGCAAGGTCTGGATCGCCGGGCGGATGTGTCGCAGTAGCGGGGTTGCCGAGATGGGAGTTCCTGGGCCGCCGGAGGATTCGGCGTGGGCGGCGAGGTTGGCGGCCAGGGCGTGGACCCGGGCGGCTGCCGCGGCGGCCCAGGACGGGTCGCGTCCG
>NZ_BDBQ01000145.1 GCF_001613065.1 Nocardia miyunensis NBRC 108239
AAAATGTTCTCCCACACAACTGTTCTCGCGACCACGGGGCGGCGTCCGGCCCGATCACCCATCCCGGCACGGTCCACCCGGACCTGTGGCTGTCCGGCACGTGCACGGCCACTATCGGTGGCATCAACCCCGGGCACGGATCACCGCCCTCCCCCGCGCGAACAGCCCCGAAGAGGACGTTCGAATCCGTTCCGTCCACGGGTGGGCCCGGTCAGCTTCGGGTCTTCCGGGCTCACCCGGCCCCTTCTACCCACCTGGACCACCCCACTGGACTGCGATGACGACTACGACCACGACACCACCGACTGACCCCACCCCCGCCGCCCGTCACACCGTCCCCCGCGCGGCCACGCACCGGATAACCACCGCCGCAACCGATCCCGGCGGCATCCGGGGCACGCAGCGGCACCGCCCCCGCCGCCCGCGCCCCTGGTGGGCCACGATCATGCCACCGGCCATGCCCACCGACCCGGCCACACCGAGGTCCCCCGACCCCCGTCACCCTCGCGCCCGCAATCCCTACCCACACCACCTCCGACCGGTCAGCAGCGCCACCCGCTGCTGACCAGGCACGCGCACATCGGCGCGCGACCCCGGATCCGATACCGACAGCCCGTTGCCGACCCGAGCACCGCCTGCCGCGATCATCAGAGCACCAGCCCGAAGGCCACCATGACATCACCAGCACAGACCAGTTCAGCCAGGCACACCAACGGCATGAACCACACGCGCACGCGCGCAACAGATTCCGACGTTCCCGAAAAATCCCCGGTGGTGCACTGGCCCGACCCCAGCCCGCTGGCCCACTGGTGGACCGAGATCATGGACGGCGCCCTCACCCCGGCCGTCGCATCCCCGGCGAGGTGATGAGATCCGTGCTCACCCTGCTCGCACTGCTGGTGACCGTTCCCTCCCTCGCCGCACTCGTCGGCTGGACGTGCGTGGCCGCAACCTGCTGGCACGAAATCCGCTACCACTACCGGCAACCACCACCCCACCAACCCGCAACCCGCACCCGGACACCGGCACTTCGGTGACCAACTCTCCACGCGGGCCGGGAATTGAAAACGGGCCCGCCGAGGACGGCGGATCCGCCGCATCACCGCCGATACTCGTGTGCCACGCGGTCCGGCTACCTGCGGCTCAGGGCCTCAGATCCCCTGTGCGCCAGTACTCGCCCAAAGCCGTGTAGGTAACGGGGTCGACCATCGATTCGTGCCGTAGTTCGAATCGCACTCCCCGGACCTCGATGACCGTGCCGTGGTGGCCATGTCCGAACAGCACGTCGCCCGGCCGCAGGACCGTGGTCCAGACCCCACCACCATCGCCCGCTACGCCCCACTCGTCCAATCCTGGACCCCTGCCGCTGCGGACTCCTTCCTGGCTATCGACCCCCGACTGGTGACGGCATCCGCTACACCAACACCACCAGCTGACAAACGTCACCCGATACCGGATCAGCCGAGTCCGAGCGGCCTCCTACATGAGCGCGAGTTCGCGCTGACCAGCTTCGACCGCCTGGCGAGGAGTCACTCGACCGGTTCGGGCTCGGGCCTGGTGTGCGCGGTCAGCAGCAGGTGGTCCATGCGAGTGCGGAGCCGCACTTCGTCGCCGGAGATCTCGGGCAATCCGTCGATCAACCGTTGCGCGAGAGTGCGAAGTTTGGTGTTGGATTCCTGGGACCGCCAGCGCAACACCGCGAACGCTTGTTCGGCACTGACGTTGTAGGCGAGCATGAGCGCGCCTTTGGCTTGCTCGATCACAGCCCTGGCCTCGACCAGATCCGGCAAAACATCCTCGAGTGCCTCGCTTCGGTAGGCGGCCGCGGCGGCGGACAGGTCGATGTAGTAGCCCTGCGTCCCGGTCACCGTGCCGTGGGCATCGGCCATCGGCTCGGACACCACGAGCACCTCATGAGTTTGTCCGGCGGTGTCGATGATCCGATGACGGCTGGAGAACGCGCCACCGTCCTCGATCGACACGATCAAAGCTTCCAGCCGGTCACGATCCTCGGGATGCTTGTGTGACAACAGCAACTCGGTCGTCGGTTCGGTGTCCGGCGAGCGACCGTGTATCCGCGCGACCTCGGCCGACCACTCCCACCGCCGCTCCCGGAACCAATACCGGAACCGGCCCACCGCCATCGGATCCCCCACCCCCACCACATGCTCGACGAGATCCTTCTCCTCCTGCGACGACTCCGCACGGTCAGCCATGCGCACATTATCGTCGCGCAGAACCCAGGCGTCACCGCAAGCAGCAGCATCCCACGAGCCGCATCGCCCGATCACGCAACCGGGCCGGAGTACTAGGCGCCCGCTGTCCGAGTAGTAGCACCACAGCACACGGGGCTGATATGTGGCGATCTGGGATAGTCCCCGTATTCGCCGCTTGTAAAGTCCCTCGTCTTGATCGACACCCTGATCGCCATCGAACCTGGTTTCGTCCCTCGTCGGCACGAACTCGTGCTGGTCGTCATCAGCTGCCATGGTCTGGGGTGATCGATGAGCGAGGCTGGGCGCAAACGCCGCCCGGCCTCGCGGTGAGCTGTGATCGACCGGTGGCCGGTCGGCTCGCTGCTCAGTGGCCGCCGTGGCTGTGCTGGCCGCCCTTGGACTTGGCCTCGGCCGACTGCGCCTGGGCGCCCTTGCGTCATGCGTCCTGGGGGTCGGCGGCGTTGCGTTCACCGAAGCTGCCGGTGCTCGCCTGGCCGCCGCGGCTGGCCTGTGCTGCCCACCGGCTGGTTCGGTGCACGGCTCGCGCAGGTCACCGAAGGGGACACTGTCCTGGTTTTCGGCGACAGCCTCGCGGAGGCCCGCCAATTCGTCGTATCGGCATCCCGGACCCTCTGGGCGCCGGAGACCCGGCCATAGCGATACCGATGAGTCCGATCGCGACTATGCACCATGATTCAACAGTGCCCACGGCCGAGTACTATAAAGCATTCCAGACAGTTGTACAGCGTAGTGTCCAAAGGAATGGTGGCCCGATGACGTCTTCCGCGCTCACACTCGAACATCTCGACAACGACGCCATCGTCGTCCTGACGATCGACCGGCCGCGACGCGGCAACGCGCTGGATTCCCAGACGCTGGCAGCCCTGCACCGCGTCCTCGACTCGATCAACGGCAATCCCACCGTCCGTGCCGTCGTGATAACCGGCGCCGGCGCGATCTTCTGCGCCGGCGCCGACATCAAGGCTGTACCAGAGGACTTCACCGATATCGACGCAACTCCTTACACCGCACTCCAATCCCGTGCAACCTCACCCGTCACCGTCACGTTGGCCGCTCAGGAGCTGATGACCTCGGCGTTCGAGAAGATCCACCGGCTGCGCCAGCCCGTCATCGCCGCGGTGAACGGGGCCGCCGTCGGCGGCGGCTTCGCGCTGGCCCTGGCCTGTGATATCCGCTATGCGGCCCCACCGCGAGCTTCGGCGCCGTCTTCATCCGCCACGGCGTCTCCGCCTGCGACATGGGCACCAGCTACCACCTCCCCCGCCTCGTCGGCGCCTCCCGCGCCGCCGAACTCATGCTGACCGGCCGCGTCTTCGACTCCTCCGAGGCCACCGCCATAGGCCTGGTTCTGGAGGTCGTCGACCAGGAGTCGCTGCTCGATCGCGCGATCGCCAAAGCCCGCGAAATCGCCTGCCACACACCACTTGCCGTCTGGATGACCAAAGAGACCATGTGGCAGAACGTCGACGCACCCAGCCTCCGGCAGGCGCTCGATCTGGAAAACCGCACCCAGGTGATGTGCACGGCGACCGGCGATCTCACCGGCTCGTTCGCCGCGTTCCGCGACGAGGCCGAAACGGTCTCGAAATCCCACTGACCACGGCCCGGGCCGGGCAAATCAGCTCGCCACGAAGCTGTCCCGCAGTGCGATCCTGTGGATCTTTTCACTTGCGTTGCGGCGCCAGGGTTTTTCCGACATTACGAGATACTTGGGAACCTCGAGTCCTGGTAGTTGCCGATGCAGGTGGCCTCGAAGCGCTTCCTCGGTGAGGACGGCACCGCACCGAGGATGGCATACTTCGCCGTCCTCGCCACGTGGCAGCGCAGCATCGGCCGGATCCGCGGCACGCATCTCGATGATGGGCGATGGAATGCCGCTGGCAAGAGGTTTGAGATCGAAGACCGGGCCACGCATCGTGGCGCCCACCGACACGGTTTCGGTCAGGCCGTACCCGGACGACCGTGTGACAATGCCGAGTTTGTCGCGCAACAGGTCGGGCAGATCCGCCGGCGTCGCCGCGCCGGACGCCGAGACCCGGGTAATGGACGACAGGTCGTGGTCGCCGAGTTCGGGGTGGATCAGCAAATCTTTGAGGATCGCCGGGACCGTCGACAGCATGGTGATCTTCTCGCTGACGATGACCTCCATGGCGATCGCGGCGTCCCACTTGCGGAGCAGGGCTACCTTCTGGGCGATCAGGCACGGCAGCAGGAAGCCGCTGAGCAATCCCGTTGCGTGGAACAGCGGTACGGTAACCAGCGCGCCCTCGCCGGTGACTCCACCGCGCAGTTCGACCGGTCCGCCCAACTCGATCGCCAGGAAACCGGTGAACAGTCCACCGCTGATCTTCGAAGACAACGAAATCCTTGCCGCCGTGCCACCGCCCTGCCGCCACCACTTCCGGCAATGTCTGGACGGCATGGGCGAAGACGCGGCAAGTGGTGTCACCGACAGTTGCGTTCGGACGGTCAATCTTCCACACACTTGAGCAGACACTTGTCTAGTGTCGTTCAACCACGCTGCCCAGGGCCTCCGTGCTCGGCTACGCGCTGCGAAGCCGGTCCATCAGCAGGGCGCGCGCTCCAAGCGGGGAGCCCAGTAGCACCCCGGAACCGCGCGCCCGCTTGAGGTAGAGATGGGCGGGGTGTTCCCAGGTGAAGCCGATGCCGCCGTGGATCTGGATATTCGCCTCGGCCACAGCCAGATACGACTCCGTGCAGTACGAGTACGCCGCCAGGATGCGCGGATCGAGCTCGGTCTCGGGCCGCGTGGCCAGTTCGATCGCCACCTCGGCGAGCGAACGTGCGCCCTGCACCTTGACGTACATGTCCGTGCAGCGGTGTTTGATCGCCTGAAACGAGCCGATCGCCCGGCCGAATTGCTTGCGCGTCTTGGCATAGTCGACCGCCATGCCGAGCACCACGTCCGAACCGCCCACCTGTTCCGCGGCCAATAGTGCGCGCGCCTGCGCATCCGCCGCCCGGACGAAGCTCGCCGCATGCTCCGCACCGACCAGGATCTCGGCCCGAGCACCCGAGAACGCGAGATCGCCGTGCGTGCGTGTCTGATCGAGCACGGGCAGCACAGTCATCTCTGCATGATCTCCGCTCAGCTCGACAGCGACGACGACCAAGCCCTCGTCGCCGCGCACGGCGAGGACGGCGATGTCGGCGATCGGCGCATCGACGACCGCAGCAACGTCGCCCGTCACCGTCCAACCTCCGGCCCCCGGAACGAGCCTGAGACCGTTCACCGAGCGCTCGTCGAGGCACGTCGCCGCGATCACCGCACCGCTGCCGATCCCGTCGAGCAACTCGCTCCCCCGGGCCGGATCCGGGTGGTGGAGGCAGGCTTGGGCCGCCGCGGCCGCGCCCCCTAGGAAGGGGCCGGGAAACACCACCCGCCCGAGTTCCTCGGCAACGACGCCCAGTGCGGGCAGGGCGGCACGATCGCCGAGCACACTGAGCACGCCGAGTTCGGTTTCCAGCGTCGTCCAGATCGAGCGATCGAAGACGCCCGCAGCCATCGCCGTGCGCACCGAATCCTGCGTCGCGGCACCAACGAGGAAGCTACGCACTGCTTCTCGCAGGCTGCGCAGGTCGGCCAGGGTAAGGGTATCGGTGCTGGTTCCCAACTGAATCTCCTCGGACTGGTGCGACGAGGGCACGGCCGTCACCGCGGGATCTCGTTCCAGGGCACGTTCTTGTCGACCCGGAGGTCGGGCGGCAGTCCCAGCACGCGCTCCCCCACGATATTGCGATTGATTTCCGAAGTGCCGCCCTCGATCGTGAATCCGCGACTGCGCAGATAACGCTTCGCCGGGGACCCGCCATAGTCGGCGGGACTACTGCGGGTCAGGGGGTAACCTTCCGGCATTCCGACGCACCAGCGACTGGTCAGCTCGAGTTCGAGGGCGGCGATACGCTGCTGGATCTCCGTACCCCAGAGCTTGCCGATCGAGCCCTCCGGACCCGGTTCGCCGGCCGCCGCGGCTCGGGCGACGCGCTCCATCGTCGATACGAACGCCTCCGACTCGATCCACAGCCGCGCGACCTGATCCTGGTAGACGGCGAATTCGACGGGGCTGCAAGAGTTTTCCGCCGCGTCGAGCGCAGACAGCAGTGGTTCGGCCATACGCTGGGCGCCCGCTCCGCCCAGCGCGACCCGCTCGTTCATCAAGGTGGCTGTCGCGACGGCCCAGCCGTCACCCACGCCACCGAGCATGGCGTCGTCGGGGACGAATACGTCGGTCAGGAACACCTCGTTGAATTGCGAGTCCCCGCTGATCTGGAACAGTGGCCGAACCTCGACGCCCGGCGAGCTCATATCGAGCACGAAGTACGACAGACCACGGTGTTTGGGCAGGTTCGGGTCGGTGCGGACCAGCAGCAGCCCGAAGGAGGCCAAGTGCGCGAAGCTGGTCCAGACCTTCTGCCCGTTGACGATCCATCCGCCCGCGGTGCGAGTAGCGCGAGTGGCGACACCGGCGACATCGGAACCATTCGAGGGTTCGGAGAACAGCTGACACCAGATGTCTTCGCCGGTGAAGATTCGCTTCAGGTACCGGTCGCAGTGTTCGCCGGAGGCAAAGGCGAGCAGAGTCGGCGCAGCCATGCCGACACCGATCGGATTGCCGGCAATCGTAGGTGCGGGGATGCCGTAATCGGCCAAGACGACATCGACCTCCGCCTGCACGCCTCGCGGCAGACCGAGGCCACCCCGACCTTCGGGAAAGTACACCCAGGCCAATCCGGCATCGAATTGAGCGGCCCGCAAGCTCACGAGATCCCTCACGAGGTGCGCATTGGCGGCGCCGAAGGCATGCACGCGCGCGAGCAGTTCCGGCCGCTCGGCCAATGCCGATCGGGATCCGGAATCTGCTTCGGTCTTTCTTTCGGACATGTGTCTGGATACTATTTCGGACACTAGACTAAATCAAGGCCGGTCGTCGCGGCGCCGCCGTCACGTTTCGCCTGCTGCCGCAGAGCGATCAAAGGAGATCCATGACCGAGACCATCGAGGCCCGGGGCCTCGTCAGCGGATTCAGCTGGCCCGAATGTCCCCGCTGGCACAACGGTCACTGCTATTTCACCGACATGTTCAGCGGTCGCATACTCGAGCTCGATACCACCGGCAATCCCGGTACGTATGCCGACCTGACCGTCCGCGTCCCTCTGCGCGGACGGACCGTCGTCGCCGCCGGCACAGGATTCCTCCCGGACGGCCGTCTGCTGATCGTGTCGATGTTCGAGCAAACAGTGCTGAGCTTCGACGGCAGCGAACTACGCCTGCACGCCGACCTCAGCGAGCTGGCGACCGGGCCGGTCAACGATATGGTCGTCGACGCCCACGGCCGCGCATACATCACCCAACTCGGATCCGACATTTTCGTCGGCGAGCACCCGCGGGACTCACACGTCCTCGTGGTAGAACCGGACGGCTATGCCCATATCGCTCAGGAGAGCGGGCTGCTCGCCGGGGCCAACGGCATTGCCATCTCAGCCGACGGCCGGACGCTGATCACCGCCGAGACCTATGCCGACCGAATCATCGCCTACGACCTGGACACCGACGGAAAGCTCGGCGCCGGACGTATTTTCGCCGAAGGTGTCGGCTATCCCGACGGCATCTGCCTGGATGAGGAGGGCGCGGTGTGGGCATGTGCCGCCGCCCGAGTCGGTGCGGTCCGAGTGCTCGAGGGGGGCAAGATCACGCACGAGGTGCACCCGCCCTATGCGGAGGCCGGGCTCAGCGTCGCATGCTGCCTAGGCGGCCCGGACCGGCGCACCCTCTACATCGCATGTGGCTTCGAGGTCAACGACTTCGACAAGTCCGTGCGAGAAGCAAAGGGCTCCATCTGGATCGCACCGGCACCCGTCGCAGGTGGCGCCTGCCGCCCCTGACGCCTCGGTAACCCCGGGGCGGGGGCGTGCCCCCTTCGATTCGGACTCGCCCGCACCAACGGAAAGACCTCCACGAGAATGCATTCCACCAAATTCCATCCCGACCTGCGTGCGGCACGATTGCTTCCGCATCGCGAGGCCACGCGATGAGCACCGGTCCGCTGTCCGGTGTCCGTGTCGTCGAGCTGGCCGGGATCGGTCCCACGCCCCACGCCGCGATGCTGCTGGCCGACTGGGGCGCAGATGTGGTGCGTGTCGTACGACCTACACCCTCCGGCGGCCCGGCGGACCCCGACAACGATTCGCAGTTGCGCAACCGCACACTGGTCCCGGCCGATCTCAAGGACCCCGAATCGATACCGCCCCTCCTCGGCCTGATCGATCATGCCGACGTCCTCATCGAAGGATTCCGGCCCGGCGTCACCGAACGGCTCGGGCTCGGGCCCGAGCCCTGTCGCCGACGAAATCCGGCGCTCATCTATGCCCGCATGACCGGCTGGGGACAGAGCGGCCCTTGGGCCCGCACCGCCGGTCACGATCTGAACTATCTCGCGGTCAGCGGTGTGCTGTCCACCATCGGACCGGCCGGCGAACCGGCGATTCCGCTGAACCTTCTCGGCGACTACGGCGGTGGCTCCATGTTCCTGGTCGCCGGCATCCTCGCAGGCCTCTACGAACGGGATAGTTCGGGCACGGGACAGGTGGTCGACGCGGCCATACTCGACGGCCTGAGCCAACTCGCCCACCCGATCTGGTCGTTCCGGCAGATGGGAATGTGGACCGAACAGCGGAACACCAACATTCTCGATGGCGGCACTCCTTGGTATTCGATTTATCGCTGTGCCGACGACCGCCATGTCGCCGTGGCAGCTCTCGAGAACAAGTTCTATTCCGAACTTCTCGACGGACTGGGGCTCACGCCGGCCGATGTGCCCGACCGTGCCGAGAAGCAATCCTGGCCCGCCCTGCGTTCGATTCTGACGCAACGGTTTGCGAGCCGAACCCGCGATGAGTGGGCCGCCCGGTTCGCCGATACCGATGCCTGCGTGACACCCGTACTCACGATGTCGGAAGCGCTCGAGCATCCACAAATCGTGCAGCGCGGTGTGTTCGATTGTGTCGACGGATCCACACAACCCGTGCCCGCACCTCGTTTCGAACGCTCGACACCGGCCGCTCCCCAGCCACCGGGCACTCGAATCACCGACCTGACAACACAACTCGCTACCTGGTCCCAGCAATCCGATCGCCCCCGGAACCGGCGAAGCTCTTGACCCATTGGGTTTCGCCGATCATGTGCTGATGCCCGGTTCGGCGGCCACCACCGCTGGGATCGCGCTCACCGGATGATCGAGCCCTCAGGCGAGCAGCCGCCGCACCGACGCCTCCAGCACTTCGGCAACCTGCGGATATGACATGTGTCCCATCCCAGCCTGCAGCAGGGCACCGGAATACAGCAATTCAAGCATCTCGATGCTTTCCGAATTCTCCGCGCCGAGTGCGTCGCTGAGCCGCCGGCGAATCTCGGCGGCGATGCGCACGCGCAGGTGCCGCACATCGGGATCGTCGCCCAGCAGTGCATTGCCCACCGCCCCCGCCAGCGCGGGCTCGTCGGCGAGCAGCATCGAGATCTGTCGCAGCACCGCAACAACGCGGACGGTGCGATCCGGATCCTCCATATCGGGCGGCGACTGGGCGATCAGACGCCGCCAGTACACCTCCGAGAACAGATGTTCCTTGGAGGAGAAAAAGGTGTAGCCAGTGGCGGTACCGACCCCCGCCGCTCCGGCGACCAACCGTATCGTCGTCCCCGAATACCCTTGCCGGGAAAGGACTTCGACGGCTGCCGCGGTCAGGCGATCGACGGTATCGGCCTGCTTTACGGTCAGACGGCGCCGGGTGGATTCCATTCCGCTAGACACGAGTTCCGACATGTGTCTAGACATTACTACCTCCCCACTGGGCTGACGCAATGGGATGGAAATTTCAAACGAGTGCGGCGAGGTCCCGGATCTGCTCGACCGATTGTGGCCCGACCACCATCATGGTGACGCCAGCCTGCTCCCACGCCGCCACCTGCTTCTGGACGTAGCCGAGATCGCCCACGATGGCGGCATCGTCGACAAGTTCGTCTGGAATGACCTCAGCTGCGCGGTCCTTGTCACCGCTACGGAACAGTCTGGTGACGTCATCGATTTCCTGCGCGTATCCCATCCGCCGGAACACACCAGCATGGAAGTTGGTAACCTCCGAGCCCATCCCTCCCAGATACAGGGCCAGATACGGCTTCATCAACGCCAGTGTGCCCGGACGATCGTCGGTCACGACAACCTGTGCGGTGGCGCAGATTTCGAAATCAGCGCGGCTGCGACGCGCGCCCGGCCGGGCGAACCCCTCATCGAGCCACTCGTTGTACATCCCCGCCAGCCGCGGAGAGTAGAAGATCGGCAGCCATCCGTCACAGATCTCGGCGGCCAGCGCCACATTCTTCGGGCCTTCGGCGCCGAGCATGATCGGGATGTCGGCCCGCAACGGATGGACGATCGGTTTGAGCGGTTTGCCCAGGCCTGTGGTGTTCTCGCCCGACAACGGAAGTGGGTAGTGCGGTCCAGGGTTGACGACCGGCCCCTCACGCGCCCACACCTGCCGCACGATGTCGATGTATTCCCGCGTCCGGGCCAACGGCTTGGGGAATTGTTGTCCGTACCAGCCCTCGACCACCTGTGGTCCCGATACCCCGAGTCCCAGCAAGTGCCTGCCGCCGGAAAGATGATCGAGCGTCAGTGCGGCCATGGCACACGCGGTCGGTGTCCGGGCGGACAGCTGAATCACCGACGTACCCAGCCGGATCCGATTGGTCTCCCGTCCCCACCACGCCAGCGGCGTATAGGCATCCGACCCCCACGCCTCTGCGGTGAAAACGGCTTCGAAACCAGCGTCCTCCGCCGCGGCGACGAGCTCCGCGTGGTTGGCCGGGGGCAGCGCGCCCCAATATCCGAGCTGCAGACCGAATTTCATTCTTGCTCTCTTCGCATTTGCCACTGGATCGGAAGAAGAACTCATCGGCATCGGCGCAAGTTCAGCGGACTAGTCACTCGCACGTCCCGATAGGCCGAGGTAGGCCGCCTCGATGGCGTCAGTACGGTGTAGCAGGTCGGCGGTGTCCCCGCTGAGAATCACCCGCCCCTTCACGAGGACGGCAGCTCGATCGGCGAACTCGAGCGCCAGGGCGACGTGCTGCTCAACGAGCAACACCGCGATATTCTCTTCGGCCGCAGCCTTTCTGATCACGCCTAGGATCGACTCCACCACCATGGGTGCCAGCCCCATGGACAATTCGTCGATGAGCAGTGCCTGCGGTGTCAGGGCCAAGGCGCGTCCGAGCGCGAGCATCTGCTGCTCGCCTCCCGAGAGTTGCCCGGCGGCGACCTTCATCCGGTTCGCCAGTGCCGGAAAGTATTCCAAAATCCGCTGTACTTCGGCATCATTGCCGGTTACCAGCCGAAGATGCTGCGCCACCGTCAGCCCGCCGAACAACGCCCGGTCGTCGGGAACCAGAACCAGCCCGCGCCGTGCGGCCACGCGGGCATTGCCGCCCGCGACAGCTCTGCCGGAGAGTTCGACCGTGCCCGCAAGCCTGGGCAGCAATCCCGCCAGGGTCGAGAGCAAGGTCGTCTTGCCTGCTCCATTGGGACCCAGCAGTGCCACCATCTCTCCGGCGGCCACCGTCAGATCGATGTCACGCACACAGGGCGAGCCCTTCTGATATCCGGCCGAAACCCCCACGCACACTATGCCTTCAGATGCACGCATGGTCATTACATACCTCCGGTCACGGCATGCGGTGTACCCAAATACGCTCGCACGACGGCGGGGTCGTCACGAATCTCCTGTGGGGTGCCTTCCGCGATCACGGTGCCGAGATCCAGCACGATGATTCGATCGCAGACGTCGAGCACCAGTTCCATATCGTGGTCGACCAGCAGGATCGCCACACCGGCATCGCGCACGGACCGCAAACGCTCACCGAGCCAACGGCTTTCGCTGGTGTCCAGGCCCGCAGCGGGTTCGTCGAGCAGGGCGATGGCCGGAGCGCCCGCGAGCGCCCGCGCCACCGACACCAGTTGCCGTTGGCCCTGGGAGAGCGTCGCGACCGCTCGATCGGCCACCGGCGCCAGTTCCAGCAGCCCCAGCACGGACGTCAACACCGCGGTCTCCGATCGCCGGGCGGCCGGGAACCGGGACGCGGCACTCGAGCCGACCTCCACGTTCTCCCGGACGGTGAGGTCGTCATAGAGCTCCAATCCCTGGAACGACCGGCCAAGCCCGAGCCGACTTCGGTGGTGAGGTCGCAACGATTGCACGGGGATGTCACCCAGCCGTACAGTGCCTTCGGCGTCCGCGAAGCCTGTGATGGCGTCGATCAAGGTGGTCTTACCAGCCCCGTTGGGACCGATGAGGCCGACGATCTCGCCACGGCGTACTTGCAGGGTTACATCGTTCACAGCGACTATGCCGCCATAACGGACTCGCAGGCCGATCGTGGAGAACAATGGATCCCCGTTCACCCGCCGCGCCGGCACCTTGGGCTCTGACGTCCACGCCGGTCCAGTCGCGCGGCGTTCGCCCGGCCGTATCCGTGACAGCAGCCGATGCAGCCGTCCGGTGATGCCCTCGGGATAACCGACCACGATGAGCACCAACAGGATTCCGCTGATTACCGGGTAGTAGTCACCGCCGTGGAGATACTTCGCCGACAGTGTGAACACGATGCCGCCCGCGCCCAGCACTCCGGCCAGGATTCCCCCCGACACCGAGGTGATTCCCGCGAGGTACACCACGGCGAACATTCCGATCCCGGCCAGTACGGCATAGGACGGCGCGGTCGCTAGGGTTTCCTGGTAGGCCATCAACGCCCCGCCGAGTCCGGCAATGAAGGCTCAGATCGTGAATGCGGCCAACTTGGTTCGCGCCACGTCGATGCCCGCCGCCGCGGCCGAGCGTTCGTTGGCGCGCACCGCGAGCATCGCCGCGCCCAGGCGACTGCGGCGCAGTAGCGCTACCCCGGCGCCGACTCCGACCAGCACGACCAGACAGAGAATCCCGAACGGGATGCGCGGATAGCCTTGTCCCGCGCCGATTCCGAGGTCGAGGCCCCACAGCGCCGGCTTCGCGACGTGCGCGCCGGTGAGCCCGCCGTTGAACGTCTTGTTCTGGAACCAGAACGCGTCGAGAAACACTGCGAGAGTCAGCGTGGCAACGGTGAGCGGGAGCCCTCGGACCCGTAGTGCCGGGAGCCCGAACACCAAGCCGACGGCAGCGGCCGCCACGGCCGCCAGCAATGGCGCCCACGGGAATGGAATGTGCAGGTTCGTGCCCAGCCTGCTGAGCGTGAACGCGGCGACACCGGCGAAGGTGAGCTGGGCCAGCGAGACCTGCCCGGCAAACCCGGTCACCACGACCTGTGACAGCGCGATGACCGCCAGTATGAACGTCACGATCAGCGCGGCGCGGGTGGTACCGGAGGTCGATAGCAGGGCTACCACACCGACTCCGGTCGCAAGCAAGGTCGTCGCGGTGATCCGGGTAGGCCGCGGCGAACGCCCCAGGGAGCGCTGAACCGCCGCTCCGCGGGTTGGCAGCGGTTTACCGCGCGCCACCAGGAACGCCAGGATGAGAATCAGCGGAATCGCTTCTGCCACACCGGCTTGCGGGAACCAGCCGACGGACGCCTGCAGGTAGGTACCCTCCGACTGCAACGCGCCGATCGCCAGTCCACCGGCCACCGCCAGCGGCATCGACGCAAAGTTGCCGATGAATGCCGCGGCCAGCGCCGGGACGATGAACAGCGTGTAGGACAGCGGGACCAAGGGGACGATGGGAGCGATGAGGATCCCGCTCGCCCCAGCCACCATCGTGCCCAGCGCCCAGTTCCCGATCGCGATCGCGTCCGGCGACAGCCCGCTCAGCACGGCGCCCTTCTCCGACTCCGCGGCCGCCCGCGTGGCCAGGCCGAAACGGGTGAACCGGTACAGCGCCGCCAGCCCGATGGCTATCGCGATGACGATCCCGGCCAGGATCAGTCGATCGGCAGGCACGCGCGCGTCACCGATGGCCAACGGCTGCAACCGAAAACTCGGCGCCACCACCACGGGATTCGTACCTACCCGCAGTGCGAGCACCCCTTGCACCACCAGCATCACACCGATCGATGCGACCGCCTTGGCCACGGTCGCCGCGGCGCGCAAGGGCCGGAATACGGCTGCATACAACAACGCCCCGAGAACGGCGGCGATGACCATCGAGAGGCCGATCGCAGGCCAGACCCCGAGCGGATTTCCGAGCGACACCGTTCGCGGCAAGCCGGGAATGGGGACGAACAATTCACCGCGGCGAAAATACGCGAAAGTGTAAGCGACATAGAGCGCGATCGCACCGGTTCCGAAATTGACCACTCCGGAGCTACGGAACGTCATCACCAGCGCCAGCCCCAGTGCCGCGTAAACAGCTCCGTTGCCCAGACCCAGCGCCAGGAATGCGATGTGATGATCCACGGCGGTTGCCCACCAATCCTTTACAGCGAATCGGGCCGGTCTATTGAACGACCTCGGGGTCGGCCGGCTTGCCGTCCTTCACGGTGGTGATGATGGCGCCCTTCCCGCAGATCGCCTTCAGCATCGGAACTTGATGTCCGTCACAGGTGTAGGTGAGCCCGTGACCGATCGGCAGTTGCACGTGATTGGTCGCCCCGAGCGCCGCCGATACCGTCGCCGCCGTGAAATTGCCCTTCACACCCTCCACGCCGCGCACGAAACCCAGCAACGCCTGGTATCCGGAGTACGCGTAGCCGTAAATACTCGTCGACGGCGCGTACTTCGCCATGACCGAGCGGAACAACACGCTGTCCGGATCGCTCGACGTCACGTCGGCGTTGCCGACGATATGTACTCCCTCGACTGCGGCGTTGCCCACGGCCGACAGCACCTCTGGTCCCATGCACGTCTGGGGAGCCAGCTTGGCAGCGGTCGAGCCCAAGGTTTGCATCGCACGCAGGACGGAGGTGCACAGCGTGCCGTCACCGGTGATCAGTACCGCATCGGGGTGATCACCCAGCGCCGCGCTCACCTGCGGGGTGGCGTCCGGAGTGCCCATTGGTACGCCGACGACCTTCAATCCGATACCGGCCTGCTGGAATGCCGGACCGGCCATCATCTGCACACCCGACATCACCGAGCCAGCGTCCTCGACCAGCATGGCGACCTTCTTGTACTGATGTCCGGCCGCGTACGCGGCTGTCCCCCCGAAGGACCCGGGCAGGCCACTGGTGATGATGTGGCTGTTGTCGGCGGTCATCTCGCTGGCGCTCGTGCCCATCATGGTCACATACGGGATGCCCGCGCCGGTGATGGTCGGCACCAGCGCATCGCCCTGGGACGTGACCGGCGCCACCACCGCGACGATGCCGGCGCTTGCCATCTGGTTCGCACAATCGTGCGCCGAGGCCGGATCCTCTTTCTCCTTGCAGATCACCAGCTCCAGCTCATGGCCCGCGAGACCACCCAGGTTCTTGTTCACGTACTCGGCCGCGGCCTGTGCGGCTTCCCTGGCGTCCGGCAGTGAACCGAGCGCGCCGCCTTCCGGACTGATGAGGCCGATCTTCACCGGCGTGCCGGTCACATGGTTGTCCGGAAGCGCCGTTGTCGGGCCTGTCGAGCCGGGATTTTGCGAACTCGTACTACTCCCGCAACCGGCCAGAAGCAGCGTGGATGCCACTGCCACCAGCCCAAGACGCAGCGAAATCGGCGCTCGCCGCGATGTCTTGTTGCTTCTACTCATTCTTGCCCTACTCCGTTCGGGTGCGTCTTCGCCGTACGTCGGAGGCTGCGAACACACCTCCAGAACACTGACCGCACAGCTGTTAGTACTAGAGACTGGACAGCTGTCTGAAGGACAGTATCACTCTGTAAACGTGACGGCAATCACCCTTCGGTTTGTCGCCTGGGCGACTGTGTGGCGACATGACCTCATGGGCGAGCGTCTCGACGAGCTCGACATCGCGCTAACGGACGGGGTGCATATCAACCCGACTTCGGGCTCTCAGGACCGGAACGGCTACTGGTGGTTACCGGCCCCGACAACGGGGGCAAAACGACCTTCGCCGGCATGTTCGACCAGCTCGCCTACCTCGACACCGACTGCGCGGCACTGCGTTTCCCGACGGTGTTTCCCTGTCCGCGAGTCTGGGGCCCGGCAACGCAGGAGCCGACTACCGGCTACACAGCCCACCGCAGCGGGCCACGCACGGACGCTGGACCGGCAACAGAAATTCCGGTGCCGGTTTCCGGATCCCCGAGCACGACGACGATCTCCCTGCACCCTCGCCCGGCAGGATCACCACCCCGCCAGACTCGGAATATGCTGCAGGACAACAGCTCCCACGCGCCAGCACCACAACCGGCGATTGCTGTACTCGGCGGCGCCGGGCCCGATACCCACCGCACTCGTCCCGTCGATCGCATTGGGGGAAGAGTGGGCGATCAGCGTGGCCTCTGTCGCGGCGGCCAGATCGGCCCGGGGTGACGATCCCGGTGCCACGCCGCAGTTCGGATCGACACGAACCGCCGATCATCGCTGTGCGGGCCCGGCGGTGATCACCCGATACACCGACTGGCCGCCGGCCTGTCTCCCCCGCCGACGTGCTTCCGGCTGTCCGGGGGAGCCGGAAAATAGATCAGACGTCGATCTTCGGTCCGCATGAAGGCGGTCATCATCGAAGTGCCGGGGTGCAGGGGGCGGGCTGGTCGGGTGGTGGCTGCCGGTAGCGGGTGCGGATTTCGTACCAGTAGGTGGCGGCCACACACGCCCACGCGGCGAGTGCGGCGAGCGGGGGGACGGTTACCAGGAGTGCGAGCAGGGTGAGCATGGATCGTCATAGTTCGGCCGCGGGTGCGGCGACCGGCGTGAGGGCACCGTCCATGACTTCGGTCCACCAATTGTCCAAGGGGCTGGGGTCGGGCCAGCGTACTGACGGGATGTCGAGATCGGTTGCGGGCGTGGGCGTGTGGTGCACGATCGAGATGCGGTTCGCGTGCCGTGCGGTGTCGGCGGGGTGGATGCGCCCAGGGGTGGTGTGGTCAGTCGGCGCGGCTGTGGTCGTAGTCGTCATCGAGGTCCAGTGGGGTGATCCAGGCTTGGTCGATACGGTCGGTGAGGTCGGCGGGATCGATCGCGGCGCGCACCGCTTCGACTGGTGGCCGCAGCGCGGTGGTGTCCAGGCCGAACTCGCGGTCGTGGACGGGCACGTTCTGCCCGGCGCGGTCGAAGTCGCTGCCTACCGGGGTGATGGTGGTCCAGGTGCTGGTCACGGCGATCTCTCCCTCGAACGTCATCGTGGGTCGACTCGGGCGAAAGGGCCGGGTGAGCCCGGAAGCCTTCATGCTGACCGAGCCCACCCGTGGACGGGAAGAGTCTGAACATGAACTTCTGCGAAGTTCCCGCACGGGCGGCGACCCGTGCCCCACCTGCTGGCGCCCCACAGTGGCTGCGCCGGAGAAGGGGGTCCGGGCACGCCTTGACGAGCAGGCATCGAGCTCGGGCCGCCGACCCGGATTGTCGCGAGAGTACTTCTGTGCGAGAACGTTTCGTGTTGTCGTCGGTGTGGTCTACGGGCATCACCTCGCTCTCACTCGCTATCGGATGCGGAATCGAGACCGCCGTAACCCCCTAGGGGTGAGCCGCGCTGGCGGCCCGGCCCGGCCCGGGGTCCGGTCGGCGGTCGGGGCGCCGGGTGGGCGGCCTCCGGGGCCGCCGCGTGCCCGGCCCGGACCTGGGATCGCGATGCTCACGTGGCGGCGGGGACCGCCACCGGTCGTGGGCTTGGCGCAGGACCTCGTCGAGTTCGATGAACAACTCTTCGAGATCGGGGTCCGCTGCCAGCAGCCGGGCATCGAGCCACGACAGCTGGTCTGCGTCCGCGGTCGTCGCGTGACCGGGCCCGCACACCGTCACCGGCATCATCACAGGACCACCCGTGATACC
>NZ_BDBQ01000146.1 GCF_001613065.1 Nocardia miyunensis NBRC 108239
AATTTCGTGATCGCGTGGCGAGCATACGAACAGTGGGCTCCTCGTGCCGCACGGTTTGATCGTGTGGATGCCGCGTTGGCGTCGGGTGAGTTGGATGTGGCGAGCTGAGTTGTTCGGTTTCATCGTGGGGGTAGTCGCACGACCTGGACGAAGAAGTCGTCGATCTGTTTGATGGCCGCGATGAATTGATCGATGTCCACAGGCTTGGTGACATAGGCATTCGCGTGCAGGCGGTAGCTGCGCAGGATGTCCTCCTCGGCCGCCGAGGTGGTGAGCACGACGACCGGAATGTGCGCCAGATCCGGATCGGACTTGATTTTGCCCAGCACTTCGCGTCCGTCGTATTTGGGCAGGTTCAGGTCGAGCAGGATCAGGTCCGGTCGCGGGGCGTCGGTGTACGAGTCGTGACGGTAGAGGAAGTCCAGTGCCTCCTGGCCGTCCCGGACGACATGCAGGGTATTGCCGATCTTGTTGTCCTCGAAGGCTTCTCGGGTCATGAGCTCATCCGCGGGGTCGTCCTCGACGAGCAGGATGTCGATCGGCCGGCCACTGCGGGTCATGCGTTGGCTCCTTCGGGTTCGGGAATCTCGATGGGTACGGCGCCGGCGCCGCGGAGGGTGAACCAGAACCGCGTGCCCTCGGTGTAGTCGGTGTCGATCCAGATGCGGCCGCCGTGGTACTCGACGATCTTCTTGCAGATGGCCAACCCGATGCCGGTGCCGCCGTATTCTTCACGGCTGTGCAGCCGTTGGAAAATGACGAACACCTTCTCCGCGAATTCGGGTGCGATGCCGATTCCGTTGTCCGACACCGAGAATCGCCAGCCACCGGGGATCTCGTCGGGCGCGCAGGTCACCCGCACCACCGGCTCGCCGGCGGGACGGCGGAACTTGATCGCGTTGCCGAGCAGGTTCTGCCACAGCATCGTCAGCAGCACCGATTCGCCGACGATCTCGGGTAGCGCGTCGGGGCGTTCGATCTGGGCGCCGGTCTCCTCGAGCAGCGAGGACAAGTTGCCGATCGCCTTGTCCAGCGGCTGATCGAGTGCGGTCGGAACGCTGTCGCGGCCGGAGCGCCCGACGCGGGAGAAGGTGAGCAGATCATTGATCAGCAGCTGCATCCGTTTGGCGCCGTCCACGGCGTAGTGGAGATATTCCTTACCGCGTTCGTCGAGCTTGTCGCCGTAGCGTTTGTCCAGCAGTTGGCAGAACGAAGCGACCTTGCGCAGCGGCTCCTGCAAATCATGCGAGGCGACATAGGCGAACTGCTCGAGTTCGGCATTGGATCGGCGCAACTCCACGGCCTGAGCGTCGAGAGAGATCTTCTGCTGCTCCAGAATCGCGCCCGCGTCACGCGAGGCGCCCAAGTCGGTGACGATGCGTCGGCGCATCTCCTCCACCGCGGTCGCGACGGCGGCCAGATCCGCCGGGCCGTGCGCGTCGATGTGGCGATCGAAGTCGCCGTCGGCGACCTGGCGCGACGCGTTCGTCAGATACCGCAGCGGGCGAGCGACCAATCCTCGCACCAGCAGCGTCAGGGCGAGTGCGGTGAGCACGAACAGAACGATCATGCCGACGAGCACGCTGTCGCGCACCGCGCGGGCCCGGCGGAGTCCGCCGACGTCGTGATCGCGCGCCTGCGCCAGATGCTCATTCTGGGTATCGAACGCGATCCGCAGCCGGTCGAAGATCGTCTTGCCGCTGTCGGCGGTCGCCGAGCCCAGTTCGTGGACAGCCCCGGATGTGGTTGCCGCGGAAAGGGGTTCGGCGTAGACGTGATGCCATTGATCGGCCAGGCGCGCTACGGTCCCGAGGTCTGCCAGGAGTTCCGGCTGGCCGGTCAGCAGATCCCGCAGCCGGGCGGTCGAGCGGTCCTGCTGTTGGCGGCCGGCGTTGTACGGCGCCAGGAATTGCGCGTCGGCGGTGAGCGCGTAGCCCCGCAGACCGGTCTCCTGATTGATCAACGCGTTCTGTAGTCGATAGGACTCCGCGATGGCGGGCATCGTACGGTCGAGCAGCCTGTCGCTGACATCGCCCGTCCGGCCGATCACTCGCGCACCGGCGAAGGTACCCGCGATCACCAGCAGGATCATGCAGGCGAGCACTACGTGGAACCAGCGTTGCACGGTCAAACGCGGGATCATCGCGCGGTCGCGTCGTGCGGAAGGTGTGCGCATGTTCAGCTGGCCTCCGGACGACACCGCAGATACAGGATCGCCAGATCGTCCTCCAGGCCGCCCGCCGACCCCGCCAGATCCTCGACGCGGGTGATCAGATCGTCGACGAACCGCTCGGGCGCCGGGTTGATCATGCCCCGGGCCAGCTCGAGCAGGCCCTGCTCGCCGAGCCGATCCTTATCGGCGTTGACGCAGCCCTCGAAGAGCCCGTCGGTCAACAGCATGAGGCTGGTGCCGATCGGCAGCGGCAGCTCGTGCGACGGCCATTGCGCGTGCTCGGGCAGGAAGCCAAGCGCGGGACCGCCGGGCACCTCCAGCCAGTGCAACTCCTCGCCCGAGTGCACGAGAAGGCCGGGATGTCCGGCACGCCGAACCCAGGCCGTGCGGGCGACCGGATCCAGCACGACAGTGGTCGCGGTCGCGAACGTCTGCCGATCGGCGCGCTCGGCCAGCAGCACCCGTTCCAGCAACTGCAGCTGACGCATTCCGACGATGCCGCTGAGAAGCAGTGTGCGCCAAGCCAATCGCAGCGCGACACCGGTGGCGGCGGCGTCGGGGCCATGTCCGGACACATCGCCGATGACCGCGTGCACGAGCCCCGCGTGGTCCTGCACGACGTCGTAGAAGTCCCCGCCCAGCAGCGCGTGGTCGCGGCCGGGACGGTAGCGCGAGATGACCTCCACCGCACTGCCGGTCGGCAGCAGCGGTGTCGGCAGCAGACCGCGTTCCAGGCGGGCGTTCTCCTGGGCGCGCATCTGGCTGGCTTGCAGCGCCACCGTCGCGCGTTCGGCCTGTTTGCGCTGAACGGCGTAGCGCACCGACCGGCCGAACAGCTCCGGCTCGACGCGGCCCTTCACCAGGTAATCCTGGGCTCCGGCGGCGACCGCGGCCAGGCCGGTCCGTTCCTCGTCGAGCCCGGTCATGACGACGACGGCGACGTCGGTGTGGAAGTGGATGCGTGCCAGCGCCTGGATGCCCTGCGCATCGGGCAGATGCAGGTCCAGCAGCACACAATCCGGTACCTGGCTGGTCAGATACTCGCCGGCGTCGGCTATCGACCGCACCCAGTGCATCCGCAGCCCTGCGGCGTCACCAACCAATTCCGCTACGAGAGCGGCATCGCCGGGATCGTCCTCGACCAGCAGGATCGCCAACTCCTGCAGTTCGGCCACGATTCCAGCGGCGTCGTCGGCGTACACCGACATACGATCTCCGATCGCGATGACCTCTCGGCTTGCGCACAAACCGAAGTCCTCATCGGCCGGTTGCTGGACCATGAGGCAGCGATGATCGTAGCCGATCCGACCCGGACACCACGCATTGTCGAAGGCCGAGGGGCAGGCGCTTTCGTTGTCGAGAAGCGGTTGCGCCCGCTTTCCGGTCTCTTCAGTGTGATGCTGTGCTCGAGCGCTGGATTCGTTCTGACCTGGGTGACATGTACCCGCGGATCGGACTCGGGGCCATGCGGGACGTCGATAGGGGAAACGGGTTATGACTCTGCTGGACCAGCTGGCCATCTTCGGTGCGGGCATCGCGGCCGGATGTATCAACACCATCGTGGGTTCCGGCACGCTGATCACCTTCCCGGTTCTGCTGGCGCTGGGGTATCCGCCGGTGACCGCCAACGTCTCGAACACGATCGGTCTGGTGCCCGGCGGGTTGAGCGGTGTGCTCGGATACCGCCGCGAACTGGCCGGTCAGCGCGCCAGATTGGTTCGGTTGGGCGTTGCGTCGCTGATCGGCGCGGCGATCGGCGCGATCTTGCTGCTGCGGTTGCCGGCCGAGGCGTTCAAGGCGATCGTTCCGGTGTTGATCGTGGCCGCGCTGGTGCTGGTGGTGGTGCAGCCGCGACTGGCGCGCTGGGTGCGGCAGCGCCGCGAAGCCGACGGTTCGACTCCCGAGCACGGTGGGGTGTGGTTGTGGCTGGCGGTGTTGGCCAGTGGCGTGTATGGGGGCTATTTCGGTGCGGCGCAAGGGGTGTTGCTGATCGGGTTGCTGGGGGTGTTCGTGCATGGCGATCTACAGCAGCTGAATGCGGTGAAGAACTTCTTGGCGTTGCTGGTGAACGCGTTGTCGGCGCTGATCTTCATCTTCATCGCCCACGTGTCCTGGCCGGTTGTCGGGCTCATCGCGGTCGGCTCGATCATCGGCGGGCAACTGGGCGCGACGGTGGGCCGCCGGATGCCCCCGACCGTGCTGCGCGGGGTGATCGTGGTGGTCGGCGTCATCGCCATCGTGCGCCTGCTGGCCGGGGGGTGACGTCGTGGGCCGCGAGTCCGAGCGAGTGTTTGCCAGCAGTCCGGGTCGCGATCAGGACGGGCTGGTCGGGGAATTCGTCTGCGGCGGTGCGTAATACGGCGAGGCGCCCGTGGGTGCGGGGGGCAGACATGGCTTTGCCGTCGGTCATCGCGGAAGGATTCTGTGACTGATCGCAGGATCGGCAGTAATGCCGGTCGTGGTCGCGGCGCACCTGGTCGGGCGGAGACACGGGCCGATGTCGAAGGGTTCTGTGATCTGCCACAGATATCAGTAATGCTGATATTTGGTCGGCCTATTGATGAGAGCATGACCCGCATGTCGATACGTTTGTTTTCCACCCGAGCCGCAGGATCGATGCGCGGCTTGCGGCGCGTGGTCACGGTCGCCGTCGTAGCCGTGTCGGTCGCCGCCACGCTGACCGTCGACCAGGCCGCGGCGCGTGCGGACGAGGCGTCCGTGCCGTCGTCGGGGTGCCGCGCGGCTGCCCCCGCCGCCGGGTCCGCCACGGTGCGATTCGCGGCGGCGGGCAAGAGCGGCAGCTACATCTTGGATGTCCCGCCCGGCGCGAACCGGCCGACCCCGGTGGTCCTGGATCTGCACGGTTATCTGGAACCGCCCGTTCTAGAGCGCCTCGGCAGCGGTCTCGGAGAATTCGGCAGCAAGCACGGATTCATCACCGTCACACCGACGATCGACGAACCCGGCCTGCCGCGCTGGGATTTCACTCCCGGCGGCAAGGACATCGATTATCTGTCGGCCCTGCTCACCCACGTGCAGTCGACGCTATGTGTGGATCGGCGCCGGGTGTACGCGGCCGGGCTGTCGATGGGCGCGTTCACCACGTCCGCGCTGGCGTGCCGGCTGTCGGATCGTCTCGCGGCGGTGGCTCCGGTGGCCGGATTGCAGGACTTCGACTGGTGTCGGCCCAAGCGCCCGATGCCGGTGGTCGCGTTCCACGGGACGGCGGATCCGATCGTCTCCTATACCGGCGGTTCGGGCCCGAACGCTCGATTGCTGCCCGCCCCGGACGGTAGTGGCGCGCGGGCGCAGGGTGGCGGTCCGGCTGTGAACGGCCCTGGGCCGCAGAGTATTCCGGCCGACGCCGCCGCGTGGGCGCGACGCGACGGCTGTGGCGGCACCCCGGCCCGGCGGCGCGTCACCGCCGATGTGGATCTGATCAGCTACCCGTGTCCCGTGAACGGCAGCGTCGAGTTGTATTCGGTACTGGGCGGCGGTCACACCTGGCCGGGAAGTTCGCTGCCGAGCCCCGCGCCGTTCACCGGTACCACCACCAAGTCGATCGACGCCAACCGGATCATCTGGGACTTCTTCCGGGCGCACCCTATGCCGCGCTGAAGCCGATCACCGACCAACTTGCCGCACAACCTTTTCCGATGAATCCCTCGACGCTTCTCGGATTACCCGGATGCTCGCGGGGTGATCGCCGGATCGACGGTAAGTCACACACGCGATGACGTTTCCGTGCGATCCTGGAAGCCACCGCATACGGTGTGCGACACAACATGGAAGCCATGCGCGCGGCCGGCGCTCGGATCGTCGCCGCCGGCGGAGGGACCGGGAACAGCCTGTGGCCGCGGATCGTCTCGGACGTCACCGGTTCGGCGCAGGTGATATCCGAACGCACGGTCGGGGCGAGTTCCGGTGCCGCGGCGATGGAACACCCCGCCGATCTCGCTGCGTGGAATCCACCGGCTCGCCGCCCGCAACAGGAGGGGGCGGGTCGGCCCCACACAAACAGCATGAGGAGTTCGCGTGAGTAATACCTACACCTTCCCGGTCGTCGAGACCCTCGCCCCGGCGCCGCCCCGGACGGCGTATCTGATCGCGAGTGGTGATCTGCGTCCCGCGGCGAACGAGCAGGGTTGGCCCACACAGGTCGAGCTGGAGCGGATCGTGACCGGCGCGTTCCGGGATGTCGGCTGGAATGCGGTGCGCGCCAACGAGATCGACGCGGTGACCGGGCACGGGTTCATCAGCAGCCAGCGGATGGGACTGGATGTTTTCGCGACCATCCCCCCGGATGCGCCGTTGATCGTCGCCGAGGCGGTGTGGCAGTACAGCCATCATGTGCTGGCGGGTCTGCGCACGCACGAGGGCCCGATCCTGACGGTGGCGAACTTCGCGGGCAAGTGGCCGGGACTGGTCGGATTGCTGAATCTCAATGCCGGACTGACGAAGATGGGCAAACCGTATTCGACGATCTGGACCGTCGACGGTACCGACGAGTGGTTCCGCGACGGTATTCGCCATTGGGCCGAGACCGGAACGATCGTGCACGACGACTCGCACGTGCATCCGCTGCCCGCGTTGCCGGAGTGCCCCGAGCGTGACCTCGGGGTCGCGCTGGCCCGGCAACTGTTGCGGGACAAGGCGATCATCGGAATTTTCGACGAGGGTTGCATGGGCATGTACAACGCGATCTTCGACGACGAGGTACTCAACAGGATCGGCGTCTACAAGGAGCGGCTCTCGCAGAGCGCGCTGTGGGCCGAGATGCTGACCGTCGGCGATGAGGAGGCCGACGAGATCGGCCGGTGGCTGCTGGATGCGGGCATGACCTTCGAACTCGGGACCGATCCGGGGACGGAGCTGACGCAGGAACAGTTGAATCTGCAGTACAAGATGTACATCGCCGCGTTGCGGATCGCGGACGATTTCGGGGTCGATGCCGTCGGGATCCAATATCAGCAGGGTTTGAAGGATCTCGCCCCGGCGTCGGATCTCATCGAGGGTGTGATGAACAATGTCGAGCGTCCCCCGGTGCGCAGCCGGGACGGTCAGCGGGTGCTGTGGGAGGGGCGTGCGGTACCGAATTTCAACGAGGTGGACGAGGGCGTAGCGGTCGACTCCCTGGTGACCAACCGGGTGTGGACGGCGATGGGCCTGGACCCGGCGACCACTCTGCACGATATTCGCTGGGGCGAAGATTACGACGGGCAGTTCGTCTGGGTTTTCGAAATTTCCGGATCGGTGCCGCCGTCGCATTTCGAGAACGGTTATGCCGATGCGGAGGGCTGGCGGCAGGGCCCGATGTTCTTCCCCGCGGGCGGGGCCACGATCAACGGCATTTCCAAACCCGGCGAAATCGTCTGGTCGCGTGTGTATCTCGCCGAGGGCGGGCTCAATGTGGATATCGGTCGCGGGACGGTTGTCGCGCTTCCGCTGGAGGAGAGCCTGCGGCGCAAGAATGCGACCAATCCCGAATGGCCGATCATGAATGCGGTGTTGCACGGTGTGAGCCGGGACCAGTTCATGGCGCGGCACAAGGCGAATCACGCGAACGTCGTCTACGCACCCGATGCCGAGACCGCGGACAAGGCGCTACTGGCCAAGGCGGCCTGTTTCGACGAGCTGGGAATCACCGTACACCTCTGCGGCACAACGGCTTTGACGACGAGCTGATCCGGCTCGCCGGGTCGGTGTATTCGTCCCGGAATCATGCCGGCCGATCAGCCGTCGAATCTGGTCAGAAGGTCCCGTGCGGCACGGCGAGTCGGGCGGATGCGGTGTCTCGTTCGCCGGTCACGATCGCCCGGCCGGAGTCATGGGCCTGGGTCGGCAGGTTCGTCGTAGTCGATCAAAACCTGGATCGCGCGCGCGTACATATCGAGCGACGCCTTGTCCGGGGTATGGCCTCGGCGGCCGTCGCGTGTCGTGATCAACAGGCCCGCGATCTGTGCCGCGATGAGTTCGGCGCGCATCGCGGCGTGCGGGCCCGGCAGGCGCTCGGCGAGTGGCCCGGTGATGTGCCGGGCGGTGGACGTGTGCAGGTAAGTCCGGACTTCGGTTCGGTCCAGCGCGCCCATGAGCGCTCCGTAGAGGCCGCGGGTCTCGTCCGGGACGTCTTCGATCAGGCGCTCGAGGATCGTGCGGCCCAATGTGTTCAGCGGGCCGTCCACCAGGCCGCGGAAACTCTGGTCCACCGACACGGTCTCGAGGAACAACGCTTCCTTCGAGCCGAAATGGCGGATGACCATCGCTGGGTCGACGCCCGCCTGGGATGCGATGTCCCGCACCGACGTACCGCTGAATCCCCGATCGGCGAACAGCCGGGTCGCGGCTGCCCGGATGGCCGCGGGCGTCGCGGTCGACCGTGGGCGTCCGGGCGGTCGCCGGGCATCCGGCAGTTCGGGCGATGAGGGGCACATGGTGTCGAGTCTCGCGAGTCCGCGACATTAAGTCAACGACATTGACAGATTGCCGGTCGGGAGGTCAACTGTGTTGACATAACTGCGGTGCGCGACCGGATCGCCGCCGCGATTCCCGGAAGGACATCCTCATGACGAACGTTGGCGGCGAGGACATCCCGGCCCCGCAGACGTCGCTGCGGGCGGGCGTGGTCGGTCTCGGCATGATCGGCGGCGGAGTGGCGGTCAGTCTCGTTCGCCGCGGCCGGATCCCGACGGTGTACGACGTGCGGCCGGACGTCGCCGCATCTCTGGAGGGAGTGCCGGGTCAGGTGGCGACGATCGCCGAGGTGGCGCGGGAGAGCGATGTGGTGTTCGTGGCCGTCGTGTCCGCGGATCAGGCCCGCGAGGTCATCAGCGGGGAGAACGGCATCGCCGCGGGGGCTCATCCCGGTTTGGTGGTCGTGCTGCTGTCCACGGTGTCGGTGGAAGCGGTGCACGAACTCGCCGAGCTGTGTGCGAGTTCAGGTTTCGAACTTCTCGATGCCGGAGTGACCGGCGGCAACGCGGCCGCGCAGAACGGACTGACCGTCATGGTGGGCGGGCCGGACGCGACCGTGCGCCGCGTAACGCCGGTGCTCGAGGATTTCGCGAAACTGGTTGTGCACTGCGGTGATCTGGGTGCGGGAATGGTCACCAAACTGGCCCGCAACGTGGCCACCTACTCGACCTGGGCCGTCGTTCGCGAGGCCGCCGCGATCGCCACCGCCGGTGGCGTATCGCTGGACCGGCTGCTCTCGGTTCTCCAGCAGACCGAGGGCGGCGTCGCCCCGCTGACGCTCCTGCAGGTACAGGCCGCGGGAGTCGAGATTCCCGCGGATTACCTCGAACAGGTCGAGGGTCTGGCCCAGAAGGATCTGGCCGCCGCCCAGGAGTTCGCGGGCAGCACCGGCGTCGAGCTGCCGATCACGAACGTCGTCAAACCGCAGATGCGCGATGTCTACCAGGGGCGCTTGCCCGAGCCCCTGCCCGAGGACCTGCGCGAGCGGGGGTTGGCCATGATGGACCGGGTGTACGGGCCGGGCTTCAGCGATCTGGTGCCCGAGGGTTCGACCGTCCCGTCGATCGTCGACTCGGTCGAGGGCGTGTTCGGGCAGGTCTGGTCGCGTCCCTATCTGACGCTGCGGGATCGGCGTCTGCTGACGCTAGGTGTGACGGCGATGCTGGGCCGCGCGGATCTGCTCGAGGTCCAATTGCGTGGCGCGATCGCCAACCGCGAGTTCACCGTCGATCAGTTGCGGGAGGTCGTGCTGCACCTGTCGCGCTACGTGGGGCCGGGGCACGGTACGGTCGTGCAGCAGGTCGTGGAGCGACTGATCGCCGAGGGAATCTGACCCTACGGGCGTGTTCACGAGGGGATACCCGAGTGTTGGCGGGACCGCGGTCTATACTTTACATTGTTAGGTAAACGCTGGTCCGCGTGCTACTCCGACCGGGTGTCGGGTTCGGTTGTGGCGCAAGGGAAACCGGAGCCGGACGGACCGGGGCAGGAGGACGCTGACCGATGGGACGCCCGAAGGTTCCCCTCGTCGATCGCGAGGACGTGGTCATCAAGGCGCTGGACATCATCGACAAGGACGGGCTCGAGGCGCTGAGCCTGCGCCGGCTGGGGACCGAACTCGGGGTGACCGGCGCGGCGCTGTATCACCACTTCGCGGACAAGGAGGAGATCCTGCGCGGCGTGGTCGAGTCGGTTCTGGCCCGCGAGGTGCTCCCGCGGATTCCGGGCGGTACCTGGGAAGAGTACGTGCTGGAATCGGTGCTGCGCTATCGCGCGGCCCTGCTCGCGCACCCGAACGCCGCCCCGCTGATGCGCCCGCGCAGCGGCTGGCACGACTTCGACAGCATTCCGCGCGAGTACATCGTGACCATGATGCTCGAGTCCGGGGTGCCCCGGCGGCTGTGCTATCCGATCATGGACAGCATGGAGACGATGGCCTTCGGTGCGGCGATGTTGAATCCGCGACGCCTGCCGCTGCACGAACGCCTCGGCCTGCGCGGCGAGGGTGAGCAGCCGAACCTCGAAAAGGTCGTGCGCGCAACGCCGAAGGCCGCCGAACGCCTCCTGCGGCTCGAGCTTGAGGCGCTGCTGCTCGGCTGGAAGACGATGATCGCGAACGGCTGAAAAGCCCACGCGGGCAAGGAATCCCGCGCGCCCGTCGGCAATCCCGGCGGGTCGTCCGGGGCAAAATTGAACGGCGTCCATCCGAACGCGTCCGGCGTCGTGTCGTCGCATGCCCCGGACCTCCTTGTGTCGCTGGCGGTTCGATACGTCCGATAACGGACGCCATCACCTGCGCGCTCTGTCGAATCGCGTGAAAATCTCGTCGCATCCGGTGTCGATAACCCGTGCTACCAGGAACTTTGCTGGGTTCGACAGAAAACTAGACAGCGTTTAATTTACTGTCTATCGTGAGATCGTAGGAACCTACGAGTTGCCTGGAGGTAACTGTCATGTCCAGGAAATTGGACTTCCCGGTGTTCGACGCCGACAACCACATGTACGAGACCACCGACGCGTTCACCAAGTACCTGCCGGAAAGCCATGCGGGCCTGGTGAAGTACGTGCAGGTCAACGGCCGCACGAAGATCGCGCTGCGGAACGTCATCAGCGAGTACATCCCGAATCCGACCTTCAGCAAGGTCGCCCCTCCGGGAGCGCAGGAGGTGGAGTTCAAGCTGAAGAACCCGTCGTCGAAGACGAAGGCCCCGAAGGAGGGCGACAAGGTCCTGACCGACCCGCCCAAGTACATCGAGGCGTTGCCCGCGTTCTTCAACCCGCAGGACCGGCTCGAGCTGATGAACGAGCTGAGCATCGACCGCGCGCTGATGTGGCCGACGCTGGCGAGTCTGCTCGAGGAGCGGCTGGCCGACGATGCCGAGGCCACGCATCTGGTCGTGCACGCGTTGAACGAGTGGATGTTCGAGCACTGGTCGTTCAACGTCGAGGAGCGCATCTTCCCGACGCCGGTGATCACCCTGCCCATCGTGGACGAGGCGATTCGCGAGTTCGATCGCGTGGTCGAGCGCGGCGCGCGGGTCATCCTGGTCCGTCCGGCCCCGGTGCCGGACCTGAAGGGGGCGCGCCGGTCGTTCGCGTTGCCGGAGTTCGACCCGTTCTGGAAGCGCGTCGAGGAATCCGGCGTGCTGGTGGGCATGCACGCCTCGGACGACGGGTACCAGCGGTACATCAACGAGTGGGAGGGCAGCCAGGGGGAGTACCTGCCCTTCGGCCACGAGACGACCGGATTCCGGGAGATCCTGCACGCGGAGTCGCGCGGGATCAAGGACGTCGTCGCATCGATCGTCGGACACGGCCTGGCCACGCGTTTCCCGAAGATCCGGTTCATGCCGGTGGAGAACGGCAGCTCCTGGGTCCGGCCGCTGGTCGAGACCCTCGGTCGGGTGTACGACCGCGCGCCGCACGCGTTCGACGAGGATCCGACGGCCGCCTTCAAGCGGTCGATCTTCGTGCATCCGTTCCACGAGGAGGATGTGCTCGGGCTGGTCGAAACGGTCGGTGTGGACAATGTCGTCTTCGGCTCGGACTACCCGCATCCCGAGGGCATGTTCGATCCGGTGACCTGGGTCGACGAACTCGAGTCGCTGCAAGTCGAGGACCGGGCGAAGATCATGGGCGCGAATCTGGCCAAGCTGATGGGCGTCGATCCGCTGGCCAAGGCCGTCTGAGGACACACCACCGGCTCGCCCGCGAAGTTACTTCGCGGGCAAGGCATTCTGGAGTCCGCCGACATCGGTGATCTTCCAGTCGCTGTTGCGGTCGATGGTCAGTGAGTAGGTGACGGTGGTCTGAGCGCCCTCGGTGGTCTGCACGCTGGTGGAGTTCACGGTGAGATAGGCGTTCACCTTGTACACGCCACCGGATTCCGAGGTGACGGTCGCGGAAAGCGGTGTGGCCGTGGATGTCCACTGCAACGGCAGCAGGATCTGTTCGAGTTGCGGTGCGGTGGCGTCGAATTTGGCGGACAGCTGTGGTGTGGTCCCCGACTTCAGCCGGGCGATCCAGCCCTTCACGTCGTGGAAGTCGATCGTGGACGCGCCGACGGCATAGCTCGACGCGATGTCCTCGGCGCGTTTGTCCGCGGCCGCCGCCGCATCCCGATCCGCCAGGGTGGATCGGGCCGACCAGTACAGATATCCGAACACCACCGTGCCGATCAGCAGCAGGACTGTCACGATGGCGGTCAGCACCGTCGACAGGCGGATCGACAGGGTGCGCGGGTCGGCGGGTTTTTCCGCCGCATCGGCGGGGGTGGTCTTCTCGTCCGTCGCTGTGGTCATGATGTCCTCCCGCTGGGCCGTGATGGGTTGGGGGCCCGGCTATTTCGTGGTGATCCGGAAGTGCACTGTGCCGTCGGGTCCGACGCCGTGAAGTGCTTGATCGATCAGCGCGCTGATATCGACCCGGGGTGTGCGGCGCATCGCGTCGGTCACCACGGGTTGCAGCGCCGGCGCCAGGGGTGCGACGCCTGGGCCGATCTTGTTCAGGAATGTGGTCAGCTCGGCCATGAAGGGAGTGAGCCCGCCGCCCCTGAAATAGCTTGATACCGGGCGGCTTTCGACGAGTGCGGACCCCGATTGCACCATCGCGCTCAGTGCCTTGCCGAAATCGCCGAACTGCGGTCCCGCGGTCGCCAGCGAGGGCCCGAGCCAGTCGATGTCGCCACCGAGCTTCTGCATATCGGCGAAAAGTCGCCGGACGATGGTGGTGCGGCTGAGCAGGGCGGCGGCCAGCAGGGTGGTGGAACGCTGTAGGGTCTGCATGGCCGCATCCGTTCCGGACAGCGCGCGACTGAAGGTGTCGACGAGGTTCGCCATCGCCTCGGGATGCAGCTGCTGTAACAGCGTGACGATCTGCTCCGACAGCGCGGTGATCGTCATCGGAACCCGAATCCGTTGGCTCGGAACGACTTCGCCACTTTCCAGGTACGGCCCGGCGCTGCTGTCCGGCGCGAATTCGATATAGGGCTCGCCCAGTGCCGAGAGCTGCTCCACCCGGATCTCGCTGGACAGCGGAATCCGGTATCGCTCGTCGACCCGCAGGCGCACCAGGACACCGGACGCCTGCTTGCGCACCTCGTCGGCGCGGCCGACCTCGACACCGTCGAGGAGTACCGGGGCATGGGAGCCGAGCCCGCCGGAATCGGGAAGGTGCAACTCGGCGGTGAGGTAGGTCCGGCGCGGATCCAGGTGCAGCACACCGACGGTCATGTAGCCGATGCCGAGCACGAGTACCAGGGCGATCGCGGTGAGTGAGACCGTCGCACGGAGGTTCATCGGACCGCTCCGATCATCCGCAGGGAATCGATGATGCGACGGGTCTGCTCGTCCCGGGGCATCGCGGGAGCCGGTGACGGATCGACGGTGACACCGACCATGTTGATCTTCGGGCCGTGTTCGGCGAACGGAATTATCTTGTCCTGCAACAGATCCACGAGTTTCTTCAGATTGGACGGCGAGCCGGTGTCGAGCGGTCGGCTGCCGAACAGCATGGGCACCACGGCCCGTGCCGAGGCGTCGAGCGAGTGCAGCAGCGGTCCCAGCCAGCGGACGCTGGGCGCGAGCGGTCCCAGAGCGGTCAGGACGTAGATGACCCCGATCGTGGCATTGATCGATTCGGTGGTGTGCCGCACGCCGTACGGGGTCAGCAGTTGGTCGAAAGCCGTTGTATTCCTGAGAATTCCGTCGTTCACCGTATCGCCGATGCCGCCGACGAGCTGATGGATCGAATCGGTGTGCCCGGCCAGATCGGTCAGATCCGCGCCGAGTGTTCCGGAGATCCGTGCGGTGTCGGCGGTATCGCGGGGAAGTACCGTGTTGGCGCGGCGGACGATGTCGAAGACGTCGGTGACCGCGCCGCTGCCGACGAAGGTGGCCAGCCGGGCCAGGATGTCCTCGAGCGGCGGTGACTGGGTGGTCCGGGCCAGCGGGATGGTGGCGTCCGGCGGTATCCGCGCGGTGGAGGCGTTGGCCGGTTCGGTGAGAGCGATGTGCACGTCGCCGAGCGGTGTCTCCTGTCTCAGTTCGGCGGTGGTGCCCACGGGCAGCCGCACCGAGTCGCGGACGGCGACGTCGGCGATCACATATCCCTTGTGCCCCGGGCGATTCGGCGTCGCGGTGATCGGATCGACGAGGGTGACGTTGGTCAGCTGGCCCACCCGGACGCCGTCGGCGATGACCTTCGCGCCCTGCGGCAGGTTGAGCACGTCGGCGAATTCGATGTGCAGGCGATAGGTCGGACCGCCGACACCCGTTCCGGGCACGGGGATGTCGGCAGGCTGGAAATCGCACCCGGTGAAGGTGACTGCGACCGCGGCGGCGAGCAGGGCGTGCGCGCCGGTGCGCCGGATCGTGGATCGTCTCATTTCGCGCTCACTCCCGCCAGCAGCAGGGGCAGTGCGGGGATTTCGACCGCACCGTTTCCGGAGCTCTGGCATCCCCGGCCGGTGATCGTCTGTACGGCCGCGCAGATCCGACCCGTATCCTGCTGGGGCAGAGCGATTTTCGGTGGTGCGTAGCCGATCGTGAATTTTCCGCTGGTCCGGTCGACGGTGGCGGCGAATCCGGTGGCGATGGCCGGCGCCATCCGCAGGATGTCGGTGAGGGACCCGACTCCGGCCGCGATCAGGCGCGGCAGATCCGGGATCGAGTCGAGTGCGTGCAGGCCGGGCGAGGCGAACATCGTGATGACGTCGTCGATCTGGGGCACCGTGTCTTTGAGATTGTCGACGATCTCGACGATCGGCGCGAGCGTGATGGCGTTGATGTCGGTCAGCGTCTGCGTCAGTTCGGTCATCGTCGTGCGCACATCCGGCCAGTGGTCCCGGGTACGCCGGGTGAGCTCGGCCAGCGCGTCGAGCAGCCGGCCGATGTGGCCGATGGCGGCGTCGGGTGCGGCCAGGGCCCGGCTCAGTTGGGTGATGACGGCGTTCAGTTGTGCGCCGGTTCCCGCCGTGGCGTGGTCGAGCGCGTCGATGCCCGTGCCGAATGTGTTGCGCTGCACGAGGTCTGGCGCGGATTCGAGTTGTCCGGCGAGCTTGGTGAGTGCGTCGAAGGTCTGCGAAAGACTTTTCGGGGTGAGGGTTTTGGTGATGCACCGGTTCGGATCCCAACCGGGGCCGGTGGGTTCGGCGCCGATGAGCGCCAGATTCCGGTCGGCGATCAGGGTGTTGCTCACGGTGACGGCCCCGACGTCGGGCGGGAGTTTGCGGCTCGCCGGAACGGTGAAACTGACTCGTGCCGTCGCGCCGTCGGGTTCGATATCGGTCACCCGGCCGACCTGCAGGCCCATGATGGTGACCGCGCTGTCCCGGTAAAGGCCGATGCTGTCGGGCATTTCGGCGCAGTAGGTGCGCATGTCCGGGCTGGGCTTGCTCAGCTTCAGCCCTGTCGCGGCGACCAGCGCCACGACGACGACGACCGCGGCGGACATCAGGCCGCGCGATCCGAAGATCTTGGCCAGCATCAGCATCCACCTCCGGGTACGGGTACGCATACGTCGGCGGCCTGGACCGTCGCCGCGGATTGATCCACGGTGGCGGTGCCGCCCGCGGGCAGGTACGGCAGCAGGCGCTGTTCCAGAGTGCGCAGTGAGTCCAGCATTCCGCCGAGCCGAGTGCCCAGTTCGGTGAGTTTCGGGATGGCATCGGCGATCGGCTGGGCCTGCTGCTTCAGCTTCCGGTCCCACAATCTGCCCAGCGGACTGAAGCCGTGCAGAACCGCGCCCAGATCCTCCAGCGACTGCTCGACCTGGACCTTGTTGTTCTCGACGATCGTTTCGAGGGTCCTGAGTTCGGTGATCAACTGCCCCACCACATGTGAGTTCGCGCTCAGGGCCGAGAGGTATTCGTCGGCGAGGGACAGCGTCCGGGAGATGTCCGCGTTCTGCGTGTTCATGATTCCGGTGAGCGTGTCGGCGGCCTGAACGACCGCGCGCAGGGAATCCGGACTCCGGTTGATCGAGGCCGCCAACGCCGCCAGATTCTGCTGGAGAGTTTTCCCGTCGATCCCGCGAACCGGGTCGACGGCATCCTGGAAGGCCTGGGTCAGGTTGTACGGAATGCCGACTCGGCTTTCCGGGATCACAGCCGCCCCAAGTGGTTTCGTCCCGGCAGGCGCGGCTGCCACGTAGTATCCGCCGACCACCGTGAGCATGCGGATGTCGAGTGCGGTCTGATCGCCGAGGAAGACGTTGTCGGCGACGGTGAACGTCATGCGGATCCGATCCGGTTGCAGGGTCAGCGATTTCACCTTGCCCACGGGTATTCCGGCGATGCGGACGTCATCGCCGACGCGCACCGACCCCGCCTGGGCCAGGTCCGCGGAATACGTTCGCTGCGCGGTGGTTCCGGTGAACGAGACGATGCCGATGGCGGCCGCCAGCACCAGCACACCGCATATCCCGGCGATACCCCAGCGCACCTCCGTGCGGCGCGCGGTGTCCGTCGCGCGGCCTTCGATGCGACGAAAACGCTTCCTTCGCAACCGGATTCGTCGCCACGAGACTACCGATGGCATAGCGTTATCCTTTGTCCGGCGATGAGTACCGCGATGGGTTCGGGTGCGGCGGCCGTTCCGTGTGAACAGGTCATGTTCGCGTGGGGGCCGGTCGGCGGGAGCGCGGCGATGATCGACTGGATGAGTCCGGGAAGACGCCCGAGCACTGCCGTGGCCTCCCGCGGATCGGGAAATGCCTTGGCCAGGACGGCATCCAGATCCCGGCCCGGATCGCCGCTGACTCCCGCGACGGTCAGCAGGTCCCGGATAGGTCGCAGCACCGGTGGGATGCCGAGACCGAAATCGACCAGGCCGGGCAGTTTCTCGGTGATGGTGGTGAACAGATTGGTCAGGTTGGTCAGCATCGACATCGCGCTACCGGATCTGCCGCCCAGGTGCCTGGACACCTCCGCGAGGTTCGCGACGAGTGTGGACAGCACCGCCTGCCGGTCCGACGCGTAGTGGCTGAGAGTGTCGATCGCGCTCAGGGCCGGACCCAAACCTGTTCCGTCGCCTTGGATTACGGCCAGCAGACTGCTGGTGAATCGGTTCAGGTCGTCGGGGGACAGTTCGGCCAGCACCGGCTCCAGCCCTTTGAACAGGGTCGTGATGTCGAAGGCCGGTACCGTGTCCGAGGTGCCGAATTCCGATGCCGGACTGCGCCTTTCACCCGGCCGATCCGGCTGCTCGATCTCCAGGTAGCGAAATCCGGTGAGATTCTGATAACGCACGGCGATCTTGGTATTGGTGAACAGCGGGTGGCCGCGCTTGACGGTGAAGCGCACCCGCGCGAGGGCCCCGTCCAGCGTGACGTCGCCGACCTTGCCGACCTGGACCCCGTACAGGCGTACGTCGTCGCCCAGCCGCAGTCCGTTGGCATCGGTGAACATCGCTGTGTA
>NZ_BDBQ01000147.1 GCF_001613065.1 Nocardia miyunensis NBRC 108239
GGCGGGCGTGGCGCCCGCGGCGCACGCCGCCCCGTCCCGATGTCCGCGCATGTACGTCGTGGCGATTCCCGGCACCTGGGAGACCTCCCGGGAGGATCCCCGCAAGGGCATGCTCGCGCGGGTCACCAACGGCCTGCCCAGCGGGGTGCGCACCGATTACGTCGACTACCCGGCGACCGCGCTGCCCTGGGAGGGCGAGGTGTATGGCCGGTCCAAACAGCAGGCCGTGGACACCGCCCGCGCCATGATCTCGACGATGGCACAGCGTTGCGTCGCAACGCGATTGGCACTTCTGGGCTACAGCCAGGGCGCGGACGCGGCGGGTGATCTGGCGGCCGAGATCGGCACCGGATTCGGTGCGGTCTCACCGGTCCGGGTGGACGCGGTGGGCCTGGTCGCCGATCCGCGGCGCTCGCCGACGGACATCCTGATCGGCCCGCCGGTCGCGGGTGCGGGCGCGGAGGGGCCGCGGATCGGCGGATTCGGCCTGCTCACGCCCAGGGTGCGCACGTTCTGCGCGGTGGGGGACCTGTACTGCTCCACGCCGACGGACGATTTCGCGACCCGCATCGCGGGCTTCTTCGCGCGCATCTCCGCACCCGATCCGGCGCGCGTGGGCAGTTATCAGCAGGATGCGCAGTCGATCCTCGGCGATGTGATGGCCGCGGGCGGCATCCCGAGGTTACAGAGCCAGTTCACCGCGGCCGCCAACGACGAGCGGGCGCGGGAGTTGCGGCGCTTCCTGAAATCCTCTGTGCACCAGCGTTATCCGTTCTACGTGGTGGACAACTCCGGTGCGACGGCGACCAGCTGGCTGCACGGCTGGCTGTCGGATGTGGCTCGGCGGTAGGGCCGGTCAGCTCCGGTCGGCGCGGGCGCGTGGCCGGACGTGTTCGAAGATCAGGATCGTCTCGGTGCTCGCCACCGCGGGGTGGGCGCTGAGATGTTCCAGCACGAACCGGCGCAACCCCTCGGTGTCGGCGGTGGCCACGTGCACGAGGTAGTCGTCGGCCCCGGCGATGAAGTACACGTCGATCACCTCCTCCAGCGCGGCGAGCTGCTCGCCGAATTCGGCCAGATGCGGTCGCGCCCCGGCCTGCACTCGCACCGCGATCATGGCCTGCAGGCTGCGGCCCAGAGCCACCGGATCGATATCGGCGTGGAAGCCGCGGATGACGCCGCGTTCGACCAGTGACCGGACGCGGCCCAGACAGGTCGAGGGGGCGATCCCCGCCGCTGCGGCGAGTGCGTGGTTGGTGATCCGGCCGTCGCGGGACAGTTCGTCGAGCAGGATGCGGTCGACGTCGTCGAGTACGGCGGGCGTGCGTGCCGGACGCGGAGCGGGTGCCTGATCGGTCTTGCGCATACCGACGACCTTATAGAAGATCATTCGGCAGATTCGGACATATCGGAAGATACTGCGGGGTTCCGGTTGTCGAGCGTGCTCGACAACCGCACAGGTGAAACTGGACAGTTGAAACTGATTAGTCTACCGTAGAAGTATGGACCAGATCCCTGGAGACGTCTCGGAATCCTCCGTGCGTGCCTCGCGCGAACTGCGGACCGTAGTCGGCCGTCTCCGTCGCCGTCTGCACGAGCTCGCGGACAATCGCGAGCTCACCCCGACGCAGACCGCGGTGCTGAGCCGGTTGGGCAAACAGGGGGACGCATCGGCCAGTGAACTGGCCGCGGCCGAGCGGGTGCGCCCGCAGTCGATGGCCGCCACCCTCGCCGTCCTCGACGAGCGGGGTCTGATCCGACGCCGCCCCGATCCGCAGGACGGCCGCAAACAGCTGGTGTCGCTGAGTCCCGCCGGCCGCGCAATCTTCGACGATCGATCCCGGAGCGGGCAGGAGTGGCTGGCCAGACAGCTGGAGGACAACTTCACCGAATCCGAGCGGATGACCGTCCTCGAGGCGATGGCCCTGCTGGAACGGCTGATCCAGCTCGATCCGTGACGAGGTGAGCCCTTGACCGCAGTATTGGAACGTGTGGCGGCGCCATTGCGCCGCATCCGCCGTGACGACGACGGGTTCGACCGCAAGCTGATCGCCCCGATGGTGCTGGGGTCGATCCTGAATCCGATCAACTCCTCGATCATCGCCGTATCGCTGGTGCCGATCGGGCGCGCCTTCGGTGCGGCCCCGTCGCAGACGGCCTGGCTGATCTCCGCGCTGTATCTGGCCACCGCCGTCGGACAACCGGTCGTGGGGCGTCTGGTCGACCTGTACGGTCCCCGGCGACTGTTCCTGACCGGTACCGCGTTGACCGGAATCGCCGGTCTGCTCGGCACATTCGCGCCGAATCTGGGTGTGCTCATCCTCGCGCGGGTGATCCTGGGCTTCGGTACCTGCGCGGGTTATCCATCGGCCATGTATCTGCTGCGCAGCGAATCCGAACGCAGCGGAAAGCACAGCCCCGGCGGCATACTGACCCTGCTGGCGGTGGCGAATCAGACGATCTCGGTGATCGGGCCGTCCCTGGGCGGGGTGCTGATCGGCGTGGGCGGCTGGCGCGCGACGTTCGCGGTGAACATTCCCCTGGCGGTCGCGGGGTTCGTGCTGGGCTGGCTGCGTTTTCCGAATGCGGCTGTGCGGCAGGGGGAATCGCGGTCGGTCTCCCGGATCGACTTCGCCGGGATCGCGGCCTTCGCCGGGATGCTGGTCTCGCTGCTGCTGTTCGTGATGACCCCGCGCGTGTCGAACCTCTATCTGCTCGCGATCAGCGCCGTATGCGCCGTCGCGCTGGTGGTGCGGGAATTGCGGACCGCCGAGCCGTTCATCGATCTGCGGGTGCTCGGCGGCAACATCCCGCTGGTCGCCACCTACGTGCGATCGGTTCTCGCGGCCACGGTCACCTACTGTTACCTCTACGGATTCACCCAGTGGCTGGAGGACGGCCGCGGCCTGAGCGCCTCGGTGGCGGGGCTGGTGCTGCTGCCCACGTTCGTGACCGCGATCCTGGTGTCCACCACCACCGGTCGCCGTCCGGGGGTTCGCGGCAAGCTCGTCGCCGGCGCGCTCGTGCAGTTGGTCAGCGGCGCGTTGTTGCTGATGGCGCACGGTTCGACGGCGATCTGGCTGCTGCTGGGCATCGCGCTGGTGGTCGGCGTGCCGCAGGGGCTGCTCAATCTGGCCAACCAGAACGCGGTGTACCACCAGGCCGACCCGACCCGGATGGGCTCCTCGGCCGGATTGCTACGGACGTTCATGTATCTCGGCGCGCTCATCGCCTCCAGTGCCAACGGCGCGTTCTTCCCCGCGACCGCGAATACCGCCGGACTGCACGAGCTGGCCCTGTTCGTCCTGGTCGTATCGGGTCTGCTGCTGGTGGTCACCGCGCTGGATCGGTCGCTCGTCCGAGTCGGCCGGATCGGAAGCGCTGAAACGCCACGAGATAGCTGAATGCTCGCTAAGCTCGCGGGTGTCTCGATGAACGAGACGGCTCGACAGAGCGGGCCGCGATTGCCCCCGCGGCCCGCTTCGCGCCGGTGACCGGCGTTGCGGGGATCCGGAACTCATTCCGGTGGATTCCAATGATGTTTTTGCCCAATGGCTTTCGGATATCTCCGAAATCGCCTGTGTCTGCGCGGGACTGCGTATCGTTTTTCCCTGCCGCCACCAAGCCGTGCGGCGCTGTTCGAATGACTTGACGGATGCCGCCGGTACATTGAGTGTGCTGATCGGTAGCCTGCGGATTCATCGCTACCGTGGGGCCGCTTCCGTGCCGTCCACGCCGATACGACAGGATCGGAGCATGATCGCCGCGCCGCCGATTCTCGCCGGAGTCCCGGGCACGTTCCCGCACAGCGTGTTCCACGACCGGCATCCTCTACTTATCGATCAGGTCATCGCCGGACATCCCTACGGTCCGGCCCAGCGTGCGGCTCTGCATCGCCTGCTGGACGAGAGTCGCGACGGGGTGATCGAACAGCTGAGCACCGCCGCGCCGGATCTGCCGCACTGGCTGGCCTGGGGCCGTGAGCTGTGGGGTCGGCCGTGGCGCGAGGCCTCGTTCCTGTGGGCCGAGAGCTATTTCTATCGCCGCCTGCTCGAGGCGGTGGGGTATTTCGGTCCCGGCGCATGGGTGGGAGTGGATCCGTTCGCGCCCAAGAAGTACGCCGAACTGGACACCCCGCAGGTCGCCGCCGAGCTCGCGGCCCTCGCGGACATCTCGGCCGCGTCCGATGACACCGCACGCGACGCGCTGCTCCGGTCGGCCCTATGGGGCAATCAGGCCGACCTCGGATTCCGGCTCACGGCCGGTCCCGGCGCCCGCACCGGACTGCTCGCGGACGACAGCGCACAGCTGTGGTCGGCGCTGGACGGCTCGAACGAGGCGACGGTCTGCCTGATCGCCGACAACGCCGGTCGCGAACTCCTGCCCGACCTGGTCCTGGCCGATCATCTGCTCAGCACGGGCCGGGCGGCGCGGATCGTGCTCTACCTCAAGCCACAGCCTTACTACGTCTCCGACGCCACGCCGCACGATCTGCTGGCCGTGCTGCGATTGCTGCGCACGACCGACGAACCGCAGGCGCAGCGCATCGGACAGCGGCTGTGGCAGGCGATTAGCGAGGATCGGCTCGTCCCGCGCACGCACGAATTCTTCTGCGCCCCACTGACATACCACGACCTGCCCGCTGATCTCGCGGCCGAGCTGGCCACCGCGACAATGACGATCCTCAAGGGCGATCTGAACTACCGCCGCCTGGTTGGCGACTGCTACTGGCCGCCGACCACCCCGTTCACCGACCTGGCAGGCTACTTCCCGTCCCCGGTGACCGCCCTGCGCACCCTCAAATGCGATGTCGCCACGGGCCTGCCCGACGGCCGGGCCGCCGAACTCGACGCCACGGATCCGGGCTGGCGGACGAGCGGCGACTACGCGGTCATCCAGTGCGCCTGGCCGCGTGCCGCCGATCACGAGTGACGTGGTGCGCTGCTGCTCCGCTCTCGCTGCTGCACTGCGCCGAGGACACACGAAGTTGCGGGTCTCTCTGTGTCCGGGCAGGGGTTGGCGGCCCGGGGTTCAGTGTGTGGCCCATCGGGCCGCCCTGTTGAATCGCGTCCGTGGTCCGGGCACGACTCGTTGTGGCCACCGAGCCGATCCGGGTGCGGTCCGTGCGGGAGTTGTTGTGGCTCAGCCGACCTGCGCGACCAGCTCGAGCGCGCGGCCGAGCGTGGTGAGCTTGTCCGACAGGGATTCCCCGGCGGGGTAGAGGCGGACCGTGTCCACGCCCGCCGCACGCCAGACGCGCAGCCGCTCGCGCACCATGTCCTCGGTGCCGATCAGCGTGGTGGCCAGGACCATCTCGTCGGTGACCAGCCCGGTCGCACCCTCGCGGTCCCCGGCCTGCCAGCGTTCCCGGATCTCGCCGGTGACCTGTGACCAGCCCTGGCGGCCGTAGGCGGCGTTGTAGAAGTTGGTGCCCGCGCTGCCCATACCACCGATGCTGAAGGCGAGTTCGAGCTTGCGGCTGCCGATATGCGAGTGCAGCCGATCGGCGTCGTCGAACAGCGCGACCTCGGCACCCTGACAAATATCGAGGTCGACTCGGGTGCGTCCGGCCGCGGCGAGTCCGGCGTCCAGGTGGTCGAAATAGGCGTGCGCACCCTCGGGGACGAAGCTTGTGCCGAGCCACCCGTCGGCGATCTCGCCGGTCAACTCGAGCATCCTGGGGGAGAGGGTGGCCAGGTAGATCGGGATGTCCGGATCGGCGGCCTTGGACAGTCGCATCGGGCGGGACTCGCCGGGCAGCGGAATCCGGAAGTGCTTGCCGGAGAAGGAGATCTTCTCACCCGCGAACACCTGCCGTACAATCTGCACGGTCTCGCGCATCCGGGTCAGCGGGTGGTCGAACCGCACCCCGTGCAGCCCCTCGATGACCTGTGGTCCGGACGCGCCCAGCCCGAGCAGGAATCGGCCCCCGGACAGATCGGCCAGCGTCAGCGCGGCCTGCCCGATGGCCACCGGAGTGCGGGTACCGAGCTGAATGATGCCCGAGCCCAACCGGATTCGATCGGTCCGGGCCGCCAGATAACCCAGCACGGACGGCGCGTCGGATCCCCACGCCTCGGCCACCCAGCACACGTCCAAGCCGAGCTTCTCCGCTTCGAGGACGAAATCCATTGTCTCGCGGGCATTGTCGGAGACCTCGACGGTCGTCGCGGTTCTCATCACGACGCTTCCGCGCGGGCCTTGATCGCCGCGACCGTGCCGGTCATCCCGGATTCGAATTCACGCATCCGGACGAAGACGATCTTCTCCTCCTTGTCCGGCATCCGATCGATGGCCAGCGACAAGCCCGAACGGGCCGGGCCCATCCGCATCCACTGCCGCAGCACGGTGCCGCCGTCGCGCGGTTCGAGGGTGAAACGCCAGGTGGCGGTGGGATTGTCCGGATCGCTCACCGCCCAGGCGAAGGTACGCGGCGCATCGCATTCCACGACGTGCGAGGTGGTCTGCCACTCGCCCAGCGCCGGATGGCTGTTGCTGCCGAGGAAGGTGTTGCCGACCGCGGGCCCGCTCGCCTCGCCCACCCAGTTCGCCTCCTTCAGCTCATCGCTGAACTGCGGCATGAGCGTGATGTCCGAGACGATCTCCCAGACCCGCCGCGGCGGCGCATCGATCCAGATCTCGACCTCGGCGGTCGGACCATCGGCGTACTTCGCGCCCGTCCACTCCATGCGAACACCTCCGTATCATCGGCTGATCTGGATAGTTGCGTAGATGGACTATGCATGTCAAGCGAGGGGAGCGCTGCCGTGCGCGGTCGCACGTGCATCGTCGCGAACCTGCCCGCCCAGCGCGCTCATCCGCCGTGCACCCGCCGCGGTCACGCCATGGACGCGGAGCTGCACCCGATGCAATGCCGCACTGCGAGAAAAGAATTCGGTGCGTGTCCGCCCGCCGGTCAGTGAGACGGGGTATCGAAGTGCAGGTCGAGATTCGGATCGCCCGCACCGTTGAGCGTGACGACCGCCGACACCGGCGGATGTCCGCTCGCGCACAGGGTGTAATCGCCGGGGATCAGGTCCGCGAACGTATAGGCGCCCGACTGGTCGGAGACGGCCGTGGCGACCACGGTGCCGTCGGCGGCCAGCAGTGTGATGCGGGCGTCCGGGATGGGCGAGTCGGTGCTGTCGTGCCGCACCGTCCCGGAGATCGCGGCCGCATACGCGAGCGCGAGGTCGCAGCGCACGGTGTCCTCGGCGCCCACCGCGACCGACGCGGCCGTGGGACGGTACCCGGGAGCGTGTGCGGTGAGGGTGAACGTCCCGGGAAACAGCCCGGCGACCATATAACCGCCGTCCACGTCGGAGGTCGCGGTCCCGACGACTTCGCCGTGGACGTCGATGACCACGATGGTGGCCCCCGGCACCGTGGTATCTCCCTGCGCCAGGACGCGGCCGAACAGACTCGTGCCACCCGACAGCACCACATCGTGAACGATCGGCCGCGCACCCACGGACAACGGCGTCGCATGCGGCCGGTGCGTATCCGCAGCGGTGATCAGCACGTACTGTCCCGGTGGCGGCAGCGGCAGCGCATATCCGCCGTCGTCGCGCGATCCGGTGCGGCCGTACTGATGGCCGTGATGATCGACCAGGGTGAGTGCCGCCGCGGACACCGCGCGCCCGCCCGCATCGGTGACCCGCCCGCCGATACCGGGTACGCCACCGTCGCCGGTCGCGGAGTATTCGGCGGCTGCGATCGACGCGGCCACTGCGGCCTCGTCATCCGTTGCGCCCGTGACGATTCCGCGAGATCCGGTGCACTCCTCGACCTCCACGGCCGTAACCGGCGTGCGGCTGCGCACGAGCGAGGCGATCGCCGCCACCACCGACATCGCGATCGCCATGGAGAACACCACGACCAGCCCGTCGTGGAAGGGCTGTGAGACCAGATGCGGGAAGAACTGACGTCCGGTCAACGTTTCGGCGTTCGCCGCGGGCAGGTGGCTCAGAATGTCCGGACCCAGCAGATGCTCGATCGGGTTGTAGCCCAGGAAGGCCGCGAACAGCACCCCCACCGGCGGAAGTGCGGAGATCGACCGGGCTGCCGCGGCGGGTACGCCCTGATCGGTGAGTCCGGTGAACAGCGTGTGCGGCATGGATCCGGCGAGTCCGGCGATCATCAGCGAGAAGAACACGCCCATCGACAGCACCATGCCGGCGTTCTGGAACGTCGCACGCATACCCGATGCCGCGCCCCGGGCCGCGGCCGGAACGCTGGACATGATGAGCGCGGTGTTCGGCGCGGCGAACAGTCCGCTGCCCAGACCGTTGACGAAGACCAGCAGCGCGAACACCCAGTAGGCGAAATCGGTTGGCAGCGCGAGCATTCCGCCGAAGGACAAGGCCATCACCACGAATCCCGCGGCCGCGAACTGCCGCGCCCCGAATCGGTCCGACAGGTGTCCGGCGATCGGTCCCGCGACGAGGAATCCGCACGTCAGCGGCAGCAGATAGATTCCGGCCCACAGCGGTGTGTCCGCATAGTCGTACCCGTGCAGCGGCAACCAGATGCCCTGCAGCCAGATGATCAGCATGAACTGCAACCCGCCGCGCGCGATCGCGCCCAGCAGCGTGGCCGCGTTGCCGCCGGCGAATTCGGCGTTGCGGAACAGACGCAGCGGGAACATCGGCTCGGCGACCTTGATCTCCACGACGCAGAACACCACCAGCATCACCGCGCCGCCGATCAGTCCGGCCAGCACCCATGGATTCGTCCAGCCCATGGTGTGCCCGCCGTAGGGCTGGATGCCGTAGGTGATTCCGGCGAGCAGGGCGGTGAGCCCGATGGCGAAGGTCAGATTGCCCCACCAGTCCATCCGCCCCGGCGTGCGCACACCGGTCTCGTGCAGCGAGCGATACGCCCACACCGTGCCGATGAGTCCGATCGGCACGTTGACCCAGAACACCGACCGCCAGTCCCACGCCACCAGCGCACCGCCCAGGATCAGCCCGACGAACGATCCGGCGATACCGGCGACCATGTTCACGCCCAACGCCATTCCGCGCTGACGGGCCGGAAACGCGTCGGTGAGGATGGCCGCGGAGTTGGCCATCAGCATCGCGCCGCCGACGGCCTGCACCAGACGCCAGCCGATCAGCCACAGCGCCCCGCCTCCGCCGTGCAGCGGATCCAGCGACAACGCCACCGAGGTGACGGTGAAGATGCCGAATCCGGCGTTGTAGATGCGCACCCGCCCCCACATGTCGCCCAGGCGCCCCAGCGCGACGACCAGTACGGCGGTGACGAGCATGTAGCCCATCAGCACCCACAGCAGATAGCTGACGTTGCCGGGTTGCAGTGGATCGAGGCGGATGCCGTTGAAGATGCCCGGCAGCGAGATCAGCACGATCGAGGCGTTGACGGTCGCGATCAGCATGCCGAGCGTGGTATTGGTCAGGGCCACCCACTTGTAGCGGGGATGGTCGACACCGATCCAGGTGCTGCGGCCCCCGGGCCCCTCGCCCGCGGCTCGGGTCAGTTCTTCGATAGTCATCGATCTGTTCCGTCCGTCGAACTCCGGCAGGGGTTTCGGGAAAACCCCTGCCGCACTTACTTATCGAGCATGTCGCCGGGCCACACGGCCCGGCGCACGATGGGTAATGCGGTCCGCATCGCCGCGTCCAGTTCGCCGCGCTCCCGGTCGGAGAGCGCGGCCAGACGTTCGGCGAGCCAGTCCCGGCGTTCGCGGCGACGCTCGGTGAGTATCCGGCGTCCGGCCGCGGTGACCTCGACGAGGCATCCGCGCCCGTCCTGCGGATCGGGTCGGCGCGCGACGAGCCCGCCCGCCTCGAGCTTGTGCACCAACTGGGTCATCGATGGCTGGGCGACGCCCTCCGCGGCGGCCAGGGCGGTGAGGCGCTGCGGGCCCTCTCGATCCAACCGGCCCAGGGTGGAGATCGTCGTCAGGCTCATCTGCTGCCGGCTCGGCAATTGCCGCACCAACATCGCGGACACCTCGATCAGGGTCGAGGCCATCTCGCCCAGGTCCTCATCGGGGTGCGGTGTGCCCATATGTCGTGTGTATCACATACCTATATAGGCTACCTATGTTTATTTCGGACGAAGATTCCGTCCGAAACGATCGACGCCGTCGGTCAGTGCAGGGGAGCGGACCAGAACAGGCGGGTTCCGGTTGTCGTCGGCGCGGCCGGGCCCACGGAGAATCGGCCGCCGGACCGCTCGGCGCGGCGGCGCAGTTCCGCCAGTGCCGCGGACGGCACATCACCCAGATCGGGTGTGCCGTCGTCGGTCACCAGAACCGTGAGATCGTCCCCGACGCCGATCGAGATCTCCACGTTCGTGGCGCCCGAACGCCGCATGGCCTCGGCGACCGCCTCGCGCACAACGGTTTCCGCGTGCTCGGCGAGTTCTGGTTCGATCACCGAGAGCGGCCCGTCGACCCGCAGCGCGGACCGCACCTCGCCGCGGTGCGCGCACTGCTGCCGGATCGCCCACTCGATGCGCTCGCGCAGCTGCGCGCCGCGCCGGTCACCGCCGTGCAGTTCGAAGATGGAGGTCCGGATCTCCTGCACCACGTCCTGCAGGTCGTTGACCACGCCGGTCAGCCGCTCGCGCACCATCGTCGACTGCGTCCGCGGGATGGTTCCCTGCAGGGTCAGGCCGATGGCGAACAGCTGCTGGATGACGTGATCGTGCAGATCCTGTGCGATCCGGTCGCGGTCGGTGAGGATATCGATCACCTGCATCCGGCGCTGCGCCCTCGCCAGCCGCATCGCCATCGCCGCTTGATCGGTGCATCCGGTGACCAGATCGGCGAGTTCGGCGGAATACGGCCCGGATCCGGCGGCACGCGCGAACATCAGTACCCCGATCCGGGCATCGGGTGTGTGCAGCGGTGCGATGAGGACCGGACCGTGGTCCGGGACGAGATCGGACAGGTCGCAGGATCCGGCGTCGTCGAACCGCCTGGTCACGCGCTCGCACAGCACCGCCCCGAGCGCGGTGCCGTCGGTGCGGAGTACGTGTCCGGGGCCGAATCGTCCTGCGGGACCGGACCATTCGGTGATCTCGAGCTCGCCGGACGTGGCCTCCGGGTCGTCCGGGTCCGGGACCAGCGCCAGGCACGCCCACTCCGAGCGGGTGAGGATGCGAGCCCGGTCGGTGAGATGCGCCAGAACCTCCGTCGTGGGCGCACCCGCCAGGAATTCGGTGGTGATGTCGCGGGTGGCCGCGGTCCAGTCCTCGCGGTCCCGGACCGATTCGTACAGGCGGGCGTTGTCGATCGCGATACCGGCCGCGGCGGCCAGTGCCCCGACGATCACCTCGTCGTCCTCGGTGAACGCCTGCCCGCCGGACTTGTCGGTCAGGTACAGACCACCCAGGACATCGGCCCGAATGCGAACGGGCACACCGAGAAACGATGTCATGTGTGGATGATTCGGTGGAAATCCGACCGCGGCGGGATGCGCGGTGACATCGGTCAGCCGCACCGTGCGCGGAGGGTCGTACATCAGGCCCAGCACGCCGCAACCTCGCGGCAGATCGCCGATCAGATCGCGGGTGGCGGCGTCGACCCCCTGATACACGAAATTGTCCAGACGCCGATCCGGCCCGTATACGCCGAGTGCACCGTAACCGGCGTCCACCAGGCTGATCGCGGTGCGGACGATGGTGTGCAGGGTGTCGTCCAGGTCGAGCCCGGAGGTGATCGCCAGAATCGCCTCGACCAGTTCGTCCATCCGGTCGCGGACATCGATGACCTCGTCCACGCGATCTCTGACCTCAGCGAGCAGTTCCCGTAATCGTAACTGCGACAAGGTATCACGCACAGAGTACGGTTCGGCCTCGGACAACTGCCCGGACCGTACCGGTGCGTGGGTACCGGGCGGCGTCGAGTGTTGCGCCGCCCTGTCCGGCAGATCGGCCATGTCGGCAATCCTGGTGGTCAGCGGGGTCACGCTCGGGCCCGCAAATCATACGCTCGGCTCGGGCTGTGCGGCTCATCAGGTGCGGGTCCGTCCCGGCTGGGGACCTTGTTCTCTGTCGGAGGGCCCGCCTGTGGTGGTCGGATGGACGACGACAGGAAAAGGGGGCGACCAGTGGTGCGGAAGGAGACGATCGCGACGTGTGGATCGATCCGAGCCCGTCCGGCGCCGATCCGAGCCCGACCGACGTAGAGCCGGAGCCCACGCGCGGCGGCCTGTCGAGTCTCGGCGCGGCGGTCGATCTCGATCGTGTCGAGGCGATGCAGCTGCTGGCGCACGCGCCGTGCGGGCGCGTGGTCTTCACCCGCGACGCGCTTCCCGCGATCCGGCCGGTGCGGCACATCGTGCGGGATGATCGGATCTTCGTGCTGGTCCGGCTGCACTCCCGCCCCAGCGAGGCGATCGGCGAGCGGGACCGGGTCGTGGTCGCCTACGAGGTCGACAACCTCGACCCGGGCGGACAGACCGGGTGGGCGGTGGTGGTGACCGGGCCGGCGTATCCGATCACCGATCCGGACCTGATCGCGCGGTACGACCCGATATTGCGAACGTGGCTGGACGGCACCGACGACGTCGTGGTCGCCATCGAACCGACGATCGTCACCGGTTTCGCGCGAGCGGGCCCACACTGAGCGGACCTGCCTCGATCAGAACGAATTGTGTTGTTCGGTACGGAGTTTGGACGCGTATACCGCGGCCTGCGTGCGCCGTTCGAACCCCAGCTTGGCCAGCAGCCGCGAGACGTAGTTCTTGATGGTCTTCTCCGCGAGGAACATGCGCTCGGCGATCTGCCGGTTGGTCAGACCCTCGCCGAGCAGTTCCAGAAGTTTGCGTTCCTGGTCGGTCAGCGCGGCGAGGGGACCGTCGGTGCCCTCGCGCAGGCGCGTCATCAGGGCCGCGGCGGCGCGATTGTCCAGCAGGGACCTGCCCGAACCGACCTCCTTGATCGCGCGGGCCAATTCCATACCCTTGATGTCCTTGACCACGTAGCCGCTGGCGCCGGCCAGGATGGCGTCCATCATGGCCTGCTCATCGGTGTAGGAGGTGAGGATCAGGCAGCGCAGGGCGTCGAGGCGGGAGAGTAGCTCGCGGCACAGTTCGATGCCGTTTCCGTCGGGCAGGCGCACATCCAGCACGGCCACGTCGGGCCGTAGCGAGGGTATGCGCGCCATCGCCTGCGCCACGTCGCCGGCCTCACCGACAACGGTCAGTTCTGGGTCCTCTCCGAGCAGGTCGACCAAGCCGCGACGCACGATCTCGTGGTCGTCGACGAGGAACACCTTGATCATCGGCGATATCCGTTCTCGGTGCTGTGCCTGTGGCTAATACCTCTGGCTACGATAATCCGTTCGTCGGGTCCGCACAGCCCATCGCACCAAGCCGATCGCGATGGCCAGGTGCAAGGCCAACGCCCAGTAAACCAGGATGGCGCCGTAGTCGGTTGCCCAGCCCTGCAACCACGGCACGCAGGCGGCCGCCGCGGCGAACATCAGGGCTGCGAGGGTGAGCGCGGGCCAGACCGGCGCGCGTCCCTCGTGGAGGGGAGATGCGGTATGCGTATGGGCGAGGGGGATGCTGTTCAACTCGGTCCTGAACGTCGTCGATGGAGGGGGGAGGCAACTCGCTGGGACCAGACTTGTCCGTTTCGCGGAGTCTTGGCAGGGCCGGGCGGCTCCCGCCCAGGGGCCGAAAGTCCCTGGTCCGAGGCCTGGCGACCGCCTCATTCGCTCCCGGCGGTCGGTCGCGGCTCGCAGCGGCGGGCGAGCTCCAGCATGCGAGCGCGATATTCCCCCGGCGTCATCCGCCCGGCAAGACGGGCCGCCAGCAGCATGTTCTCCGCCGTAAGCGCGGGCCACACCTGTCTCGGCGACGCCCATTCGACGCTCAGTCGCATATCGATCACCGGGGCGGGCTGATCCTGCGGCACGGCCGGGGGAGTGGGCCGGGTTGATCGTCGGTGCAGCCGCACGCCACGTATTCGCCCGGTGATCCGCAACGCGACGACACACCAGGCGACCAGCACGGCCATCGCACACGCGGCGAAGATAACGATGTCCACCCTCATCACCTCGTCCCTCAAGGTTACTGCGAAAAGACGTGCCCGCGAACGGTTTCCGACGGCCGATCGGAATCGGATCGAAACCGGTACGCAGCGGTTACCGCGGGGTGTGGCCGCCGTGCGGGAGGTGTCCACTCGCTCGCCGGGCGGACATCTGCCGCTTGTCTCGATGCTATCGCCAGAAAACATTCCTACGCAGATATTCGCATTGAAATATGTAACTTCATCCGAGTGTGGCGCAGATGTAAGGGGAGGGGGCGTGCTCACCCGAAACGCTTGGACGGCAGACGATTTCGGTCTCGGCGGGAGACGGGGTAGGAGTGCGCCGAGTGTAGTTGGGACAGTGGGGATCGTCTCGGTCGATCCGTGCGAAGGGCGGGGTTCGATCCATGACCTGGAACAGAGTCGTTGATGGCTTATCAATTGGAGTATCGGCATATGCGAATCTATACATGCAAAATACCTCAACTGGCATCACCAAAGATGGAACACTCCAGTTCAAACAACCGCACAGAGCAGAGGGGTAGTGGTTCTCGTGTCGCACGAAGCGATGAGACTTGGCCGAGGCGGCCGTTTCCGGGGGCTGATGGCCGGTGGCTCCGGAATGCGGCGACGCGAGTGGCGATCATCTAGACGTAACCGTCGATAACAGGTACCCTTCGGGTGTGCCCGGTCACGGTCGTCCGGGTGGTATCGCACGGAACGGAAACCTCAATGGCGCGGCATGTCGACGTACTGATCATCGGCGCGGGTCTTTCGGGAATCGGGATGGCCTGCCATCTGACCCGGGAGGGGACGGGGCGCAGTTACGCCGTTCTGGAGCGGCGGACGGCCATCGGCGGGACGTGGGATCTGTTCCGGTACCCGGGAATTCGGTCCGATTCGGACATGTACACCTTCGGCTACGGGTTCCGGCCGTGGAACGGGACGAAGGTGCTGGCCGACGGGCCGCACATCCAGCAGTACGTGGCCGATACCGCCGCGGAGTACGGGGTGACCGAACACATTCGGTTCGGGCGGCGGATGACCGAGGCGAGCTGGTCGAGCGAGGCGGGGATCTGGACGGTCACGGCGGTGGACGAGCAGACCGGTGAGACCGAGACGTACACGAGCGATTTCCTGATCGGCTGCACCGGCTACTACGACTACGACAACGGCTACCGGCCGGATTACCCGGGGGAGGAGACGTTCCGCGGGCCGATCGTGCATCCGCAGCACTGGCCGCAGGACCTGGACTATCGCGGCAAGCGGGTGGTGGTGATCGGCAGCGGCGCGACCGCGATCACCCTGATTCCCGCGATGAGCGACGACGCGGCGCACGTGACGATGCTGCAGCGCTCGCCCACGTACATCACCGCGCTTCCGGCGGAGGATCCGGTGGCGGCCGGATTCAAGGCGGCGAAGGTGCCCGAGGCGATCGCCTATCGGATCGGCCGGGCACGCAATATCGCATTGCAGCGGGCGAGCTTCCAGCTCTCGCGCACCAATCCGAGGCTGTCGCGCAAACTGCTGTTGAGCGCGGTGCGGTTGCAGGTCGGTTCCGGGATCGATATGCGGCACTTCAGCCCGAAGTACGACCCGTGGGATCAGCGGCTGTGCGTGGTGCCGAACGGGGATCTGTTCAAGGTGCTGCGCGAAGGCCGTGCCTCGATCGTCACCGATCGGATCGAGACCTTCACCGAAACCGGGATCCGGCTCGAGTCGGGTGAGGAACTCGCGGCGGATATCGTCATCAGCGCGACGGGGCTGACGGTGCAGATGCTGGGCGGGGCCCAGCTCAGGATCGACGGCGAGCCGGTGCGGACGCGGGACCTGGTGGCGTACAAGGGCGCACTGCTGGGCGGTGTGCCGAACGCGATGATCGTGCTGGGCTATACGAATGCGTCGTGGACGCTGAAGGCCGATCTGGCCGCCGAATACTTCTGCCGCCTGCTGAATCATATGCGGTCCCAGGGGTATTCGACGGTGGTGGCGGTGCCGCGTGAGGGCGACCGGTCGGAGCATTCGGTGATGGGCGGTGCGCTGACGTCCGGATATATCCAGCGCGGCGACGCGGTGATGCCCCGGCAGGGCACGCACGGCCCGTGGCAGGTGATCAACAACTATTTCCGGGATCGCAAGCTGCTGCGCAAGGGCGCCATCGAGGACGGTGTGCTCGAGTTCGGCCGCCGTCCGGCCGCGACACGGGCGACCGTGGAGTCGCGCACGGCCTGAACGGCGCCGGGTGCGAGGATCGGACCGGGCTCCGACCGGCCGGGTGGAGCCCGGTGAATTCCTCAGTGCGGCACGGTGACCGGGTCGAGGCAGCTGGTGGGTGCGTCGCCCAGGGCGCAGGCGGCCGGGGCGCGGGTGGGCCGGTACCCGGCCGGGACGCCACCGGCGCGGGTGATCGCCGAATAGGCGGGCACGGCGTCGGTGGGGCGGCGGGTCAGTGTCGGGTCGGTGAGTACGTCGACGGTGTAGAGGCCGAAACGCGGTGTGTAGCTGCCCCATTCGTAGTTGTCGGTGATGCTCCAGTAGTTGTAGCCGATCAGTGGCATGCCGTCGGCCTTGGCGCGCTGGAGCCAGTAGACGGTGTCGCGCAGGTCGTCGGCGCGGGAGTAACCGTCTGCGCGGGGTTTGCCGTTTTCCGTCGGCATGCCGTTCTCGACGATGTAGAGGGGTTTGCCGGGGAATCGGCGCGCATAGTATTCCAGCGCGTAGTAGATGCCTTCGGGTTGTAGCGGCTGATTCCAGAGCTTCTTGAAGTCGGCGGGGGATGCGGTGAGGGCCGATTGCGGGCTGTAGCCGTAGTAGTAGTCGATGCCGATGTAGTCCAGTTTGGCGGCGATGGCGTCGAGCATGGGCCCGTTGAGGGCGGGTTCGGCGGTGCCCAGGGTGTAGGCGATGTTGCTGGTGACCCGTGCGCCGGGCTGACGGCGGTGGATGTGGTCGTAGATGCTGTTGTGCGCCTGGGCTAGTCGCTGTTGCATCGTGGGCACGCGATCCGCGGACAGGCCGCCGTTGGTGAGCTCGTTGACTATGTAGAAGGCGGGTTCGTTGAAGGTGACCCAGAGCGGATTGCGGGATGCGTAGCGGTCCACCACTTTTCGGGCATTGGTGAGCCAGAGTTCGGCCATCCGGGTATCGGCCCAGCCGCCGCGATCTGCGACCCAGCCGGGGTACACCCAGTGGTCCAGGGTGATCATGGGGCGCATGCCGTGCGCGGCGATGGCGTCCAGTACGTGGTCGTAGAAGGCGAAGCCGTTTCCGTCCCAACCCCCGGGGTGGGGCTGGATGCGGGACCATTCGATGCTGACGCGGTAGACGTTCACGCCGAGTTGCGCGGCCAGGGCGATGTCGGCGGGGTAGCGGGTGTAGAAGTCGACGGCGTTGCGGTAGGGGTCGTAGCTGGAGTTCTTCGCGACGTAGCGGGTCCAGTTGCTGTCCA
>NZ_BDBQ01000148.1 GCF_001613065.1 Nocardia miyunensis NBRC 108239
GGCCTTGGCGAGAGTGGCCTTGGTGGCGAATTCCACGTTACCGGGCACGTTCGCCTCGGCGCAACGAGCGCGATCCTCGGTCCACGACTTGGGCAGATACAGTTCCCGATCGATCAGAGTGCGACCCTTCGCACTCGTATACGCGCAGAAAACACCCAGTTGACAACTCTCGATCCGCCCTGCGGTTCCAGAGTACTGCCGTTGCACCCCAGCGGATTTCACCCCCTTCTTCAAAAATCCTGTCTCGTCAACCACCAGCACACCATCCGGGTCACCCAGGTGCTGCACGGCGTAGGCGCGCACGTCATCGCGCACCCCGTCCACATCCCACGCCGCCTTGTTCAGCAACCGCTGCATCCCATCCGGGGTGAGATCATCCGCCGCCTCGGCAAGCGTCCAGCCATTCTTCCCCGCCAACGGCGCCAGCAACCCCCGCACATACGCCCGCGCCCGCAACCTCGGCTCCGCACGATAAAAACGACCCGCTACCAGCCCAAACAAATGCGTCCAGCACCTCGTCATCGATCAGACCGGCCATCTCGGCCCATCGGTTCGCCCGGGACAGCGCGTGCAGCTCCTCGCCAAGTGCGCCCCAGCCGTGCCGGTCCAGCACCGCCCGGTAGGCCGGGGTCGAGCCGTAGAAGGCGATCTGGCCACGGACGGCGGCGGCCGCGGTGGCGAGTTCGGACTCGGTCCGGCCGACCACCAGGAACGGTGCGCCGACGATGTCGAAGCCGCCCATGCCCGCGCCGGCGTGCTGTCGGCCACGCGCCAGCGCGGGCAGGGTGACCTCGCGCAGGTACGCCTCGGTGGTGAAACCGTGGCACAGGAAGCCGTCGGCCACTTCGCCGGCCACCTCGGTCATCAGCTCGCCAACCCCGGCCAGCAGCACCCTGGGCGGTCCGCTGGGGTGTGGTTCCGGCGTGAACATCGGCGTCATCAGGGTATGCGTGAAGAACTGGCCTCGGAAGTCCAGCGGAACGCCGTCGTACCAACAGGACCAGATGGCCCGCATGGCCAATACGAACTCGCGCAGCCGCGCCGCCGGGTGCGACCACGGCATGCCGAACCGGCGAGTGATGTGCGCGCGGACCTGGGTACCCAGCCCGAGCAGCAGCCGACCTCCGGAGAGCACCTGCAGGTCGTTGGCGAGTACGGCCGTCGACATGGGGTTTCGGGCGAAGGACAGCGCGATCGCGGTGCCCAGCGTGATCCGGTCGGTGGCCGTCGCGGCCAGGCCGAGCGCCAGGAACGGATCGTGGTTGATCTCGCTGGCCCAGACGCCGTCGAAGCCCTCCCGCTCGGCCCGAGCGGCAGCATCGCGCGGATCCAGCGAGGCGGTGATCGGCAGGCTCGTGTCGATCTTCATGTGGCGACTCGTCCGTTCTGGTCGGGGCCGCAGACCCGGTCGGGCGGCAGCGGCGGGTGGGACAGCGCCTCCCGGGCCGGGCGCGCCACCGGCGTGCCGTCGGGAGACGGTGCTTGAACGGATTCCCGTTGCCGTCCTTCAGGTCCTTCACATACCCGTTCGCCAGGATCTGAGGATCGGACAGCACGTCGATCGGCCGCTGCAGGGGCGCCCACGCGCCGCCGGTGGAGTTGAGGATCTCGGCAGCCTCCTCGTATGTCTTGCCGCCGAAAAGGTCCTGGAGCTCCGCGACTGCCTCGCGGTTGTTCGCCCCACTCGGCGAGGATGGCCCCCGCTACTGGCACATACGTCCAGGACGCCACTTCGAGCACACGGATTCCGCTCATGATCTGGACCACTGGTGCTCCTCGTCGTTGATGGCGCCCCGCTCACATGATGCTCGGCGCAAGTGGTGCTTGGCACGCTGGCCATGTTTCGGTTATAACTGAACTCGATGTCAGAAACAGAAACAAGAATCTATGGACTCGCTGGAACCCTGTGTGGACCGTGAATAGATCCCGGAGCAAGTGGATTTTTGCGACGATACGCCGAGGCCGGTCATTGAGAACGCACCGTCAGAATTAGCGACCCGGCTTCTCGCTCTGCCCCATCGGTCGCATCGTCGTCGGCCGGAGGTATCAGCGGACACTGGACTCGGCCTGGTCCGTTCGGAGGTTATATGCCCGGCCTTTCTCTTCCCGAGCCACGCTTCGAAACCGAGCCGTTCTGGACCGGCGGCGAGCGCGGCGAGCTGCTGATCTATCGCTGCGACGACTGCGGCCTGTGGCTGCACCCGCCGAAGCCGGTCTGCCGCCGCTGCCTGTCCCGCTCGGTCGGCCCGATGGCGGTGTCGGGGCTGGGCACGGTGTACAGCCATACCGTCAACCATCAGCCGTGGATCCCCGGCGTCGCCGTGCCGTACACGCTGGCGATCGTCGAGCTCGACGAGGAGCCCGGGTTGCGCGTGTCGACCCGGCTGACGGGCGCTGAGCCCGCCGATGTCCGCATCGGGCAACGCGTCACGGTCGTTTTCGAGCACCGCGAGGATGTCTGGCTCCCCTACTTCACGCCTGTTCCCGAGGAGGCCGAACGATGACGGAGGTGGCTATCAGTGGCATCGGGCAGTCGGCTGTCGGCAGGCGCCTCGGCCGGTCGCCGCTGTCCCTCACCGTGGACGCGGCCCTGGACGCGATTGCCGACGCTGGGCTGACCACGGCGGACATCGACGGCGTCTCGACCTGGCCGGGCGCGATGGCGGCGACGCCCGGGTTCTCCGGCGTGGGCTGCTGGGACATTCAGGACGCGCTCGGACTGTCGCTGGACTGGTACAGCGGCGGCATGGAATCCCACGGTCAGCTCGGCGCTGTCATCAATGCGTACGCGGCAGTGTCTGCGGGACTGGCGAACCACGTGCTGTGCTTCCGCACAGTGTGGGAGACCACGGCACAGACCGCGGGCCGACGCGCGTCGGTTATCGGCGCCGGGTCCGACCGTATCGACGGTGCACAGCAGTGGATGATTCCGTTCGGCGCGGTGTCGGCGGCGAACTGGTGCGCGCTGATCGCCCATCGGCACTTCCATGAGTACGGGACCACGCGGGAGCAGCTCGGCGCGCTCGCGGTCAACCAGCGTGCCAACGCCGTGCTCAATCCGAAGGCGATCTTCCGGCAGCCGCTCACCCTGACGGACTACCTCGCGGCACGTCCGATCTCCGAGCCGCTGGGCCTGCTGGACTGCGACATCCCCGTCGACGGCAGCACGGCGGTGGTCGTGTCACGTGCTGACTTTGCCGCAGACTCTCGGAAGCCGCTGCTGACGATCGCCGCGCATCATTCGGCGCTGTCCGGGCGGCCGTACTGGGACCAGCACGAGGATCTGACGACGATGGCCGGCGCGGCCGGAGCCCGTTCGTTGTGGTCGCGCACGGGTTTGACCGTCGACGATGTCGACGTCGCCGGGATCTACGACGGGTTCACGATCCTGACGATCGTCTGGCTCGAGGCGCTCGGCGTGTGCGGCAAGGGCGAGGCCGGTACGTTCGTGGAGGGCGGCAAGCGGATCGCGCGGGACGGGCCGTTCCCCCTCAACACCGGGGGCGGTCAGCTGTCCGCGGGACGGTTGCACGGCTTCGGTCACCTGCACGAGGTCTGCCTGCAGCTGCGCGGCGAAGCAGGGGAGCGGCAAGTGCCCGCCGATCCGGAGGTCGGCCTGGTCGCCGCCGGCGGCGGCGAGATGTGCGGCGCGCTCCTGCTGACCAGGAACTCCTGATGGCCGCCCACGACGTGACCGGCACGGACCTGGTCGAGGCCGGGTGGCTCGAGAAGGGCGTCAAGCTGCTGCGCCTGAACCGCCCGGAACGGCTCAACGCGATCACCTCCGCACTGATCGGTGCCCTGCTACGGCGGCTCGACGAGGCCGATGCGGACCGCGACTGCCGCGTCGTCGTCATCACCGGCGTCGGCCGCGGCTTCTGCGCCGGCGCCGACCTGCGGGGCGGTGATCCGGGCATCGAGCCGCCGTTCGAACCCCGGCCGGGCCCGGTCGGCACGTTCCAGGTCCAGGAGCAGTACTCCAGCGTGACCAGCAGGCTGCGCGCTCTCGGCAAACCCGTGATCGCGGCCGTCAACGGGCCGGCCACTGGCGGAGGTCTGGCCTTCACCCTGGGCTGCGACATCAGGTTCGCCGCCGCGTCGGCCCGCTTCTCCGCCGCCTTCGCCCGGGTCGGCCTGTCCGGCTGCGATATGGGCACCGGATGGCTGCTCAACCGGATCGTCGGCGCCGGTCGTGCCCACGAACTTCTGCTCACCGGCCGCATCATCGACGCCCAGGAGGCACTGCGCATAGGCCTGGTACTCGACGTCGTGCCCGATGACCGGCTCCTGGAGCGTGCGCTCGAGACCGCCAGGCAGATCGTCGCCAACTCGCCGTTCGGGGTGAAGATGACCAAACAGGTGATGTGGGCCGGGCTGGAGATCCCCGGCCTGGAGGCTGCTATCGCCCTGGAGAACCGCACCCAGGTGCTCGCCTCCACCACCAGGGACGGCGTCGAGGCGATGACCGCGTTCGCGGAGCGCCGCGGACCTGATTGGAGCGACAGTTGATACCCGGAGCCGAACGTGACGTGACGAACGACCGGATGGCGACGGCCGATGAGGCGGCGGCGCTCGTCGATGCCGTGCTACGGGACAATCCGCCCACGGCCACGGACCCCCGCGCCTTCCTGGCCGCCCGCTTCGACGCCGGTCTCGCTTGGGTGTGGGCGTCTCGCGGTGAGGGCGGCCTCGGTGCCGATGCCGCGCTGCAGCAGGTGGTCGAGGAGCGCTTCGCGGCGGCAGGCGCGCCCGCGCCATTCCGCTGGAACCCGATCGGGATCGGCATGACCGGACCGACCCTGCTCACGCACGGCACGCCCGAGCAGCGCGCCCGGTACCTGCGGCCGCTGTACTCCGGGGACGAGGTGTGGTGTCAGCTGTTCAGCGAGCCCTCGGCCGGGTCCGACGTGGCTGGCCTGTCCACGCGGGGCCGCCGTGACGGTGACGAATGGGTCGTCGACGGGCAGAAGGTATGGACCTCTTACGCTCACGTGGCCCGCCGTGGCCTGCTGATCGCCCGGACCGACCCGGACCTGCCCAAGCACAACGGCCTGACCGCCTTCGTCCTCGACATGCGGGCCCCTGGTGTCGAGGTACGGCCGCTGCGACAGCTCACGGGCGAGGCCGAATTCAACGAGGTTTGGTTCACCGGCGCGCGGATCCCCGACAGCCAGCGAGTGGGCGCCGTCGGCGAGGGGTGGCGCGTCGCGGGCACCACGCTCATGAACGAGCGCGTCTCCCTCGGCGGCGCGCTCAATTCCTTCGCCGCGGATCTCGGCGCCCTCACCCTCGACGCCTACCGGGCGGCCGCGGCCCGCAGCGGCCCGGACCCGGTCAGCCGCGACCGGGCGGTGCGGCTTTGGATGGAGGCCATCGTCAACCGCCTGACCGCGGAACGGTCGACGGCCAACGGCGCTCGTGGCAAGCCGGGGCATGAAGGCTCGGTGCTCAAGCTCGCGGACGCGGAGACCCGCCAGCGCGTCGCCGAATTCGTCCTGGACCTGCAGGGAGCGGCCGGGATGCTCGTCACAGGCTTTGATATGCGCAGGCCCGAGCTGCCGCTTGGCGACGCCGCCACTGGCCGCGACATCGCCGGCACGTTCCTGCGCTCCCGAGCCGGCACTATCGAGGGCGGGACCTCCGAGATCATGCGCAACATCATCGGTGAGCGCGTCCTCGGCCTGCCTGGCGACTTCCGGGTCGACAAGGACATCGCATGGAAGGACATCCCCCGCGGATGAACGCGCTCACTTTCACCGACGAGCAGGAGCAGCTGCGCGACACGGTTCGCGCATTCCTGGCGAAGGCCTCGCCGGAGGCCGAAGTGCGTCGCATGATGGAGACTGGTCCTGGCTTCGACGCCGCGGTGTGGCGGCAGCTGGCCGCGCAGCTGGGCCTGCCCGGACTGCACATTCCCGAGGAGTACGGCGGCGCCGGGTACGGCTGGGCCGAACTGGCGGTCGTCCTCGAGGAGATGGGCGCGGCGCTGCTGTGCGCGCCATTCCTGGCCACGGTACTGGCTGCGTCCGCGCTGCTGGCGAGCGGCGACCCGGAAGCACGGCACGACTTGCTTCCTGGCATCGCCGAGGGGACGGTCACTGCCACCGTTGCCTTCGCCGACACCCAGGGCCGGTGGGACGATACGGACTCGGCCGAGGCCCAGCTCGGCGCCGATGGCTGGCGCCTGACCGGCGTCAAGGGTTTCGTGCTCGACGGCGCCACGGCCGGCCTGCTGCTGGTCACCGCCCGTACCGGCGCCGCTACGGGTGATGGCGACCGTGTCGGCGCCCAGCGCTCGTTGTTCGCGGTCGCGGCGGACGCGCCCGGTCTCACCCGCACCCCCCTGCCGGTCATGGATCTCACCCGCCGGCAGGCCGAGCTCGTCCTCCAGAACACGCCGGCCCGGCTGGTCGGCGCCGAGGGCGGCGCGGACGCGGTCCTCGAGCATGTGCTGCAGTTGGCCGCGATCGCACTCGCCTGCGAGGGTGTCGGCGGCATCCGGACCGTGCTCGGGCAAGCCACCACATACGCCTGCCAGCGGTTCCAGTTCGGCCGGCCCATCGGCTCGTTCCAGGCAGTCAAGCATCGCTGCGCCGACATGCTGGTAGCCCTGGAGACCGCGAAGTCGGCCGCCTACTACGCGGCGGCCACCATCGGCGCCGCCCCGACCATCGGCGACGCAGGGCTGGCCCTGGCCGCCTCGCTCGCCAAAGCCTGGGTGGGCGACGCGTTCGTACGCGCCGCCGAGGACAATATCCAGCTGCACGGAGGCATCGGATTTACCTGGGAACACCCGGCGCACCTATACCTCAAGCGGGCCAAGAGCGCGCAGCTGATGTTCGGGGCCCCGGCCCGGCACCGCGACCTGATCGCTCGTCACTTCGCGCTGTGACCGCGGGGCCCCGTACCGGAGCCGCGGCCGCCCGCACCGGGCAATGAGGGGATTCCCGCGGGCAAGGCCGGGCCGTGTATCGGATTTCGGCGAAAGGAAAAGCGAACTATGGCAACAGAGAATGACATCTACATTCCGATGCGGGACGGGATTCATATCTCCGCCGATGTCTACCGGCCTGACTCTGTCACCCGCGGGCCCGTCGTCCTGATCCGCACCCCCTACGTCAAGAACCTCTCGGTCAGCCCGGCGAACACCGGCAGCTGGACCACGCTCGGCGCGGATGGCCGGCCGCGGTCGGTCATGAGGGGCATGGTCGCCGCGACCGGGCAGCTGATGGAGCGGTCGATCCCCGCTCTGGTCGAGGCCGGCTACACCGTCGTCGTGAGTGACAGCCGCGGCACGGGCTACGCCGAGGGCACCTATGACTACTACAACATCGAGGGCGGGCCACTCGACGGCTTCGACACTGTGGAGTGGATCGCCGAGCAGCCCTGGTGCGACGGAAACGTCGGCATGTGGGGGGTGTCGGGCAGCGCGATCCTCGCCCACGCCGCGGCGCTCACGTCGCCGCCGCATCTGAAGGCCATCGCGGCCTACATGTGCCCGGCCGACTTCTACCTCGACCAATGGTTCCCCGGCGGGATGTGCCGCTACGAGGACCGGGTCCGATGGCCGATGCTCATGCAAGACTGCATCGCCCCGCTGGACCCCGGCTCGGCCGACGGCCCGGGCTACGAGCGCAAGCGCCTGATTTTCGAGCAGCGCTACTACCGGTACTACGACCGGATGACCCGCGGCCAGAGCCCGGTGCCCCTGGACTGGGCCGCGGAAGCCCTGTCCCACGACCGCTACGACGAGTTCTGGCAGGCGCGCAGCTTCGACCGCCGGCTCGCCGGGGTCACAGCGCCCGTCCTCAACGTCGGCGTGCTGCACGACCACTTCATCCGCGGAACGATGCGGTTCCACGAGGGGCTTACCGTCCCGCGCCGGATGCTGCTGGTCCCGGGGGCGCTGGACCTGGACGCGAGCGCCGGAGACGGCGGCCTGGCCGCCCTGCAGATCCGGTGGTTCGACTACTTCCTGCGCGGCACCGAGAACGGCGTGCTCGACGACCCGGCCGTGCGGTATTACCTGACCGGTGCACGGCAGTGGACGGACCAGCCGGAGTGGCCGGCAGTCTCCGAGCCGACGCCGCTGTTTCTCACTGCGGCCGGCGGCCTGGCCTGGGAGCCGACGGGCCAGGGCGACTCGCTGCTGCTCTCGCACGACCCCGCCGCCCCCAGCCGGACACCGGGCGACGCCGGCGACCAGCGGTCGTTCGGACCCGGAGCTCTCACGTTCACGACGCCACCGCTGGCCCGCGACCTGACCGTCGTGGGCCAGCCCCGGCTGGCGCTGTCCGCGGCCCCGGGCGCGACCGACGTGGACTTCTGCGTCCGGCTCAGCGACGCGTTCCCCGACGGGTCGGCCCATCTGCTGAACGTCGGTGCGCTCAAGGGCCGCCACGTGCACTCGCACGAGCACCCCGCCGACCTCGAGCCCGGCCAGGCTTACCAGTTCGACATCGAGATCCTCACCGTCACCAACGTCTTCCGCCGGGGCCACCGGATCCGGGTGGACGTGTCGGGCGGCGACTTCCCGTTCTATGCCCCGAACCCGGTCAAGTCGCAGACCGATATCTTCTGTGGCGGCGACGATTCGTCCCGGCTGATCCTGCCCATCGCCGGTAACTGATGCCGTGCCCCGGCCGAGTAGGGCGACCCATCGGTGACATCAATCTGACGAGATTGCACAACAAGCTGCGTCCGGCGAGTCGCGCGGAGCGGGTAGGCCGGACGAAGCGGCGTCGCGGTTCGTGCCCGCAGGCACCCCACCAGTACGCCGACGCCGTACGCCAGATCGTCGGCGATATCGGCCCGGACGGAACCGGGCAGGCGGCGGCCGTCACGCCGGGCGGCGGCACGAATGAGGGCCGGGCCGAACAATAGTGAGCCGGAGGCGGCGCGCCGCCACCACCGCCGCGCGGCCGTGCGGCCCGGCGGTGCCACACATCCCAGCACGAGCAGTGGAGCCGCGAAACTGGACGCCGTACCGGCCGATCCCGCTCCGGCCCGCCGCTGTCACGGTGAGCAGGCGTAGCGGGGAGCCGCCCATCCACTTTTCGGGCGTCAGCACCGTGACCTCGGAGTCCAGGATGACTCGGAAGCCGTTGGGCAGCGGTGCTGTCACGGTGCGGGTTCGGTGCTGCTCATGGTCGATCGAGGGCTTCGGATGGGGGCATAGTGTCACTGAGTGACAAAAGGGAGTCGCACCGCGCCGTCCGTTGTATTAATGACAGCGCGGAGAGGCTGGGGGAGCGGCCCGATGCTGTACGACGAACACGGCGCCACGCTCGCCTTTGCCGGGTTCCGATCCCGTGCCGAGCGTGTCGCGGCCGCGCTTCATGCCGAGGGAATCGGCCCCGGGTCGAGGGTGGCCTGGCAGCTGCCGACGCGGATCAGCACCGTCCTGGTGACGGCCGCGCTGGCCCGCCTCGGGGCGCTGCAGGCGCCGATCATCCCGATCTATCGCGGGCGGGAAACCGGTGCGGCCGTTGTCGCGGCCAGTGCTGACGTCATCCTGGTCCCGGGTGTATGGCGCGGTACGGATTACGCCGCGATGGCCGCTGCGCTGCCGAACAGCCCGCGCGTGATGACGATCGGTATGGATGCTCCCGAATCGGTGGACGTGGTGGGCTTACCGCCGGAACCCGTTGTCTCCGAAGATATCCGGTGGATCTATTTCACATCGGGTTCATCCGGGTTGCCCAAGGGGGCGTGCCATGCCGACGGATCCTTGCTGGCCGGGGCGCGGATTCACCCTGAGGGGCGGATTCGGGCGGCGGTCCGGCGAATTCGGTGGCATCCCCTTCCCGATCGCCCACATCGGCGGGGTAATCTACCTGATTACGATGCTGACGGCCGGTTTCCCCGCCGTCCTGGTCGAGGCGTTCGACCCGGCCACCACCTCGGAGCTGTTCCACCGGTACGGGGTGACGTTCACCGGCGGCAGCACCGTGTTCTACACCGCCCTGCTCAACGAACAACGCAAGCTGGGCCCCGGCGAGCGGTTGCTGCCGAGTCTGCGGTTGCTCAAAGGGGGTGGTGCGCCGTGTCCGCCCAGCGTGTTTCACGCGGTGCGCGCCGAACTGAACGCGACGGTCGCGCACGACTACGGCGCGACCGAGGTGCCGATGATCTGCGTGGCCTCGCCCGACGATACCGACGAGCACCTGGGAATCGAAGCTTCTTTTTTTCGCGCTTTGACAAGCGTTGTGAACAGCTCAAGCGAGAGCTGCCCATCCAGGCCAGGGCCGGGGGCCGAACTCTCCACGGATGCAGGCCAATCGGTGACGAGCCTGCTGTTGACGGTCTTGGTGTCCGATGGCGCTTTGCGCTGCCATGGTGGTCATTCGGAACTCCCGTATATCCCGTAGCAGCTTGAACCCTGCCCATTCGGTGACGTCGTGACCGTATACAGTGCAGAATTCGCCGTACTGTTCCGCGCTGATCCAGCCGAATGACGACCACTTGATCGCGGTGTGCACTAAGAACTCCTAACAAAGTGTGAGGTTGGTCAGTCGTCGCCAGCAGATGATGCTGCAGGCCAGGCTGAGGAAGGCTTCGTGGATGTCGTCGCGGATTTCCCAGCGGATGCGCAATCGTCGGAACCAGTGCAGCAGCGCGAAACTCTGTTCGACCACCCAGCGGTGCACACCGAGACCGGAGCCGTGTTCGACGCCGCGACGAGCGATGAACGGGGTGATTCCCTTGTCTCGCACCAGTTTGCGGTACTTGTCGTGGTCGTAGCCGCGGTCGGCGTAGAGAGCGTCCGGGCGTCGGCGAGGACGCCCGCGCCGTCCCCGGACCGGCGGGATCGCCTCGATCAGGAGCATGAGCTGGGTGACGTCGTTGCGGTTGCCGCCGGTCAGCGACACCGCGAGCGGGATGCCATGCGCTTCGGTGATCAGATGGTGTTTCGAGCCGGTCCGGGCACGGTCGACCGGGCTCGGACCGGTTTTTGGGCCGCCTTTCCAGCGCCCGCACGTGGGAGCCGTCGATCACCGCCCTGGACCAGTCCAGCGCCCCGGCGGCGTTCAGTTCGGCCAACAGCGTTTCGTGCAACCGCTGCCAGACCCCGGCTTCGTTCCAGTCCCGCAGCCGCCGCCAACACGTCATCCCCGAGCCATAGCCCAGTTCTCGAGGCAGGAATTCCCAGGGGATGCCGGTGTAGAGCACGAACAGGATGCCGCACAACACCTTACGGTCATCGAGGCGTTTACGGCCGGGATGGTGTGTCTTGCGGGGGATCACAGGCAGCAGGGACGCGATGCGCTCCCACAACCCGTCGTCGATCTCCCAGGGCTTACGTTGTGCCGTCTCATACCTCCAGTCACAGATGGCACAACAGGAACACCAACCGATCCGGCATCATTCCCCCCACCAGCCCCACTTTGTTAGGAGTTCTAAGAGCTCCTATCGAGTTCGATTGCTCAGTCGTCGCCAGCAGATCAGAGCTGCGGCGAGGTCGAGGAATCCGTGGTGGATGTCGATGTGTCGTTCCCATCGAATGGCCAATCGACGGTACTGGTGCAGCAGGGCAAAGGTTCGCTCGACGATCCAGCGGCCGGCGGTGACCTTGTCACGGGTGCCGCGGCGAGCGATGTAGCCGGTGATATGTCGTTGCTGCAGTTCGGAATACACGCTCGGGTAGTCGTATCCCTTGTCCGCGATCAAGGTGGTGATCCGGCGGCGGGGGCGGCCCGCGCGCCCCCGAAGTGGCTTCACCCGATCCAGGAGTGTGGGCAGCATCAGGTGGTCGTTGACGTTGGCCGCGGACAACGCGACGGCGAGCGGGAATCCGTTTGCGCAGGTCAGGATGTCGTGCTTGGAACCGGTCTTGGCACGGTCGACCGGGCTCGGACCCGTTGCGGCGCCCCTAATTTCGCCCGCACGTGCGAGCCGTCGACCATGACCCGGTCGAAGTCGATCAACCTGGCCGCGTGGGCGCGGGCGAGCACGGCCTGATGGATCTGCTCGAACGCCCCGGCGGCCTGCCAGTCCCGCAACCTGCGCCAGCAAGTCATCCCGGACCCGAATCCCAATTCCTGGGGCAGGTCTTCCCACCCGATTCCGGTGATCAGCACGAACAAGATCCCCTGCAGCACCAGCCGCGAGTCCATCTGCGCTGGTCCCGGTGTCCCGGCCGGTTTCACCGACAGTAGCGGTTCGCTTACCGCCCACAACTCGTCATCCACGATCCACGGCGCTGCCACAACGAAACATCCTGCACCGCAACCGAACCCGATGCCACCCGACAGAACCTGTTAGGAGCTCTAACACGCTGTTGAAGAACAACGCCTACATGCAGAACTTCCTCATGCTCGCGCCCGCGATCGCCGCGACCGACAGCTTCACCGCGGCGGCGAAGGCACTGGGCCTGTTCGCCGAGGGCGACGCGGACTACCTCACCGACGACCTACCCACGATTCTCGGCCGTCCGGGACGAACCTTCCAGCAGTTCGTCACCGAGTTCGCCACGGCATTCGCATAAAAGTAGTTGTCGACCGGGTGACCTACCGCTCGCGGCTGGCCCGCCACATGACACGCTGACGACAGCGAACATCCGCTAATCGGCTACCGGACGTTGGAAGACCCTGTTGCCCAAGCAGTCTGGGCGATTGCCCAACGAGCGATATGAGCCATGAGCGGCCGTTTGCCAGAAATCCGGGCGGAAGCCCGATGGCGCGCCGAGACGCTTCCGAGAAGCTGTTTCAGAGCTGTAGCGACTGGGTGCCGAGGATGGTGGCGAGGGACAGACGGTCGGCGTCCTCTGTGCCGGGCTCGGCGGTGTAGACGCTGATGCGCAGGTCGTCGAGGGCGACGAGTAGCGTGTCGCAGTCGAGGGTGATCGGGCCGACCGCCGGGTGGTCGATGGTTTTGCGACGGGACGGGTCGGCCATGGTCGGCGGGGTTTCGGCGTTCCAGAGTTCGGCGAACCGCGGGCTGTTGGCGACCAGGTCGGCGACCAGGTCCTGCAGGGCGTGGTCGGCTGGGTAGCGTGACGCGGTCAGGCGTAGGTCGGCAACGAGCCGGGCTTCGTGTTCGGCCTGTTCCTGCGGAGTGTGCCGGACCCGTGAGGGCAGCCGGGCGACGTTGCGCCAGACGGCGTTACGTTCCAGTCCACGCCAGGCGCTCGTGTCGCCCATGAGCGCGTCGTAGGGCGCGTTGGCCAGCACAAGCGTCCAGGTGGCGTCGTAGACGACCGCCGGTGTGTGTGCAAGCCGGTCGAGCAGCCGCTGCACGCTCGAGGTGAGCCGTGCGGGCACGACGTCCGGGCCGGGCGCGGCGTGCCCGGCCAGCCGGTAGAGCAGGTCACGTTCGGTGTCCGCCAGGCGTAGTGCGCGGGCCAGCGATTCCACGACCTGTGTCGACGGTGCTGTCGCGCGTCCTTGTTCGAGGCGGGTCAGGTAGTCGGCCGAGATGCCGGCGAGCGCGGCCAGTTCTTCGCGGCGCAAACCGCTGGCCCGGCGCCGCCGGGACGCGGGGACGCCGACGGCCTCGGGTGCCGTGCGGTCGCGCCAGCGGCGCACCGTCCGACCGAACTCCCACACTTGCACCTGGTCCATTCTGAATGAGCCCGCCCTGGTTGTCCTGGCCCCGGCAGTCCTACGAAAACCGGTCGACTGGCTGCGGCCCGAAGGGGCTCGCAGGCTGGAGTCATGACGGAAATCGGAACAGTTCTCATCACCGGCCCCACCCGCAACCTGGGCCGGCACGCCGTGCTGGCCATGGCCGACCGTCCGGACGGGCTGCGGCCCGACCTGCTGCTCGTCGGCCGCGCCGGGCGCGACCTGACCGCGGTCGCCGACGAGGCTCGTGGCCTCGGGACGCGCGTCCACGAGATCGGCTGCGACCTGGCGAGGCTGGCCGACGTCCGCGCCGCCGCGGCCACCGTGCGCGGGTTGCTCACCGACGGTGCCGTCCGTCCGCTGCGCGCGCTGGTCGCTAACGCCGGCATCATGTCGGCGGACACACGGCAAGCCTCGGCCGACGGCTACGAGCTGAGCTTCGCCGTCAACTACCTGGCCCACGCGCAGCTCATCGGCGACCTGCTCACCGCGTTCACCGCCCCGGCGCGGGTCGTGTTGGTCGGCTCGAACACCTACCACGCCAACTTCTGGCGCAAGCTGCTGCACGTGGCCGAGGCCGAGTGGGCCGACCCCGTGGAGCTCGCCCGGCCGGCCGGTGGCGAGCAGACCTCGGGCATGACGGCCTCGGGCGTCGCCTACTCCAACGCCAAGCTCGCGATCCTCTACTACGCCCACGAGCTGCAGCGCCGGGCCGGCCAAGGAATCAACGTGTCGGTATTCGAGCCGGGCTGGATGCCCGGCACCGCCCTCGGCCGCGGTGCCCCTGCGGCGTTTCAGGTGATGAGCCGGGCGTTGGGCCGGATCCCCGGTGTCTCGACGCCGCGACGCTCGGGACCGCTGCTGGCCGCGATGGCTCTCGACGACCAGTGGTCGCACCTGCGTGCCGGCGCGTTCGTGGTGAAGACCAAGCTGACCGAGGTCCAGCCCGTCGCCCACGACCCGGACCGGGAGCGGCGCCTGTGGGAGGCGACCGCCCAGCTCCTGGCGGGTGCGGGCGCGTCGCTTGTCCGGGACACCGAGACGTGAGCCCGAGACCACCGACGCGGTGCGCCGAGCTGCCGAACCGCGTCGCAATAAGTTTGTCGAGAATACCGCGCGGTCGTCTCCTGCGGGTCTGGCTCAGCGAGTTCGCCGCAGGCCGCGGCAGTGGTGTTTCGAGGGCCTTGGTCTCTATCACCCCATCCGGGACAACGAAAGCATGGGAAAGGACCCGGGGCGGCTTCGCTGCCCTGCGTGGACACTGAAATCGTCTACGGGCTTTGCGTTCCGGCGCGGTTGCATGGCAGATGCAGGCGGGGTGCGTGTCACGGCCGACCCCGGTCGCTTTGCGATGCTGTGAGCCCGTTGGGAAAGGTGGTGGTGGAGGCAGGGCGGTTCTCGTCCTTCGCGGGATCCGTGGATTGTTGCCCCGAGCACGTGTAGGAAATTCCTGTAGTTTTCCGTCTCCCCGTGATGCGCACCCTGACAACGGATTTCGTTCGAACTGGAGGTCGTCATGGTGGAGGTCGTGCACGCGCGGTGCGCGGGGATCGACATTTCGAAGAAGGACGCGAAGGTGTGCGTGCGTGTCCAGGGCGCGGGCCCGCGGGCGACGAAGACGACGGTGACGACCTGGGGCTCGATGAGCAGCCAGATCCTCGCGCTGCGTGAGCATCTGATCGCCGAACAAGTGACCTGCGTGGTGATGGAGTCGACCAGCGATTACTGGAAGCCGTTCTACTATCTGCTCGAAGACGGGCTGAACGTGATGCTGGTCAACCCCGGCGAGGCCCGTAACCGGCCGGGCCGCAAGACCGACGTCAGCGACTCGGCCTGGCTCGCCGACCTCGGCGCGCACGGACTGTTGCGGGCGTCGTTCGTTCCGCCGCCGCCGATCCGCCGGTTGCGTGATCTGACCCGTGCCCGCACTGCTGTGCTGCGTGATCGCGCCCGGCAGGTGCAGCGGATCGAGAAGATCCTCGAGGACGCCGGAATCAGCAAGACCCGGCCCGGCAACCGGTATCTCGAGGCCGCGCTGGGCATCGCCGCGATCTCGGTATCCCGTTCCAAGAACACCTATTTCGCGGCCAAGTACAGGCGCATCAGCACGCGCCGCGGCCCCATGAAGGCCATCGTCGCGGTCGAACGCGCCATGGTCGTGGCCGCTCACACCATGCTCGCCCGCGGCGAGTTCTATCGCGATCCTGGCCCCAACTACTTCACCGCCCGCAAGCCCGGGCCGGTGAAGGCCCGCGCGGTCGCGCAGCTCGAAGCCCTCGGCTACGAGGTGGCACTGCATCCACGTGCGGACACAGCTTGAAATCCTCGGTCGCGCTGCTGGTCACCAGCTGTGGTCACCTCCGATTTCGTAGGAAAGGAACCGGAG
>NZ_BDBQ01000149.1 GCF_001613065.1 Nocardia miyunensis NBRC 108239
CAACAGTTCCCGGTGGGCTACGACTCGTCGACGATCTGCCCGAACCCACCCCGAAATACGACGAGGCCGTGATGGAGGTACGTGCCTACGCAATCAACTGTGGCGAGCTGCAACTGATCGAACAGCGCCCCAACGGGTTTCGGCCGGGCCAGGACGCGGCCGGGGTAGTGCTCGCGGCGGCGCGGCCCCCGGGTCGGTGCACGCGCCCTGCGGCGGCTTCGCTGGAGCGGTCCGTTGCGGCATCGGCGTGCCGAACTCGTGCGGCGTGGTACTGGGTGCGGACTCCTCCCGCTCACCAGGCTCGTAGAAGAAGATCCGCCGCTTCGGCGGGACATAATCTCCTGCGAGCGTCATCGGCACTGGCATCCGCGGCTGAGCCAGGTCTTTGAGCGCGACGCCTTCGCTGGTGCTAGCTGACACAGCTACCTCCGCAGTGCTTTCCAGCTCAACGCACTTCTATGAACGGAACTCTACGTCGTCCAAGTCGTCAGCCCCCGGATTCGTTACGCAGCCAGAACCGAACACTCGCCGAGACATAGTCGACTGGGATGGTTTCCGACCCGAATCACTTGTCCGGCGCTGCCGCGATAGCGCGGCGGCGGACGTGATCACGCTGCTGGCGGGTGCGACCTGCGGCGTAGCCAAGTTCTGGGTCTGCTGTGGTCGGACATCGATCAGAAGGTCGCACGCTGCGGTGTACCGGCAAGGTCGTGCGTCTGGAAGGCCAGGGACTGGTGCGGGTGGACAAGGACGACGATCCGAAGAACCGGCGGGGCCTGATCCTGCTGCCGGAGTTCGCCGCCAAGCCCGCATGCTGCACGGTATGTGTGGCCGTGGGCCTCCGATCCCGTCCAGGATCGACCGCTGAGTTTGCTACAGGTTGGCTGTGGGTCTGTCCAGGTAACGGCTCTGTCGCACTTTCGGCTCTGTCGCACTTCGGTGGTAACGAATTACCGCTTATCCCAGGAGGATTCGATGTCGTAGGAGTCAGAATTCGGCCCGCCCGTACATCTGCCTTTTGAGCAGCTTCGTTATATCGTATTCACGCCCTCGCAGGGCCCGTTCGTGTAGGGCAGGGTCAGGCCGGCGACCGCGGCGTCATAGTCCTGGTCCAGGCCGCGCAGGAACGGTCCGAGCTCGACGAGTCCGGCCTCGCGAACCTGCTTGATCCAGAAGTCCAGCTCGGTGCCGCGCCGCTGGGCCATGATCTCGGCGAACTCGCGGACCGGTCCGGCCAGCCGAGTCATTTCCGGACAGGCGGCGCAGCGAATCCGGTTCCGGCGCACGGGAATACCTCTTCACGGTATTCAATGCCAGTCCCAGGCGACGGTGACGGCGCTCACTGATTCAGCGAGCGCGTCAACCGGGGGTGATGCACATTCAGCTGTCGCATCTGGTTGAGGTCAGCGCGCTACCGACGGTCTCGATCCAGGTCGTAGGCCGAGAGGTGAACAGTCACATCGGGTTTCATCTCGCCAGTTTCGTTCTGCTGGAGTTCGGAGTGCTGCTGGCTGGTGAACCACCCGAGCCCCCGGAGGTCTTCATCGACGGCATTCCCGGGGCCCTGCATCTGCAGCGGGAGAGCGGCGCTGGTGAGTACCAGGCCGCAGCCGATGAACTGAGCCGAATAGCTCTGTCCGAGAACACCTCTCGTGCCCTTGTGCGTGAGATCGCACAGGATTATCGACCGTAGAGACCGTTCCCGTCCCAGGGCCACGACCAGACCGATTTGCTGAACCAACAAGATTGGACTAGCTGTGCCGGTGCTACTGCACGGGCCGGTAAAACCTCGGCAAATCTAGTGCATCGAACCCGACGGGGCTACCGCATGGATAGGCACAGCTCGAGATAGCTGGCCAGGTGATCGGCCTGAGAGGCAGCTGGCACCTTGTCCGCGTTCCGATGGCGGTGCGTACCGGCCGGTATGGTCGGTCAGCACGCCCCGCATCGGTACCTCCAGGACGACATGTCTACGCTCGCCACAGATACAGCGCACTCAGGGCGGTGCACAGTGCGATACACCAGATAGTGAAAGTGCGTGCCAGCCAGGGGGCTGCGTCGCGCATCTCCATGAAAGCGTTTCCCACCACGTAGATCTTGGCGAAGGTCAGTACGAGGATGCTGATCATCGCGGCCCTCAGGCTCAGCCCGGCGAACGCGTGATCACCTCCGACTATCCATGTGGCGCCGGTGAGCACCATCAGCACGAGCCAGGCACCGACGACATAGTTTGTTTCTTTGTTAGCGATCAGTCTGGTCATAGGGTTGGTCACCTCATCAGGTAGAAGAGAGCTAGAATTCCCAGCCACAGCAGGTCGACCATGTGCCAGTAGATGGCACAATTCTCGATAAAGCGTGACTGATGTGGTGTCGGGGTGCCGACCACCTTCGAAACGCGTCGCCGCATGAACAGCAGTAACGTCATTGCGATCAGAACGTGGAAGAGATGGATGCCGGTCAGGATGAAGTAGAGCTGGAAGAACAGACTCGACTGTGGCGTATGACCGTCGTGAACTTCGCCCGACCACTCGATGTACTTATTGATGACAAACGCGGCTCCCGCCACACCCGCGCCGAGGAACAGGCGGCTCGTGAGCTGTACATGCCCGTGGCGCAGCTTTTGCACTCCGAGTGCAACGCAAAGTGAAGCGGTCAACAAGAAGAAAGTGTTGAGGATTCCGGAGGTCAGGCTGATTTCTTTATGGCCCGCGGCGAAAGCTTGGCGGCTGTCACCCCATTGGTACATTACGTCGATGAAGTAGATCGTGAATACCGTGAGATCTGTGAAAATCAGCGCCCAGATGCCCGGCTCGCCGGGAACCCAGCGCCGCTGGGTGATAGCCTCTTCCCGATCTTCCCATACATCGTCGGAATACAGACTTTTCGGGATAGGTGTCCGGTCATGGGTGTCGATGCTCAACGAACTGCTCCTTGGTTGGACTCGATAGACACCAGCGCCGATGCTTCGATGAGCGGATCCGGGATAGCGGCGCTGTCAGCCGGATTGGCGTGGTGCGGGATGCCGTCGTCGTCGCGGGGCGGGTAGACACCGTACTCGGCGCCGCGGGACTCGGCCCCGATACGGCTTATTTCGATCTGTCGCCTGATGGCCTTGCGGGCGTAAACATCGATGATGGCCAGCCATACGAAGAATTCACTGATCGGCAGCCACATTGCCAGCGGCCCGGCATAGGAGAACGGGCCCTGTTTGAAGAAGATAACCAGCAAGCCGGGGGACCAGCAGGTGACGGAACCGAACGTGACGTAGGCAGCCCAGCGTGGGAACACCTGATACTTCGGGGGGTTGATCAAGACGCCGAGCGCCCAGGCGACCGCCCATGCGATGTACACCGTGATCGTGAACAGGAACCCGAACCAGCCGACATCCCACATTTGTTGCGTCACCCGCGGGTCGGTCTCGCCCGCCCGGAACGAAGCGACACCCCAGAAGAGTGTGTCGAAGATAAAGAATGTCAGGCCGGCCGCTACGCAGATGAGCTGAGTGAAAGTCAGAACCGGGAAGCGCGACTCCGTGCGGAACGTCCACACACAGATGGCTGCGACCCAGCTACCCCAAAGTCCGCAGCCGGCGACCATCAGGAGGCATCCGAACAGGATGCCGGGCCTGTGGTGCACCAGCCATTGCGACAACTGCTCGGCGGTCAAATGTGGGCTGGGAGTCGGCAGCATTCTGGCGAAAACGAGCCAGCCGACCAGATACAGCACGGTCATGAGCGGGCCACCGGCCCACAGTGCTAGTCGGTGGGTGCTGGGTGTAAACCTTTTTTCCACTTCAATTCCGTTCCGGGGCATCGGTGACCACGATCAGACCACCATTGAAGCCTCACCAAGAACGAAAGTCCCCCCTCTATGATGAGGGGGTTTCGTCGCGAGAGGTTCCGATCATCGCGGTGATTCGATGCCCTGGCCCCGAACTGCGGTTGCTCGGCACTTGCGCTCAGTGGCCGAGGCGCGCGCTTTCGATGGCTGTCGGCAAGTCGGCACGAGTGGTGACCCCCAGCTTGTGGAAGATATGACGGAGGTGCCAGGCCACGGTGCTCCTGGCCACGAACAGGGACTCCGCGACCTCGCGGTTGCTCAATCCCTGTGCCGCCAACTCGGCGATTCTGAGTTCGGTCGGTGTCAGTGCCTGCAGGCCGGTGCTGTACGACCGCCGTGGCTTGGCGCCGCTGGCCAGCAACTCTTCGTGCGCTCGGCGGGCCGTGGCGAACGCACCCTGGCGGTGCGCCAGCTCCATCGCGCGTGTAAGCGGATTTCTCGCTTCGATGCGACTGCCCGACTGGCGCAGCGCCCGCCCGTATTCGAGCAGAGTCTCACTCGAGTCCAGGGGAGTCCCGTGGGTCTTCAGAATTTCGAGCGATTCCTCCAACAGAGCTATCCGCTCGGTACGGCCCACGAGCGCGGACTTCGGCCTGAGCGCGATCGCAACCTGTCGAGGAAGTTCGAACTGTATGGCGAGCACCAGTTCTTCGTCTATCAGCTCCTGTGCCAGCGCCATGTCTCCGAGCATCTTCGCTGCGAGACCCGCGCACGATCGCCAATGCGCCACAGCGGGATTCACGGCTTCGAATACGCTCAGGACACGGCCGACCATGAGATGTCCTTCGACCGCTCCGGCATAGTCGGAGCGGGCATTCTGAAGCCGTCCGCGCGCCATATAGAGCCATGACGCCAGTCCCCGCGAGTCGGGTGTCAGGGGTATCTGTTCTGCGGCCGACAAGGCTTCCTCGGCCTGGTCCAGCTCATCGCGCTCGATCAGGCATTGCACCAAGGTTCCTTGAGCCATTGGCGCCAGCCCGAACCAACCGCGTCCGATCCCGTCAACTGCCGCTTGGGAGTTGATCCATGCATTGGTGATGTCGCCCCTTGTGAAGTCGACCAGCGACCGGATGAACGACGCCTCTGCTGTGATCGGGGCATGCTGACGGTGGCGTGCGTCGGAGATGACCTGGTCGATCACCTCCGAAGCCTCGTCGAGCCGGTCGGAGAAGGTCAATGCCAGGACGGCCAGGTTGACCGCGACGCTTGCTGATGTCTGCGTTTGCAGCAGTAGCCCATCGCGCACGGCTTCGGTTGCTAGCCCTGCTCCTTTGGCCGCAGGCGATGACGACATGACTGCCCTCAGGCCGGCGATCGCCAGGATGACTCGTTCGGCCGGTGAGCGCAGCCCGCGCTGCCTGATCTCGGCCATCAATTCCTCGAGACGTATCATCGCCCGCGGAACCACCTGGTCGAGATAGTACGAGGCGAAGATCCAGGCGCCCTCGGCCTCGAGCGCAAGTTCGGGATCAAGTGAGGTGGCAAGCTGTGCACCCCTCTCGAACGCCGCGGCCGCATCGGAGTGGCGGCCGTATCGATACAGGGTGGAGCCGAGGGAGTACAGGCCCCTGGCCTTCTCCACCGGGTCTTTCATCAGATCCAACGCCTGCTCCAGGTGCGCAACACCCGAATCCGTCTCTCCCTGCGCGGCTTCGAGAAGGCCCAGATCGACAAGCGCGGGGACTCGATGAGAATCGGATGGTGCCAGCGTGATCGCATGGCGCAGATAGCGGATCGCCCAATCGTGAGAACCTTTCTGGGCCGCCGCTGTTGCCGCCTCCATCAGCACATCCAAGGCCCAGGGCTCGGAGGTCGGCAGGCCGATCAGCAGATGGTTGGCGATCGCTTCGACGCGTTCGCCGATGCTGAGCAACAGAGCCGCTGCCCTCGTGTGCGCCGCGGCGAGCTGCGATGCGGGGATGTCGTCGTAGATCGCCGACCGGATCATCGAATGCCGGAAATGGGGCTTGGAGTCATTGATCAAGATGTGTGCCTGGTCGAGCCGGTCGAGCAGCCGGACCGCGTTCGCGAGATCGATTCCCGCGATTTTCGCTGCCAGCTCGAGCGGAGCGCTTCCTCGAAGAACCGCATACGCACGTGCAAGTTCCAACGCGTCCTCGCTCAATCGGGATACGCGAAACAGCACTCGGTTGCGGACCGACAGTGGCGCAAAGCTTTCCAAGCGGTCGATATTCGCATCGAGCCACGCGCGTCCCTCGGTGCGGATCGCTGTCGAGAGCTCGGTGACCAGGAACGGATTTCCGCCGGTGATCATCCAGCATCGACGTACCGCATCCGGCGACAGTGTGAGACCGGGCTCTTCTCGGCGCAATAATGTGCCTACAGCTTGCTGGGTCAGGGCCGCCGGACGGATCGGGGTGCAGTTTTCCCGGCGCGAAAGATGGTTTACCAGCGGTGTGTTGGCCCGGATATCACCCGACCTCACAGCCACGAACAGTGCCACGGCCAGATCGTCCACCCTGGCCGAAAGGTAGTTGAGGAACCGTAACGTTGCGTCGTCGGCGAGGTGTGCATCATCGACGAACACCGCCACTGGCCCCACCTCGCACAGGTTGACAATGCACCAGTAGAGACCATGGATGATGGTGAACTCGTCTCCGCCGGTGATCCGCTGCGGCGAACCCACGGCGAGAAGGGGTTTCGCTAGCCGTGCCTGTCCGGCCATGAGCTGTTCCCGCTGAGCATCCGACGCATTCACCAACCAGCCTTCGATCAAGTCCAACGCGACTCCGAACGGGTACTCGACCTCGAGTTCCGAGCCGGTGGCATACAGCACCTGCATGTCGGCGTTGACCACTCGTGCACGAGCCTCGTTCAGGAGCGCGGTCTTTCCAGCGCCGCTCGGTGCATCGAGCACGACCACCCGCCCCCGTCCCGATGCGACCTCGTCCAGCACCTCACGCATCTTCGCCAGGTCGGTCTGGCGCTCGATCAATGACGGTTTTTCGGTCAACGCGTCTCCAAAGTACGCCCTGCCCCGGGTATGTGGGATCCGCAGAGGTCGGGTTCGCACGAAGTTCGCCGCATAGTCGCCACGATCCCATCCTGCCAGCACTGTTCGGCTGGGAAGCTGATCGGGCGCATCTTGCGTCTACTACCGGGATACTGCGGCATGCTCCGCAGCTGCCGCACCAGAACGACCGCGGTATCGAAGCGGCCCAGCGACTGCGAGCGTGCGCACGGCGCGCATGCCGTCAAACTATCAAGCTCAAGTAATGTAAACGATCGCTATGCAGGTGTCGCTATAAGCTGGTAATACACTGAAAATATTGAGTGATAGATCGCTCCGATTCTGGTGTCGTGATGTCATTTGGTCAACGAAGCTCAAGGGTTTTGGAGACAGTTAGGCTATATATCGGCATGAGGCAGCCAAACGAGCATGTCAGCGCCCGGCATCGGACGTTGCTGATCAGTGGTGGCTGCGGCGTCCAAACCGGTCGGCAGGACCGACCCAGAGGCCGCGCTGCAGTAGGTCGCGTGCAGGTCCGGCGGAACTCGACAGCTGGGCGATGCTGTCGGCTGGCGAGTCTCACTGCGCATGAACGCACTTGATCGCCATTGGTCGCCCCAGTGATCAAGCCTCCGGCCAAGGTCTCAGGGGCGGCCACCGGGCATCCTGGCAATGTCATTTCACACTCGCGCGAACCTTGTCAGGCGCCGTAGAAGCCAGCTCGCGCCGCGTCGGGCGTCGGGTCAACCTTCGGGGAAGCCAAACTGCCGGCATGGATGTTGGTGGCGACAGCAGTCAACAGTGGCTGCTGCAGTCGACTGCCCGTGTCTCGTGCCGCCTGCATCAGCTCACCTCCGATGAATCGAAACCCGCTACTCGCATGACGCGTGTTGTGACCGGTTGCAAGAGTGGTTACACGTGCTACGGCGGTCTCTCCCGTACACTTTGCCCCCAACAGCTCTGGCGAGTTGTTGGCTTAACCGTCTCAATTATAGTCGAGCTCGCCATGCGGGGGCAACGGTCTCGTACTTAACAGCAAGTTTGTCCAGTTCAGAGGCTGGTAGTGAGCCGAATCTGCTGCCGTGCTTCCGTGAACGACCGATCACTTCGAACCAAGATCTGCAACAATCAGCGATTGACGTCCATCGTCGCGTGACGTACATTGTGCGTGACCTACAGCACTTTCTTCGCCCCGCTGTTATGCGGGTCACCGTACGGGTCCGGACCCTCGTCCTCCCCGAGTTTTGCCATCCGAACTGCCCAGGGGCAGATCATCGTGCGCTTTCTCGGCCAGCTGTGCGTGCCTGTACCGATATATGGAGTGTCACACGATGAAGTTCGAAGGCATCGATTCCGAAGTAACACGATCGCAACCATCGGGCATTCAGCACGGTGGTGTTGCGATCAGCGACCGAGCCACTACCTCCGGTGCTGAGCCGCCTGGTCGTCAAAACGGCGACAGGCATGGAGAAGCTCGAGCTGACCGGTCTGCTCGGCGCGGAATCCAAACTGCCCGGCGAGATCTCCGGTGGTATGCGCAAGCGTGCCGGTCTGGCTCGCGCGTTGGTTGATCGTCCAGTCTCTCTTCGAGACGGTGTAGCTCAAAAAGGCCAAGATCGAAAGTTGTTGCGGCCTGAGGGTCGCGACCGCATTGATGGAATGGTTGCGACTCGAAACGCAGTCATTATCAATGGGATCCGATCGCCGACGGCAAGAGGAGTGGCGCCCAAATGGGCGAACCGGTGACATGGTCGCGCCGTCTTGACGAGGAGGTCAACGATAACGGCGAGCGGCGGTCTATGTGGGGTGAGATCACTGCGACGGCCTAGGGCGTTCGCAGTGATCTCGACTGCCATCTCGGTCGGCCAGATGGGAAACGGGGCGGGAACCGAGATTCGATGTCGGTGTTCATCGTGGCTGAGTGGATGGCACTCGTGCTTTCTGGGCGACGTTCCGTTCGTCGGCCGTCGCAGGCACGCTCACGCGATATTCGAATCGTGCCGTGGACTTATTGCATTTGGCCGTGCTGTTCCCACTGCTCTATCTGGTGAGATGAGGTCGGGGCGATGTCGCATCGAGTCGAGTTCGTTTGGTTCGCTTCAGTTTTCGCGTCGTTCATCACCCTGGGGATCGGGTCGGTAGAGGACTGTGCCGCAACCGCCTCGATGATCGCGATGTTCGTGATCACATTGGCGTTCGTGCGGGCGATCGGCCTTTACTTCATGGATCTTCGTTCGGCACCGCGGTGGGTGCGGGTGTTCTTCGACGTGTGCGTCTCTCTCGGCATCGCTGTCATCGTGGCGGCGACGCTCATCGTTTGACAAACATGAGATCGCATCGTGTTGAACTTGCTGCGGTCGGCCGGCTCGGCCCGGGCATGAAACCCTTCTGCCGACCGACGCCGCGCCGATCACCACTAGCGACCAGGCGATCAAGCCATAGCTGCCCGGCTCGCCCAGAATTATCTAGGTTCGGTTGACGGCGCTCGCTGAACTTGGCTCTGGCGACGATTACGTGACGGCCGTTCAGGTGGCGAGAAGGATCTGGGCTCTGAGGAGATCGAAGTTCGCCCGGCCGTAGCCGTCGCGCTTGAGTCGTTTCACGCGCGTGACGTTGCCTTCGACAGCGCCGGAGCTGTGTTCGGTGGTGAGCCCGTTGATGATGGCGGTCAGGTCGCGGCGCATACCGATTGCGAGGCTGGGCAGTTCGGGTAGGTCATCGGCTTCGACGGCCTCGAGCCAGGCGGGTAGTTCCAGGCCGCGCCGTTGGGTCATGATCTTGGCGAAGGTGCGGACGTGCTGTTGGAGGTGTTCCAGATGGACGCATTCGGTGGTTGCGTTCTTTACGATCAGTGCGTCCTGCTCGGTCAAACGGTCGGGATGGGTCAGCAGCGCCCTGCTGATCGTGCGTGGCTTCGGGACTGCCGCAGCGGTGGGGGTGGGCTTGCGCCGATGTGGGTCCGGGCGGCAGCGGCTGCTGCCAGGCAGCCGGAAGGGCTTCAAATAGCGGCGCACCGTCTGGACGTCTCCGGTGAATCCCAGAGTCCGTAGTTCGCAGGTGATGGTCTGCGCGTTCGTCACGCCCTCGTTCCAGCGCCGGTTGACACGGTGCACGCGCTCGGGCTGAGTGCGCCCCCGTGCGTATGATCATGATGCGCGACAAGCTGGTTCGTTTCGCCATCGAGGCCGGCCCACTCGGCGGCGGTGGCAGCGGCTGACCGCGATGCGGCCGACTTACGAGCAGTTGCGTGCCACCGCGGGACCGCTACGTGCGGGGCTGCCCGAGAGCGGTTTGGGCGGCTAGCCGGCCGGGCCAGCCGCTGACCCCGCCGCCGGGGTGTGACCCCGCTCCGGCATGGAAGTAGCCCCGCACCGGTGAGCGGTAGCCGCCCAGGCCGGGAGCCGGCCGGTTCATCGCCAACCGCAGCGGGGTCATGTCGACGTGAAAATACGAGCCGTTCGGGGTGGCGAACTGGTCCCCGAAATCGGCTGGGCTGGTTTCGATCCGGCCGATCTCTGCGTCGAAGCCGTCGAGGTGCTGTGTCACCGAACTCATGATCGCCTCCGACATAGCGGCTTTCGTCTTCTCCCATCCGTCGCGGGGTTGCGCGGGCACATTGGCGGCCAAGTAGACGACGTCCTGCCCCTCCGGCGCCAATCCCGGGTCGTTGGCGGACAGGACGGCCATGTAGACCGGGGGGTGTTGCAGCGTCTCACCGGCCCGGATGGCCTGCAGTTGGCGGATGTTCTCGTCGAATGTCCCGGTCATGAGTGCGGTTTTGCGGATGTCGAAGTCGTCGATGCGGCCACGCTGCGCGGCGCCCTTGGGATAGGTGGCCGGCCCCGACAGGGCGACATCGATTTTGAAGGTGGCCGAGTTGTTGCCGCTGGCCGGCAGGATCGCCACCTTGGCGCGGGTGGCCGAATCGAGCACACCGTCGTCGAGTAGCCGGCCGTAGGCCAGCTGCGGGGGCACGGCAGCGAGCACGCCCCGCGCAGCGCGGATTTCGGTTCCATCGGCAAGCACGACCCCGGTGGCGCGGTTGTCGGTGACCGCAACCCGCGCCACCGGAGTGTCGGTGCGGATGTGGGCGCCGCGTTCGGTCGCGTACGCCGCCATCGCGTCCATGATGGCGCCCATGCCGCCGCGGGGACGGATCACCCCGGGTTTGCGGTGCACTGCGGCCAGGCCGACGCAGTAGAAACCGCCGCCGTCGTGGTCGATCGGCCCGATCATGCTGCCCCAATAGGTGGCCAGGGACCGCATCTGGTCACTGTCGAACGTATCGGCCATCAGGTCGATCAGATTGTGCGACATGATGCGGCCCAGCTGGCGGCGAATCGCCCGGCTCGGAGCGAGTTTGAGCAGCAGCTTACCCAATTCTGCTTTGGGCAGCTGTGCGGGGTGATGCGGCATGACCGCAGTCAGCGCCTCGAAGATCCATGACAGCGCCGGTTGCAGATCGGCGTAGGTGCGGGCGTCCTTGGCCGAGAATCTCCGCACCTCGGCCAGTGTGCGGTTCAGATCGTGGAACAGCAGCAGCGTCGCCCCGTCCGCACCGATCCAGCCGTACGGGGCTTCCACCGGTGTGCCGCGATAGCCGTACCGGTGCAGTCCGAGATCGGAGATGAAGGTCGTGCACGACATGAACATGTCGTCCATCGCGCCCAGACTCAGAATGTGGTCCGGGGCCTCGGCCAGAAAAGGCCCACTGTTGGACAGACCGCCCAGGTGCGGGCGCTGCTCCAGAACCAGCACCGATGCACCGGCACCGGCCAGCGTACACGCCGCGCTCAGTCCGTTGTGCCCGCCGCCGACGACGATGTAGTCGTAGTTGTCGTAGAGCTCTGGTGTCGTCATCTTCCACTCCATCGGTGCGCTGTGATCACTCAGAAGACCGTCGCGGCCTCTTGGTCCGGCGTCGGGGCGGGGTCGGGATCGGGATCGGCGACCTGACCACGCAGGGCGCGGAACACCAGCCAGCTCTGAATCGCAATCCAGGCGGAGAACAAGATCAGCGGCGACCAGAACACGAGCAGGCCGTTCCATGCGAATGGGCCGCTGCGTGGGATGAAGGCGAACGCGCCGGCCTCGAACATGAAGGTGATCCACAGTGATCCGTATCCCCACCACCGCGGGAACGGGTTGTTTTTGATCAGTTGGGTGGCCGGTCGCAGGGCGATGACGCTGACGCCGACCCACATGAAGATGTAGAACTGGTCGGTGGTCGTCATGGTCAGCGAGGCCAGCTCATGCATGAGCGTGGTGACTTCGGGATTCTTGCGGGGCGCGGTGTAGGCCGCCACACCCCAAAACATCGGGGGCAGCATCAAAAACAGCGACATCAGGGCACCGCTGACCAAGGAGAGGATGCTCCAGATCTTCAGCCCGCCGGTTTCGACCCGAGCCATCTGCACTGCCACAACCGCCAGGATGGGCATCATGAACGCGCCGGTCCAGCTGCATATCACCGCCCCCCACTTGATGCGCGGGCTGTTGTGTACGTACCAGTCGGCGACCTGCTCCGGTGACCATGCTGGGTTCTTCATCGGAACCTGTTGCAGGAGAAGGGCAAACGCGAGGATGTAGACCACAGCCAAGGCGATGCCCCACCAGAGGATCGCGCGTTGACTGCGCTCGGAGAACAGGCTTCGTTCAACAGACATGACTATCCCTTTAACTTCGTGTGTTCTGGTTGCCGTACCCGCGGAGCCGGATCAGTGACCGGTGCTCGGAATGAAGGTCTTGTCGACGGGCATGCGGAAGCCGGGGCTGCCGGGGCACGGGCCGTAGGCGGTGGGCGTGGTGGAGTTCGGGTTGCCCGGGATGTTGCACAGGCCGTTGATGAGGTGGGCCGGGTAGTTCGTCGGATAGGGCGACGCGTGCAGCCCGGCCGGGATCTGTACCAAAAGCAGGGCCCACATCGACATCGCGAACACGGCGATGGTAGCGAAGATGGTGACCGCAGTCCGGGTGGCGGGCTTGAAGGTCTCGAGTCCACGTTCGGCGATCGTCTGCCCCTTGTCGTTGCGGAAGTACCGCACGGCGGCGAAAGTGGTGAAAACGATTCCGGTGGTGAGGTATTCGGCCCAGGCATACCGCTGGCCGTTGGCGAACAGCGACAACGACGCCGGCGCGCCGGGCAGGCCCCACAAGTTGAACAGGAAGGTGGGCGCTTCCAGGCAGAATCCGAGGAACACGCCGACGACGTAGGCGAACGCCAGCAGCGCGAGGGTGTTGATCCGGGGAACGCGTCGCTGCACGACGCTCATGCCGTAGTTGAGGATGATCGAGAACCCCAACAGCCCGAACGGGTAGATGAACATGATGAACACCGGTTGCGGCATCAGCCCAGCGGTCGGGTTGACCACGCCCGGGGCGTGAGCGACCCAGGTGTTGAGGTTGAACCACTGCGAGCTGTACATGAAGTTGGGCTGCATCCAGTTGACCATGGGGTCCCAGAACAGCGTGAAGAACCCGGCGATGATGATGACGGCATCGAAGACCAGGCGCCGCTGCTGGAGGCATTGGCGCACAACACGAATGGTGAGTGCTACCACCACGACGGCCATGATCGCCTCGTAGCCGCGTGCCACCCACCAGGATGCTGATTCGGGGTCGCGGGTGGCGGTGATCTGAGTGGGGCCCGAGGCCAGCCAGGCTTCCCACGTCCATAGCGCGTATCCGGCTACCAGGGCTCCGATGACGGCCAGGATGACCGGCGCCGGCGTCTGGCGTGGCGGCGCGGATACCGGGAGTGGTTTGCGGTGATCCACTGAGATCGCGGACATGATGCCTCCGTTTCGGAGCCCAGGCAGGACGACTGTGTCGCGCATCACCGTACAACGCTAGGTGACACGCCGACAAGTCGTGTCGTCGTGTCGCCTAGGTGTCCGCGAAGATCGAGGGCACCGCGTAGGTGTGAAGCTCCTTGCGGAGGGCTCGGGCGTCCAGGGTTTCCCGGAGTAAGGCGAAGCTGATCACGCCGAGCAACCACGGGGTGGCTTCGTCGACCACCACGCCCTTGCGCAGTTGTCCGGCGTCGGCGGCCTGCTCGAGTATCGGCCGCAGGCTCTTGGCCAGCAGGGCCTGTACGGCGGTCGCGCCGCCGATGATCCGGTCGACGGTCTCGGGCGGCAGCGCGTCGGACAGTGCGCCGAATTCTTCGTCGGCGCTGGCGATTTCGACGGCGCGGGCGAGGGTTTCGACGAAGCGCTCGCGCGGGTCGGCGGGGCCATCGGCCAATGCCGCGTCCAGGCGCTGTTGCAGTTCGCCGCAGCAGGCCACCAGCGCGAGTTCGATCAGTTGATCGCGTCCGGTGACGAAGTCGTACAGCGTCTGCCGGGCCAGTTGGGCTTCCTTGGCAATGTCGGCCATGCGAGTGCGTGCCACACCGTAACGGGCGAACACCGCCCGTGCGGCGGTGACAATTCCGGCGGTGGTCGCATCCATCCAGTGTCCTATCTGACGGCCGCTCGCAGCGATCGCCCGTCGTGATCGGTATGTCGGCGATTCTATGACCAGCCCCGCGGTCCCGATCGCAGGGAACCTCCGAACCGGCATGGAGTCAACCGTACGGTTGGTTAATCTGGGTGGCGTCCGGCGCGGAATGACGCAGAGCGTGTTGGTTGCTTTGACGACCAAAGACCGCGTAGGCCGGTGGGAGGTTGCGGGGCAGCGCGGATACTGTTGGAGTCAGGTGGTCTCGCGCCGCGGATCGATCGGCAGTTGAAGCGCATTCCGTAACCACGAGGAGGGGATGCGGATCCGGTTGCGGATCCGAATAGCCGGTATCTCGCCTGAATTGACTACCGCGTAGGCGGTCACGCTGAATCGCGCTCCGTCGAGTGATGATTCGCTCACCTGAACCATGTTGTGCGGCAACCACGGTGGTAGCCGCCCTGTTTGTGGTCTTGCATGATGCCCGCTGGAGAACAGCGCGTTGGACACCGTGGAAACCGCGACGGCATACGCGATCGCCGAGTTGGCTGTGGAGAATCGTCGGATTGTCGTCCCCTGCAAGCGGTTCCGAGGCGATCGGCAGGTGTGTCCCCGAATCGATCGAGGGCGGCGATCCTGCGTGTGGGTTATAGGGTCAGCGTGGTTGCTCGGGTCGGCGGGT
>NZ_BDBQ01000150.1 GCF_001613065.1 Nocardia miyunensis NBRC 108239
GTCCGGCTCCTTTCCTTCTGAATGGATGCGCTGTACGGGAAAAGCCTGCGCCGGGTGAAGACGCGTAGCCAAGGGCCGAAGGTCCCAGTCCGGTCCCTGGTGGACGTGTGCCTCTCGCAAGCTGGTGTGCTGCCGCAGATTGCGCGATCAGACCATAACCCGCAGTGATCGGGGCAGCGCGCGGGCAGGCAGACCCCGGGAACGGCGGTGGGACCGGTGTCTGCCTGGTTACTCAGCCGTGGGATGGGATCGCGCCGCCAGGGGTTCGTTGGCCCCCGAAGAGTCGCCCCGACCTCTTCTGCGTCGTTGTCACCGCCCTGCGGGTCGTGAATGCGGAGACGATCTGGAAGCCGCCCAGCACCACGAGCCACACCCCGGTCACGATCGTGAGCACGACGATCGAATGGAACGGCCACGCCAGCACGACCAGCCCGGCGAGCATGCTGATGACGCCGAAGAAGAGGTGCCAGCCACGGCCGGGCAGTTCCGGAAGGCTGATCGCTGTCGCGGTTTCGGCGACACCCTGGAACAGGAATCCGATCCCGACCCAGATGGCCAGCAGCAATACCGCATATCCCGCACCGAAATGGCGGAAAGCCAAGACTCCCAGCCCGATCGACAGTGCACCGGCAAGGAACAACAGCACGCGGGACGGGACTGACACGTGCAGGATGAGTGCGAAAACGATCTCGGCCAGGCCCGACACCACCAGGTACACCCCGAACAACACGGCCGCGACGAGGATCGAGATGCCGGGCCAAGCCAGTACCACGACTCCCAAAACCAGAGCCGCGAGGCCGGAGACGAGCTTGACTTCCCAGAGATGATGCAGGAAACCCGGTGTTTCGTCTGTCTTCATGACAACTCCTTTCTGCAGCTGTGGTGGGTCCCATGCTTTCGTTGTCCCGGATGGGGTGATAGAGACCAAGGCCCTCGAAACACCACTGCCGCGGCCTGCGTCGTACTCGCTGAGCCAGAACTGCAGGAGATGACCGCGCGGTATTTTCGACAAGCCAATTGCGACGCGGCAGCTGTCACCGCCTTCGTCGCCAGTGCCGCAGTGCTGCGGGCTGCCTGACCACCACCAGCCACACTTCGATGCTGGTGGGGTTGGGAGGGCTGGGCGAGGCCGACGACGAATACCGACCAGCCCAGCCATGTGTGCGGGTCGATGTCGTCGGTTTGATACCCCACAACGGTGGCCGGGACCGTGCGGCCCGCGCCAGTCGACCAGGAAGCGTCCCATGCGCGGACGATGATCTTTCCCTGGTGCACGATGTGGCTGACCGGCTGTATGGCGGGCAGGGCGTGACGGCATGGGTCAGCCGGCTGTCGGATGCGGGTCATCGGCGACGGTTGGCCTGGCAGGCGATGGTCAGGACTGGCACCACCTACCGCACAACAGTCCCAACCGGCCGGATCACGATCTGCTGCCCGTTGACCAGGATTTCGCGGTTCGCATACCGGGACACCTCCACCCCCGAAGAACATACGAATCGCTACGCACCCGTCCAGTTGTACGGCAGTGACCCCGAGGCGCTGTTCCACGCGTCCGACACCGGAGACGTCGCGGACCCGAATATCCGAAAATGCCGAGTTCTGGATATTCGGAGCTGAATTCGGATGGCCCGGCCGCGCGGATCGCGCTCTGCCGACAGTGTCATGGGCGCGTTGATTTGGTGGTGGCCTGAGCGGCGTCTGTGCCCCAACTGGCCAGCAGACACAGGGCCTCGGCCGACGGCGAGCCCGGTTCGGCGTGGTAGACGCACAAATACTGCTCCGTGTCGTCCGGCAGGTACAGCGTCTCGTACGCCAGCGTGAGCTCGCCGACCAGAGGGTGCCGCATCCGCTTGACGCCGTGCCCCTTCTCCTTCACGTCGTGCGTGGCCCACAGCCGCCGGAATTCCTCGCTCTTGACCGACAACTCCCCCACCAACGCCGACAGATCCGGATCGTCCGGGTGCTGGCCCGCATACAGCCGCAGATAGCTGACCATGTCGGACGCCTTGGAATCCCAGTCGAGGAACAGCCGCCGGTAGTCCGGAGAAAGAAATGTCAGCCGCGCCCAGTTGCGTTCAGCGGGTGGCAACTGCCCCCAGTCACCGAAGAGCGCCGCCGCCATTCGGTTCCACGCGAGAATCTCCGACCGCGCCCCGGCCACGTACGCGGGCATCCCGTCCATCGACTCCAGCAGTTGCTGGAGCGTGACCCGCACCTGCTGCCGCTTGGGCGGCCGATACTTGCGCCGCAGCTGCTTCGGCTTGGCGAGATGAGTGAGGTGCGCGCGCTCGGCGTCGGTCAGCCGCAGAGCGCGCGCGATCGAGTCGAGCACCTCCGCCGACACATTGCGACCGTTGCCCTGCTCCAACCGTGTGTAATAAGCCACCGAGACCCCGGCCAGCTGCGCCAGTTCCTCGCGACGAAGACCCGGCACCCGTCGGTGCCGCCCATGCCAGGGAATCCCCACATCACCCGGGTCGAGCCGGGCCCGGCGCGTACGCAGGAACTCGCTGAGCTCGGCACGTTGGTCCAGGCCGTCGGAGTGGCCGGCCCGAGCGCCGTCCGGGGCGAGGTTGTCGCTCATGTTCTCCAGTATTCCCGGTCGTACGACCACGAGCCTGCCCCTGTCAGTAGTAGGACCACTGGACGTACGTAAAGCAGTGGGCTGGGCGAGTGCCGGTTCGTCGCGGACGCTGGACACCATGACCACCACTGTTGCCGCATATGCCGCGCCCAGCGCCAAGGCTCCACTGGAGCGCACCACCATCGAGCGCCGCACGGTCGGCGAGCACGACGTACTGATCGACATCAAGTTCGCGGGGATCTGCCACTCCGACATCCACCAGGCCCGCGCGGGCTGGGGCGAAGCCATCTTCCCGATGGTCCCGGGGCACGAGATCGCCGGCATCGTCGAGGCCGTCGGTTCTGCCGTGACCAAGTTCAAGGTCGGCGACCGCGTCGGCGTCGGCTGCATGGTCGACTCCTGCCGCGTGTGCGAGCCGTGCCGCAACGGCCATGAGCAGCACTGCGTGCAGGGAAACGTACCGACATACAACGGCGTCGGCAAGGACGGCGAGCCCACCTACGGCGGCTACTCGCAGAAGATCGTCGTTGCCGACGCCTTCACCGTCCGCATCCCCGAGGGTCTGTCCCTCGACGTGGCCGCACCGCTCCTGTGCGCCGGCATCACCACGTACTCCCCGCTCAAGCACTGGGGCGCCGGCCCCGGCAAGCAGGTCGCCGTGATCGGCCTGGGCGGCCTGGGCCACATGGCCGTCAAGATCGCCCACGCGCTCGGCGCGGAGGTCACCGTCCTGTCTCAGTCACTGCGTAAGAAGGACGACGGCCTGAAGCTGGGCGCCGACCACTACTACGCCACCAGCGATCCGAAAATGTTCGAGGACCTGGCTGGTTCCTTCGACGTCATCCTCTCCACGGTGTCCGCGCCGCTGAACTTCGGCGCGTACCTGAGCCTGGTGAAGACCGGCGGCGCGCTGGTGAACGTGGGCGCCCCCGAGGAGCCCATCTCACTGAACCTGTTCTCGCTGCTCGGGGGCTCCAAGATCCTCGCCGGCTCCATGATCGGCGGCATCGCCGAGACCCAGGAGATGCTCGACTTCTGCGCCGAGCACGGCCTGGGCGCGGAGATCGAACTGATTCAGGCGAGCCAGATCAACAAGGCATACGAACGCGTCGACAACTCGGACGTACGCTACCGATTCGTAATCGACACGGCCACCATCTGACCGACACCCCGTGGTCCGGGAGCCGCGCCCCCGGACCATTCTCATCCGTGCGGCTCACCCATCGGACCACCGCAATTGGCGCACAACGGTCCCGACCGGCCGGATCACGATCTGCTGCCCATCGACCAGAATGTCGCTGTTCGTATGCCGGGACATCGGGAACCGGCACCGGGACTCGAACACCCCACCTCCGGACGTGGGCCCGAACCAGTCCGGCACATCACTGACCCGAAAACAGCGTTCCGCCGACAGGATCTACATCAGGCACGGCCCGGCGAATACGCGCCAGCCCAGACCGTTCGTGCGCGAACACCGATGACAGTGCTACGTCGCTGAGATACCCACCACGTTCACATTCTTGTCGTTCGCTGATAATGGCGGTTCGGGCACTGCGTTGCGGCAGACGTCAGGGCACCGGCTTCAGTTCGGGCAGCCTGCTGCTCAGTACGTAGGAGTGCCCAGGGCCCCGCCATCAGTCGACGCCCGCATGGCGGGATATGAGCAAACTTATTTCCCGTATGTTGGTCGGGCGGATCGGAGCTCGGCCAGTGACATGTTTCTGCGTCGGCGGGCAAGGCTGCGCAGTGTGCCGGCATTGAGGTAGCCGACCCTCGTGGCGATCGTGTCCACCGTCAGCGTCGTGGTGCGGAGCAGTTCGGTGGCTCGTTCCAGGCGGATGTCGTCGATGAAATCCTTGGGGGACATACCGAGTTCGGCATGAGTGGCGCGTTGCAGGCTCCGCTCGGTGATGCCGAGTTCGTGGGCGGCCTGGGAGATCCGGAACTGGTGTGCGAGGTGTGCGCGGACCCATCGTTCGAATGTGGCGGTGACAGAGTTGTTGCGGGCCACGACCTCGGGAACGGAAAAGCTGGCCTGAGTCTTGCGGTTTCCGGCGGCAAGGTAGCGGGCGACAAGGTCAGCCAGCGCCGGGCTCTTGGCCGCGAGCAACGACAGCGCCAAGTCCAGGTGGGACAGTACGGCTCCTGCAGTGGTGACCTGCCCGCCATAGCACAACGTGAGATTCTCCTGCAGGCTGACCTGCGGATACCGGCGCCGGAAGCTTGGTCCCAGCCACCAACTCGTCGTGGCGGGTGAACCGTCGAGTACCCCGGCCTCCGCCAGGAAGAAAGTCCCCGTGCAGGCGGCGGCCAGATGGGCGCCGGATGCTTGCGCCTGCCTGATCCGTTGCAGCACAACATGATTTCCAGGTCCCGATACCAGCTCGATCAACGACTCGGCGTCAAGCACGTTGACCGCCGGCACCACCATCACATCGGGATAGCAATCGACATCGTCGAGGTGGACCGTGGGCACGATGTGGCCGTGACCCGACCGCACGGTTGTCCCTAGGGAGACCACTTGAACGTCCCACGAATCAGGTGGCACAGGCAGCTCTCGGCGCAGGGAGTTCGCCATACCGAAGGCTTCGAGCAGGGCGGTGAATCCGAAATCGGCCACACCGTCGGTCACGAAGATGGCTACGTGCATGTCGGAAATAGTACGCAAAGTGTCGCTTCCGACACTACTGTCCAGAATTTTCCTGTCATACGGTTTCAAGCACCGTCGCCTCGCCCACGAACACCTGGGCTGGGCTGTCGTCCCGGTCTTCGGACCGTTCATCCACCGACACCTTCGGAGTTCGCATGCCCGTCCTGGCCACCACCGGCACCCATCACATCCGTCTGACCGTGACCGACATCGATCGATCACGCGCCTTCTACCGTGATGTGCTCGGATTCGAGGTTGCCGCCGAGTCGCCCGGCAGCCCGGACGATCCACAGGTACGAGCGGATCCGTTCCGGCTGTACGGGGGTTGCGTGTTCCAAGCCAACGGGATGCTGCTGGGGCTACGTCCGGTCGCGTCGCCCCACGATCGCTTCGACTCCGGGCGGGTGGGTCTGGACCACGTGAGCTTTTCGGTTGAATCGAAGGACGAGCTGTATCGCGCAGCTGCTCGGCTCGACGACGCGGGTGTCGAGCACGGCGAGGTCATCGACATGCCGCAATTCAGCATCTCGATCCTGTCCTTCGACGACCCGGACGGCATCCATTTGGAGCTCACAGCGTCCTCGTGACGCCCTGAACCCATGTCGGTGTCCGGTCACAGGGCATCCGGAAAAGGTATACCGATGTATCACCAACGTCCGTACAACGACACCACAGTAGCGGCGGTATTGCCGAGCCCCAGTGAACTTCTGCGAGCACTGGCCGGCCAGGATGTGAGCCGAGCTCACCGAAGCGGGTCATTGCCCCAGCGCAGGCTCGATCAGGCAGGGGCCGAGTATCGCCGAGGTGGAGTTGTCGGCGAGCGTGCGCTGTGTAGCCTGGCGCACGGATTGACCGAGCTGCATCGACAGATCCAGCTCCATCCGGACCGCGCCAACCAGTCTCGCTCCCGTCGAGCCAGGTTGATTGCCGATGTGGATGCCTGGACTTTCCGGAACCTGCCGAGCCCAGCAGTGGGCGCACGACGGCATGAGCAGACACTGGGCGAGATCATCGATCGCATGGCCGCGGCCGCCGCGCGCGCGTTCGAACTGCTGATGGCCGACAGCCCAACCGGAGCGCGGATGCACACCCAATGGACCCGATTGGCCGAGTTGGAGATTGGCTACAGTGATCTGGCGCGCGATCTTCGCGACGGGCGCTGCTACCTCCCCGCGCATCGCGCACATAATCCGGTACCCGTCCAAGGGCAGCCTGCCGAAACACCCATCGAGCCAAGCCAGCATCGAACTGGCCCGGAAAGACCTGTGGTGATCATCCCTCTATGAACGCACTGGCCTTGAATATCAGCCCGGTTACCTTCGCCGCAGGTCGAGTGACTGCATACTCGAATGTCACCGGCATCCGGCGCATCCCAAGACCGGCACATGCCGCCTGGGAAAGCTGCCGAGAACTGCTGCTCGATGTCGCTGGTGACGATGAGATTGCGGCGATCGGCATCGCCTACCCTCGACCGGTCCACCACCCGGCAGGCCTGGCGTCTGCCGGGATACACCAGCGGGGCAGCGGATTCGCGCTCCAGAGCGCGGTACAACGCATGTTCCCAGCTGCCATTGTCCATCTGGCGACCAACTGCCGCTGTCTGCAGCTAGCCCAACAGAACACCACCATCGATGCCGGGGCCGACACTGTACTGATAGGCGCAGCAATTCTCACTCGGACCGCCGTCAGGTCGTACGACCCGATCGCGCCTCGGCCCGCAAGCGATCTCAGGATCACCCGGATCCGAATCAGCCGACGACCGTCGTGGCCCATCACATGCCAGCAACACAGACCGACACAACCATAGAACGAGAGAGGATCTGCAGATCGTCTCTCCCCCAGCGATTTTCGACACCGCCCCAGATCACACGCCGGAGTGGCGTGTCGCGGGCGTCGGAGACTTCGGAGGCCCTATTGACCAATTCCCGATCCTATCGACAGGAGTCGCATCCGTGACTGCAGGACCAACCTCAGCGGGGCGTGCAAGTCGAAGCTCCACAGTTCAGTACGGCTCGCCCATCTCGACCACAACCCCGAAAGTCTGCCTACGCAGCCGAGCGTTCGCCGCCGATCCATACGGTGGCTACCGTGCACTGAGAGAACAGCATGGCTCGCTCGCTCCTATGGAGTTGGCGCCGAACGTGCCCGCGACGTTAGTGCTCGATTACCGCACCGCGTTGCGAATCTTCAACGATCCGGATCATTTTCCGGCCGATCCCCGTACCTGGCAGCAGAGTGTCCCCGCCGACTCGCCGATTCGTCCGATGATGGAGTGGCGCCCGAATGCACAGCACAGCAGCGGACTCGAGCACACGCGCTATCGGCAAGCGTTGACCGCCAGCATCGAAGGTATCGATCTGCACGCGATGCATTCGACCATCGAGCAGATCGCGACGCCACTGATTCATAGTTTCGCCGTCGACGGTGCGGCCGATCTTGTGTCCCAATATGCATTTCCGATCGTTTTCGAGACACTCAACCGGATCGTCGGCTGCTCCGCGGAGTTGGGACGGCGGTTGGCCACGGGCATGGCAGCGCTCTTCGACACTGTTGAGGCAGAGCGCGGCATGAAGATGGTGAGCGAGGCACTACGGGAGCTGATCGCGCTGCGTCGCGACAAGCCCGCGAATGACGTCACCTCACGCTTGCTTCATCACGCGACGAACCTCAATGAAGAGGAAATACTCGCCCAGTTGATCAGCTTTTACGGCGCTGGTATCGAACCCCAACGGAACCTGATAGCAAACACCATGCTCCTGATACTGACCGACAGCCGATTCGCCGGCAGTGTACTGGGGGGCGCCCTGACAACCCGCGATGCACTCGACGAGGTACTGTTCGACGACCCACCGCTGGCCAACTTCTGCGCAACCTACCCACGCCAGTCGATCCTCATCGACGACACCTGGCTGCCCGCACACAAACCAGTGCTCATCAGCCTGGCCGCATGTAACAACGATCCCGCAACCACCAGCGGCGACCGCACCGGAAATCGCTCGCACTTGGCGTGGGGAGCCGGTCCGCACGCCTGCCCAGCCAAAAGCGTGGCCTACCTGATCGCCCAGGACGCCATCGACCAACTCCTCGACGCGCTCCCGGAGATCCGGTTGGCGATCCCAGCCGAACAACTTGTGTGGCGGCCGGGCCCGTTTCATCGAGCCTTGACCTCACTGCCAGTGACCTTCTCCGACACACCGCAGTGTCGCTGCACACATGCCAAGGCTCCACACCGAGCGGCCGGTGGATGACGGAAACCGGGTGGGAACCCATCCCCTATCTGTCAGACTCGAACCGGATGAGTCCGGCCGCGCACAGGGTCGCGGCCAGGGTCACCCGCCCGATATCCGAACGCGCGATGAATAGATCCGAGGCACTGAGCTGGAGATGGTAGGCATCGACCAGCCGCTGATAGGCCGCCGTGTCGAACACGCCATCTGGGCGGAGACTCGGATATTCGATCTGCTCGATCGGTGGCGCGGCCTCGCTCACAATCAGCTTGCCCGCCCGGCGGGCCTGCCGGATCTGCCCAGCATCAGGCATGTCGAAGGTGAACACCGCTTCGGCGTCGGCGAGCAGCTCGGGCCAGTCCGCTGCGGTGGTGACCACTTCTTCGCACTCGGCGGTAACTCACTGGTCGCCACGCGAGCGGTGGCCCGGTTGAGCGCGGCCCTCGGGACGCGGGTGCCGGTGCGGGCCCTGTTCGACCGGCCGGTCGTCGCCGACCTGGCAGCGGGAATCGTGCCCGGCGGCTACGATACGGCCGAGCGCCCCGAGCTCCGGGCGGTCGAACGAGGTGACTTCATACCGCTGTCGCTGGCTCAGCTGCGCATGTGGGTGCTCAACCGGATCGACCCCGAATCCCCCGCCTACAACATTCCGTTCGCGCTGCACCTGCGCGGCTCGCTGGATGTGCCCGCGCTGGCACAGGCCGTCCAGGACGTTCTGGAACGGCACGAGGGGCTGCGCACCAGATATCCGGCCGACGGCCCCGACGCGCAGCCGTTCCAGCAGATCCTGCCGGTGACCGAGGCGCTGCCGCACGGATTGCAGGTCGAACACTCCACCGTCGGCGTCCTCGACCGCATCGCCGAACTCGCGACCACCGGCTTCGACGTCACCGCCGAAGCTCCGGTGCGGATTCGGTTGTTCCGCGGCAGCGAGGTGATCGGGAAATACCACGACCTGTGGCACGTGGCGCATTCGTTCCGATCAATCCGTTCGACGGGATGACACTTCCGGATGCGCCGGAACAGCCGGTTCCGGTACCGCCGGTCGATGCGGACAGCGCCAATCTGGACGAGCCCACCCAAGACGGACACGAACCCTGGTCCTGGTTCGGCCTCGCATAGGAGGAGCAGAACAGTTATCTGGAACTGTCGGTCGAACCGATGACTCGGGCGTCATTGCCTGGTCGGCCAAGTGAGTCGACGATACCGCTTGTTTTTTCGACTACATATCTCAATAATGGCGGCAGTGCCGTTCGGCCGGACGCGCCAGACGTCGTCGCCCACCGGTACCAATGATGTCCCGGACCCCGAATGGAGCCTGATATGGCTAAGCGCCCGACCTACAGCAACGAGGCTGACTACGTCGTGGTCGGCTCTGGAAGTTCCGGCGCTGCCGTCGCCGGTCGTCTTGCTCAGTCCGGCGCGAGCGTGATCATGCTCGAGGCGGGCAAGTCCGACAACAAGGGCATGCACGGCTACTTCACCAGGAAGCCCGGTATGGTCGCGCCGATGCACTTCGAGGAGCGCCTCGAGCGGGGGTTCGACTGGGGTTACAAGTCCACGCCGCAGGTCGGCGCGGCCAATCGCGAGATGTTGGTGACCCGCGGACGCGTGCTGGGTGGGTCGAGCTCGGTCAACGGCATGGTCTACGTGCGCGGCAACCGTGCGAACTACGACTCCTGGGCTGCCGAGGGCAACACCGGCTGGTCGGCCGACGAGGTCAACGCCGCCTACAAGCGCTCGGAGGACTTCGAGGGCGGCGAGAATGCTTACCGCGGCGCCGGCGGTCCGATCAAGGTCACCCGCAACAAGGCGCCCCAGGAGGGCACGCTCCAGTTCATCCAGGCCACCTCCGACGCACTCGGCGTCAAGGTCCTCGACGACTACAACGCGGCCGAGCAGGAGGGCATCTCGGTGATGCAGGAGAACGTCAAGGACGGCGTTCGCTACTCCTCCACACGTGGTTACGTGCACGACCTGGCCCCCCGCACGCTCGAGGTCCAGACCCAGGTTCTCGCCACGAAGCTCGTCATCGAGGGCGGCCGCGCCGTCGGCGTACAGGTCATCGACCAGGGTCGGGGCGGTGTCACCCGCACGATCCGTGCGGGCAAGGAGGTCATCGTCTCCGGTGGCTTCGTCAACAGCCCGCAGCTGCTGATGCTGTCGGGCATCGGCCCGGCCGACCACCTCGCCGGCTTCGGCATCGACTGCATTGCCGACCTGCCGGTCGGCGACAACCTGCACGACCACCTCTTCCACCCGTTGTCGTTCCACGTCACGACCATCGAGAACAAGTCCACGCCGGGGTTCTTCGTCAAGGGGATGGCGAAGAACCTGATGGGCAAGGAGACGTTCCTGAACCACTCGATCTTCGAGTCCGTCGGGTTCGTCCGCAGCTCCCGGGCAACCAATGTGCCCGACATCCAGTTGCACGCGATCCCGTGGAGCTACCCCGACCCCGGTGCCGGCGACCACGGCAAGCAGAAGCCGGACCCGCGCCCGTCTCTGGGCGTCTTCGCCACGCTGATCTACCCCAAGAGCCGCGGCACGCTCAGGCTGGCGTCGGCCGACCCGACGGTCGCTCCGCTGATCGACTACGGATACCTCAACGAGCCCGACGACCTCGAGGTCCTCGCCGAGGGCACCGAGATGGCGCGCGCGATCATGGCGAACGCGGCGTTCGGCGGTGCCGTGAAGGAAGAGATCTACCCGGGCGCGAATGTGCGCAAGGACAACGCGGAAGCGATCCGGCGCCGGGTGGTGTCGGTCATGCACGCCGTCGGCACGTGCCGGATGGGTGTCGACGAGCGGGCCGTGGTCGGACCCGACCTCAAGGTCCGTGGCATCGAGGGTCTGCGCGTGGCCGACGCCTCGATCATGCCGAGCATTACTGGTGGCAACACCAATGCGCCGTGCTACATGATCGGTGAGCGGGCCTCGGATTTCATCCTCGGAACGGCCTGACTGGGCCGGCAGTGGGCACGTTCCCGGTCGAGCGAGGGCGATCGGGAACGTGCCTTCGGCTGCGCTGGTCGAACAGGCGAGCGCCAGCGAAGCCGGGACGTTGGGTCGTCGCGCCGCGATGTCGCCGTCCTGGGACCGGTCGGCCTGCTTGTGTCGGTTTCGCCCGTCCTCCGGAGGAAAAGCGACACGACGGCTGGTGTCGACGATCAGCAGTAGGGCCGCCCAGGTAGAGCGGTCCACGAAAGGTCGCGTGGATGCCCGCTACTCGTTTTCAGATCGGGTACATACCCACGATGACCAGGCGTTCTCAGGTTGCCCATGTTTTGTGTGTCCTGCCGCGGGCACCAACCTGCGACAGCTGATCTACCCTCGCGGCCGCCCCTGAGTGTCCCTCATGGCGATCACCCGCTCACGAAGCTGACCTGCACGGTCGTGGCATCCACCCCCAGACGCGCCCCACCCGAGCAAAGGACCAACCGAGCCCGTGCAGATCCACGGCCTCATCGACCTGCCCCCGACAAACCCCGCCGACGCATCGGCAACCGGTGGCGGCGCAAAATCTCACTGACGGTCCGCCGCTCGATCCCGAACCGATCCCCCCAACTCGTACACCGTCGCCCCACCCTCCACCAGCCCCAACTCGCGGGCAACCTCCGCTACCGTGCGGGACCGGTCGATCACTTCTTTGACCGCCCCCTCCCGAAACTCAGGCGAATACCGCGAATTCTTCCGTGCCACAACAACTCCTGTCAGTGAACCCCAATCCCACTTTGGGGCCACTGTCCGGAAACCCTCCAGCTCCTCATGTTCCTCCCTCTCGGGTGAGTCGTGCATCGGCGTCGAACTGGTGTGACGAGTGCAGGTCGGATCTGACCCCCGGATTCCGTTGCCTGCGCGGTCTTCACCTCGCCGTGCACTGCCGCGAGGCCGACCTCGACCCCGCGGGCGATCTCGCGCGACGATCGGCCCTCGGCGTGCGGTGCGAGGATCGCGCGGCGCTTGTCGGCGTCGACCACCCGGGGCCGGGCCCCTCGGCCGGTGGACGGGTCCTCGACGGTGGCGCAGGAGTTCGGGCCGGGGTCATCTGACTGCGGTCAGCGTTCCGGTCGAGGGTGGCACTACCGCGTAGGTGATCTGCCCGAAGCCGGTGGCCTGCAATGGCTCTCGGTAGCGTCGGATGTCGATCTCGGCGGGGTCCATGTGGCGGCTGAGCAGCTTGGTGAGATGGCCGTGCAATCCGGTGGGTGCCATGTCGGCGAGCAACAATCGGCCGCCGGGTTTCAATATGCGGAACATCTCGGCGAGCGCGGCGGCGCGGTCGGTGTCGGGAATGTGGTGCATCGCGAACGTGCAGGTGACGACGTCGAAAGAGGCGTCCTCGAACGGTAACGATTGTGCGGCGGCTTGTTGGAAGCGGCAGTTGGGCCGACGGCCCGCATGCGCGTTCGCGTAGTCGACCATCTCGCGTGCGGCGTCGATGCCGACCACCTCGCCGGTCGGCCCGACACGGTCGGCCAGTGCGGCCGCCACGGTGCCGGTGCCGCTTGCGATGTCGAGCGCACGGTGGCCGGTGCACGCGCCGCTGGCCGCGGCGACCCGTGCGTCGTGGCGTCGGCGGCCACCGAAGAACAGCCGGGTGAACATGCTGTAGCCGCGGGGGTTGGTGATGAGCAGGCCCTGAGTGTCTTGTTCAATTCGGAACATGTGTTCATGATTGGTCCAACACGGGGTGCGGTCACCGTCCATGACATCCTCGACCGCGCCGATGTCGGACGATCGACCTTCTACGCCCACTTCCGCAGCAAGGACGACCTGCTCGTCGTCAGCGGTGCCGAATACCTACGGGAAGCGGTCGCCGGGCAACCGGATCCGGTCCGGACCCTGTTCGGCCTCGCCGTCGGGCACGGCGAGGTGTACCGAGCGCTGCTGGGCCGCAAAAGCAACGCCATCGTGATCCGGGCCGCGCGGCGCATGGTCGCCGAAGTCCTCGACGGGGACACCGCGACGGTGACCTTCGTATCGTGGGGTCTGGTCGGTCTGCTCGGCGCAGTGGCCGAGGGCGAGCTCACCGTCGCCGATGCCTACCGCGCCTACGCGACGGACCGATAAGTCAGCCGAAGTTCGAATTTGCAGCTGATCACGGTACGCACCACCGGATTCCGAGCGATTCGGAGCATGCCTCCGCCTCCTGTACTGGCCGCTGTCCGACCTGGAGGAATGGACCAGCGACAACAGCGGCCGTCGGCTAGGACGCGCCCGGCAGCTACTCGTTCTGGTAGCCGATCCGGCACCTCGTCACCGGCGACGACGACCAGCAGCCTGCGTCCGACCCGGCTCCCTGAACGCCGGTCAGCAGGGAGCCGCTTGGAGTGGGAAGCATGGCGGCGGGGTGTATGTCGACGCTGGCGGGGCGGTCAGCCGCACGGGTGTCGTATCCGCGGGATCGGCCGGACACGGCCGGCAGGAACACCACCAGGACCACACCGCCCACGACGACAGCGGCCAGGCCGAGCAACGTGGTGTCGGGATTCGAGCTGCGGTAGCCACGCGGGTAGAACCGCCGGGACCGCGGCCGGCGCGGGCCTCGGTCGACGAACCGGCTAGTGGCCCTGACGACGGTGCCACCGACTTTCCCCACGTGCGTGCATCCGCACCGCTTCGAACCCCATACGGGCCAGTATGGGGCGACCGCCCCGCTCTGGGGAGCGGCCTCTAGCTGTCGCGATCACCACCGGACAACATCGTGGCCCTCTCTCGCGAGAGGACCACGCACACCTGGGAATTCAGGATCGGGTGTTCCGAACGAATCCCAGCTTACAAGGCCGGTCCGCTCGGAATGCACCTATGACACCTGGGAGCGATCACGCACCCGCCAGTAGGTCTGGGA
>NZ_BDBQ01000151.1 GCF_001613065.1 Nocardia miyunensis NBRC 108239
GGTGCGCCAGCGCGCGCCCGGCCGGGCCCAGGCCGCAGATGAGGAGGTCGGGGGTCACACGAAGCATTGGATCAGACGATCTGCGTGGCATCGTGTCGCAGGCCTGGGGTAGGGTCCTGCGAAGCCTGGGGGGACGACCGCGACAGGGCGCTACGGCGACCCCGGGTGCGGAAGGCAGTGATGACATATCCCCCCGGCTCGGACCCCTACGGGAATCCCGCACCGCAACCACCCGATTCACCCGGATGGGGACAGTCCGGTGGATATCAGCAGGCGCCCGACGCCGGGTGGGGCCCAACCGGTACCGCGCACCCCGCCTACCCGCAGCCGCAGACCGGCTATCCGCAGTCGGCGTATCCGCCGCCCGGCGGTGTTCAGCAGGGGTGGCAGCCGCAGCAGCCCGGATATCCGGCGGGATTCCCGCCGCCGCGCCGCAACAATACGGTTCTGATCGCCGCGGGTGTCGCGGCCGTGGTGGTGCTGGTGGTGATCGCCGTCGCCCTGGTCGTCGTGCTCGATCGGCATTCCGGCGACGACACCTCGGCGAGCCCGTCCAGCCCGTCGCTGGTTCCCGCCACCAGTAGCTCGTCTGCGACGTCCACGTCCGCGAGCCCATCGGGCCGGTTCAGCTACACCGAGTACTCCCACGACTGGAATTTCAGCCTCGGCGGCGTCCACCTGCACGCGGACTGGGTCGAGGGCCGGGACCATTCGACCTGCGCCGACATCGAGAACGACGGCAAGCTGACCGGTCTGGGCTGCCGGTACGCCGCGGAGATGGTGTACCGGGCCGAGAGCGGCGGCGTCATGCTCACCCAGTACGTGCTGGGCACTGCCGGCACCGCCGCCGCGAGCAGGCTCGCCACCCAGTACGCCGACGACGACCTGAAGATGCGGTCCGGCAGCTATATCGACCATTTCGCCATGGGCAAGTGGCAGACCAAGGCCCAGGGAGATTTCGTGGTGCTCACGGTGGTGACCGCGACGAACGCGGTCACCGAGGACACCGCGACGAAATACATGCACTACCTGGAGGCCGATATGGCCGGCGCCCTGTTGTTCCGCTGAACGCCGCGCAGGTTCAGAGCCCGCCGGTGGCCAGCAGCCCGCCGTCGACGCGCACGACCTCACCGGTGATCCAGGCCGCCCGATCCGAGACCAGGAAGGCGATCAGCGCGGCGACGTCCTCCGGATTGCCCAGGCGCTTCATCGGATACGGCGCGGCCGCGGCGTCCTCGTCGGCGGAGTAGAGCGCGTCGGCGAATTTGGTCTTGACCACCGCGGGCGCCACGGCGTTGACCCGGATGCCGGGACCCAGCTGCCAGGCGAGTTCCTCGGTGAGCCGGATGAGCGCGGCCTTCGACGCGCCGTACGCGGCGATCACCCCGGAGGAGCGGATCCCGGCGACACTGGCGACGTTCACCACCGCACCGCCGTTGGCCCCCATCCACGCCCGGTACGCCTCCTGGACGTAACCGAGCGCGGCGACGACGTTCACGTCGAAGATCTTGCGGACCGCGTCCAGATCGGCGTCCATGAGCGAGCCGTACACCGGGTTGATGCCCGTGTTGTTGATCAGGATGTCCAGTGCGCCGAATTCGGCGATCGCGGTGGCAACCGCATCCGCGCGCGCGGTCGCGTCACCCGAGTTGCCCGCCAGCGCGACGACCTTCCCGGCGTGGCCGAGGGCGCGCAGTTCGGTGGCGGTTTCCTCCAGCGGCTCGGCTTTGCGGGCGGTGATCAGCACATTCGCGCCCTGGGCCAGCAATTCGGCGGCGACCGCCTTGCCGATGCCGCGGCTCGCACCGGTCACCAGCGCACTCTTATCCTTCAGGTCATCGCTCATACCACCGCACGCTAGCCGATGGCCATATCGGGCGGGTAGGTCCGATCCCGCGAACCCGCGTCGGCTGTCCGGAGGACACCGATCGCAGCGCGGTGATCGGGGTCTCGGCAGGCCGGTGCGGAGGCGGTAGTGGTGCGCGTTACGGCGGCCGATCGGGGGGATGCGTAAAATCGGTGGTTCTCGTGCGTTCTGTCGACGCACACTCGAGCTATCACCCCGTGACCGCACGATTATTTTGCTGAGGAGACTGTTGTGATCACCGCGACCGACCTGGAGGTCCGGGCCGGAATCCGCACACTGCTGACCGCGCCCGGTTCGGCGCTGCGGGTGCAGTCGGGAGACCGGATCGGGCTGGTCGGGCGCAATGGCGCCGGTAAGACGACCACGCTGCGCATCCTGGCCGGTGAGGGTGAGCCTTACGCGGGCACGGTGACCAGATCCGGCGAAATCGGTTATCTGCCACAGGATCCGCGCGAGGGCAATCTCGACGTGCTGGCCCGCGACCGGGTGCTGTCCGCCCGCGGCCTGGACGCGCTGATCCGCGATATGGAGAAGCAGCAGGCGCGCATGGCCGAGGTGGCCGACGACGCCGAACGCGAGAAGGCGGTGCGCAAGTACGGCCAGCTCGAGGACCGGTTCTCGGCCCTGGGCGGATATGTCGCCGAGAGCGAGGCCGCCCGCATCTGCAACAGCCTGGGCCTGCCCGATCGGGTCCTGAACCAGCAGTTGCGCACCCTGTCCGGTGGTCAGCGCCGCCGCATCGAGCTCGCGCGAATCCTGTTCTCCGCCTCGGACGGTTCCGGTGGCCGCAGCGACCGGACGCTGTTGCTCGACGAGCCAACCAACCACCTCGACGCCGATTCGATCACCTGGCTGCGCGGATTCCTGCAGAACCACGACGGCGGCCTGATCGTGATCTCCCACGACGTCGATCTGCTCGCCGACGTGGTGAACAAGGTCTGGTTCCTGGACGCGGTGCGCGGCGAGGCCGATATCTACAACATGAGCTGGAAGAAGTACCTCGACGCCCGCGCCACCGACGAACAGCGCCGTGTGCGCGAACGCGCCAATGCGGAGAAGAAAGCGAGCGCGCTGCGTGCCCAGGCCGCCAAACTCGGCGCCAAGGCCACGAAAGCCGCTGCGGCACACCAGATGTCCAAGCGCGCGGACCGGCTGCTCGCGGATCTGGACGAGGTGCGCGTGGCCGACAAGGTGGCCCGCATCAAATTCCCGGAGCCCGCCCCCTGCGGCCGCACACCGCTGATGGTGACGGATCTGACCAAACTCTACGGCTCCCTGGAGATCTTCACCGGCGTCAGCTTCGCGGTCGACCGGGGCAGCCGCGTCGTGGTGCTCGGCCTGAACGGCGCGGGCAAGACGACCATGCTGAAACTCCTTGCCGGAGTGGAGACTCCGACAGCGGGCGGTGTCGAACCCGGCCGGGGCCTCAAGGTCGGCTATTTCGCCCAGGAGCACGACACCCTCGACGACAACGCCACGGTCTGGGAGAACATCCGGCATGCCTCGCCGGACGCGGGCGAGCAGGAGTTACGCAGCCTGCTGGGCGCGTTCATGTTCTCCGGCCCGCAGCTCGAACAGCCCGCGGGGACATTGTCCGGTGGTGAGAAGACCCGCCTGGCGCTGGCCGGACTGGTCTCCTCCGCGGCGAATGTGCTGCTCCTGGACGAGCCCACCAACAACCTGGACCCCGTCTCGCGCGAACAGGTGCTGGACGCGCTGCGCAGCTACGCCGGCGCCGTGGTCCTGGTGACCCACGACCCCGGCGCGGCCGAGGCATTGAACCCGGAACGGGTGATCATGCTGCCCGACGGCACCGAGGACCACTGGTCGCAGGACTACCTGGAGCTCATCCAGCTGGCGTAGGCGCTAGGCGAGGTGCTCGCGGGCCTGCTCGTAACCGCCCTCGAGCAGTTCGCCGGGCCCGTAGACGGTGTGCACCACGCCGGTCTCGAAGGTGGCCGAGCGCAGCAGCGTCAGTGGCAGCGGCGTATCGGTCTCCTCGAAAAGGCGCATGCCCGAGCGCATCGCGATCGGGTGCACGAGCAGGTGCAGTTCATCGATCAGCTTCGCGGACAGCAACTGTCGCACGATCGATACCGAGCCGCTCAGGCCGATGTCGCCGCCCGCCCCCTGCTTCAGCGCGGTCACCGATTCGATCAGATCGCCTTGCAGCACCTCGGAATTGCGCCACTGCAGATCGATGTCCCGGTGCGTGACCACGATCTTGCGGATGTCGCCGAAGTGCCGGGCCATCTCGGCGTCCGGGCCGCCCTCGCGCTCGCGTTCCGGCCATGCGGCGGCGAAGCCCTCATAGGTCGTGCGACCGAACAGCATGGTGTCGGCGGTGCCCATCTGATCGCCGACCGCGGCGCCCATCTCGTCGTTGAAGTACGGGAAGTGCCAGTTCTGCGGGTCGGCGACGACGCCGTCGAGCGCGATGAACAGACCTGCGGTGATCCTGCGCATGGGGTGCTCCTGAAAGTCCGATCGAGGTGATATCGGTGGTGCAGACGGCGTACGGCGCCGAAAATTGTCGCCGGTGCCGATTACGGACAAATATCGTGAGGTTGATCACACGGAAGCGTTGATCACTGCATGCTTGTAGTTCTAGCCTTGAATCAGGCTGCAGGGCGACCGGAGGAAGCCATGAGTGACAGGCCCACACAGGGGAAGTCCACGTTGGGTAAAGGTACGCGCGTGACCGGAAAGTCCCGCGACCGCTTGCAAACCCAGCTCAAGAAGCAATACGAGGCAGGGGCGAGTATCCGCTCGCTGGCGCGTGAAACGGGCCGCTCGTACGGATTCATCCACAACGTGCTCGTGGAGTCGCATGTGCAACTCCGCAGCCGCGGTGGCGCCAATCGCCGCAAGGCCGGGGCGAGCAAGTAGGTCCGCTCGGGGAGACCGTCGGATGTGCCGATTCATCCGCGGCCGCACCGTCTTTGCGGCCCGGTCGGGTGAAAGGATGTTCCGGCGTGCGCATTTCGCGCCGAATGTCGGCAATGGCGGATGTGTCGTGCCTCAGTCCCGGGGCACGCTCGCGTCGCCGAGCACGAGATATCCTGCGAGACTGCGGAATATCGGCAGGCCGGTCTTGATCTCCAGATAGGCGAACTGCCCCTGGGGGTTGACCTCCAGGAAGTAGTACTCGCCGTCGGTCCCCAAGCGGATGTCCAGGACGCCGAAGGTCAGTCCGAGCGCGCCCATCACGGTGGCGATGGACTTGCTCACCGTCGCGGGCAGGCGTTCGGGCGTGAAGTCGACCGAGGTGTCCAGGCGCGAATCCACCCGTCCCACACCGGATTGCGAGTCGATGCGCACGGTCCACTCGACCCCGTCGATCCACACCACGCGCAGATCGCAGTCGGCCTCGACATAGTCCTGGAAGGTCGTGGGCGCGGAGCGGATCGTGTCCAGGCGGGCCAGGTCCGCGGGGGTGACCACCCGGGTCTCGGAGAACTCCGCGCGTCCGGTTCCGGTGCGTTTGTAGACCACTGGGCCCGGTCGTGCGCCGACGAAGCTGCGTGCCTCGTCCGGATCGTTGGTGACCAGGGTTTCCGGGATGACGAATCCGGCTCGCCGTGCGGTCTCGAGTTGCACGATCTTGCGGGTCGCGGTGCGATCGGTGCCGGGATCGTTGACCCACACCGCCGGAATCGACCACAGCAGTCCCTGCAGGAAACCGTCGCATTCGGCCTGCCGGTAGTCGTCGTCGGCGCGACGCATCCCGCCGGGCACCACCGCCTGATGCGGGCGCCGCCACCACACCGAGCCGACCGCGTCCAGACCGCGAAGGTGCGACAGCGAACGCGCGGTACCCGCGCGATCGAGCCGGAAACTACCGGTCTCGCGCGGGAAGTCGCGCATGTCGAGACGAATCGGGCTGACGCCGTGGTGCTTTCGGAGAGTCGCAGCCATCGCATCGGCATGCAGGTCGTCGGCTTCGGTGACGATCAGCACCGACCCGGCCGGGCGGGCCATCGGAGGCGAACCTCTCAGTCGAGGCTGTCGCAGGCCATCGCGTCGTCGCTGCGGGCGAACGAGCGAGTCTGGCTGCGAGTCATGGTGACCCCGCCGACGGCGGGATCGGTCGGCAACTGCAGATCCCGGGCCCAGCGTTCGGTCAGCCGGGCCAGCAGATCGTCGCCGCGGGCGGGAGAGTGCTGCTGCGGCAACGTCATCGGGCGGTCGGTGAGTTCGATTCGCAGCCTCCGGGTGAAGTCCGCGATCGCGCCCGCCCGGATGCGCACCCGCACCGGTCGCGCGGCCGGATCGCCGTCGGCATGCGGCGCTGGGACACCCACCAGATCGATGCCGAGAACGTCCGCTCGATCGAAGGTCCACGTGCCCTCACTCACGCGCACGCTCACCGCTCGCGTGGATTCGGCTATCAAATAGCCGGACAGTAGCGGCGCAACCTCCTGGCTATCGGGACGTGGCCTGGGATATGTGGACGTGGAAGGACGGACGCCATCGGTCATGGGGCTGGTCTCCGATCTGCTCGCGGTTTGCCACGGAAGCCGAGCGTGTTCTGGATCATATCTCGACAGGCACGTCGACCGGTCGGCATCGAAAGATTTCCGGTGCACCGGCATCCCGGTGGCAAGGACGCGGAATGCGCTATCGCCGAAAGAGTTTCGGTTGAGCTCTCAACGCCTCACAGCCCCAGTACGTCCGCGGACTCGGACAGGTCGCGGAACCGCTCCTTCGGATTCGGCACGAGTTTGCGTGCGGTGAGATCCATCAGACCGCTGACGACGGCGAACTCGGCGGAGACGGTTCCGTCCAGTTTGCGGATCTGCTGGAGGATCCGGAACACCTTGCCCTCGCCCCATTCGAATTCACAGGTGATGGTGACCTCGTCGCCCAGATGTAATTCGCGCAGATGCCGCACGGTCGATTCCAGGACCACCGGTCCGAGTCCGGCGTGCAGCATCTTGTCCGGCACCAGGCCCGCCGCCCGCAACGCCTCCCAGCGGGCGTGCTCGGCGTACTGGTGATAAACGGCTTGGTTCATATGGCCGTTGACATCGAGTTCGTAGCCGCGCACGGTAACGGGGACAGCAAAGGTCATACCTTGGCGAACGTGTGGTCGAAGGCGGCTATTTCCGGTGCGAAAGTGGTATCGGACACGATTTGCCGAGACCGGTCGGAATTCGTCTCATCGGGACGTTCCAATTCACCGCAGTCCGTGCGTATCGGCATTCACCGCAATGCTGCAACGCGTGCATCTTTGCATCGAGTGCCATCGCGGGGTGATTCTCCGGCTCAGCCCTTGCGGCGCACCGAGGCCTCGACCAGATCCAGCACGGCCGTGAGGTTGTCGTTCGTGTGCCCGGAGGCGATGCGGGCGATGAGCCCGTCGAGCACCAGGTCCAGGTAGCCGAGCAGCACATCGGTCGGCACGTCGTCGCGCAGGGCGCCCGCGGCCTTGCGGCGTTCGAGCCGGGCCAGCGTCGCCGCGGTCAGCTCGGCCGAACGCTGGGTCCACCCCGCGGCGAATTCCGGATCGGTCCGCAGCCGCCGGGCGATCTCCAGCCGGGTGCCGAGCCAGTTGTACTGCTCCGGATCGGCCAGCATCTCGCGCATGACCTGCACCAGACCCTGCGTGGCGGCGATGTCGGCCATCCGCTCGGTGTCCTCCTGGGCCAGGGCCAGGAACAACGCGTCCTTGTCGCGGAAATGGTGGAAGATCGCGCCGCGGGACAGCCCGATGGCCTCTTCGAGGCGGCGCACGGTGGCGCCCTCGTAGCCGAACTCGGCGAAACAGCGCCGCGCCCCGTCCAGGATCTGGCTGCGCCGCGCGGCGAGATGGTCCTCACTGACCTTGGGCATGGGCTCCTCCAGCGAAATACAGTGCCCTGCGCCGGGATTCGGCGACGCAGGGGTCAACGGTACAAGGTCGGGGAGGGTGCACCTTTCGGTGAGATGTGCACCTCCCCAGCCCCGTTGGGAGCGTCTTACGAGTGAGATTCGCAGCCGGCTCGTCGTTGGACGGTCCATTCGCATATGTGAAATGCGAGTCCGACCGGCCGAACGACGAGCCCCGGGGCCGCGAACGCGCCGCCGAAGGCGGCAAAATCCTATCCGGTGATCATGTTGCGCAGGACGTACTGCAGGATGCCGCCGTTGCGGTAGTAGTCCGCTTCACCGGGGGTGTCGATGCGCACGACCGCGTCGAAGGTGACCTTGTCGCCGTTCTCCTTGGTGGCGGTCACCTTCAGGGTCTTGGGCGTCTTGCCCTCGTTCAGCTGGGTGATGCCCTCGATGTCGAAGGTCTCGGTGCCGTCCAGCTTCAGCGACGCGGCCGACTCACCGGCCGGGAACTGCAGCGGGATGACGCCCATGCCGATCAGGTTCGAGCGGTGGATGCGCTCGAACGACTCGGTGATGACCGCGCGCACACCCAGCAGGCGGGTGCCCTTGGCGGCCCAGTCACGCGAGGAGCCCGAACCGTATTCCTTGCCGCCGAGCACGACCAGCGGGATGCCCGCGGCCTGGTAGTTCTGCGAGGCGTCGTAGATGAACGCCTGCGGACCGCCCGGCTGGGTGAAGTCGCGGGTGTAACCACCCGAGACGTCGTCCAGCAGCTGGTTGCGCAGCCGGATGTTGGCGAAGGTGCCGCGGATCATGACCTCGTGGTTACCGCGCCGCGAACCCAGCGAGTTGTAGTCCTTGCGCTCCACGCCGTGCGCGTCCAGGTACTGCGCGGCCGGGGTGCCCGACTTGATCGGACCGGCCGGGGAGATGTGGTCGGTGGTGACCGAATCGCCCAGCAGCGCCAGCACGCGCGCGCCCTTGATGTCCTCGACCGGCGCGGGCTCGAGCTCCATGCCGTCGAAGTACGGGGCCTTGCGGACGTAGGTGGAGTTGTCGTCCCAGGCGAAGGTGTCGCCGGCCGGGGTCGGCAGGTTCCGCCAGCGCTCGTCGCCCTTGAACACGTCGGCGTAGGACTTGCGGAACATGTCCTGGCTGATCGCCGAGGCGATGGTGTCGTCGATCTCCTGCGAGGAGGGCCAGATGTCCTTCAGGAAGACGTCGTTGCCGTCCTGGTCCTTGCCCAGCGCGTCGGCCTCGAAGTCGAAGTCCATGGTGCCCGCGAGCGCGTACGCGATGACCAGCGGCGGCGAGGCCAGGTAGTTCATCTTCACGTCGGGGGAGATGCGGCCCTCGAAGTTGCGGTTACCGGACAGCACCGCGGTGACGGTCAGGTCGTTGTCGTTGACCGCCTTGGAGATCTCCTCCGGCAGCGGGCCGGTGTTGCCGATGCAGGTGGTGCAGCCGTAGCCACCCAGGTAGAAGCCCAGCTTCTCCAGGTAGGGCCACAGGCCCGCCTTCTCGTAGTAGTCGGACACGACCTGCGAGCCGGGCGCCATGTTGGTCTTGACCCACGGCTTGCTCGTCAGGCCCTTCTCGACCGCGTTGCGCGCCAGCAGGGCCGCGCCGATCATGACCGACGGGTTGGAGGTGTTGGTGCAGGAGGTGATGCCCGCGACCGCGACCGCGCCGTGGTCGAGGATGAAGTCACCGCGCTCGGCGCTGCGCACCCGGATCGGCTTGGAGGGGCGGCCGGTGCTGCCGTTGGCGGCGGTCTGGATCACCGCGTCGTCGTCGGCGAAGGACAGCTCGGCCGGATCGCTGGCAGGGAAGGACTCCTCGAGCGCCTCGTCCAGCTTGGAGTGGGGGGCGGCCTCGGGGTCGTTGGTGTAGTTGTGGATGTCCTTGCGGAAGGCAATCTTGGACTCCGACAACAGGATTCGGTCCTGCGGGCGCTTCGGCCCGGCGATGGACGGCACCACGGTGCCCAGATCCAGCTCGAGGTATTCGGAGTAGGCGGGCTCGTGCTCGGCATCGTGCCACATGCCCTGCTCACGGGCGTACGACTCGACGAGCGCGAGCTCCTCGTCGGTGCGGCCGGTCAGGCGCAGGTAGTTGATGGTTTCCTCGTCGATCGGGAAAATCGCTGCGGTGGAACCGAATTCGGGGCTCATGTTGCCCAGGGTGGCGCGGTTGGCCAGGGGCACCTCGGCCACGCCCTTGCCGTAGAACTCGACGAACTTGCCGACCACGCCGTGCTTGCGCAGCATGTCGGTGACGGTGAGCACGACGTCGGTCGCGGTCACGCCCGGTTGGATCTCACCGGTCAGCTTGAAGCCGACCACGCGCGGAATCAGCATGGACACAGGCTGACCCAGCATGGCCGCCTCGGCCTCGATGCCGCCGACGCCCCAGCCCAGCACGCCCAGGCCGTTGACCATGGTGGTGTGCGAGTCGGTGCCGACGCAGGTGTCCGGGTAGGCCTGCCCGTTGCGGACCATGATCACCCGCGCGAGGTACTCGATGTTGACCTGGTGCACGATGCCGGTGCCCGGCGGGACGACCTTGAAATCGTCGAAAGCGCCTTGGCCCCAACGCAAGAACTGGTAGCGCTCGCCGTTGCGCTCGTACTCCAGGTCGACGTTGCGCTCGAAGGCGTCGGCGGTGCCGAACACGTCGAGGATGACCGAGTGGTCGATGACCATCTCGGCGGGTGAGAGCGGGTTCACCTTGTTCGGGTCGCCGCCGAGGGTGGTCACGGCCTCGCGCATGGTGGCCAGGTCGACCACGCAGGGCACACCGGTGAAGTCCTGCATGATGACTCGCGCGGGGGTGAACTGGATCTCGGTGTTCGGCTGCGCTGAGGGATCCCAATTCGCAATGGCGCGAATGTGATCCGCGGTGATGTTGGCGCCGTCCTCGGTGCGCAGCAGGTTCTCGGCGAGGACTTTCAGTGCGTAGGGGAGTTTTTCGGTGCCGGGCACGGCGGAGAGGCGGAAGATCTCATACGACCGATCTCCGACCTCGAGGGTGCCCTTGGCGCCGAATGTATCGATGGTCGTCATACGTTCAGCTCCACTCGTCGGTGAGGTGGCCGTCGGCAGGGCTGTGCCGGCGGCTCCGGTCGAGGGCCGACTAGCTGTGCGCCCTCATGTTGCCTAGGCTAACAGTACGCTTGTCCTGTGAAACGGGCGGGGGCGCACCGCGCGGCGTGCCCGCAAACATCATGCACCGGTCGCGTACTGTGCATCCATGCGTTTCGGCGCAGCCCCCTCCTCGCGCCGTCACGGCGCGGATCCTGTGACATGTGTTGGATGCCAGTCGCCCCGGTTGGCGACTCGACGAGACCGGATGGAAGATGACCGTCACCTTTGCCTCGGTTGGAACCCCCAAGGCCGCGGAGATTCCGCCCGAGGTCGATGTGGACACCATCCTCGCGCACCTGGCGGTGGAGCACGTGTACGTGCCCAAGGGGAATGATCCGTCCGATCTGGAGTCCGTGGTCGCCGACAGCCGGGAGCAGGGGATTCCGCTGAGCGTGGTGGTCGTGACGGGAAATCCGTCGCCGGATTCGAGCCTGCGCGACCTGGCCACCGAGGTCGGCAAGACCGAGCACGGCACGGTTCTGGTGCTGAGCGACGACTGGGCGGGCACCTACAGCGACACGTACAGCCGGTACCGCCTGGAGAAGGCCGAGGACATCGCCAAGAACCGGCACGGCGGGCACAGCGTCGAGGCGACGCGCGCGTTCGTGCACAGTCTCCAGGCGAACCAGATGATCCCGTGGACGGCGTTCACCTACGTGCTGCTGCTGGGCGCTCTCGTCGTGGCCGGCGGCTTGTATCTGGTCAAGCGTCGCCGGGCCGAGGCCGCGCCGGATCATCTGCAGGGCGATCCGGTCCGCTGAACCGGTCGAGGTAATTCCGGCCGGCCGCGGGCCGGTAGCGTCTGCTGTCCCTTCGGCCGAGCGGTGACAGGTGTTGTTCCGCCGGCGGATTCATCGTGCGCTCGAGGTTGCCCCGGCCCGTCGAGACGCTATGGCGTTCCGGTGGAATTTGTGTTCGCCCGATGTGACTCCGCGGGCCTGAGCCTGTCGTTTTCGAGCATAAAACGGGCGAACGGTCGGTTTTCTGCGGGGATTCCTGTCTCGTCTTCAGTTATTTGTAAGCAACCCACCAAATTACGCAGATGTGATTATGTTGTGTGTGTTCTCTCGGAGACTTATGTGCCGTACGGTTTCGAATGACACTCTTGGGGAAGAAGTGTCATAAGGGTATACAGCGACCAGTGATGAGCAGGGGCGTTGCTGATACTCGTGGGGTGATGGCGCATACCTGTCACCCCATGTGAAGGTCCCGGTGACGCTTCGCTACCCGGGAACCGCGGTGTGGATCCAGGGAGGTGGGTACGCGTGGTCGGGACAGTACGAGGGGGGTCGTTCAGGGTCGCTCTGGGATTGCTGGTTTGTGCGGCGACGGTGGTCGTGGTGACGCCGATCGCCGGAGCGGTGCCACCACCTCCGCCCAACCCCAGCGACAACGACATCGCCGCGGCCGGGGCCCAGGTGACCAACGGGGTCAACCAGGTCGGCGCGCTGATCAACGACGTGGCCGCGGTCGGACAGCAGATCCAGCAGCTGGACTCGGTCGTCGCGCAGAAGCGCGAGGCCGTGAACAAGGCGCTGGTGGATCTGCAGTCGGCCCGGGAGCGGGCCGATTCGGCCGCGACCGCGGTCGCCGGAACACAGCGGGCGCTCACGGCCTCGGGCGCGGCGGTGGATCAGGCACGCAGCAGCTTCGACAAGTTCGCCGAACAGGCGTACATGAGCCCCGGCTCGGATTCGATGGTCAACTACCTGTCCGGCGGCAGCCCGGCTCGGTCCCTGGAGCGGGCACAATTGCTGAGCGTGGCCTCCACTTCGCAGGACGCGGCGCTGAACGGTATGCGGCGCGCGCAGGTCGAGCGCGCCAACGCCGATTCGGCGGCGCGACTGGCCAAGCAGGCGGCCGACGCCGCCGCGGCCACCGCGGAATCGAAGAAGTCCGAGGCCCAGAACGCGGTGAGCGCCGCCGAATCGGCGGTGAACGAGCAGACCGCACAGCGCGACGCGCTGGTCAGGCAGCGCGACGTGGCCCAGCAGCGCCTGGACGCGGCGCGGCAGCAGGTGGCGGGCCTACAGGGCGAGCGCGCGGCATACGAGGACTGGGACCGGCAGCGCCGGGCCGAGGAACTCGCCGCGGCGGCCGCGGCCGCATCCGCGGCGGTGCGCGCCGCATCGGACGCCGCGGCCCGCGAGCGCGCGGAAGAACTCGGCGACGGCAAACGCCCGCACACACAGCTCGACGACGATCCGCCACCGCACAAATCCATGCCCAGCACGCCCTCACGTCCGGACGGGACGCCCGCGGAGCTGATCGAGATGGTGATCGACCGCGCGATGGCACAGCTCGGTGTCACCTACGCCTGGGGCGGCGGCGATGAGGACGGCCCCACCAAGGGCATCCGCGACGGTGGTGTCGCGGACAGATACGGCGACTACAAGAAGGTCGGCTTCGACTGCTCGGGCCTGATGGTCTACGCGTTCGCGGGCGTCGGGATCTCCCTGCCGCATTACAGCGGCTACCAGTATCAGATGGGCACGAAAGTGCCTGTGGCGAAACGCGCACGCGGTGACATGCTGTTCTGGGGACGCAACGGCAGTGAGCACGTGGCGCTGTATCTGGGCAACGGGAAGATGATCGAGGCGCCCGAATCCGGTGAGGTGGTGCGGGTTACGGCCGTGCGCACCAGCGGAATCATGCCGAACGCGGTGCGCCTGATCAGCTGATCGCGACCGCGTTGCCCGAGTCAGGCCTGTCGCGGCCGATAAAAAAGCTTCGCCCCCTGATCGGTGCGAAGCTCTTCACGAACTCGTGGTGAATCAGATGACGCGGACGTCCACGGCTTGGGGGCCCTTCTGGCCCTGCTCCACCGAGAACTCGACACGCTGACCCTCATCGAGGGATTTGTAACCCGAGCCGCTCACGGCCGAGTAATGCACGAAGACGTCCGGGCCGCCTCCGTCTTGGGCGATGAAGCCGAAGCCCTTTTCACCGTTGAACCACTTCACACTGCCTTGAGTCATGCTGTAAACAACTTCTCTTCTGTAGTGAGCCGGGCAAATTTCGGTAAGGAGCCCGTCCTCACCCCTCACTATGCCACGACCTCCGGCGATCCCTCGCATCGTGCTTCGGCCAGCGCTCGCGCAGCGACCGGCGGGAGCGAGGCGGGTAGTCGCCTCACTTCGTCTACGCTGGTCATTGGTCCCGGTGATTGCCGAGCCGCTCGAGGCCTCTCTGCGGTCCTGTTTCTCGAATCGCGATGCCGCCCGGATCACTCGGAGAGGCGAATGTGGCAACGACCGCAGGCGAAACAAATGACCAAGATCCCACTGGCACCTCGGCGGAGCAAGATGACGCTGCGGACGACATCTGGGATGAGGACGAGTCTCCGGCGCTGCGTCGGGCGCGCAAGGAAGCCGAGTTCGCCGCCGGTGGGGACTCGACACGGGCGTATCTGAA
>NZ_BDBQ01000152.1 GCF_001613065.1 Nocardia miyunensis NBRC 108239
CGGCCCGGTCCCACCCGGCGGACAGCCACGACGGCCCGGCGCACCACTGGGCGCGAACCCCGGGCCGGCCCAAGCGAACTCACCCTCGACACCGCCACTGGATCCGCGTCCGGCGGGCTCGCGACCCGGCAACGGTCCGGCCGCAACACCGCGTCCGGGGAACGCGCCGAGACCACCTGCCCCCGGTGTATCGGCCCGTCCGGGCGGGGACCCGAACGCTCCGACATCACGTCCGGGCGGCGGACCCGCCTCGGCGCCGGGCGCGTCGCGTCCGGGTGGACAGCCCCCGGCACCAGGCGCATCGCGTCCGGGCGGACCGGCCTCGGGTACATCGCGTCCGGGCGGACTGACTCCGAATGCGCCCGGCGCCTCCACCGGCCCGACGCCTCCCGGCGGTGCGGCCACACCGCCACGCCCCGCAAACGGACCTACGCAGGCCCCGGGCTCGACCCGTCCGAGCGACGGTCCGACCACGAAATTCCCAGGCGGTTCGGCCGGATCCACACCTCCGGGCAACGGTCCCACCCCTCCACCTGCCCCACCACGTCCGGGCAGCGGCCCCGCCTCGAATACGCGGGGTGAAGGGCCGACCGCGAAATTCGCGGGCGGTTCGGCCGGGTCGACGCCTCCGGGTGGCGCACCGTCCTCCAATCCGCCCGGTGCGCCCACATCGCAGCGGCCGGGTGAGGGGCCGACCGCGAAATTCGCGGGTTGGTCGGCCGGGTCGAAACGTGCCGCCGACGCGTCGGCCTCGAATTCGCCTGCTGCGCCCGGATCGCAGCGGCCGGGCAACGGACCGGCCGGGACCGCGCGGCCCGGCGACGCCCAGACGGCGAAGTTCGCCGGTGGGTCGACGCCTCCGGGTGGCCGCGATCCGCGATCGGCGGGCGGGCCGCAGGTTGGCCCGCGACCGGGTAACGGACCGACTGGAGCACAACCAGGCAGCGGACCGGCCGGAGCACAACCAGGTGGCGGACCGACCGGAGCACAACCAGGCAGCGGACCGGCCGGAGCGCGACCGGGCAGCGGACCGGCGCAAGGCTCGCCTGCGGCAGGCGAGGCGGTCCGTCCCGGGACAGCCGCGGGCGCGCGGACCGGCAATGGCCCCGGACAGGGCTCGTCCACACCGGCGGACCAGCCCGGGGGAGCGACTCCGCCGCGGCCGGGTGACGGATCTCCCCAGGGTGCGCCACCGGCGAGTCCCGGGGCCGGGACACAGTCCGGCAATCACCCCGACCAGCGCACACCGGCACCGTCCAATCCCGCGCGCCCGGGTCCGGGACTGTTCGGCGCACTGCGCGCGTCCCGAGATCTCGCGAACCCGCCGGGCCGTTCCGGCCCAGGGTCCTCGAGCCCGGGGGGCGAACCCGCCCGGAACACACCCGCGAACCCCACCGGACGGCCCGGCTCCGAAACCTCCGGACCCGCAAGGCTCGGCAACGAACCGGCGCAGCGACCACCTGCACCGACCGATTCGACGACCCGGTCCGGCAGCGGAACACCCGCCGGACCGAGGCCCGGCAGCGGCCCTGGACGGGACAATCCGGCCGCACGACCCGGCACCGAAACGTCCGGACCCGCACGACTGGGCAACGGACCTGCACAGCGACCGACCACATCGACCGATTCGGCAGTCCGGTCCAGCAACGGGCCCCTGCGGGATTCGGCGGCCGATCCGGTCGGACGGCTCGGCACGGATGTATCCAGCAGTACGCGACTCGGCGGACCGGCACAGCAGCCACCCGCGACGGCCGATTCGACAGTCCGGTCCGGCCGCGGGACGTCCGGGAACACGTGGTCCGGCAGCGGACCGATACGACGACCGCCCGCGTCGGCCGATCCGGCTGGCCGCGGGGCGGGCACAGCGATGGGACCGCGCTCCGGCGGGACCGGTGAGGGGGCACTCATGAGTTCGAAGGAACGGCCCGGTGACGACTCATCCGGGAAGCAACCTGCGGGCGGACAGTCCCCAGCGGCGGACTCGGCTCGCACCGGCGGCGGGGCAGCCGCCGGATCGGGTTCCGGCAGCGGACCGGCGCAGAGTGGATCAGCGGCCGCCGATTCCACCGACCGACCCACGACCGGGACATCCGCGTCGAGCCCCGGCGACGGGCCGACCCGCGTGATACCCACGCCCCCGAATCAGGCAGCCCGGCCGGGCTCGGGGACAGCGGCAAATCCGGCGGCCCGGTCCGGGACGCAGGCGCCCGGAAATTCGGCGGTGCCACGGCCCGGCAGCGTGCCGCCCCCGAAGTCGGCGGGCGCGGGATCCGGCACGCCGACGGTATCGCTACCGGGTGGTTCTGCCACGCCTGCCGGATCGGCGAAGGAGTCGGGACAGAATTCTCCGGGGACGACCGAGGCCGCCACCCAGGCGATGGCCAAGGGCGGCACGGCGAGGCCCGGAACATCCGATGAGTCCGATTCCGATGTGCGGGAGGAGAATTCGAAGCAGTCCGGAACACCGGGAACCGGCGGTAAGACCACGGTCATCCCGAAATCCGCACTGCCGGGCGCGAAGACCTCCGGCACAGCGAAATCCGGTTCGGACGCGGACGAGGACGACGCGAAGACGATCGATCCGAAAACCGTTGCCCTTCCGATGGTCTCGGATACCTCCGATGCGAAGACGACCATCCTGCCGGTACAGCGCCCGGACGAGCAGGCCACGCAGAAGATGCGGTTCGAGGGTAAGACCGGTGCCGCACAAGGCGCTGCGCGTCCGGCCGACTCCGCCGGAACCAGCGCGCCCTCACCGGCGGATGCGCAACCCACCGTCCCAGAACAACCCAGGCCGCAGCAGGCGCCGAGCGGACAGCAGGCCCCCGGGGGAACGCAATCCTTCACGGCGCCAGAACAATTCGCGGCAGAAACGCACACAATCGCCGCCCCGCAGCGCATCCCCGGCGCACCGGGCGAATCGTCGAGCGAGCCGAAGCGACGCAGCCGACGCAGCCTGCTGATCGCGGGCGCGGCGGTCGTGCTGATCGTGGTGGTGATCGGCGTGATCATCGCCATGGTCGGTGGTGGCAGCAATTCGCCCGAGGCGAAGGTCAAGGCGGCGATCACCACCTACACCAACGCGCTGAACTCGGGCAACCTGACCGATCTGCAGGCCGCCACCTGCGGTGCGCAGAACGATTTCTACAAGGGCATGGCGAAATCGCCGGACCAGTACGCCAGCGTGCACAAACTCGCGGTAGATCAGCGCAAGATCCCCAAGGTCGACAGCGTGAACTCGGTCCAGATCACCGGCGACAAGGCGGTGGCGCAAGCCAGCGTCTACACCGACGCCGACGCCACCCGCATCGCGCGCACCTTCGATCTGCAGAACACCGTCGACGGCTGGAAGGTGTGCGATCTACCGAACGCCGCACAGTGAGATTTCCCGCATCGCTTTCGGCCCGGGTGCGACGAGGTTGTCACCGTGCGCTGTGACGCTTTTGCGTCGGCACGCGATACACCTCACAGATAACTGGTCATCGGTCCTACTCGCCGGTAGAGTATCCGAGTTATCCGATCGCGCCCGCAGCCCGGGTGCGGCCCGCGCGATCCTCGCGTGAGGCATGTACGCGTTTTACCGAGCAAAAACGAGCAGGGAGTACAGGGATATGCCGCAGCTGGCACCCGAAGCGTCGGCGGCCACGGAACTGATCGGTCAGCACTTCCGGATTCGGGATCACTACGACGTCGGCAGGGAGAAGGTCCGGGAATTCGCCCGCGCCGTCCAGAACAGCCACCCGGCACACAATTTCGAGGACGAGGCGGCCAAGCTCGGCTACCGGAACGTCCTCGCGCCGCCGACCTTCGCCGCGGTCATCGGTATGACGACCACCCAGGCGCTGCTGGATTCGGTGCTCACCGAGTACGACCTGTCCCAAGTCCTGCAGACGGACCAGCTTTTCGAGATCCACCGCCCGATCACGGTCGGCCACCGCATGACCAGTGAGGCGAAGATCGAGTCGATCCGCCGGATGCGCGGTAACGACTTCCTCACCGTGCGGGTCGCCATGATCGATGAGGACGGCGAGGTCGCGGTCGTCGCGACGGTGACGATCGTGGCGCGACTGGGGCAGCAGGTCGATCCCGATATCGTCCGGCTGGTCGAGGGCCTGGTGATGCAGCGCCGCGAGATCGCCGAGACCGACCCCGAGGTGCTCATCCCGATCACCCCGGAACAGGCCCTCCCTCTGCCGACACTGGCGCAGTCTCGCGAAAACACCGAGGTGCACACGATTCCGCGCTTCGAGGAGCTGTCCGTCGGCGATCAGCTGCCGATCGGCCGGATGCGGCTCACCCGTGGCGATCTGGTGAACTACGCCGGAGTCGCCGCCGACCCGAACCCGATCCACTTCAGCGATCGCGCCGCCGAACTCGCCGGTCTGCCGACCGTGGTGGCGCACGGCCTGCTCACCATGGGCCTGGGCGCGGAATATCTGAGCGCATGGCTGGGCGATCCGACCGCCATCGAGTCCTACAGCGTCCGCTTCGCCGGGCTGGTCCCGGTCGAGGCCACCGCCCCCGCCCGGATCGAATACAGCGCCAAGGTCAAATCCCTCGACCCCGAACGCCGCACCGCGACCCTGCTGCTGTCCGGCGCCTCCGCCGGAAAGAAACTCTTCGGCCGAGCGACAGCGATCGTCCAATTGAGTTAGGGCTGTGTTTTTGGCCTCCGCTTCGCTCCGGCGGGCCGCGGCCCCCCAAGGGCCGATTCTTCCCTCCTCCGCTCCTCCGCTTCGCTCCCCCGCTCCGTCAGTCCAGAATCGACCCGGGCCGCGGCCTTTGGTGTTGGCGTTATGAGGTGGGCGGAACTCGGCGACCTGGGGTATACCGGTGCGCTGGTGACTGTAACCTGTTACGGCCCAGCAAAATCAGGGGCGAGGTCTCAGTTCTCGAGCTGGGCGCGCATCAGGTAGACGTTGTAGTCGCTCCAGGTGCTGATGGTGAAGTAGAGATCCGAGCCGGTCGACCACGGGTGGATGAAACCGCCGTAGAGTTCCGGGTATAGGGAGACGTTGACCGTCGGAGTGCTCTCGGACCAGACGCCCTGGGGTGAATTCGCCTCGCGCAGAACGATTGCGCCCTTGGCGGTGTCCAGATAGCTCATCTGCCAGACGTTCCGGGCGGCGTCGTAGCGCACCGACAGCTCACCGGCCGGGCCCTGGACTATCGGTGTGGCGGAAGCGGATCCGCCGACGGGCGTCCACGAGCCCTCGTGCCAGTACTGGTACGCGGAGGTGTTGAGCACCTGGGATCTGCGCACCCGGGCCAGGCCCACCGAACCCAGGCGGGTATTGGGCGTGCCGAACATGTAGACGTAGTCGCCCTGCGGAACCATCGCCGCCACTTGGAAATTCGCCAGACCGAAGATGTCGTCCCAGTGCGCGTACGGATCCTTGGTCCAGGTCTGACCGTGGTCGTCGGAGTAGGCGATGCCGCCGTAGTTGGTGAAGAAGGTGCCCGGCGCGCTGGTCCACGTGCGAATCGACATGTAGCTCAGGTACTGTCGCGATCCGATCGCGAATCCCGAGGTCGGGATCGTGGTGATCTCGATGTTGTCCTTCTTGCGGCTGTCGAGCAGCTCGGCGGCATGACACCGGTCGTCGGTCACCATGCGATCGAAGATCGCGCCGTGGCTCAGATCGCGATTCCTGCTGAACGCCAGCACATTACTGCGCCAGTCCTGTCCCATACCGCCCGGCGGATGGAAGCCGACGCCGACGGTGTCGCCGAAGGCCATGGCGACCTCACCGGGCGCACTCTCCCACGAGACGCCCAGATCCGTGCCGTACACCTGCCAGCGTTTGTCGGTGCGATTGACCGAATTCGCGCCGGTCTCCTTGGCCACCTCGCTGACCCGGCCGATCCGCGGCGCGGCGCGCACCGGTGACTGCGGTCCCGGTTCGATCGGCGGATGTTGCCGCGCGGGCGGCGGCGGGCCGGTGTGCGGTGACGGGCCCGGCGGCAGCGCGAAATAGAACGGCTTGGGACTCACCAGCACATCGGGCAGGCCCAGGCGTCGCAGGAGACTCGGCGGGGGCGCCGGCGTGTCGGTCAGGTCGGGGCACGGATCGGTGCAGGGGTTGGCGGGCAACATCATCGTGGTGCGCTGGACCGGCCCGGGCCGCGACGCACCGGGATCCACGGTCACCACCGGATACGGCACCGAAACCTCCAGGGTCTCGGGCACCAGCGAGGCGTGCGCAGGCACCGGATCGGTTGCGCACGGCCCGATTCCGGGCACCGGCGCGGGCGCCGCGTGCACCACGGGCGGTACGCCCAGCACTCCGATGACGACCGTCCCGACGGCAGCGAACAGCCGCACAGCCATGTCCAACCCCTCGCTCCCCCCTTGCCCATTTCGCCCGGACCAGACCTTACGTGACTCCCGGCGAATTCTCAGGAACTGCGCATAGAGTTGACTCGAAGCATTCATCCGATAGCAGCGTTCAGGATTGCCGCCGTGAAGATTCCAGCATTTCGCCGCATGATTCCCGCCGTTGCCGCGGCTGGGCTGCTCGGCCTCGCCGCACCCGCCGCGGCCCTGGCCGCACCCGGTTCGGGGGCAGGTACCGGCGGTTCCAGCGCCGGTGGCAGCGGATTCACCGTGAACGATCAGGGCACGATCAGCCCGCCCCAGGACACCGACGACCAGAACAAGCCGGTCTACTACCCGAACTGCGCCGCGGTGCGCGCCGCGGGTAAAGCTCCGCTGTACGCCTCACAACCCGGATACAACGGACTGCTCGACCCGAAGCACACCGGCGTGGCCTGCGCCCCCGGCAGCAACACCCCCTGACCTACCCCCCGACGCTGACTTCGACTGCCACCTGGTCGATTCCGCACCGGCCTGGCACCACCCAGTTCCACCAACCCCTGATAACGCCAGCTCCAAGGCCGCGGCCCGGGTCGATTCTGGACTGACGGAGCGGAGGAGCGAAGCGGAGGCAGAATTTCAGCTCCCCTCGAAACGCAGGATCGTCGCGCCGATCCGCACGGCGTCGCCGTCGGCGAGCACCGAACCGTTGTCGATCGGTTCCTCGTTGATGTAGATGCCGTTGGCCGAGTGCAGATCCTTGATCAGCAGTCCGGCCCGGCTCGGCAGGATGTGCGCGTGATACCGGCTGACCTTCGGGTCGTCCAGGACCAGGTCGTTGTCGGTCATGCGGCCGATCTTCAAGCCGCCCTTGGGAATCGGGACCACCCGCCCGTCGGGCAGACGCAGCTGCCCGGTGCGCGCCGAACGCGGCGTCTCGGTGACCGTCTCGGTCATCGCCTGTGCCATCCGCTCGACCTTGGCGATGTCGGCGGTGTTCAGCGGCTCCTGCCGCAGCACCCGCTGTTCGAGTTCGATCAGCGCCGGACCCGGATCGATACCCAGCTCGTCGGCCAGCACCGCGCGGACCCGGCGGCACGCCTCCAGCGCGTCGGCCTGCCGCCCGGACAGGTACAGCGCGGTGATCAACTGCACCCACAGCGGCTCGCGCAGCGGATGCTCGCCGGTCATCGACACCAACTCGCCGACCACGGAAGAGGCTCGGCCACAAGCGATTTCGGCGTCGATCCGGGCCGAGGCGACCAGCAGCCGCTCCTCGTCCATGGCGGTGGCGAAACTCTCGGCGAAATGCAGGCCGGACAGATCGTCCAGGGCTTTGCCGCTCCACTCGGCCAGGGCCGCGGCGAACAGTTCCGACGCCCCGCGATGATCACCGGCCGCGACGGCCTCCGAACCGGCCCGCCGCGCCGCGTCGAACCGCCCCAGATCACATCCGCCGTCGGCGATCTCGAGCCGATACCCCGCCGACTCGGTGCGCAGCACCGCCGCCGGATCCAGCCCCGAATTACGCAGCGTCTTACGGATATTCGAGACGAACACCTGCAGACTCGCCTGATAGGAGTCCGGTGGATCCTCGTTCCAGACGATATCCGCCAGCGCCTGCGAGGACACCGCCCGCCGACGGTTCACGGTCAACGCCGCTAGCAACGCCCTCGGCTTGGGCCCGCCCACCGCGACGGGCGCCCCATCGATCATCAACCGCACGGGCCCGAGAACCCGAACATCCAAGCTGTGTGACAACTTCACCCCGCCTAGCCGCTAAGGACGCCCGTCGGAGTCACGGTACACCGGGACCCCGACGAGCCTGCGCAACAACCGCACCCAGCGACCCGCTGAAGTCGCGGAGAGGCGGGGGGCCGGCTACTTCGCGCTGACGGACTTGCCTGCGGACTTCAGGTCGTTACAAGCCTCGACGACGCGCTCGGCCATCGAGGTCTCGGCCTTCTTCAGGTAGCTGCGCGGGTCGTAGGCCTTCTTGTTGCCGACCTCGCCGTCGATCTTCAGCACACCGTCGTAGTTGGCGAACATGTGCCCGGCGATCGGGCGGGTGAACGCGTACTGGGTGTCGGTGTCGACGTTCATCTTCACCACGCCGTACTTCAGCGAATCGTCGATCTCGGACTTCAGCGAGCCCGAACCGCCGTGGAAGACGAAGTCGAACGGCTTGGAGCCGTCGGCCAGGCCCAGCTTGGCCGAGGCCACCTTCTGCCCCTCGGCGAGCACCTCGGGCTTGAGCACGACGTTGCCCGGCTTGTACACACCGTGCACATTGCCGAAGGTCGCGGCGAGCAGATACTTGCCGTTCTCCCCGGCGCCCAGCGCGTCGATGGTCTTCACGAAGTCTTCGGACGAGGTGTAGAGCTTCTCGTTGATCTCCGCCTCGACGCCGTCCTCTTCACCGCCGACGACACCGATCTCGACCTCGAGGATGATGTTCGCCGCGGCGGCCTGCTTGAGCAGTTCCTTGGCGATCTCGAGGTTCTCGTCGATCGGGATGGCCGAACCGTCCCACATGTGCGACTGGAACAGCGGGTTCTTCCCGGCCTTCACCCGCTCCTGGGAGATGGCCAACAGCGGGCGGACGAAGCCGTCCAGCTTGTCCTTGGGGCAGTGGTCGGTGTGCAGCGCGATGGTCACGTCGTACTTCGCGGCGATCACGTGCGCGAACTCCGCCAGTGCGGTCGCGCCGACGACCATGTCCTTCACACCCAGGCCGGAGCCGAATTCGGCTCCGCCGGTGGAGAACTGGATGATGCCGTCACTGCCGGCCTCGGCGAAGCCGCGGATCGCCGCGTTGATCGTCTCCGACGACGTGCAGTTGATCGCGGGGAATGCGAAGGAGTTCTCTTTGGCCCGACCGAGCATCTCGGCGTAGACCTCCGGAGTCGCGATGGGCACAGCAGTGACCTCCGTGGTGTGAAGAAACAGACCTGTCCACTATTACCCTAGGGGTATCGGGCAGCGCTCCGGAAGGTGGTACCGCCGCGCGGGCATGCCGCGCGGACCGCCGACGACGGCAAATCCAGCACAGGTCGATGTGATAGCCCGGGGGCCGGTACTGTGGGGTCCGTGACCTCGCTGGCCATTACCGACGTCCTTGCAAGCAGCTCCGGAATAAAGGGGTTGCTCGATCCGATGCATCTGCTCACCGAGACTTGGTTGAGCAATGCGGTGCTGCCGGCGATCCTGGTCATCGTCTTCATCGAGACGGGGCTGCTGTTCCCGATCCTGCCGGGCGATTCGCTGCTGTTCACCGGCGGTCTGCTCGCGGCGCACGAGCACCCGCCCGTCTCCATCTTCGTGCTGCTGCCCGCCGCGGCGGCCACGGCCATCGCGGGCGATCAGTGTGCGTACTGGATCGGGCGGGCCATCGGCCCGGCGCTGTTCCACAAGGAGGACGGGCGCTTCTTCAAGCAGCGCTATGTCACCGAGACGCACGCCTTCTTCGAGAAGTACGGCCCCAAGACCATCGTCCTGGGTCGGTTCGTCCCGATCGTGCGCACCTTCATGCCGGTGCTGGCGGGTGTGTCCAGGATGGACTACCGCAAGTTCCTGACCTTCGACATCGTCGGCGGTATCGCGTGGGGCGGCGGCGTCACGCTGCTGGGCTACTGGCTCGGCAATGTGTCGTTCATCCGCAACCACATCGAGGCGATCTTCATCCTGATCGTCGTCATCTCGATCCTGCCGGGCATCATCTCGGTGGCCAAGAAGCTCCGTAACCACGAGCCTGTGCTCGCCGAGACCGAACCCGACGTTGTTCCGACGAACGAATCCTTGCGCTGACACCTTGCCGAACACCCCGCTAACTCTCGCCCTCGGCGGTATGGAACCGCTGGATTCCGCCGGGCCGATGCTGGTATGGACCGTCGTCCTGGTCTTCGTATTCCTCGAATGCGCCCTGATCATCGGCCTGTTCCTGCCCGGTGACTCGATGCTGCTCACCGCCGGGATCGTGCTCGCCTCGCACGAGACCGGCAGCACCCAGGTATGGGCGCTGGCGGTGGGCACCATGATCGCCGCGATCGCGGGCAATCAGGTGGGGTACGTCATCGGGCATCGCACCGGGCATCGGCTGGTGGCCCGACGCGACGGGCGCTACATCAACACCCGCAATCTCACGCGGGTCACCGAGATGTTGCATCGGCACGGTTTCCTGGCGGTACTCCTGGCGCGCTGGATTCCCTGGGTGCGCACGCTGTGCCCGCTGGTGGCCGGGGCCGCGCGGATGGATCACCGCCGCTACACCCTCGCCAGCACGGTCGGCGCGATCATCTGGGCGCCGGTGCTGCTGCTGATCGGGTTCTACGCGGGCGGATTCCTGGGCAGGGTGTCCTGGCTCATGCCGACCGTGATCGGTACCCTGGTCGCCTGCCTGATCATCGGCACCGGGCTGGGCATTCGGCAGTATCGGGTCGAAATGTCGCGTCCCGCCGAGGAATTCGATCTCGATCCGCCCGAAACCGTGTGCGTCGAAGGCGAGCCCCGCTGATCGCCGGCGCGGGCTCAGAGCCCGGCGGCGGTCACCGTGTACGCGGCCTCCATCAGCAACCATCCCGACAGTTGCACCGACAGATCCCGTTCCGGGGTACGCGAGGACGTGACCGATCCGTTCGGGGTGAATTTCGCCGCGCCCGCGGTGCCGACGGGCAACTGCGCCGGATCGGTCCAGACGTCGCCGAACAGCGGCTCGCCCTCCACCTCGAGGCGGTGATCCCAGGCCGCGCGGGCCGAGGCCGTGACGATCGAGGCGGCCTGGCTCCGGGTCTGCACCCGATCGGCGTCCTCGCCCGGCAGCAGTAGCGCCACCAGCGCGAGATAACGCGCCAGAATCCCGTTGAACAGCCCGCCGTCGCCGCCGCTGCCGCCGGTGACGACGCCGTGGTCGGTCATATGCTCCGCGACCGCCGCAACCAGTCGCCGCACCCGGTCCACATGCACGGATTCGCCGGTGTGCACGGCCAATTCGGTTTCCAGCCCGAGCACGACGCCCTGACAGTAGGTGAAGACGTTGCGCTCCATCCGATCCGAGGGCAGGTGCACGCCGTCCAGGATCAGGCCGGTCTCGCTGTCGCGCAGATTCTTGTCCAGCCAGTCGGCGATCTCCGCCGCCCGCGTGTAGCGGCCGAACCGGGCCAGGGCGATGGCGGCCGGGCCGTTGGCCGGAGTGTTGTAGTAATCCGCACCCTTGCGCCACGGGAGTGCGCCGATCTGCGGCTGCCAACCGGTGGTCAGCGCCTTCTCCAGTGCGACCAGGCCGCTGCGCACATCGGTGACCCCGCGGATGTGCTCGGCACGCTGCAGGGCCAGGGCCAGCCAGGCCATGTCGTCGTAATAGTTGTTGGTCCAGCCGGTGATGTTGCGCAGGCGATGTCCCCGGGCCAGGGCCGCGACGCGACGCACCCGGGCCGCGGTGGGCTCCCGGTTCGCGGCGTCGACCGCGCAATCGATCAGATGGGCCTGCCACCAGTAGTCCCAGGTGAGGAACAGCCGCTCACGCGACACCGCGGGCCAGCCGACGACGCCGAGTTCGGTCCCCGGAATACCCCACAGCCTGCGCATATTGCGTGAGACGATCGCGGATTCGGCCAAATCGGCCCGGCGCGACCACTCCGCGGCCGTCGGTTCGCCCCCCGGACCGGCCGCGCTCCGGGCGCGCGGTGGTGTGGGCACATCGTCGCTGGACGCACTCATGACATCCATGTTGCCAGCCCAAGCTCGGTTTTCGCGCCCGATTTGTTACTCAACCGTCTCGTATCCGCGATCGTCCCGGATGTGAATCCGGTCACCAGGACTGGGTCAGATCCGCGTGCTGCGCGATCCACGCGTGCATGGCGATACCCGCCGCGACCCCGGCGTTGATACTGCGGGTGGAACCGAACTGCGCGATCGAGACCGTCATGGCCGCGGCGGACTTCGCCTGATCGGTGACCCCCGGCCCCTCCTGCCCGAACAGCAGCAGGCAGTTGCGCGGCAGCCGCACCGTCTCCAGCGGGACCGCACCGGGCACGTTGTCGACCGCGACGACGACCAGATCCGCACGTTCGGCGAACTCCAGCAGTCCGGCGATATCGGCGTGATGTTCGATGTGCTGATACCGATCGGTCACCATCGCACCCCGCCGATTCCAGCGCCGCCGCCCGACGATGTGCACCGCCGCCGCGGCGAACGCGTTGGCCGTGCGGACCACGGTGCCGATATTCGCGTCGTGGCCGAAATTCTCGATGGCGACATGGAATTCGTGTCTGCGCCGATCGATGTCGGCGATGATCGCCTCCCGCGTCCAGTACCGGTACGCGTCCACGACGTTGCGCCGATCGCCCTCGGCGAGCAACTCCGGATCCAGCCGCGCATCCTCCGGCGGCGGCGTACCGAACTCCCGCACCCACGGCCCGACCCCGTAGGGATGCTCACCCCATTCGGTGGGACCGGGATGCTCGCCCGGAGCCTCGGTCCCGTTCACGATGCCCGCTGGGCGCTGATGGAAAACACCGATGGATGATCACACACCCGTCAACTACCCTGGAAGTTGGTGGTGGAGGTGGGCCATGAACCACTCGCGGATACTGCGCACGGTGCTCGGTGTGACAGTCGGGTACATGATGCTTCTCGCTCTGTGGCTGGGGTGGGTGGTGCATCGCACGCCGCCGGGCACGGTGCCGTATCAGATGGTGGCGCTGGTGGGGATGTTCGGATCCTGCGTCGGGTTGGGGATGCTGTTCGCGCAACGTCCCTCGCGCACCGATCGGAAGTTGTTGCGGCACGGCTTGGAAGGGTGGGCGGTGATCGAGGGCGTCCATCCGATCGGGCACACCGACCACCACACCGAACTCACCCGCCTGGACCTCGAGCTCACCGTCCCCGGATCCGAAACCTACCGCGGCACCATCGTTTTCGACGTCGCTCCGATCGACCGCCCCAGAATGGAGGTCGGCGAGACGATCTCGATCCGCGTCGACCCGTCCGACCGCGACCGGATCATCCTGTGCCTGTGAGGATTACGGACCATACAAGCGGTATCGGCCAGCGGATGAACACCGATCACACGCGCGGGACAAGCTGGCGGATAACGCCGCCCGCGGATCGGCCGATGGGTATCGACCGGCACACACGCGCACGAATCGACCGGTAGTCGAGTGCCGCGCATCTGCGATCAGGTCGGCTGCTACCGCTCATGGACGCGCGGATCGGCCAAGAGGTACTGCGCCGCCGCGTAGGTCCCCAGGATGACGCCCTCGCTGATCCGCCGGGACCGCGCGGTCCGGGCGAACAGGCGGCGCAGCACGATCAGCCCGTCCGAGAGGGTGAACAGCAGCGCGCCCAGACCCAGGCGACTGCGCGGATCGGACGACGGAAGCGTCATCCCCGCAACGGTTTCCGCGTCGGGAGCGAGGCCGGGATCGGAGGCGAGTACCGCGGCCGTGCCGAGCGTCGCACCGTAGGCGCTCAACGGAATCGCGATCCCGGGAGCCCGAACACGCAGCAGCGCACCGGCTCCCGCCCAGGCCGCGATCCGGGGCAGCGCCACCGCGACCCGCGGC
>NZ_BDBQ01000153.1 GCF_001613065.1 Nocardia miyunensis NBRC 108239
GACACCGCCGACCTCGCCGCCTGGACCCCGGTCTGGATCGTCCCGATCATCGCCGCCGGCCTGGCCGCGATCATCTGGGCCGCGATGTTCCGCTACTCCCGCCGCGACGGGGTCGTACCCATCCAAGTCGCGTCGTGAGAATCCGCGACCCGCGATCGTACCGACGTCGCGCTGTCCGTGATCGGCGCGCGACCTGGCCACACGGCTGTGACCAGCCGTAGAAAGGACCGCCATCCGATGTTCGAGAACTTCCTCATCCGCGGCGACAGCCTGCGCAACGAGTATCACGACGGCGTAGCGACCGGCTTCACCCTCGCCGTGCGCCACGCCAACTACCGTGGGGTGTACCTGTCCCTGCACAACGGCTACTACATCGAGGTCGACGGGACCGAATATCCCACCAGCGCACAGACATTCGAGATCAACGGAAAACCGCCCCGCGATTTCCGAGAGCTCCGCAACGCCTGGCACGAGCACTGGGACTACGACGACGAGGCCATCCTGCACGTGCGCGCACCGGGCGGGCTCGCCCCCGGGGAACACACGATCCGGTTCCAGCAGTCGGTGCTGGCCGCGTACGGATACCTGCCCACCGACGAGGAATGGGTGAAGAACCCGCCCAAGCCCGGAAGCGGGGCGGGCTCGGACAAAACCCCGCAGATCATGACCTACACGCTGAGCCTGACCCAGCACTTCGAGGAGGCCCGATGACGATCCGACGCGGAGTATCGCTGTACAGCTACCAGCAGTCGCAGTTCTTCAAGGAACTCGACCTGCGTGCGCAGGTCGAGGAGGTCGGGCGGAATCTCGGCGGCGCCACCGGAATCGAGATCGTCGATGAGATGTCGCTGCGCTATCCGAACCCCGGCGAGGAGTTCACCCGCCGATGGTTCGAGTGGATGGACGAGTACGGGACCACGCCGGTCGCGATGGACGTGCAGATGGACGTGCTGCAGTTCCGCGATCACGTGATGTCGATCGAGGAGTGCGCCGACCGGCTCCGCCACGACCTGCACCTGGCCAAGTCCCTGGGGTTCACCAACGTGCGCACCCTGTCGGTGGTGCCGATCGAGGTCATCGTCTCCGCGCTTCCGCTGGCGGAATCCCTCGACATCCGGCTCGGCAAGGAGATCCACCAGCCGATGCCGCTGGAGGGACAGCAGGTCACGGAAATTCTCGACGTGATCGACCGCACCGGCACACAGCACCTGGGGATCGTGCCCGACCTGGGCATCTTCCAGTTCCGCCCCTCGGAAGTACTACTGGAATGGTTCCAGCGACGCGGCGCACAGCAGGCCGCCTGCGACGCCTCGGTCGCCCTGGCACTGGAACTGCGGGAAGGCAGCGCTCCGTTCGGCCACGTCGACATGTCCTTCCACACCGCGGGCAACCTGCGGTCGGACTTCGCTCGATTCCAGACCACCGGCACGTGCGCGGCGGAATTCGCCGATGCCTTCCACGGCGTGATCGCCTACGCCGACAAGCACGTCGAGGATCCGCGCGAGATCGACTACACCGTGGTCAGCGAGGCGCTGATGTTGTCGAACACGTCCCCGGACACGCTGCGCGAACTCGCACCCCACGTGACGCATGTGCACGGCAAGTTCAACAACATGTCCGAGGTGCCGGAGAGCCCGGGACAGTTCCAGGAGATCTCCATCGATTACCCCGCGGCTCTGAATGCCTTGCGCGAGGGCGGATTCGACGGCTTCATCAACTCCGAGTACGAAGGCCAGCGCTACTTCCAGGACCGTGGCCGCGAGGACCTCATGAGCGAGGTCGACCAGGTCCGCCGACACCAGGAGATGCTCGCAAGGCTGATCGCGGCATGAGCGGGTCAGGGCCGGAGGCGGCAGCGGAGCGTAACCACGCAGGCGCCCCACTCATGCCCCATGGTCACAGCATGACCACTCCCCCGGCACGTCTGTGCGCGTTCGTCGGTTGCTATACCGAGGGGCCAGGCGAGGGGCCCGGCGGAATCGACGTGTTCGACGTCAGCGCCGACGGGAAGCATCTCACCCACCTGAGTCACGCGGCCGAACCCGCACAGGCCGGTTACCTGGTCTACGCACCCGCGTCGTCGGTCCTGTACGCCGTGGACGAACGCAAGACCGACGGGCGCGGCCCGGTCGGGCGCCCCGCGGCGGTGCATGCGCTCGCCGTGGATCGCCACACCGCGAACCTGACGCCGCTGAACTCGCGGATCACCCCCGGACCGCGCCCGACCTACCTGTCGCTCGAAGCGTCCCGGAACATCCTGGTCAGCGCCAACCACGGCGACTTCGACCATGTCGAACGGGTCGTACCGGCCACGGACGGCGGTTGGGCCGTGGAGTACCTGTACGACGATTCCACCGTCGTGGTGTACACGCTGCGCGAGGACGACGGCGCCATCGGCGACATCAGCGACGTCGCGGTGTTCCGCAGTGGCGGCCCGGACCCGAACTCCTCGCCGCAGGCCGGTGGACACGCCCAGGCCAGCGGCCACGCGCACTGCGCGGTCATCGACCCCACGGGCCGCTTCCTGATCGTGTGCGACAAGTCCACCGACCGGATCTCGGTATTCGAACTCGGCGCCACCCTCACCGCCGTGAGCACCTACCAGCTGCCGCCGCAGACCGGTCCGCGCCACCTCGCGTTCGATCCCCGCTCGGACCGTGCCTACCTGACCGCCGAGTTCTCCTCCGAACTCATCTCACTGCGCTTCGATCCGTCCGAGGGCAGCTTCACCGTGCTGGACCGGAAACCAACCACCGCACCGGATTACGTGGGCCCCAACGAGCCCGCCGAGGTGCGCGTCCACCCCAACGGGCAGTTCGTCTACCTGAACAACCGCGGCGAGGACTCGCTCGCGTGGTTCCGCGTCGATGCGGCGGGCGGACTCACCCGCGCGGGTCACACCCCACTGAGCCGATCGATCCATCCGGGCCTGGCGGCACGCAGCTTCGCCTTCGACCCGACCGGCTCCTTCCTGCTCGTGGCCGATCGCCCCGCGGACCTGGTCCGCTCCTACGCCGTCGACGAAACCACGGGAGCCCTCGAGCATCTGGGCGACACCGCGGTCGCCGATCCGGCCTTCGTCGAATTCGCGGAGTTGAACGCATGAACTCACCCTTGCGCATCGCGCTCATCGGCACCGGGATGATCGCCGCGGTACACCTGCGTGCGGCCCGCGACGCGGGCGCCGCGGTCGTCGGCGTCCTGGCATCGCGACCCGACAAATCCCGCCAGGTCGCCGAAACATGGTGTGTGCCAACCGGATACCGCGATCTGGACGCGCTGGTGCACGACCGGCCCGACGTCGTGCACGTCTGCACGCCCAACTCCACCCACGTCCGCTACGCCCAGGCGCTGGTGGACGCCGGAATCAACGTGATCGTCGAGAAACCGATCGCGACGACGGTCGCCGACGCCGAACACCTGGCCGCATCGGTCGAGACGGCCGGAGTGGTGGCGAGCGTGCCGTACGTGTACCGCTATCACCCGCTGATCCGCGAGATCCGCGCCCGGCGCGCGGCCGGAGAATTCGGCGACGTCGCGCTCGTGCACGGGTCCTATCTGCAGGACTGGCTGTGCTCGCCCGACGCCTCCACCTGGCGGGTGGACCCGCGTCACGGCGGCGGCTCGCGGGCGTTCGGCGATATCGGCACGCACTGGTGCGATCTGGCCGAATTCGTCTCCGGCGAGGTCTTCACCGAAGTCAGTGCCGCCACGACCATCACCTATCCGACCCGTCCGGCCAGGTCCGTCGCCTCCTTCGCCGGACCGGCCGCCGCCGACGAACGGGTCGAGGTGAGCACCGAGGACACCGCCGTCGCCCTGTTCCGCACCGCACGCGGCATCACCGCCAACACCGTCATCTCCCAGGTCTCGGCCGGACGCAAGAACCGGCTCTGGCTCGAAATCGACGGAACCCGCGGCTCGGCCGTGTTCGACCAGGAGAACCCCGAAACCGCCTGGCTCGGAACCGAACACGGCACACTCACCCTGCATCGCGGCGAAGGAACCGTCGCACCGGAGCAAGCGCGACTCAACCGCACCCCGCCCGGCCACGCACAGGGCTGGACCGACGCGTTCGCCGCCTTCGTCGCCGACACCTACGCCGCCGTGCGCGGCGAACACCCCGAGGGACTGCCGACGATCCGAGACGGACTTCGCTCGGTGCACCTCATCGATGCCGTGCTCCGCAGCGCGAGCACCGGCGCCTGGGCCCGCATCGACGCCTGAAAGGAACACCATGCGCGAAAACACCCATCCGGTAACCCTTTTCACGGGCCAGTGGGCCGACCTGCCCTTCGAGGAGGTCGCACGCCTGGCCGCCGAATGGGGTTACGACGGTCTCGAGATCGCCGCGTCGGGCGACCACCTCGACCTGGAACGCGCCGACCAGGATCCCGCCTACGTCCGCTCTCGCCTGGACATCCTGGACCGGCACGGGCTGAAGGTTTTCGCGATCTCCAACCACCTCACCGGCCAAGCGGTCTGCGACGACCCCATCGACTTCCGCCACCGGGCGATCGTGCGCCCCTCCACCTGGGGTGACGGCGACCCCGAAGGGGTACGCCAACGCGCGGCCGAGGATATGAAACGCGCCGCGCGAGTGGCGCGCATGCTCGGGGTGGACGTGGTCGTCGGCTTCACCGGTTCCAAGATCTGGCCGTACGTCGCCCAGTTCCCGCCCGTCCCCGCAGAGGTCATCGAAGACGGATACGAGGACTTCGCCCGACGCTGGAACCCGATCCTGGACGTCTTCGATCGCGAAGGAGTCCGTTTCGCTCACGAGGTCCACCCCAGCGAGATCGCCTACGACTACTGGTCCAGCATCCGGGCCCTCGAGGCCGTCGAGCACCGGGAAGCCTTCGGATTCAACTGGGATCCGTCCCACATGATGTGGCAGAACATCGACCCCGTCGGATTCATCTGGGACTTCAAGGAACGCATCTACCACGTCGACTGCAAGGACACCCGGATGCGCCCGCCCAACGGCCGCGCAGGCGTCCTCGGTTCGCATCTGCCCTGGGGCGACCCGCGCCGCGGCTGGGACTTCGTCTCCACCGGACACGGCGACGTCCCCTGGGAGGACGCCTTCCGCGCCCTGCACGCCATCGGCTACACCGGCCCCATCTCGATCGAATGGGAAGACGCGGGCATGGACCGGCTGCGCGGCGCGGCCGAGGCCGTCACCTTCGTCCGCTCACTGCTGTGGGAACGCCCCGAAACGTCATTCGACTCGGCCTTCAGCAACCAGGAGCGATCGTGACCGCTGCGCTCAGTAAATATTTCGATGCCGTCGTCCTGGGCCGACGCAACCTCACCGAGCGGATCATCGAACTCGAGATCGGCGCTGCCGACGGCAGTCCGTTGCCGATGGCCGAGGCGGGCAGTCATATCGAGCTGCGCTTCGGCCCGGCCGGTGGACCCTTCCACCGCCAGTACTCGGTCGTTGGCCGACTCGGACTCGACGGAGGACCGGAACCGTTCCGGCGCATCGCTGTTCAGCGCGAGGACCGTTCCCGTGGGTCCGCCTACATCCACTCGAACTTCAGAATCGGTACCCTGCTGCGGATCTCCCGCCCGATCGGATCGTTCCGCCTGAGCCGGAACCTCCCGCATGTGCTGCTCATCGCCGCGGGCATCGGCATCACACCGATCCTGCCGATGCTGCGATCCCTGATCATCCGCGGACAGAGCTTCTCGATGCTCTACATCGGCGCGGAGAAGGCGGCCATGGCCTACGCCGACGACGTGCTCGCCCTCGGTGGCGACGCGGTGCGACTGCACGAGACCAGCCGAACCGGCAGACCCGATCTCGACGACGTCCTGGCGAGCCAGCCGCCGGGCACCCACGTCTACATCTGCGGCCCCGGCCCGATGATCGACTCCGTCCGAGCCATCGCCGAGGCCCGCCACTGGCACCCCGCACGCATCCGATACGAAGTGTTCAACGCGGCACATCGCCCCGAGGACAACGGATTTCGGGTTCGGCTCCGGTCCGGGCGATTCATCGAGGTCGGCGCCGGCACCACGATTCTGGACGCGCTCGAGACCGCGGGAGTGGACACCCTGTCGGACTGCCGACGCGGCGAATGCGGTCTGTGCCTGACCGACGTTCTGAACGCACGCGAGGGAATCGACCACCGCGACAGCTATCTCACCACCACCGAGCGCACCGCCGCCGACCAGCTCACGATCTGCTGCTCCCGCGCCCACGGCACCCACATCGATCTCGATATCGACTGAAACACGAGTAATCCGAGGAGAACTCCGATGCTGACCGACGACACCGTGTACGCCGCGATGGAACCGCATGAGCCGGGCCAGTTCGCAACGCACGCAACACCATTGGTGCGCAACTGCTGGTACGTCGCCGCCCGGCGGTCCGAGATCGGCCGCACCCCGTTCGCACGAACCTTCCTGGACACCGACGTCGTGCTCTACCGCACCGAGGCAGGACAGCCGGTGGCGATGCGCAATCGCTGCCCACACCGCTCGTTCCCCCTGGTCCGCGGAAAACTGGCCGGCGACCGGCTGATCTGCGGCTATCACGGTATGGAATTCGAACCCGACGGGGTCTGCACGCGGATGCCCGCGCTGTCGAGCACACCGTCGACCGTCACCGTCCGCACCTATCCGATCGCCGATCGCGGCCCGCTGACGTGGATCTGGATGGGCGCACCCGACCTCGCCGACGAATCACTCATCCCCGACACCTCCTGGCTGGCCGACGCGAACTGGGGAACCGTCACCGGCGACTTCCACATCGACGCGGACTACGTCTCGATGGACGAGAACCTCATCGACCAGACACATTTCCCCTTCCTGCACCCCGACACCGTCGGCACTCCCGAGTACGCGCGATCCAAACTGTCCGCCTCCACCGACAACGACCAGGTGGTGATCCGCCGCGAACTGCGCGACTCGCCGCCCCCGGGCGTCTACGGCAAACCCGCGCAGATCATGGACAAACGAGTCGACCGCACCTCCGAGGCCCGGTTCGTCTCACCCGCACTGCACGTCGCGTTCGCCGCAATCCACGACCCCGCACCCGATTCCGGCAAACCGGCGCACTACCGCTACAACATCACGCACTGCTTCACCCCCGAGACGAACACCTCGATCCACTACTGGTGGTTCAACTCCCGCGACTACCGCCCCGACGACACCTCCATCGACAGCTTCCTGCTCGATGCCCACAAACAGGCCTATCACGAGGATCTCGAAGCCCTCGAATGGATCATGCAGGTCGTGAAGAACGACGCCGATCCGCAGATCGACCTCAGCTTCGCCCCCGACAAGCCCGGGCTGATGGCACGCCGCATCATGTACCGACTCGCCATGCGAGAAGCCTGACCGCAAGCGGGTGCGCCGCTGCGAAAGGCCCGTTTTCCAGCCCCGGGCCACGTCGGGTTGAGCCGCGAGGACGCCGCTTGTTGGCACAATGGCCGCATGCGAACCAAGGTGGTGGGCGCAATCCTGGGGGGTACCGTCGCGATCGCGGCGGCGATCATCGGCGGGTCCGAGTGGATGCACTGGCGTGCCACACGCCGATATCTCGGCACGCGGCCCGATAACGGCGACGGCGCCCATGCCCTCGTGGTTCTCGGATTCCCGGCCCGCGCCGACGGCAGTACGCACCCGCTGCAACGATGGCGCTGCCGGATCGCGGCCCGCTCGATGACTCCCGGTGCGCTAGTGGTGTTCTCCGGCGGCGCGGTCAAGGGCCCATGGGTCGAAGCCGAGGTGATGGCCCGTTACGCGCACGAGCGACTCGGCATCCCGGCCGAATCCATCCGCACCGAAACCGATGCCGAAAATACTTGGCAGAACATCGAATTCACGATCCCGATGATCGAGCACGCCGACCGCATCACGATCGTCTCCTCCCCCATGCACGCCGCGCGGGCCCGCCGCTACCTCCACCTGCAACACCCCGACCTCGCCGCCCGCCTGACCCCCGCCGCCGACTACCGACCGCTCGAAGCATGGTGGTTGAAAACCCCGACCGCCGCCCACGAACTAGCCGCCATCGTCCGCCGCAGAGCGGGCCGGATGATCGTCCGCGCCCTCGGCGAACTCGACCTCCGGCGAACCGAATAACACCCACCCGCCGCAGAACCTCCGACGAACCAGGTCGCATAGTCCAGACACCGCGCTCCAGAACACATCTGTTGTGCCGCGCACTTCCACACGGGCATCGCGGGCTACCCATCAATCCAGTCGCGCGGATACTGATCGCGGTGCGGGACATACACATTCGACTTTCCCGAGCCTCGAGTCCAGCTCAGGCGGGATCAAACCGGCATCCGAGCGGCGCTATGCGATGATCGGGATGGCCCGGCCGGGGTGGCGGCTCAGACGTTCGGCCAGCTGATCCACCAAGTCTCCATTGCTGTGTCGGACCGGACCATCTTGCACCACAGCATGATTCAGGGCATCCAGGCTGTCGGACACATAGGTCGGTAGGCCATCGGCGGAGCGCGCGCCGAGGTCTGCGAGGGTGCTGACTCCGGTCAGCACGAGCAGGGATTCCAGGTTCACGCATCGCGCGCCATCGATATCGGTGTCGAGGCGATCGCCGACGACCAGCGCCGAGCGGGTGCCCGCACGGGTGAGCGCGTCCTCGACCAGCGGCGCGTAGGGCTTGCCCGCGACAATCGGCTCGGCGTCGGTGGCGGTCCGCAGCGCGGCGACCATCGCACCGTTTCCCGGGGCCAGACCTCGCTCAGTGGGCAATGTCGCATCGGTATTCGCGGCCACCCACAGCGCACCGGCCCGCACCGCATAGGCGGCCTCGGCCAGATCCGGCCAGGCGATCTGTGGCGAATACCCCTGCACGACCGCCGCGGGCACGTCGTCGCCGAACCGCCGTATCGGGCGCAATCCGACATGTGCGACTTCCGCGGCCAGATCGTCCGCGCCGACGATGAGCACGCTCGCCCCCCGCGGCAACCGATCGGCCAGCAGATGGGCCGCGGCCTGGGCACTGGTCACCACCTGGTCCGCATCGGCCAGGAACCCCAGTTCGCTCAGATGCGCGGCCACCACCGCCGCCGACCGGCTCGCGTTGTTCGTGACGAACATCAACGCCTGCGCCGAATCCGCACCCGAAAGCGCCTCGGGCGCACCGGGAATCACGGCGTTTCCCCGATACAGGGTGCCGTCCAGATCCAGCAGCAGAGCCTCGAACCGATCCCGTAACCGCGCCACGAAAGCCCGCACCACCTTCATCTCCACCGATACGCCCACGCCGGGACGTTACCCGGACCGCCCGAGCCTACTTGGTCCGCACATGCCCGGCTCGATGCACATCAGCCGCCACGCACTTCGGCAGCACCGCCCCCACGCCGCGATGCATCGGATGGGCAAACTTTCGTCGGCCATGGAATACCTGCGTCCGGTCGCTGGTTCGGCCTTCGTATGAGGATCGGAGTAAACACCTTTCTGACCGACGAGGGAATCGCCGGACCCGCCCTCGGCCGAGCGCTCGAGGAGCGGGGGTTCGAATCGCTGTTCCTCGCCGAGCATTCACATATCCCGGCGAGCCGGGAAACGGCCTATCCGGCCGGTGGCGAGCTGCCCCGGCACTACTACCGCACACTCGATCCGTTCGTCGCCTTCGGCGCCATCGCGGCCGCGACGGACCGGCTGATTCTGGGCACCGGCGTCACCCTGCTGATCCAGCGCGACGTCATCCACACCGCCAAGGAGGTGGCCAGCCTGGACCTGCTCTCCGGCGGCCGCGTCGTCTTCGGGGTCGGTGTCGGCTGGAACCGCGAGGAGATGGCCGACCACGGCACCGACCCCCGCACCCGCGGTGCGCTGCTGGACGAGCAACTCGCCGCCCTGCAAGCGATCTGGACCGAGGAAACCGCCGAATTCCACGGCAGATTCATCGATTTCGATCCGATCTACGCGTGGCCCAAACCCGTTCAACGGCCGCACCCGCCCATCTTCATCGGCGGCGGCGCGGCCGCCCGGGACCGTGCGACCCGCCTCGGCGTCGGCTGGATCCCCAACGGCGTCGACACACCTGCGGCCGTCACCGAACAACTCGCCGAATTCCGCACAACCGGCCTGCCGGTCATGATCACCCCGGCCCCGGCCGACCAGGCAGTACTGGACGCCTACGCCGAGGCAGGCGCGGAACGCGTAACCCTCAAACTCGACACAGCCCCCGAAGCCGAAACCCTCCGCGCCCTGGACCAATTGGCGACATTGATCGAGAAATACTCCGAATAGAGTTCACTACCATGGCCATTCGCTGAAACCCTGTATCCGTCACACGCGATTCATCTGTCCGCCACAGGGTTTCGGCGTATCCGGCAGATTCGACAACCCGCCCGGATCGACCGCTCTCCTACGCGCATGTGGCAAACATGTTCCGGCGCGGACGTGCGCATCACAGGTGCCGAGCGCCGAGACTCGAACCAGAACAGTCCGAAACCCGCCCGGCTGCACCTCCAGGCAAACATGTGCCGCCGTCGCGCGAATCACCTCGCCTCGTCGCTCAACGCGGCCCAGCGAGGGCACCTGCACGCACCCGCATCTCTGGGGAGACGCGGCAGGCGGTGAGTCACCTTCGCGTTAATCGCCTGGCCACGCATCGCTCGATTCGACGCAACGAGGACACTGTGCCAAGGCATCCGTACGCGCCTGCGTCCCTGAACAGAGGCATGCAGATGTGGATTTCAGCACGAATTATCGCGCTGCGGTCGCGCGGGTCAGCGCAAAGACGAAAGCGACAGCGGGAAGCATCGGAGCAGTCCAATAGTGCGTGCCGGTCGCGTACATACCGTATGGGCGGCGCAGTCTTCGGGAAATATCAGTGGTTGTCGTCGTCCGGGGGCGTCGGCGCGGGACCGGTTTCGTCGCTGTCGCGGCCCAAGCCGCCCGGGACGATCTCACCTTCGTCGAATTCGTCGTCATCGTATTCGGCAGCCAGTTCCTCCGCGCGTTCCTCGGCGTCGGTGTCGCCCTCGACATCGGCGGCCGCGGCGTTGAGGAACCATTTCAGCGCGTCGTCCGAGCGGTCGGCGGCCAGCAGTGCCTCGGCGTAGGCGTAGAACAGCCGCGCCGAGGCCGGGCCGACCCGGGCCGGGTCCAGTTCCGGCGTCTGAAGGGTCACCACGGCCTGGTCGTATTGGCCGAGATCCATGCGGGCGCCGGCGACGACGATGCGCAATTCGGTGGCCTCGTCGGCGGTCAGTCGCTGGGCCTCATCGCTGCGGCCGAGTTCGATCGCCCGCTCCGGACGGCCGAGGCCACGTTCGCAATCGGCCATCACCGCGAGCAGACCGGCACCGCCGGACATCCGCCGAGCAGTACGCAGCTCCGAGAGCGCCTCGGCCCACTCACCTGCGTGATAAGCGATGACACCGGCGGTCTCCCGCACCACCGCGATCCGTCCGGCGCGCTGACGCGCGGCACGGGCGTGTTCGAGCGCGAGTTCCGGTTCGTCCTCGATCAGACGCGCTGCCATCACCAGATGACGGGCGACGGTTTCGGCATTGCCCTTGTCGAGACTCAGCAGATCGCGCCGAACGCTCGAATCCAGATCGGTGGCCTGCACGTCATCGGGGAGCGCGGGCTCCTCCGGGCGCGGCGGACGGCGATCCACGCCGCGACCACCGGCCCCGAACTGCGCACCCTCGCCACCGCGGCGCCGGTCCGAGCCGAAATCGCGGTCCGAGCCCGACCTGCCACCGCCCTCACCACGGAAATCGGCATCGCCGCGGCGGAAACCGCCGCCCTTGCCGCGGTCACGGTCACCACCACGGGGACGATCCGAGCCGTACCGAGACTCCGACCGCCCACGATCGTCGTCGAAGGAACGGGCGGGACCCCGGCGATCGCCGCGACCGAGACCACGGTCGTAACTACCGGGACGATCGCCCTCACGCCGCGGCCCACCACCCTGACGATCGGGGCGACGCGCGTCCTCACGTCCGGGCCCGCCGCGGTACCCGCCCGCCGAACGATCCCGGTCTCGGCGATCATCACCGCGACCCGCACCGCCCGGTCGACCGGAATCACGCCGATCTCCGGCCCGACCGGACTCGCCGCGATCACTCCGGCCCTCCCGGTCCGGTCCACGCCGGAAACCACCACGGTCATCGGAATCGGATCCGCCGCGCCGGAAACCACCCTGATCACCGCGCTCCGATCCGCCGCGCCGGAAACCCCCCTGATCGCCGCGGTCAGAACCACCACGCCGGAAACCACCCTGATCACCGCGATCGGAACCACCACGCCGGAAACCACCACGGTCGCCGTGATCGGATCCCTCTCGTCGGAAACCACCACGGTCGCCGCCCTGCCGACTGTCGGAACCACCGCGACCGGGGCCGCCTGCGCGATCCCCGGAGCCACGGTTCTGCTCGTCCGGGCGATTCGATTCGGTGCGGCCGGAGTCGCCACGATCGGAACCGGAGCGTCGGAAGCCTCCACCGGATCGCCGTTCCTCACCGCGTCCGGCGTCCTCACGCCCCTCACGCGGCGGGTACGGCCGACCCTCGTCGCGCCGTTCGCCACCGGCCCCCTGACCACCGCCGTTGCGGCGGAACGGTTTGCGACCGTCGTTCTGCTCCGACACGGTGGTCCCTTTCTCCGAACTCTGCTCATACCCGGCCGCGGCGCACGCACTCACGGGTGACCTGCGGGAGCTACCCGCATGGTTCAAATTGAATCATGTACGGGTGACACCCCGATCACGCGGCACAGGGTTGCAAACGCAGAGAAGGGGACCCAAAACTGGGTCCCCTTCTCGCAAAGGATGTTCCGGCGGTGTCCTACTCTCCCACACCCTGTCGAGTGCAGTACCATCGGCGCAGGTGACCTTAGCTTCCGGGTTCGGAATGGGACCGGGCGTTTCCCCACCGCTATAGCCGCCGTAACACTATGAAACTATCCACAGAGAGCCGATCCCCTTTCACACCCCCACCAGGGGGCACTCCAGTTCTCGTCTCCCGTATC
>NZ_BDBQ01000154.1 GCF_001613065.1 Nocardia miyunensis NBRC 108239
CCGGTTCGGGCGGGGGCGCGGTGACGAGCCAGGGAGTTTCCGGGACCGGTTCGGGCACACGGCCGGTGCCGGTGGGGTGGTGAGTTGCCGGTGGGATGATCAGCCGGTCCCGCTCCTCACCGTCGTCGAATGTGTTGTCAGGCAACCTGCTTCACTCCCTCGAGGGTGTTCTTCGGGGAGCCTGCCCGCGCCCGCGCCAGGGCGAGGTGAGGCGAGGCACGGACAAGCGTCCCCCGAAGGGGTCACGGGCGCGCGGTGTGTTCCGGGGCGTCGATCACGGGGTCGGGATGTATTGCGCGAGTGAGGGTTCCCGCCAGTCGGGCCAGGACATCGCTGATCGCCAGGACGGCGGTCTCGGCGTGCCCGGCGTCGTACTCGCACCAAGTCAGCTGCGCTCCGCGCTGCCGGTAGGCGATCAACGTACGCAGCCCCGCCTGCACAGGCACGATCCGGTCGGTGTGCCCGTGGTACAGGTGCAACGGCACCAGGGGCGCGGTGTGAGCGACAGTCTCGTACGACAGCACCTGCCGCCAGACCGGGTCAGCCCACGGGTCCTCGCGGCGGCACCAGTGCGCCAGCGGCAACCGGACGCGCTCGAAAAGCTCTGTACTGATGCAGTTTTCGGCCTCATTCGCGAAGTTTTGACCTTCGTCGGTCAAGACACGCCGCAAGGGCACGTGAGGGTAAGCGCGAGACAAGCCGATCAGCGCGGCCATGCCGAGGGCGGCGTGGATGCCGTCCTCGGTCGCCGGGCCCAGGGCGGCCAGGTCCGAGGCGACCGCGCCCGCGCACACCCCGCGCAGGTCCAGCTCCGGGGCGTACCGCTGGTGCAACTCCCCGGCCACCGCGACGGCGCGGCCGCCGTCGCCGTATCCCCACGCGGTGACCGGCATGACCGGCAGGTCGCCGTCGAGGCTGTCCAGGTCGGGGATGCGCTGGGCGGCGCGGGCCAGATCCAGCACCACCCGCCCGCCCGCGTGCGAAGCCAGAAACGTATGCGGCCCGACCCCGCTGACACCGAGGCCCTCACCGTCGACGACTGCGACGAACCAGCCCTGGTCCAGGGCCGCTGCGATCGGCGCGGTGTCCGGTGTGTCTCCCAGGGGTAGCCGCTGGGAGGGCGCGCAGGCCCCGCCGAGGCCGTGAAACGGCGGGTAATACACGAGCAGCCCGCCCGCGCCGGGGAGTTGGGTGCTGTCGGTGTCGGGCAGGATCACGATGCCCGAGGCCGGGATGAGTCCCCCGCGCGAATTCGTACTCACGTAGAGGATCTGCCAGGCTCCCCCCACTGTCGGCAGCTGTGGGAGGAAACTGGGGCGCATGCGTAGCAGGTCGCCGGGCAGACGATCAGGCTCGATCGGTGGCGGATCGTAGAAGTCGGTCACGGGGTGCCTCTCTGACAAGGGTCGGGGTCCGGTGGAGTCGTGCAGAACGGGGTGGCACCTGTCCTGCCCGGCGGAGGGGGTACCGGGCAGGACAGGGCATTTCGGGCTGTTTTAGGGGCGAGCGGTCCGGGTCGTGGCGGGCGAGCCGCTCGGACCGGTGGTGAGGGTGTTGATGAGCCGGTCCAGGACGTCCTCGATGGCCTGGGTACGGGTGCGGGAGTGATCGGCCTCGTACTGACGCCAGCTCACTCGCACACCCCCGGCGCGGTACCGGCGAAAAAGCTTGCGGCCGAAAGCGATCGGCACAATCGCGTCGGTGATGCCGTGGTACAGGTGCACCGGCACCGCCGGAACGAGATCCGCGTCGGTGTGTTCGTGCTCGAACACGTGCTGCCACATCGGGTCTTTCCAGACGGTCCGGTCGCACCAGGTGACGAGGCGATGCTGGTATCGCGCGCACAGCATGTCCACGCTCGCTTCCTCGATCGCGGGCAGCAGGGCGTTGCGGACTTCGAGGTTGAACACGTGACGCAGCGGGATGTGCCCGTACGCGTGGGACAGGCCGACCAGGCCCGCCAGCCCGAGCGCGGGCCACGAGCCCTGATCCGCCTTCCGCAGGAACTGCTTCGGGTCGGTGATCACCGCGCCCGCGGCCAGTCCCCGCAGATTCAGCTCCGGTGCGTAGCGGGGCTGCAGCTCGCCCGCCCACATCGCCGCGCGGGCTCCGTCGGCGTATCCCCACGCCACGACCGGTGCGTGCGCGGCGTGCATCGCGGGGATCCGGGCTGCGGCGCGGCCCAGGTCGAGCATCACCTGCCCGGCCGCGCGACCGGCCAGGAAGGTATGCGGGCCCTGCCCGCGCACCCCGAGCCCTTCCCCGTCCACGACCGCGACACGCCAGCCACGAGCCAGGGCGGCGCTGATCTGGGCGGTGTCGGGTTCATCGCCCGCGGCGAGCCGCTGCGACGGCGCACAATCTCCACCCAAACCGTGAAAAGCCGGGTAGTACAACAGAATCGGAGCCAACTCGTCGACAGGTCCGGCGGGAGTGATCACGATCCCGGACACCGGGACCGGCGAGACGCTGCACGTGTTCCGCGACACGTACAACACCTGCCAGGCAGAGCCCGCGCCGGGCAGGCCGGGTGTCGGGGCCGGGCGCAGCCGCAGAATCTCCCCGGGCTGGTGGTGTTCACCCAAGGCAGGCGGGGTGTAGAAGTCGATATCGGATGTTGTTGTGTCGGTCGGTGTTTCGGTGGTTTGCGTGGCAGTCATCGGTGCCCCTCGGTGAGGTCGTGGGCCAGGGCCACCATCCAGGCGATGAGGGCGGGGATCTGGCCGCTGGCGGCGTAGCTGTCATGGCGGGCGACCGTCGTCGCGAAGTGGACCCACACAGCCGGGTTGAGCAGGTCCGCGTCGTCCGCGAGCAGCTGGCCCAATGCACCGGCCAGCTGCCCTGCGAGTTTCGGCAACTCGGCCGGGTGCGCGGTGAGGGTGGCGGCGATCTGCGCCCAACGATCAGCCGCGAGGTGCGCTTGAGCGGGGGTGAGGCTCGGGACGCGCGGGTCACCGGCATCGATCAACCGTTGCGCGAGCGGAGCGCGAGGCGCGTAGTCGACAGTGTCAGGACTCACGCGAACGTCGTTGTCCAGCACGGTAGTCCAGGCATTGCCCAATGTCTGCGAGAGCAGTTGTTGCAGGCTGGATATAGCGGTCAGGGGGTCGGACAGGCGGGCCTGTGCGGCGAGCTCGGCGCCGAAGCGCAACACCGCGGCTCGCTCGGGCCCCGCGCAGGCCACGTCCCCGTCGGCGCAGATATCGGCGACCCTGCGGGCCAGGTCGCCGTACTGCGCACCATCGTCGGCGATACCGCCTCCGGACGGGCCCGGGGCGGTGATCCGCACCCGCGAGACCGCCGCCCCGCTCGTGCCGGGAGCCGGATCCGGCACGCTCTGACCGGGACGGCCACCAGGGAACAGCGGCGAGTTCGCCCGCCGCTCGGGATTCGCCAGCAGCACCACCGCGGCCACCCTCGATGCCGGGACCGGGCCACGCCCCGCCCCAATGTCCCTGGAGACCTGCGCAACCGCCTCCGCACCAGCGGAATACCCGACCAGCGCCAGCTCGGTGCCGTGACAGGTGGACCCCACCTGGACCATGTCGCTGCGCAGGCTCGCGATCGCCGCGCGGACCGAAACCGTGTACGAGTCGCCCGACCCACCCGGCACGATGCCACCGAACCCCGCCGGGAACGCCACATACGCGCGCTGCACCAACCCCGGAGCCGCCGCGACCACCGGACCCAACAACGCGCCCAGCACACTGGTATCAGCAGTCGCGCTCGCAGTCGGGGACGACTGCCCCGTGCCCTGAACCCCGAGAACGAACAGGCGCGGGCATCCCGGGCCGATCGGAACCTGCGCCGCCCCAGCCGATCCCGGCACACACGCGATACTCACGCCGAGGCACACCAACAGCGCCGCCGTCACCTGACGAAACCCAGAGACCCTCACCGCTGGTCCACTCCCACCGCGCCACCGAATCCCGCACCAACGACCCCACCCACAACCGCCCCCAGCGATAGCAGCGGGCGCTCCGGCGATCAACGCCCCGGCCGCTGCCCCGGCCGCCGCGCCAATCGCGGTACCGGCCACACCGCTGGTGACCGTCCCGATCACCGGGACCGCGACCAGAGTGCCCACGGCCGCCCCGGCGATCCCGCCGACCGTGCCACCAACCAGACCGCCGACTACCGCGCCGACCGCTGCGGCCGGGGCTGCGGTGATCGCGCCGCCGATCGCGCCCCCGATCCCGGCACCCGCAGCGGTGGCTCCGGCGACCCGGTCCGAACGACCCGCCGGGACCCCGATCGAGTCCAGAGCGGTGGACACCTGCGCCTCGGCACCGGCAGCGGTGTTGTTGATCGCATCGCGGACCTGCCCCGGAAGCCAAGGCGGCGACGGCACCTCGAACTGCCCGATCCGGATGGTGTCCGGTGGTGGGGCGATCGGCGCAACCGGAGGCACCGGGCGCGGCGGATGCAGATCCGCCACCATCACCGCCGGGACCGGAGCGGACGAGGGCTCCGGTCGCGGGACGGCCCCGTTGCGCACGGAAGCCGGTTGCTCGGGATATGCCGCCGGAGCGGGAGGCGGGGCGGGGGTGTGAGTGCCCGGTTGCATGCCGGTGGTCACTCCGGGCTGACCAGCAATCGGCCCTGCACCCATCCCGGAGGCGACATCGGTGGACGCCAGAACAATGACCACCGGCACCGCACCCGCGACCATCACACGAACCCACCAGGCTCGCGCCTGCTTCACCGGAACACGCGCAGAATTCCGCACGACTGACCCTTCCGGAAGGGAGATCAACGTTGGCGAATGTGTCGAATGAATTCTTGTTTCGGGCATGCCAAATAGACCTTTCAGGGAAAAGGTGGAAGTGATTCACGATGACGCATGAGCAACGCGCCGGACCGGCGCTCCTGGCTGCGGAATCCACGGCCAGGAGCCGCCAGCTAGAAGAGGGGAATTACGGGCGCGGCAGGTAGGGAGCAGCCCACGAAATGACATCGCCTACGAGCGTGGCCACATTGACCGCGATAGCCGATCCGATATCGACCAGCCATAAGACAGTTCCGAAATCCACAACAATTTTCCTTCCGTCGATTTGATGAACCGCCCTCATCAAACCCACGAAACCCGCTGTCGCGCTACCCCCTTCGACGGGTGAATTTCTCACCAGTGAAAAAATCACCACAACAGAATACTCGCCAACCTGCACGGCATACGGAAATTGGTGACAGCATCACCACCGCAAATTTTTTCTCAAAGATGACCCGAAGTGGCCTGCATCACATGCTGGTAGCCCTCCTCCTGCAAGAGCTATCAATCAGCTACTGAAACTTTCAATGAAACGCTGCGCCTTTTCGTTGCTTTGATGATCTAGATCTGATAGCAATGAAGGCATCTCGGGGGAGGTGAACCCTTCAGGATAATGTCCTGGAGGCCCTGAGCGGTAGACCCAAAAGTCATAAATGTAGGAGGGGGTTTGACCATTATGAGTACTTCGGGAGGGTCAGGTACCCCAGTCAATCGTCACGAGCGGGACGACTCGGTGATCAGCCTGGCCAGGTGGGCGCGGGCTGTCCGGGCACGCCACAAGCTCACCCGACGCCAAGCCGAGCATGCCACCGGCATCAGCCCGGATTATCTGAAGAACATCGAACACGGGTGGCTCCCCAGCCAGCAGTACCTCGAGAAATTCATCACCGGATACGACCTGGACGCCGCTCAAACCAGGCTGACCTGGGACCTGTGGCGGCCACCGGTGCCCCTGCCGCCAGCCGATCAGCTCCGCAAACAGATCTGCACACCCGACCGGCTCGAATTCCTGGCCCTGCTCGACTCGGCCGGCATCGCCATCGCCTACATCGACGTGGCCTGGAACATCCTGTGCGCCAACAAAACCTTCTACCGGACCATGCCCGACGCCGGAGCCAACACCGACGGCAACTTCGCGTTATGGGCACTACCACCCGCCCCCGAACCCTCCCCAGCCGAGCCGCTGCTACTGCACCCCCGCCGCGACGCCCGATGGCTCGTCGGCATGCTGCGCGGCGGACTCGGCCGCTACCGCACCAGCCCACAAGTGATCAGCATGTACCAGCAGCTATCACGCAACGCGGTCTTCAACCACCACTGGCAAGACATCCACGTCACCTACGGCCGCTGCCTGCTCCATGAACCCCTCCAACTACGCAACCCCATCACCCGACAGCCATACGCTCTCGACCTGCAAATCACCGAACTTGCCGACATCCCCGCCATCCGAGGCGTCGTCGCCTGGCCACCCCCGCAACCCGCTCCGCCGTAACCGCCCCACCACCATCGTCTCAACCACATGTCGCGACCGATCCAGCGGGCATCCCCAGCGCGTACGGGTCTGCGGGTCCGTGCACCCTGGGGACACCATTCCAGAACAGACCGGGCCCCCGGATGCCGCCAGAGGCTAACCCCGGTCTCTCTGCCCCGCCAGCGGAGCTGTCGCGTTCTGCTGGCGGGAGCTGTGAAGTGGCTCGCACGATGGTTCACCCGGATAGATCCACACCACCCAGATGCCGTGGCGCGCACCGTCGTCGAGTGCTTGCTGGGCGCAGCGTGGCCGGACCGGACACTCGGTCCAGCAGATCTCGATCACCGGAGCAACCACCCGGGCACGCACCCGTCCGCATTGCTCGGGCCACCACATCTCCGGCGGATACCGGCGGCACGCCGCCCGGGTGCACCATTCACGCTGGCTCACCTGGCCATGCGGGTTCACGATTGGTAGTCCGAGGCGATCTCGCGGATGAGTGCGCAAGAGGTGTCCTGCGGCAGCGCTATCCGGCTCAAGTCCGCCACCGCGTCCCGGTACACGCACCGCACCAGCCGGGGGTGATGCCCACAGCGCCCCGTGCGGCGCACCGCTGCGCGGACAGGGACGGGTCGGGTCGCCTGCTCGATGTTCTTCCGGTCTGTCGGTCGGCCCCCTTCTTTTCGCTCACCGTCGGCCAGCACGGAACCAATGGCCAGATCGAAACACTCTGCGGTGGTTAGTGTTTCGCTTGCCATGACATCCTGGGCAGCATCGGAGCCGGGCCGGTCGCCCGGCGCGATAGCAACGACACTCCGCAGGGCCATCCTGGTCGACCGAGCGAGCGTCTGCGGGCAGCCTGCCCAGCCGCGCCGCCGCCAGCACCACCTGCGATGCGCTCCGATACAGCTCAACCACCGCATCCAAGACTTCGGTCGGCACCAATTCGTCATCGGCGGTCACCGGCTCGTCACCCGCCACACCGCCTGCGCGGTCCCCGGCACCCAGGCCAATGCCTGCTCCACCCTGACCAGGATCGTGTCGGTGACCTTGCGATACCCACGCTCCAAATCACCCAATACCCGGGAACTGACACCGGACTTCTCGGCGAGCGCCCCGCGAGTGAGCATGCCCAGCTCACACCGGCGAACGATCACACAGTGCCCCAACCGCACCAGATCCGCGGTAGTGAACGCTACCGGAATCTGCTGCACTGCACCGTTGTCCAATTCCTTGTCGTTGCGCGCCGAGGCACCTCGGGCGCGCGAGCGTGCTGATCGGGTCATCCCACGCCGGGGCCCGGGTGGCGGGGACCGATGGGATAAATACGCCCCTTGGGCGTGCGGGGTTTGCTGAGCGAACTCGACGGGTGGGGCTGGATCCGGCGCGCGTGCCGCACCCAGACACCCATGAATTCACGCAGCCCGCGAGCATGCCGGGCCGTCAAATCAATTTCATACTTCACCTTGTCCAGCTCGAACGTCACCGTCTCCGCAGCCACAGAGACACCATCCAGATCATCGACCAGACTGATCCTCGTCAATTCCACAACAATGCCTTCTTCCCCATGAATTTCTTGTCAAAGCCCCACAGTCGAGGAACTGATAGTCGATGCCGGAGCCGGTGCCGTTGCTGCTGTCGCGGATCGGGATGTGTTGTCGCGCACGGTGAACAGTGCGCGCTCGTCGCGAGCATCGGGTCCGGCGGTGTGAGCGGTCATGATATTTCTCCGGGAGTCGGGGTGGTCCAGTGCGCGATGGCCTCGGCCAGGCGCTCAGCGGCCTGAGCCGGGGACACCGAGGTGGTGTCGATACGCAAATCAGCGGCATCGATCAGCCATTGCGTACGGGCCGCGAAGTAGTCAGGGATCTGCTGCATCCGCCACACCGCAAAATCGGCCATATCCTGGTCGTCGGCGATGCGCCGCTCCAACGCGTCGGCGTCGACATCGATCAGCACGTGATGAAGCGAATGCCCCTGCGCGCGAATGCCGTCGGCGATCTCACGCCAATAATCCTGCCGCAATACGGTCTCCACGATCAGCAGATCCTGACCGGTATCACCAGCGAGCTCGCTGGCCACTATCGGCACGAGCCGCCGCCACAACGGACGGTCCTGGAAATCATCCAACAGCAGGTCAGGGAATTGCCCCTCGAGCATAATCCCCACATGACTCGGATCATACAAACGCCAGTTCCGCTGCGCTGCAACATATTCCATGGCGATACTTGACTTGCCGCTGCCGAAACCACCGTTCAACCAGACACACTCGGACAAAACGCTTTTCCTCCTGAAAATTCGAACCGGATACGCTGACAACGCGTCGCGCCGACCTACCGGCGCTCACGCGCATCGATGGCAGTGCCCGGCGGGGTCGTCGATCCACCTGCGGGTTACAACCGCCTGGGCGTGTTTTCCGTTGCGATGGTGGATCTGCCGCTTTGGTCGGTGGGAGTGCGATGGACCTGCCCGGTCTCATCGACTCGTAGCCACCATCGACGGGGGCGGCTGGCGTGGATACGCGCCAGCCATACCGGTAGCCACCACCCCCACGTCGACACCGTCACCGCCGCATGCAGACCATGCCACGGCTGCCGCCCGGCGATGGTCACCACCGCACTGCTCGCGCTACGCCGCTCTACCATGCACGCACCGCTTTCGGCGAGCTCGGCGATCGCGGCATCGAGAGCGGCACGCGGGGAGCGCACCACCGCGACGGGGTTCGTCGCACGCGGAGATGGGAGCTCCCATTGGGAAACTCGTGGTAGCTGAACGGTGCCGTGGGCCAAGCCATCGATCAGACTGGCGTACCCGTCACCCAACTGCGCCAGAGCGTGCGCCTCAGCGAGCGGCTCGTGGTCCGCGCCTTCGTCATCGGCGACCGCGACCCACAGCGACGCCATCCGCGAAATCACCTGCCCCACAGTCTCCGTCGCTATATGCGCGGGCCGGGTGAGACTGTCGGGAACCGGTGTGGAGCGCTGGCGCACCGCCTCGTCGATCAGCGCCACCCGGCACGCGATCTCCTCCAACCCGGTGATCCACCGCCGCATCAGCCCGGCCCACTGCTCGCCGCGGTCGTGCGGAGCCTCCATGTAGGCGAGCAGGACATTCTGCGCTGCCCGCACACGACAGTGCACATCCACCAGCTCCAGCGCGAGCTCCACGACCTCCGCACACCCGACCCGAGCAGGCAGCGCACCGTCAGCGAACGCGCGCAACAACACCTCCAGCGACGGCAACGCGACATACCTACTCATCGACTGCGCCCCTGGCGCAGGGCACCGGGAGCGACCGAGTCCGCAGGCACCGTGGACTCACCCACCACGGGCTCACCGGCGCACGGACACGAGCCAGCGACAGACTCGGTCACCGCCCGGCCCCCAGACACCGGTGCCACCGCCCCAGCGGCCACCGCCACCGTGCGAACCTGTATCGCCTTGCGGCCGCGACGACCCGAGCCGATCTTGTACGTGACCGCATCGCCAGCATCGGGCGGATACGCGCCCCGGTCACACAAGCCCGTGAAGTGCACAAAGATGTCAGCCCCACCTGCGCTGGGAGTGATGAAACCGAATCCGCGTTGCCGGTCATAGAACTTCACCACCCCGGTGTTCATCGAGCTCATCGAGACACACCCTCCTCCGTCGCAGCGAATGTTTCGAGCCACTCACGCAGCCCCGATTCCTGGGGGTCCGCGATCAGGGTGCGCAGCCGATGCCAGGCGCGGCAGATCTGTTCGCCATCCGCCGGGACCGGGGCCGGGGCACCGTGATTACGCAACTCCGTCGCCGCGCCCACTCGGAAGTGCTCATCGCAGAACTTCAACGCGTTCAGATACTGCGCCAACGACGTGGTCGGCTCTCGCCACGGCCCCCACGCCACGGGCGCGTAGTGCGCCCAATACCGGTGGAACCCGAGCCGAGCCAGATCGTCCATGCGCTGCTGCGCCTGCGGATCACCGATCAGCCCCAAGTATTCAATCCAGGCTCTCCTGATCACGTGCCCATCGCGAGGAAACGCCGCCGGAATCGGTGCACGCACCAAAGCGCACGCATCCTCGACAGATAGCGTCTCCCACCCCCGCATCCGTTCACGGTAGAGCTGGATAGGCGTGAGCTCCCCCTCGCCTTGTTCATCGACCAGACCCATAACAATCCTCTCTCGCCTCACCCGAGATCAGCAGATACGAAACCGACAGCGGCACATCGCCATCCGTCCACGTGATCGAGGGGAACGTGCCCTCCAACAACGCCTGCGCTGCGGTGTCCAGATGGTCGTTGACGAACCGGTGCAGGTTGTCGAACTCCGCTGGATCCCGTACTCTGGCGCGGCAGTGCGCCGCCCACACATCCAGGGCCTCACGGTCCTCGGGCAAGGTGAAACTGCGCACCTCACCAGCGATTCGTCCGAACAAATACGCATCCACACCACATCACCCAGCCCTGACACCCGGCACGGACACCGACGCACCGTGGCGCGCGTGATGCATGCACGCCACCGCAACCACCGCCACGCCACTGACCAGCACAGCCAGGCAGAGCGCCACCACCGCGAAGATCACAATATTTCGAAGCTGCCGATCGGTATAGCTCACTCTCTCACTCCATGTCTTCACGTACGTCCGCAGCCGATATGACTGCGGCACAACAGGTTTCGATACAGATGCACACCGTCGTCGGTGAGCCAGTACACCGGCTCACGACGAGGCCCAGCGGTGTGCGACGTCCCGGACTCCGCGTAGCCGCCGTCCAGCAGCCAGCGGAGCGCGGCAACAGTGGATCCGAGACTGAAACTGCCCGCAAGACTGCGGGCCGAGATCGGCTTCCCGATCAACCCCAACGCCCGAACAGTCCGGATCAGACTGCGCGAGAACTCCGCGCGATCACCGACAGGATCCGACACCCGATCCATCCCGCCGATCCGCTAGGTCATCCGGCGTGAATGCTGTTGGCCTGGAGACACTTCCGGCCTCAACACGCTGCGCGGATCGCATCCCCCGCTCGAGCATGGACCCTTGTAGGCCACGCACGAGCGGCCCGCGGTCCCGATCGGCCATGGCACACGGTCTCCCCTTGTCAATCCCACCGCCGTCCCGTCCCACGGATACTCACCGAGATGTGTGGAGCCGGTGACAACCACGCCCAGAATTCGGCCCGCACCTTGTCCCACAACGGACCCAGCGCCGGAAAACGCTCCCGCGCGGCCACCAGATCAGTACCCGGCGCGAACATCACATCCGGCCCCACCCCGCCAGAGATGTTGTGCACCTGCACGATTTCGATCTTCTTGTCATCCAAGTGCGTGGGCCGCCACGTCGCCTCGAGCCCATCGGCCTCGGTGTGATGCACCTCGTCCATGACTGTCGCCTCCACCGCGCTACACGGTCTCGACAGCACACATCATCGGCCGCACATCCTCAGCGCCCGAACAACTCTCGTGCACCCGCACCCACGTCTCGGGCGGCACGACAGTCTCGAGATCGAACAGCTCGCACACCCGCGCGGGCGAATGATCCACCGCGGCCAGGTCATAGACCACAACCACATCCGCACCCAGCCCAGCCGCGATCCCCAGCGCGTACCCGACCGGGCCAGCGTGATCCTGCGGCGGCCTGACCATATAGACAAGCTCGTACCCCAACTTGATCGCATGACGCCGCACCTCGTCCGCATGCCGCGGCGCATCCAATCCCGACACCTCAGGACGCACCACACCGACCGCCTTGGGCCGATCTGCCCCTGTCGCTGCATCTGGTTGCACTGCCTGTTCGTTCATCGTTCCGACGCCTTCGGTCGATGGGATAGATGTGCCAGTTGCCGCCAGGGCCGCACCCCTCTTGGCATCATGCCTGATTGCCCTCGTGAGCATCATTCTTGCTGGTGGTAGGCAGTACATCAGACATAGTGACCATAGATTTCTAAAAACTAGATGTCAATGATCTGTCGAATATAAGCTGTTTGGCGTGCTGGTAGTATGCGCACAACCTAGAGAAGGGACTCGTCGCATGGCACCGCTTTCACCCGTGGTCGCGCGCTGGGAGTTGATGCTTCGCCTGCGGGAACGACGCAAGGACCTGGGCGTCACTCCCGCCACCATCGCGAAGCGGCTCCATATCTCCAGCGGCTACTGGGCCCACATCGAAGGTGAGCGGAACCTCCTCTCAGAAGCCAAACTGAAACAGCTACTGCCGCTGCTGGAGTTCGACCAAGCCGAGACCCAGGAACTACTCGACCTCCGTCTGGCCGCGAAGGAACGCGGCTGGTGGGCCCAATACTCCGGCCTGATGGGTACGGAGCTCATGCGCCTGTACGGGCTGGAGCACGGCGCGGTCAGCATCCGAACCTTCGAAAGTGTCGTCATACCAGGGCTTTTGCAATGCAAGTCCTACGCTCGCGCGCTGATTGCGTCCTCGATGGCAAATGTCCGAGCCGCCGAGGTGGACCAGCGCGTCGCCGTCCGATTGCGCCGTCAGCAAAGGCTAAACGGCGACCATCCCCTCCACCTCACGGCGGTAATCGGGCAAACTGCACTGGTTCAACAGACCGGAGGACCGGCTGTGCTACGTGAGCAGCTCAACCATCTGATCGACGCAATCGAACAGCACGCCGACACGATCGACCTACGAGTCATCCCGTTCGACTCCCCCGAAGGCAACGTGCTCGGCGGGGCGACGTTTCA
>NZ_BDBQ01000155.1 GCF_001613065.1 Nocardia miyunensis NBRC 108239
CCCCATGACCGGGCACACAAGTCCTCACACTGCCCCGATCCCAGGCACCGTGTCGCTGCAGCAGCTCCGCACGATCCTGGATCAGATCGCCCGCGACCTGGGCACCTTGAACCAGATCGAAAAGATCCAGCAACAGCACCAAGTCGCGCTCACCTCGGCCAGGACCGAGGAAGCCAGGCTGCACACCGATGTCGAGACATTGCAGCAAGCACTCGACCGGTGGACGTTTACCACACCGGGGACCCTGATCATCGGGACGAGGTTCCACTGCCAGCCGTATCGTTTTCGTAGCGCTCGATTCGCGACCCCGGCGTCGTCGCCGGAGAGGATCGCCGCGTGTCCGGTCGCCCCTGTGGGGTTGCCGGTGGTCCGGCCGCGGTAATCGCAGGGCCGAAGCTCGACGCTTGGGGTGGCGGCCAGTCGCCGGGTCTTCGGGTCGATCTTGGTGCGGAACAGGAGGGCGCTGCCGTCGAGCCGGAACCAGATCGGGGTGTCGACCGCGCTGCCGTCGCGTCGAAAGCTTCGCAGCAGCGCGTAACGGGACCGGGCTAGGTCAGGGTATGAGGCCGGCATGCCGATATCCGATAAGTAAGGACCGGAACGGCTTCCGGTGGCACTCCGTTGCGATGTCGCTGGTGCCTGGCGGGTGATCAGAGTTGACGCGACTTGGTGTATATACAACAATGGCGAGATGAGCGGTTCCTCGATCGACGAAATCGTGGGAGGTTGCCTGGCGGTGAGGGCCCGGCTGATCAGCCGGGCCCTCACGAGTCTCTACGACAGTGCTCTCGCCGGTCATGGTGTCACTCTTGCTCAGGTCAATCTGCTGGCGGCGCTGGGCATGGTCGGCCCGTGTCCGCCCTCGAAGCTCGGTGATGTTCTGCAACTGGAGAGGTCCACGGTCAGCCGGAATGTGAATCTGCTGCTGAACCGCGGCTGGATCGAGGCCCTGTCCTCGGATGCGAAAGGGGTCAGGGAGCTCGCGCTCACCCGTAACGGCCGAGCCAAGATCGAGTCCGTGCTGCCCGAGTGGCGGCAGGCTCAGCGTGACGCCGCGCAGCTTCTCGGCGCGAGAGGCGTGGATGCGGTGCATGAGATCGCGACCAGCATGGGGTTCGTGTCGGACGCTTAGATGAAGCGTATCGGCCCGCATCCAGTGCGACGAACGAATGTTGTATATACATCAAGAGAGGTGGGATCATGAATACATCCTTCGCGGGCAAAGTGGTGCTGGTCACAGGTGCCTCACGCGGAATCGGCCGAGCCATCGCGCTCGCATTTGCCGGGGAGGGAGCACGGGTGGTTCTCGCAGCGCGCTCGGCCGAGCGGCTTGCCCAGGTGGAGAACGAAGTTCGCGACCTCGGTGCCGAAGCCCTGTCGGTACAGACCGACGTGACTTCCCACGATGCCGTGGCGGCCCTGGTCGAGGCTAGCGTGAACCGGTTCGGGCGAATCGACGTGCTGGTGAACAACGCTGGAATCGGGAAAGTGGGTGGCATCGAATCGTCGGCGTTCGCCGACGATGTCCGCCAGACACTCCAGGCAAGCCTTTTCGGGATGATCACGGTGACCCAACACGTGCTGCCTATACTCAGACAGCAGGGGTCGGGAGCCATCGTCAACATGTCATCGGTGATGGGCCGCAAGGCGTTCGCCCGATTCGGCTCCTATGCGATCGTGATGCACTCGGTCTCGGCGTTCTCGGACAGCCTTCGTCAGGAACTCGCCGGCACAGACATCGGTGTCTCGGTGATCCATCCCGCACTCACCGCCACCGACCTGCTGCGGGAGGCCACCGAAGCCGAGATGCCTGCACCGTTCCGGCACATGACCCCGTTGTCGCCGGACGATGTCGCGCACGCCGTGATAGCCGCGGTCCGGCGCGGGAAGCGACGCGTCGTATTGCCGCGAACAGCCAATATGCTGCTCCTCGGCGAGGCGGTGTCACCACGCGTCGGCGACACGATCGCCGCCGCTCTCACGCGGCGACCCATCGCCAAAGCGCTGGGGATGAGCCGGGGCAAGACCTACCACGAAACGATCTCGAACCGACCAGAGCCCGCCACCCGATCACGATGAACAGAAGTTCCTCGCCGTACGCCGACGATGATCATCGAAACACGCTGAGACGGTAAAGAACACGATCTCGTTCCTTACCCGGTACCGGATCGCCGTGAGTGAATCAACACGCGCTGTCGCTTGGCCAAATCTGCTTCGGGACTGGCAATCTGGTGATGTTCCCCCGGTTTGACGGAGTTGATTGCTTGACTCTTGGCCGCGATGTCATCGAAGGAGACTTGTTCGTTCCCAGGCGTTACCCCGCTCAGCTGATGTCGGGCATTACAAACCGTTGCGGTAAGCGATGCGCGAATCTAGCGGCGACAGCGTCCCGCAGGGTGAGGTCGTCCGCCGCCAGTTCGGCTGCACCATTCGAGGCGGAACGGCGTTCCCTCGGGTCAGCGCAGCGACCAGGGCGCCGCAGCTCGCTTCAGGGCCCACCGCAGCGGATTGCATTCGAGCGTGTTTCGATCCCAATTGCCGAGTTCGGCTGCGGCCCTATATGTTTCGCGCAGGAATTCGGCCACCAGCGCGTTCGGATCGTCAGCGGTACGCACCGTTTCGTAGGGTAGGACGAATTCGCCCAGGTCGGAGTCGTAGGTTGCGCCGGACACATGTAGCCGACGTTCACGGTAACCGTCGGGTTCGGGATAGGAGTAGGCGTAGAACGCGCCCTCCGCGCCGCCTCCGGGCCAGAATCCGCAGCTGCTGAGCTCGTGGGAATAGCCCTCCACCATCACCCAGTCGGCACAGTGCGGTGCACCGCCGCTGTGTTCGGGCGCGGTCCGTCCCGAGAAACGGGTACAGGCCAGATCCATTGCACCCCAATAGAAATGCACCGGACTGGATTTACCGGTAAAGCCGGAACGGAACTCGTTGAGCAGGCGGTTGGCATGCACGAGCTGCCTCCAGAACGTCTGCGCGGACTGGGGATCGTAGGAGGCGTGCCGGGTGTCCTCGGCGAACGGAATCGACGGGTCGACTTCATTGGGGCGACCCTGAATTCGGGTCTCGAGCCCCAGTTCGTCCAGGGCTCGCATGGTTTCGGTGTAGAACTGCGCCACCGATTTCGGTGCGAGCACCACGCTGCGGGTATCGCCGTTGTCGGCACGGATCACCAATCGGTGTGCGAAGAAATCGAATTCGATATCGAAGAGCCGATCGGCATAGGGGATCGCTGAAGTCGTCAGCCCGCGCGGACTCACATAGAGGGTTACCTGCCACCAGTGATTCAACAAGGGAGCATGTGCGAGCCGGATCTTGCCCACTACCTGTGTCCACATGTGCAGGGTTTCGCGGGTATCGGTCCAGTCCGCCACCCGCAGCCGCGGCCACGCGGTGGTGGAATTCGTCTCCGCCATATCGGTAATTCCCTTCGTCCTCGGTTTCGACTCAGGTCCGGACTCGGTGGAACGCTCTGGCCTCAGCGGGTTGGCGTTCATGTCCGCATTGGCTATCGTGGCGAGTGGAGTCTGCCGATGGGTGGCAGGGCGCCCCAATGCATCGCCGATCGTGACGGCCATCTCGGCTGGGGTGGGGGAATCCCCGGCCAGCTCGCTACGTTCGCCGAGATACTTCTGCGGCTCGGCCAGGACGTGAGCAACGAACTGCCCCAAATCTTCTCGCGCCAGCTGCTGGTCACAGCGAACACGCCCGCGACGTTCGCCATCGCCGCGGTCAGCGCGGCCCGATCATCCAGCGATCCGCCCACGAGTTCCACACCCCGCTCGCCGAGTCGTTGTGCGCGTGGACTTCGGGTATCACGCGCCATGGCTCGCACCGCCGCGCCACGTGACAACAAATCATCGGCAACAGCCCCGCCTTGTCCGCCTGTAGCACCGAGCACCAGAGCTACGGATTTTGTCATGGCACTCCAATCCGGGCAGTAGGTCAGAAGTATTGCCAAAGCCTACCGACACGCTTGCCCGATCAATCGGCGGTGACACCGGCGATGAACCGGGAATATCGAAGGAACGTCCAGAATTAACGCGAATGCGGGGCGCGGTACCCGTGAACGTCCGGCGTGGTGGCGAATTGCGATGATCCGTGTGCCCCCTATCACCAACAATGGCCGACAGGATCAGTGCGAAAGTCACCCCTGTCCACAACCTGGGGCATGCCGCAGCATGCGAACTACGTACCGACCGGGACGCGCTGGGGGGGCGCGGCTCGAGGCCGTCCGCGCCGACGGGCGCCTCGCGAATTCAACCGACAGCCTGGCGCTATGCGTCGAGGGCTCATCCCCGTCACCGAAGGTTCGGACACGCGCCTCGCATGTGTCCAGCAGCAGACGTTCGTTGACCGCACGCCACCATGGGCTGCCGGGGGCCGGGCTGGTCAGGGGGTTGAGCAGTCCGCGCCGCAACTGCCAGCCCATGAAGGCCAGCGCGGCCCGCCGGTACGGCAGATGTCGAGCGCTTCGATCGGGCGGTGGTTCGTAGAGTCGGCGGAGCAGCCCCAACCGTGCGTCCGGGTCGTCACGTACCAGGGCAACTTGATCGGCATCGAAGCCCCCGGCGCACACATCGGTCACGCTAACACGGCAATCCGCTCGTCCGTCGAGACCGCAGGCGCGCTGATCCCGGCGCATCCACACGGATTCATCTGCCTCGATGATGACCTCGTCCTCGGTTCGGGCGATCTCCATGCCACGCACGACAGGCGGCTGGCCGCGTGGGCCGTACTGGAATCCGAGGTGGCCGATGTCGTCGAGTGTGCTTGCGGCAGTCTGGCTCCGGAAAGTTCTTCCGGTACGAGTTCGGTTGGGCGCTTTGATGATTCGTGTTGATAGTGCGAATCGGTGAGTCGCCGGTGCATCCGATACCGCTGCTGACCGGTGCGATCTCGGCGGTGGCGCTCGACAGCGTGTGCCGGCCCGAATGACAACGTGGTCAGTTGTCCTTCTTCGGGCTGTTGAAATCGTGTGGGCATTTTGCGGTGGATGGCGACGGGCATTTCCGCAGTTGATTGATCTGAGCAAGGTTCAGCTCTCGCGTGAGTGAACTCGTCGGCGCATACTGAAAGTTGTCAGCCGCTGCAACGATAATGCCAAGTGTACCTTCCTGATCGTTGCCCCGATATCGAGATACCATCGGCCGCGCGTTCCGGAGGTTCCGAGCAATGTCGTCGCCCTGCGAACTAGATATATGAGGTGACGATCGGTGGTGTGTCGGTCGTTTACCGTTCCGGAAGGCAACGAGATGACCAAGGAGATTCACCGAACAACCATACGTAAGCGGTTCGTCACGCTCGCGCTGGCAGCGATAGCGACAGCAATTCCGGTGATGGGGATGGTTCCGGCCGTTGTCGCGCCGGCCACAGGGCAGGGCGTAGTGCAGATCCACCGGTCCGGGGGCCAGGCTGCCGCCGATAACTTGGCGCTACCACCGCCGTACGTGCCACCCTCGGCGCCGCATGGCTGTGGAACCGACACCTGCTACTACGACGGCCAGAACAACAACGGCTGCGGCCGCAACCCTAATATCGGTGACAAGAGTGGCTGCGGCAACAGCGGGACTGGCGGCGGCGGCAACGGCGGTGATCGCCCCTACTCGGCCGACGCCCTTGGTCGTCTGAGCCCGATTTGACCTGCAGTGCAACTGCAACCGCGTTCTTCCACTACTTCCAGACCGCCCGCACCGACGCACCGCTGGAGTCATCACCACCACACGCCACTGAGGCCCAGGACCACGGCCGCATCGGATCCGGAACCGGGCAGAGTGTTCGCGCGACGGCGATGGGGTGTCGGCTGTCGTCTTCGAATCCTGTTTCCCCGTGTGAGTTTCGGCGGTTCGGCCGGTCAGGTATCGCGGGGACGGAGCCATCGGAACACCGCCCCTGCTGTTCCCGCACCGGCGAGTTGGGCAGGAATATAGAGCAGCGTGGCGGGCGCGAACAGGTTCATCGTGATCGCGCCCAAGACCACGGCCGGGTTGAAGGCGCCACCGGATATACCGCCGACGATGATCGCTCCCGCCGCGACGGTGGATCCGATCGCCAGGCCCTGGCACGGATGGGGAAGCCCACCGGCGGTGACGTTGAGCACCACGTACGCCAGCGCGAAGGTGAACAGGAATTCCACCGCGATACAGTCGGCCAGCACCCGCCCGGTGGGGTCGATGTGATCCGGCAAACGCGAGTCGACGACCGCCGGGACCACGAGTGCGGCGACCAGCCCGGCCATGATTTGTGTGAGCCAGTAGGCGCAGGCAGCGCCGGGCCGGATTCCGCCACGAATGAGCACGGCGAAGGTGACCGCGGGATTGTAATGCCCACCGGAGACGTGTTCGCCCGCGTAGACCATCACCATCAGCACGACTCCGGCAGCCAGGGGTGCCAGAGCGGTTCCGCTGTGCGCGGTAGCGCCGACGGCGAAGACCAGGAAGAACGTGCCGATCGCCTCGACGGTGAGTCTGCGAGCAGCTTCCAGTACCGGGTCCGCGGACCGGGCGTCGGCGCCGATCGTGTCGAGGTTCGTCGTATCGGGCATGAGGTTCCACCTTTCCGAAACTTTCAGGCTCGTATAGGAGAAACGGTAGGCGTGAGGGTCTTCCGCATGCTCAGAGCAACCTGTATTTGCAGTTGCAGCATGGTTACGACAGCGGCTTCCGCGTTACGTTCCTGTATCACCCCTGGCGATATACAAAACTATGAGTACCGTAATTGGCAGAGGTGCTGAACCGGAGCGCGGAAGCCCGGCGCGATCCGGGGCCACCGCGGTCACCCGGCCGCAGCCGCCGACACAACAGCGATCACCCCGGATCGCATCGGCACTCCGGAAAGAAAGGAAACACCTATGGCGACAATAGGTTTCGTTGGTTTGGGGGCTATGGGGAGTCGTTTCGTGCGCCGTCTGCTGGATGGCAATACCGTGTGCGGCACCAACCGCACACCCGCCAAAGCCACCGGTCTCGTCCAACGCGGCATGATCTGGCGGGACACCCCGCGCCACGTCACCCGTCCGGTGGACGTGGTCTTCACCATGGTGTCCGACGACACCGCCTTGCGGGCGGTGCACGAGGGCCCCGATGGCATCCTGGCCGGACTGCGGCACGGACAGATCGTGGTCGACATGAGCACCGTCGGCCCCGACACCGTGGCCGAACTCGCCGACCGGGTCGAGTCCCGGGGCGCGCACATGGTCAGCGCGCCGGTATCGGGAAGTGTGCCCGCGGCCGCCGAGGGCAGCCTGGTCATCCTCGCGGGCGGGCCGTTCGGCGCGGTCACCGCGATCGAACCCCTGCTGTACCGCCTGGGCCGCCAGGTCGCCTACGTCGGAACCCGAACTCAAGCCCTGACACTGAAATTGGCGATCAACGTCAACCTCGCCAGTCAGGTCCTGGCCTTCAGCGAAGCGCTGATGCTGGCCGAGAAGGCGGGAATCGACCCCGCTCAGGCCGCCTCGGTGATGACCGACAGCCCCATCGGATCACCCGCCCTGCGCACACGCGCCCCGATGGCCCTGCACCTACCCCAGCGTGCCTGGTTCGATATGCGCGCCATGCGCAAAGACCTGCGCCTCGCGGCCGAGGTAGCGGCCGGTCTCGGCATACACATGGCCACCGCCACAGCCGCCTCCGACGCCATCGACCTCGCCGTGGATCACGGATATGCCGACCGCGACCTGGCCGGGCTGTACGCAGCCCTGCACGGCCGGATACCCGCCACCGACACCACCATCGGGAGCCGGCCGTGACCGAGGCATCTGCGACCGTGCGCCGCGGCCGGCCGCGCAACGAGAAAGCCCGCGAGGCGATCCTGGACGTGGCGATGGGGGCGTTGCTCGCGCACGGCGTCGCCGCCATGAACATGGACGTCGTGGCCGCGGCGGCCGGGGTCAGCAAGGCCACCATCTACCGCTGGTGGCCGAGCAAGGAAACCCTCGCCATGGACGCCCTGTATCGGACATGGGAATCCGCGCCCGCCGCGCCCGATACCGGTTCGCTGCGCGATGATCTGCGAAACCTGTTGTGGCCGTGGACAGAACTGATCACCCGACGCCCCTACGGCCGCGTCATCGCCGGACTGCTCGGGCAAGTGCTCACCGACCCCGATTTCGCGCTCACCTACCGCGCCCGCTTCCTCGACCAGCGTCGCGACCACGGACGGATGATCCTGCAAGAAGCCATCGCTCGCGGTGAGATCCCCGCCCGCACACGCATCGAAACCGTCCTGGACATGCTCTACGGCCCGATCTACCACCGGCTGATGCACGGCCACGCACCACTGGACCGAGCCTTCGTCGACGACATCGTCGACATCGTCCTGGACGGCATCCGCCCACCAACCAAACCGGAACCCTGTCACGACACCACGGACCCGGAAACGCCCTGAGCAGGACACATGATGACCGCAGCGTTGACGCCGACTTCCCGTGCCGCGAACCGATCACCACCGCCTTTGTATGGGCATGCCGCCTCGAATACCAACTGAGCCGTCGCGTCGACAACCTCGTCCTCGACGGGAATCTGAATCGAAACACACCGGCCGACAACAATTTCGACCAACTACAGGAGCACATCATGACAACCGTCCAATCATCCGCCCGTTTCCGCGCCTCGACCGAGCTCGCCGGGCATCTGCAGCGCGTCCTGGTCGACCTGATCGCGTTGCACCTCAACGGCAAACAGGCGCACTGGAACGTGGTCGGACACAACTTCCGGGATCTGCATCTGCAACTCGACGAAATCGTCGATGTGGCACGCGAGTCCGGCGACACCATCGCCGAACGCATGCGCGCTCTGGACGCGGTGCCCGACGGTCGCCCGACCACCGTTGCCCAGGCGACCACACTGCCGCTGTTGCATCCCGGTGAACAAAGCACAACCGACACCGTCGACGCGCTCACCGCACAGCTGCGCGGGGCGGCGGCAACCGCCCGTGAGGTCCACGACGACGTCGACGCCGAGGACCCCTCGACAGCCGACCTGCTGCACCAACTCATCGACGCGCTCGAAAAGCAGGCGTGGCTGCTCAGCTCGGAGAACCGCACCGCATGAACGGCCAACGCAAACGCTGCCACCGGGCGAGCCAGAAAAGAGGGGTATTCCATCTCGACGGTACGTCGGTGACGAACTCGGTCACGGTCAGTCCCCGAACAGTGGAAGATACGTCCTGACACCGCAGGACGACGGAAATCTGGTGGCATCCGAGCCTGGCCGCGACCTCGCGACGCCGTGTCGGTAGAGCTGTTCGAATTCGCAATCCATATGTAGATCGTTTGGTCACGTCGGAGCCGGCGGCTTCCCGTAGTGGCAGCATTGAAGCTGGTAGGGCTGGATTGGGCCGCGCTGATCGAATCTCGGCTGTCGAAAGGCGAGGTCGACGCGATACACATCGAACCGTGTGAGATCTGGATCCGACTCGAGGAGCGCCGGGAAGATGACAACCATGCGGTCTCTCGTTGCCGACACGTTGGGCGAGCCGTCCGAGGTCCTGCACGTGCGGGCTCGCCCGATTCCGGAGCCCGGTCCCGGCGAGGTCCGGATCCGGGTGGTGGCCGTCCCTGTCCATGCCAGCGATCTGCACACCATCCGCGGCAGATACGGATTCACCCCGGAGTTCCCTGCCATACCCGGAATCGAGTCCGTGGGTGTGATCGACGAAATAGGGAGCGGCACAGCTGGTTTGAGCGTCGGGCAACGCGTCGTCACCATTGGAGTCACGGGCACGTGGCAGGAGTACGTCGTTGCCGAGGCCGAGCGGGTCTTGCCTGTTCCCGCGGGCATGAGCGATTCCACGGCCGCCCAGATTCTCACCAATCCGCTCACCGCCGTGATCTTGACCGGTGCCGAGCTCGATGTCCGACCGGGTGAATGGCTCCTGCAGACCGCGGCCGGTTCGACCGTGGGCCAGCTGGTCATCCAACTCGGAGCGCACGTCGGCTTCAAGACCCTCAACGTGGTCCGCCGCCGATCCGCGGTCGAGGACATCCTCGCACTCGGTGGCACCGCGGTGATCTGCACGCAGGACGAGGACCTGCGCGAACGGGTAGCGGACATCACCGGGCGCGACGGGGTGTCCAAGGCGATCGACTGTGTCGGCGGTCAGGTGGGTGCGGACGTCTCGCGTGCGCTGGCACCGCACGGTGAGCTGGTCGTCTACGGTGCGCTGTCCACGCACCGCCAAACCGATCCCGACAAACTCGCCATCCCGATCTTCGCGCGCTCACTGATCTACGAAACCAAGACCGTCCGGGGATTCTGGCTGTTCCGTTGGATCACCGAGACCCCGAAGGATCGGATGGACGCCGCGATCGACCGGACCCTTACGCTCGCCGACAGCGGCGTGCTGCGCGTGCCGGAGGGCCAGCCGATCCCCCTGGAAAAGTTCAGCGACGCAATCTATTTGGCCGAAGCTCCCGAACACGGGGGCAAACCGCTGCTGGTATTCGAACAGTAGGAGCCAGACGCTGGCCGTGCAGGAGCCTGACGGGGTGCCTGGCGTCGCGTGGCGTGGTCGCGGAGGCCAGGTCCTGCCATGTTTTGACTGTGGTTTGGCGGTTTCCTGTCAACCGGGCGGTAGGTGCAGGTCCCCGTCCGAACGCTCTGTCTCGCTGGCATTTTCGAACAGTCAGGGGTCCGGGCCTTTATGAAATTCCAGCGTATGTGGGCGGTTTCGGCGATTACCGCGCGTTTTCGGTGTCGGTTTTGCCCTCGTCGCGGTGCCCGTGGGTTATCGCGCGTCGGCGACCGGTCAGTCGGGTGGGGGGATCGTTCCGTGGATGCGGCCGATGAAAGTGGCGAAGTCCGCCATGAACCTGGTGAGGAACCGTTTGGTGGAGTCGTCGAGGACATCGCCGTCCGGGGTGAATACGTCCGGATGGAATTGGATGTAGGCCTCGGGGGAGGTCATCTGCGGGGAATTGCAGTAGCCCAGTACGCTGCGGAGGCTGAGCTGGGCCATCGCGGTGCCGAGTTTGCCCGGTGAGGCGCCGATGACCGCGGAGGGCTTGAGCGCGAACGAGTTGTCGCCCCATGGTCGGCTGGCCCAGTCGATGGCGTTCTTCAGCGCGCCCGGGATCGAGCGGTTGTATTCCGGGGTCACGAACAGCACGGCGTCGACCGAGGTGATGGCCGCCTTGAGGGCGCGGCCCTCCGGTGGGTAGTCGGCGTCGTAATCGTGGTTGTACAGGGGCAGATGCTTGATCGGGATCTCGGTGAACGTCAACTCGGGTGGCGCCAGCCGGATCAGGGCTTTGGACAGGATCCGGTTCACCGACACCTCGGACAGGCTGCCGATGATGTAGCCGACCGTGTAGTTCTTCACGTGTTTGCCTCCTGACCAGAGAGCTTCCGGTACCGATGGGCTGGATCCGTCGGTCGGCGTCGTCACCGGTTCGGGGGCAGGTGTCGAGTTCGCCATCGCCGGAGCCGGGTCATGGTGGCCAGATCGAACAACAGTCGTATCCTGCTGGGTAGCTGGCCTTTTCATTCAGCCAAGGGTCTATCTCGTATGGCCGACTTTCGGGCGCTGTGCGGCGGTCGGTTCGAGTTGCGCCTGTTTGTCGCGTACTCCTTGTTCGACTCGGTCGCCGAGATCGGTGTCGATGTTGCGTAGGTATGCGAACACCCTGGTGAGCACGGGTGGGCTCACCCCGTCGAGCAGGTGCGTGACGATGTTGCCGACCAGTCGTGTCCTGGCGGCGTCGTCGAGGACCGTCCGGACCATGGTGCGGGCCTGTCCCCAGTCGTCGTCGTCCGCGCGCAGGGTGTAGGCGGTGCGGACCAACTCGCCGTCGGTATACCAGCTCGCGGACGGTCCCGCCGCGGCGGGATCGGCGCGCGGTCCGCCCTTGGAGTTGGGGACATACACCGGGTCGCCCGGGTTGTGGTGACGCATGGCGCCGTCTTTGGCCCATGATCGGACTTCGGTGGCGTGTGGCGAATTGACCGGTAGTTCTTTGTAGTTGATTCCTATGCGGTGCCGGTGTGCGTCGGCGTAGGAGAACCAGCGCGCGAGCAGCATCTTGTCTGGGCTGGGGCCGGTGCCGGGT
>NZ_BDBQ01000156.1 GCF_001613065.1 Nocardia miyunensis NBRC 108239
TCAACATCTCGTCCATCTCGGCGCTGACCCCCGATACCGACAGGCTGGGCCGGTTGCAGGTTGAGGGCGTCCTCCTCGAGCGATGCTCACAGTGCTCGACATCGATGATCGTCGCGGCAACCTTTCGCGACTGATCATGAAAGACGAGGAGCAGGCCGCGGTTCGGATAGAGCGCGGCCGGCCAAAAGCGCTGCGCCGGTGCCGGTTGCGGCGCAGCCCAACACGATCGACCACGCTACCGGCCCGAGCGGTACGCACCCGAAGAACCGGTTCACCCCGGGCGCCATGATGATCGTGGCGAGAAGTACCGAGCTGCCTGCGACGGTGGTCCAGACCAGGCTGCTGCGCCGGCCGATCACCAGGGTCTGCCCGAGTTGCGTGCCGATGAGGGCGGCCAATGCCATGGTGTCCGCGCGGCGGCGGCGGCCGGTCGCGCGACCGAGCAGCCAGGCCGCGCCCGCGCCGAGGGTCGTGCAGCTGCCGCGCACGGCGACGGCTTGAAGGAAGTCGGCGCCGATGCCGGGCGGTGGTCCGAGTGTCGTGTCGGTTGTTTCGGTGTCGTCGGCGGGCCGGGTGTCCGCGAGTGTGAGCGCCATGGCCGGACCGAGGTCGGTGAGCAGGTTCACCACCAGGAATTGCCGGGTGCCGATCGGGGCTCGACCGGACAGCAGGGTGCCCAGGACGGTGAACGCCACCTCACCGGCGTTGCCGCCCACCAGCACGCCGATCGCGTCGCGCACCCGCTGCCACATGCCGCGGCCCTCGGCCAGCGCCTCGAGTAGCACGGTGAGGTCCAGGACCGAGCCGGTGTTGGTGAGGATCATGTCAGCGGCCTCGCGTGCGGCGACCGATCCTCGGGCGGCCAGCCCGATCCCGACGTCGGCGGTGCGGATGGCGGCCGCATCGTTGCTGCCGTCGCCTGCCATCGCCACGGTGTGCCCGCGACGCTGGAGCGCGGACACGATGCGCACTTTGTGCTCGGGCGATACCCGCGCGAAAACCGTTGCTTGCTCGATCAATTCGGCTTGGCCGTCCTCGTCCAGCGCGTCGAGGTCGGCGCCGGTGGCCACGGTGTCGGCGGGGATGTCGAGCTGTTCGGCGACCGCACGCGCGGTGATCGGATGATCACCGGTGATCATTCGCACGCTGATGTCATTACGAGCCAATTCGGCGAGCAGTTCGGGCGCCTGCGGGCGTGGGCTGTCGGCAATGCCGAGGAAGCCCAGAAGCGTGAGTTGCTCGATCTCCTCGGTGACGTCTTGGGGAGCCGACGCGAAATCGCGCCGCGCCACCACCAGTACCCGCAGCCCCTGCGCGGCCAGCCGCCGCACCGCCGCGTCCGCCTGGACGCGAAACTCGGGCGTGAACATCGAAATCCGGGGGCTGCCTTCGCTATCGGTGCACAAGACCTGATCACAATGTGGCAGAAGCACTTCCGGGGCACCTTTGACAGCGAGCCGAATATGCCGGCCGGTATTGCCCACCGCCGCGGAGTAACCGCGGAAGCTCTCGAACGGCACCTCCTCGATCGGATCCCAGGCGTGGGGCGGTCGGTGGCCCAGGTGCGTGTGTGCCGCTTCCACGACAGCTCGGTCCGTGGCGTGTACCAGCGGGGCGTCTCGAGGGTTGGGGCAAGCGCGGGCGGCGGCGCGCAGTAGCACCCGCGAGTGTGGGGTCGCCCCGAAATGGTCACTGTCCCATTGCCGGTCGAGGTCGGCAACGGCGACCAGCCGCAATTGGCCCTCGGTGAGGGTGCCGGTCTTGTCGAAGCACATGGTGTCGACGCGGCCCAGCGCCTCGATGGTCCGACTGGAGCGCACCAGCACGCCGCGGCGTGACAGCCGGCGCGTAGCGGCCAGTTGAGCAACCGTCGCAACCAGCGGCAGTCCCTCGGGGACGGCGGCAACCGCGACGGCCAGCCCGTCGGCCAGGGCCGGGCGCAGCGGCAGTCCGCGCAGGAAACTGGTGGCGGTGACAGCGGTTCCGCCGCCGACGGTGAACGGCAGCACCCGCCTGGTGAGGCTGTGCAATTGCTCCTGCACACCGCCGGCCGGGGGCGGCGCGGCGGTGGCGAGGGCACGGCCTGCCTCGGTGGCGGTTCCGACTGCGACCACCACCGCGGTCGCCTCGCCGCTGACCACGACACTGCCCTCGAACACCATGCCGGTGCGCTCAGCCAGCAAGGCGCCGGGCGTGGCGGCGGTCTGCTTTTCCACGGTCACCGACTCGCCGGTGAGCCCAGACTCGTCAACCTCCAGCCCGTCGGTCTCGAGCAGCCTCGCGTCCGCCGGAACCACCTCGCCGGTGCCGAGTGCGATCACATCACCGGGCAGCAGAGAATCTGCAGGAGTTTCGATTTCGCCGGCTTCGGTCATCCGGCGGGCAGTCAATCGCTCGCCGAGCAGGAGTTCGTCCAGCGACACCCGGGCGCGGCGGCGCTGCAGGGCCGACACCGTAGCGTTGAGCCCCAGCACCGTGCCGACGAGCACCGCGTCGGTGGGCGAGCCCAGCAGCGCGGAGGCGACCGCGCCGACGCTCAGTATCGGGGTCATCGGATCGGCCAGCTCGCGGCGCACATCCGTGACTAAACTGGCGAGAGACGTTGCGGGCCTTGCCAATCGCTGTGACATCCGGCCGGCCGCGGTGATGGCGTGCGACCGTGGCACCGGCGCCGCCCGGTGCGGGGCAGGTAGCCGGGCCAGCACCTCATCCGGTTCCAGCGCATGCCACGGCACCAGCCGCACCTCGGCCGGTCCGCTCGCACGAGCTGCCCGGCGCCCGGAGTTCAGACCCGTTGCCAACCCCATCACGGTGGCCGCAGCGATCGGACTCGTCACCCGCGCCGCCCGAGACTCGGCCGGACCGGACGCGAGCAGCAGACCGCTGAGCGTGTCCGCCGACAACGTCAGGACCCGGCCGCGCTCACTGACGTCGCGCGCCCGGACGGTGGCGGCGATGATCTGCCGTGCCGAACTCAGATCCGGGCACACCACATCCGCCTGCCAGGGGATCCGTGCCGGGGCGCCGGGGCTTCGGGTAGCGATACCGATGCCGAGATCGGCAGCACCCAGCGCGCGATGTGCGTTGCCGCTCAACACCGCTACCACGTGTCCTTGCTTCTGCAATCGTCGTACCAGAGCGGACACCGACCCACCGGCGAGCACGAATTCATCTGCACTGCGCCGTAATTCGCCGGTGCCCTCGTCACCGATGAGTACGACGCGCAGGCCCGCCTGCCGAGCAGTGGCCAGCAGCCCCGCGGCACCCGGATGTGGCTCGTTCCCGATCAGCACCCGCCCGACCACACGTCCGTACTCGTGCAGCAGATGCCAGCGCGGGTCCCCGGAATCGAATCCCGAGCCATGGTCATCCGTTTCGGTGCCGGACCGTCGGTCGGCGCCGACATCGATGCCCAAGTGCAAATTCTCACGGCGGTGCTCCGGTGGTGGTGGGATCGGCAGTTCCTCACCGTTACGCCAAAGTAGCCGCTGCGCGGCGCTCCACACGTGTTCGACCGGCCAGCTGTCGTCACGGGATTCAGCGTTGAGTACCACGGCCGATCGACCGCGCACCGCATCCCGGTCGACGACCACTGCGGAGACTCGGTCCAGGCGGCGCCATATCAGCGGGTCGAGGGTCAGCACGCCGCGCGCGGCCATGAGGGTCGACAGCACACCGGCAAAGGTCTCGCGACCGGCCCGCGCCGCCTTCGGCACACCCGCTACCACAGCGTCCGCGGCATCGGCGACCGCGCGGCCGCCCGCCAGCGTCGCCGCCGAGGCGACCGCTGCCGCGGCTGCGGCCTGCTCGGTGCAGCGCTCGATCGGACCGTGCGGCAGCGGTACCGGCCGCGGCTCGGGCGGGTCGTACTCGTCGACGCCCGGAAGGTCCGGGTCGGCAATCAGCTGTTCCCAGCGCTGCCACTGCGCGAAGCGAGCGGTCGCCTCGACCAGCCGAACCGCTCGCTGGACCGCATCGGTCCACAGGCTGGTCAGTTCCGAGTCCAGGGCCTGGCCCACGGCGTTTCCGATCGTGATCACCGTGTCGGCACGGTGGCGGCCGAGCTGGGCTTCCAGTGCGCCGCGCAACCGCGGTTGTCCGTCCACCAGAGCCACCGCGCCCCGGACCACGTGCGCGGGCGTCGTCGCCGGAAGCAACCGGCCCGTGACGACCGCACCGATGCCGATGACATCCCCGGCCAGCTGCAGCGCCGAGGTCAACACCGGCTCCCTGTCGGAGGGGTGCTCGAACCGGCGACTCCACGGCTCATCACTGGTGCCGGCGAGTTCCTCGACACGTTCCAGGATCGTTTCCAGCTGCGCCGGAGGCAGACGTTGCGGATCCGCGGCGACCATGACCCGACCGGTGGCGGCGTTGACCTGGAACCAGCGCACTTCCGGTTCCTGCTCGAGGTGCTTGTGCAGGAACTCGGCCACCCGCGCGCTCCGCGACGACCGCAAGCCGCGAACTTCGGCGTGAATACGGTTGGCGTGCACCGTAACCCGCCGCTGCGTACGCATGCGCCGCGGGTCCACAAGCGCGCTCAGCTCCCGGCCGATGCCCTCGGTGAGTTCGGTGGCAATCTGGGCGACTGCCGGGTCCTCCAGCCGCGAGGCCACCACGACCGGCCGCCGGAGCAATCCCAGCGTGGCTCCGGTCGCTGCCATGGGAAGCCGGAGGGGCGCGGTGACCACACCGCGCAGTGACACAGTCACTGTGCGGCGGTTCGCGACCGCCGCGAACCGGCAGTGGGCTGCTTTTGCCGAGTACTCTTTCGCGCCCGCGGCTGCTCGGCCGGCTTCTGATCGGTGGATTCGGTTCTCGCACGCCGCAACATGTACGCCGCACCCGCAACCCCGCCCGCGACGACGGCCAGCGGCCAATCCACCAGGCCCGTCACACCCGCCGCGACGATGCCGAGCACAGTGGCGGTCGGCATGTCGATCCCGTTGCGGGCGCCGGATACAGCGCCCTCGACCGTGCCGCGTGCGGCACCTGCCACCGGGCCGACGACTGCTCCACCGGCAGTCTCGACCCCACGCGCAGTCGCCGATGCCGTAGCCTCCAGCGTTCTTACAGCGCCCGATGCAATGCTCATCATCACACCCCAGTTGTCGTCGGTAGCGCGAAAAGAACTTCCTGCGGAAACCAGTGGATTGCCAGAGTACTCCGCAATGCCCCGATCAGCCCATGGAAAGCAACGCGTTCACCTCGCCCGCTGCATACAGAGACAGAAAATACCCAGCTCAATCGGCATTACTGCCGAGCGTGTCGATACGGTTGCCGAATCCTCGCCACCCCACAATTCAAGTTGCCAAATGGTCGCTGACGCGCATTTCCCGATACCTGCAGGCCGGCACCATGCCGCGAGGTCAACTGCGCGGAATTGAACCTAAGCCTCTTCGAGCGCTTCTCCGATCTCCTGTGCGACGCGGTTGTGCTGATCCTGTATCAGCCAATGACCTGCTGCAAGGACCAGCGCGACGGGCCATTCGATGATCTCGGCGGCAGCCAGCGCACCGAGGGCACCGTAGTACGCCAGTTGCTCGGGCCGCGGGATGCGGACCCGGCCGATCACCGGCAGGTCCACTGCGAAACCCTGCGCAGCCAGCACACGATCGACGGCGTTCCGGTGGCCGGTTAGTGATTTTTCGGCCATTTGTTGCCTCCCGGACATGGCGTGTTCGAGTATCCGACGCCTGTAATCCGCACAGTGGCCAGCGTGATGAGTAGTGGTGTGGGCATCGGGTCGGATCCATTGACAGGGGCCCTGACACAGGTGCTCACAGTGCCGCTGCGTCAGTTGTATGCGGTGCTGCTGCGCCTGGAAGTCATCGAGATCGTCGACTGACCTTCCCGCCGCCGCCCCGGCGATCAGCCGAAGGAGCGTCGGCGTTCACGACCGCAGCCGTGAACAGTGCCCAGTAGCAGCAGGCCCGAATCGGCAGCTCCGTTCCACCTCAACGGTCAACGCTTGCTCGGCGAGCGTCGCGCCCGGGCCGACTTCTTGGGCGCAGGAATCACGTTATCGTCGCCTCGCACCGTTCGATCACCGCTCGGAAGTGGCTCGGAATCCGCCGCATGCCCGACGACACCAGGTGTCGGCGACCTGGCCGACCGATGCCCAAGCCGCTGGACCACCAGAGCAGCGCCACCGACGCCCAGCAGGACGGGCCAGTCCACCAGCCCCGCGGCACCGATCGCCGACAGGGTCAGCACTGCCGCCGATGTCGAGTGACTCCCACTGCTCATCCCGTCCCGCATACCGACCGCAGCACCCTTGATCCCGCCGAACACGCCGTTTACAGCGGCGCCGCCCACGGCCCCGGTCACAGCCATCGTTGCATCAGCCGTCCGAGCGATGACGTCTACCACGCCTTCGGAAATGTCCATAGTCACCCCATCGAGTTCACCATTCGGACACCAACGAGCTGCTCGAAGTTTACCTCCGAGGAAGTCATCTCACGAAGCCGAAGGTCAAGCCGCAGTCACTATGGAAACGGCGAGGCCGACGGCTCTCGCGAGGCGAGAAAGCGGCGGCAAGTGCAGGCTCCGCGCTCCGGCTCGCAGGACGCTGACATGCGGAATAGTGCTCAGCGACACCGGAATCCGCTGACCGGCCACACATGAGTGGGTGCCGAGCATGCACAAGGAGATGCGCCTGGATCGGGAGAACTCTGCGTGACACGCCTCTGCGTGACCGCGGCGGTGCCCCTACCAGCCCGATCCCGGTCCCAGCCACAGGAATAGTGGCGAAAGACGTTGTGTCCGTACACTGATCGACATCCACCTCTCCCCTTCGATGTCATTCTCTCGGCCTAACGTCACCGGGTGCCCCGCTCCTCCTGGCTGCGCATATCCCCCGGCCCGAATGTCCTCCAAGGCGCCGGGCGACACCTGCTCCACTCCCCTACCTGCCGTGCTCAACCAGCCTCAGCGGGAGTGTCAGATCCACCGGCAATCCGACACTCCCGGATCCGCGTGAGCCGGTAGCACAGGCCCCCGAGACTTGCGAAGAGGAGACCACTGCGTCGCGCAGGAGAAGGGGACTTATGGATAGCCCCAGATCTATTGCTCGGCCCGTCGCCACTGCGGCCGAAGAGACCCTCAGAAGCGGATGTCACCTTGGATGTCGCGGGCCTGCACGGCATTTCCGGACACGGTCCCCGAGATGTCGTTGGCGACAGCGCCGTCCCCAGACCGGCCGGGGCCGGAGATCGAGATCTGTGCCCACTGGGTCCGCAATCGGGATTTGAACTCGGCGTCATCGGTTTCGGCTCGATCGAGGGCTTCGGCCAGGCGTGAGATCTGCTGGTCGCCTTCGTCGGCGCCTGCCGCGGCCTCGAGGGCGGCGGTGTCGTGTCGGCTCGCGGCGAACTTCGTGCGGACCAGGTCATACAATGCACCGGTTGCTTTGCCGGCCAACGAGTTTGCGATGGCGATCAGAATTGGTTCGATCACGGGGCACCTCGACTCGAGTCATGGCGTTGGGTTGAATCCACCATAGCCGGAAGTCCTTAGCTCGCTTCGTTTTCCAGGACCGCCGCGATGCGTTGGCGCATACGGGTGGCCTTGGGATCGTTGAACTCGGCGAGGATGGATTGGGCTTCCTCCAGATGCGGGCGGCCGCTGTCGGGGTCACCGGCGCGGCGTAGGTCGTATCCGAGTTGTTCCAAATCCGTTGCCAGCAGCCATCGGTCGTCGAGTTCACGGTGTGTGGCGATGGCCAGCCGGTGGAAGGACGCTGCTTCCTCTGGCCGGCCCAGTTCCCGGTACACCTCGCCCGCGCCGGCCCATGATTGTGCTTCGCGGCCGCGGTCACCGATCCGGCGATGCAGAGCGGCCGCGCGTTGGTAGGACTCGAGTGCTTGACCATGGTGACCGAGCGCCTGCTGGACCGCTCCCAGTTCGATGGTCCAGCAGCCCTCCCACATGTGGTTGCCGTGGCTGCGAGCGAGGTCCACGGCCTCTTGTGCGGGGTGTATCGCCTCCTCGGGACGGTCGAGCTCCCGCAGGGTCATACTGAGCAGCCACAACGCGTTTCCGATACTCGCCGGCTGCTGACGCTCCCGGAAAATCGCCAGAGACGGGCGAAGCAACGCCTCGGCTTCCCGTGGTCGATCGAGACGCAGACATGCCTCGGCGATATTGACCGTGGCGAGCGTCTCCCACATCGACTCACCGACGTCATGCAGCACGACGCGGCTGTGTTCCAGCAATTCCAGCGCGGTCGTGAGGTCGTGCTCTCGAAAAGCCAGCAGCCCCAATCCGTTCAGAGACATGGCCTCTCCGAACCGGTCACCGATCTCCCGCCGGATCGCCAAAGCTGCACGATGGTTTTCGGCTCCCTCAGCCAGACTTCCCGATTGGGTGTAGGCGATCCCCAGGCTCTCCAGAACCTCCGCTTCCCCACTGCGGTCGCCGGCTCGTCGCGCGGCGGCAAGAGCCACGTGCCCGGTGATCAACCAGTCGTCGAACGAATTCTCTCGCATGTAGATGCTGCGCAACACGACATGAAGCCGCCAGGCCAGATGATCCATCGCCGAATCGGCCGCCGCGCGCACGGCGCCGACCAGATTGGCGCGCTCGAGGGTGTACCAGCGGACCGCGTGTTCGGCATTGTCGAACACCGCTGGTGCGGTAGCAGTCCAGACCTGTTCCGGCGACTCGTCAGGAGCGAACGCGACATGCGGTTCTATCGGGCTGACGACACTCTGAGCCGCATCAGCGCCGAGCAGATACCACAGCAGAATGCGCCGCAGCGCAGTTGTGCGAGCCTGCGGCGGCTCCGCGGTGTGAGCCTGATCCAACGCGTACGCGCGCAGCAGATCATGGAACCGGTAGCGGTCCGGAGCGTGCTGTTCGATGAGGTGCGCGCCGACGAGAACGTCCAGCAGATAGCGGGTCTGGCGGGTGGGCAGGTCGCCCAGGGCCGCGACCGCCGCGGTACTGAATTCCGGCCCGGGATGCAGGCTTAGCATACGGAACAGGGTCGCCGCGTCTTTGGGGAGCGCTCGATACGACCACGCGAAGACGGTGCGCACGTCTGTTTCATCCTCCGGTCCCGCCCCCAATGCGTCCCATAGGTTCGACTCGTCGCGAAGATCGGCAATCAGATCGGACAACGGCACGTACGGCCGACTCGCGGCACGGTCGGCAGCGATGCGTAACGCCAGCGGCAGTCTGCCACACAACCGAGCCAATTCCGCGAGGTCCTCGGCATCGTCGGCGATCCGCTCCTCGCAGGTCTCGGTGCGCAACAACGTCACCGACTCGTTCTCGCTCAACACGTTCAGCGTGAGCCGTTTCGCACCAGCCCGCACCGCCAGGCCAGGCAGATCACCGCGGCTGGTCACCACCGCCAGGCAGCCAGAGGTGCCTGGCAGCAGGGGCAACACCTGAGCTGTTGTGGCTGCGTTATCGAGAACCACCAGCATCCTGCGTTCGGCCAGCAGTGACCGGAACAAGGCTGCTTTCCCCGGCTCGTCCGCCGGGACTCCGGCGGGTGTGGTTCCCAGCGCCCGCAGGAACCCGTCGAGAGCCTGGCCCGGGGTGACCGGGTCACCAGCGTCGTAGCCGCGCAAGTCGACATACAGCTGTCCATCGGGGAACCTTTCCCGCACTCGGTGCCCCCACCGCAATGCGAGCGAGGTCTTCCCAACCCCCGCGGTTCCGGTGATGACCGATACCCCGCACACGAGCGGCTCGCCGGGATCTCCCGCCAGTGTCCGGTCCAGCCGCGCGAGTTCGGCCATCCGGTTGACGAAGCCACGGATATCGGCCGGTAGTTGCCGCGGTATCGGATCAGACACACCACGGCGCTCGCTTGCCGCATGGAAATGGACGCCGCCCTGGACATCCCGGGCCTGCACGACATCTCCGCCCGAACCCGATAGCTCGGAATGGGTGAAGCCGCCACCGGAGCTACCGCGATCCTCATCGGCCCCGGTCATGCGACACCACGCAACGATTCATCACACACACCACGCCGTCAGGCTTTTCCCTGCAAGCCTGCGGTAGCCACTCGCCGTGCGAAGAAACTGGCCACATCCTCACCGACCGCGTACAGCTCGGTCATGAAATCCGTACAGCGAGTGCAGGTCTCGGAATCCTCGTACCGGTGTGCGCCGGACAGAGTGCCGGTCTCGTCATAGGCGAACTCGTACACAGTGTCCCTGCCCACGGTCAGCAACTCGGGCAGCTCGCCATCGGATTCGTACGGCTCGACAACCTCCGGTCCGATGACGCGGATCTTCTCGCCGTACTCCGCGCGCAGCGCCAGCAGATGAAGCTCCCACTGCAGGTACGGCACGATCGGCTCCTGCACGACCCGCACCCGATACAGATCGATACCCCGGGCGGCCGTTTCCTGTTGCAGCTCGGCCAGACTCGGACGTTCACGCTCGAGCAACCGCAGGGCTTGTGCCCACTCGCCCCGGTCGAAAGCCACCCAGCTGGCGAACTGAGGATCGCGGAAATGCTGCCGGCGTTCCAGCTTCCACGAATCCAGCCCATCGGCCGCGGCGAACCGCCTCTCATAATCCGCGTGCATCGCATCGGCGGCCAAAAATTCGCTGGCGATGCCGCGAAACAGATCAGACATCCGGAATATCCGATTTGGCTGCGATGATCATCGATCGCGGAATGATTACCAACCGCTCATCATGATAGATTGTCACATCTTCCGGGAGACGCGCGGCATACACGTCCGTCAGATCCCGACCGATCACCGCGATGTCACCGTTATCGAGTTCCCAAATGTCGGGACACGAGTCCCGTCCACCGGTCTGCCCCAGCTCCTTGGCCGACTTACCCAACCGTCGTCTCATCGACGCCGCCGGATCGGCCTCCCACCCTCGCTCCATAGCCACCCCTGTGAGTCGGTCGAGGACACGTTCGGGAACCAATTCTATAGCATGTCAACACAATCCACGCGGAGAACCACCACGAGACACTACCGTCCGCCCTACCGTAGCCGACACGGGAACGGCAGTCTCACGGTGAGACTCGCATGTCGAGAGGGGACGTTTTGGTTGAACCACTGCGTGTCGCGCTGGCCTCATCCAGGAGCGAGGGACTCATCGCCCTCTACGAGGCGTGCACACGCGCCGGACACCTCCCAGCAGCCGCCATCGCACCGCGTCCCACGGCACCGAAAGGTCCGGTCGACGCGAAGTCCGCGACGGAATTCTCCACATTCGTTCACGCAGTACCGGACGGTTTGGATTTGATACTGGTCGCCGGAAATAATGCACTCGACATGGCGTTGTCCGGCTACCGCGCCGACATAATGATCTGTCACGGATTTCCCTGGCGACTCTCCGAAACCGTATTGCGGACACCACGTCTGGGAGTCCTCAACATCCACACCTCACTGCTCCCCCGACACCGCGGCCCCATGCCCGTCCACTGGGCCCTACTGCACGGAGACACCGAGACAGGAGTCACGATTCATCGGATGGATCGCGACTTCGACGCAGGCCCCATCGTGGCCCAGCAAGCAGGCGTACTCCTGCCCGACGCGATCGACGACGAAGTCGCCGACGGCCTGATCCGCACCTTCGACGACATCACCCGAGACCTGCTGCCAATCGCCCTCGAACGAGCCGCACAAGGCTGCCCGGGCCAACCACAGAACCACGCGGACGCAACATACGAAGGCCCGATCGGCCCCGAATGGTCCACCGTCGACTGGTCGAAAACAGCACGCGAAATCCACAACCAGGTTCGAGCACGACGATTCGGCATCTACGATCCCCCCGGCCCGACCGCCGAACTCGACGGTCACCGAATCTCGCTGCTACAGACCAGCTTGCAGCCAGCCACCGGCCTCCAAGCCCAATGCTCCGACGCCCCGCTGTGGATCACCCAACACCTTCACCTACCCGATTCCACCGAAGACTGAGGCCGATTTCGACCGACGGCCGGCCGCGATCGTCTGCTCGGACTCAGCCCTTCTCTACAGCCACCCCCGTGACCACACCACCGCGCCGCTAGCTTGAGTTTTAAGCTCTTCGGCGTGGTCGCGGCTC
>NZ_BDBQ01000157.1 GCF_001613065.1 Nocardia miyunensis NBRC 108239
GCCGACGGCGTCGAGTCGTGGCTGCGCGCGTTCGCGCTGGGCGGGCAGGGCCGGTACGCCGCCGCGCGCGCCGAACTCCACCGCACATACCGCCTGACCGGCGATTCGGTGCTGCGTTCGCTGGCCGCCAGCACCGAGGCGTCGCTGCTGCGGCAGTTGGGCTGGCATGCCGAGGCGGCGGTGCTGGACGGCAGGGCGCTGGCCGGTGCGCACGGTCCGGGAGCGCGCTTCGCGCCCGACGCTCGCGTGATCGACACGGAACTGGTCTGTGTCGCTCGTGTCGAAGCGGTGTGCGATGCGCTGACCGGACTTGCCGCCGATGCGCTCGGAACCGCCCGGCCGTCCCTCGCCGCCCGGCTGCTGGAACGTTGCCGCCAGCCGATCGAGGCGAGTGCGGGGTGGCGCGCCCGGATGCGCTGGCATTGGGTCTGCGCCGAGACCGCGCTCGCGGCCCCCGGCTCGGGTCTGATCGAGCGGCCCGCGCGCGATCATGCCGCGGCGGCCGTGGCGATCGCCGAGCAAGGGCCGTCGACGAGACATCTCGTCAAGTCCCGTCTACTCCTGGCCGCCGCGACGGCCGCGGACGGTGATCTCGATCGCTCCGCCCGACTCGCGGCGGCCGTCGCCGAGCAGTGCCGCGAGCACGGTCTGCTGCCACTGCGATGGGCGAGCGCCATGCTGCGCGGCGGAGTCGAAACCGGTTCCGCCGCAACACTCGCGGTGGTCGAGGCGGCTGAGTGCGCCCGTGAACTGGCGATACTCGGCGGTCGATTGCGTTCGGACACCGAGGTTCTCGGCACCCCCTGATTCACCGTGTTGCCGAGCCCACGGTTTGGAACCGCTATTGTTGGTTTCGTTCCGCCGACCGGTGGAAGCACTGGTCAAACACGGACCGTGCCACTTGTAACGCCAGGAATATCTCTGACGATGACGCACACGGGCGAGGAGTTGGACACCGCCGTCGCTGCCGCAGCGCAGGGTGATCGTTCGGCTCTAGCCCAGGTATTGGAGATCGTTCGCCCGTTGGTAGTGCGCTACTGCCGGGCGCGAATCGGTTCCGCGGAGCGTGGGCAGCTCTCCGCGGACGACGTCGCACAGGAGGTGTGCCTGGCCGTGATGACCGCCCTGCCGCGGTATCAGGATCAGGGCCGGCCCTTCATGGCCTTCGTCTACGGAATCGCTTCGCACAAGGTCGCCGACGCCCATCGCAACGCCGCCCGTAACAAGTCGGACGCGATGGCCGAAGTACCAGATGTCATATCCACCGACCAGGGGCCTGAACAGCGAGCTCTCGAGTCCGAGGCCGGACGGCAGATGAACACTCTGCTGGCCACGCTTCCGGAGAAACATCGGGAGATCCTGATTCTGCGCTTGGTGATGGGTCTGTCAGCGGAAGAAACCGCAACCGCCGTGGGCAGTACGGCGGGCGCGGTGCGGGTGGCTCAGCACCGGGCCCTCGCGAAACTCAAGTCACAAGTGGCGAGGGCAGGTGAAATGTATGGCTAGGGATGGCGAGCGCGGTCGGGGCGACTGGAAAGCGCGGCTTGGATCGCAGAACAGCGGTCCCTACGCCGAGGACTCCGGTGACACCGGGCCGGTGGATATCGCCGCGGTTCGTCGCGACGATGCGCTGATCGATGCGATCGCCGGCGATGGGACCGTGTCGACCGGCAGCGACGAGGAGTATCAACTCGCGACGCTGCTGGCGAGCTGGCGGGCCGACATCGTCGACGAGCCGTTGCCGGCCGGACCGGATCTGGACGACATTGTCGCGGCTGTCAACCAGGAAATCGGCGCTCGGCAGGCAAGGGTCAACGCCACCAAACGCGGTCACCTACGGCTCGTGCGCCCGCTCATGGGCGCCGCGGCCGCGGTCGCGCTGATCGCCGGTGGTATGACGGCGTTCTCCTACAATGCCGAGCCCGGCGATCCGCTGTGGAAGGTCAAGGAGGTCGTGTTCAGTCAGCAGGCCCAGACCACCATCGCGCAGAACGCCCAGGGCGATATGGCCAAGGCGCAGGATCTGATCGCCGCGGGTCATCCCGACCAGGCCAAGTCGCTGCTGGCGAGCGCGCAGGCCGGGGCCGGGCAGATCAGCGATTCGGCTCGTAAGAAGACCCTCACGAACCAGTGGAACCAGGTCTGGACGGCGTTGCACGACAAGGCTCCCGAGATCGCCGCCTCGCTGCTGCCCAGTGGCGTGCCGGTGCCCACGCTGCCGAATTCGGTCGTGTTGCCCACGACGCTCCCGTCGTGGCCCAGCGGTGGACATCCGAGCAGCGGTACCACCTCGACCACGCGCGATCCGCGCCTGCTGCAGGGCACAGCGGGGAGTTCCACGTCCCCGCAGGCGCCCGTCAGCACGGTGCCCGGCGGGAACACGGTGCAGACCAATCCGTCGTCCACACATTCGAATTCGCCGACCACGGTCGTTCCGCCGACGACTCGGCCCGGCGGACACGAGCCCACGGGAACGGTGCAGCCCTCGTCGGCGCCGACCAGCGTTCGGGTCGTCCCGACCATGGACACCGGGCCCACGACGCATCAGATTCCGACGGGGGATCAGATGTCCACGGGGAATCCGATCCCTACGGAGAATTCACTGCCGACCCAGCATTCGCTGCCCACGGTGCAGCCGGTCGTGCCGACGGTCCACGTGCCGACGGGCGGCGGCTTCCTGCCGGGTGGGGGATTCAGATAGCCCGTCGTACGGACACAATCGAATAACGAGGCGTTCTTGCAACGACCGGACGGCCCTACAGGCGTCCGGTTTTTCTTTTGGCCCGGCCGACGCGCAAGGCGTCGGCCGGGCCAAAAGTGGATCAGGCGTCGAACCCGTCGAATCCGTCGCCGTGCAATGCCTCGTTCATCGAAGCGTCGGCGTACCCGCGGCAGTAGTCCCACGTGACGTAGGCTTCCGGGGTCGGATCGTAGGCGGGCTCGTGCGGGCGCACCGTGCCGTCGACCAGCAGCTGGAGTAGGTTGGCGCGCAACATATCCCAATCGTGGTAGTGATCTTGCCGACAGTCTTCGCAGCTGACCACGAGCCCGCGGATACCGCGGTGCGCCAGCAGCGCCTCGTAGACAGCGAGGTCGGCGAGATCCTCTTCGACCGCTAGCCGCTCGTGGGGATCCAGCGGCTCCCCAGGCTCGATGGCATCCAGCGCGGCCGACGGGTCGGAGGGATCTCCGGCGAACGGGTCCGGCGGCAGGCCAGGTGGTAGATGGTCACGCACATTCCCACGGTACGCAGAACCACCCCCTCCGCGCCAGCGCTGCGCATATTTTGACGGGCTTGTCGCACCGATTCGAGGGGTTCGTGGGGTGCACCGGGGTGCGCGGTCCGAAAACAACCGGCAACGGAAGACTGTGCGGGACAGATCACTCCGGGCCGGTGCGCGGGCGTGTTCAGCAAACCCTGTACCCCCGGTTACGCGCAACTCGGGAGGGATCGAGTCGAGGCCGTGGTCCGGTGTCGGCGGAGCCGCCGCGATCGCGCGCATGGGCGGCCGATACCATGGACGCCAGGTGCCGGGAAAGACTTTTCGGCTCCGCATCCGTCAGCAGAAATTCGCGAGCCCGGCGTGTTCCGGGCTCACAGCGTTCGAGGTCCAGGAGGGGTCGATCCGATGACTAGTCCCGTGATGGGCGAACGTACCGTCCGCCCTCGTACGGGTGGCGACGATCCGAACAAGATCGCCATGCTCGGCCTCACATTCGACGATGTGCTGCTGTTGCCCGCCGCTTCGGATCTGATCCCCAGCTCGGTGCAGACGTCGAGCCGGCTGACCCGGGACATCACGCTGCGCACGCCGCTGGTGAGTTCGGCGATGGACACCGTCACCGAGGCGCGCATGGCGATCGCGATGGCGCGTGCGGGCGGTATGGGCGTGTTGCACCGCAATCTCGCGACCGCCGATCAGGCGTCGCAGGTGGAGACGGTGAAGCGCTCGGAGGCGGGCATGGTCACCGATCCGGTCACCTGCCGCCCGAACGACACCCTCGCCGAGGTCGACGCGATGTGCGCGCGGTTCCGCATCTCCGGTCTGCCGGTCGTGGACGAGACCGGTGAGCTGGTGGGCATCATCACCAACCGGGACATGCGCTTCGAGGTCGATCAGAACCGCCACGTCGCCGATGTGATGACCAAGGCGCCGCTGATCACCGCGCAGGAGGGCGTCACGGCCGAGGCCGCGCTGGGCCTGCTGCGGCGGCACAAGGTGGAGAAGCTGCCGATCGTCGACGGCGAGGGCCGTCTGCGCGGGCTGATCACCGTCAAGGATTTCGTCAAGACCGACCAGTACCCGAACGCGACGAAGGACCGGGACGGCCGTCTGCTGGTCGGCGCCGCCGTCGGCGTCGGTGAGGACGCCTGGTCCCGGGCGATGACCCTCGCGGACGCCGGGGTCGACGTGCTGATCGTGGACACCGCACACGGCCATCAGACGCAGGTGCTGGAGATGGTCACCAAGGTCAAGACCGAGGTCGGCGACCGCATCCAGGTCGTCGGCGGCAATGTCGCCACCCGTGAGGGCGCCGCCGCGCTCGTCGCGGCGGGCGCGGACGCGGTGAAGGTGGGTGTCGGCCCCGGCTCGATCTGCACCACGCGTGTCGTCGCGGGCGTCGGCGCGCCGCAGATCACCGCGATCCTCGAGGCCGTCGCGGTGTGCAAGCCGGCCGGTGTGCCGGTCATCGCCGATGGCGGCATCCAGTTCTCCGGCGATGTCGCCAAGGCCATCGTGGCCGGCGCGTCCACCGTGATGCTCGGCTCGCTGCTGGCCGGTACCGCCGAATCGCCGGGCGAGCTGATCCTGGTGGGCGGCAAGCAGTTCAAGAGCTACCGCGGTATGGGCTCGCTGGGCGCCATGCAGGGTCGTGGGCAGGGCAAGTCGTATTCGAAGGACCGCTACTTCCAGGAAGACGTGCTCGCCGAGGACAAGCTGGTGCCCGAGGGCATCGAGGGCCGGGTGCCCTTCCGCGGTCCGGTCAACCAGGTGATCCACCAGTTGGTCGGCGGTCTGCGCGCGGCCATGGGCTACACCGGATCGCAGTCGATCGCCGATCTGCAGGAGAAGCAGTTCGTCCAGATCACCGCGGCCGGGCTCAAGGAGAGCCACCCGCACGACATCACGATGACCGTCGAGGCGCCCAACTACACCGGTCGCGGCTGACACCCCCGTAACCGGGGGGTGACTGGACGCTGGTGAGGGCGGTTAGGCTCTTGCTGTGCTCGTCGCAGGCGGCTCGGCGTGCCCGGTCCGTGGCGTGCGCGGTGACGGAGCACCCGGCGGCTTCGCGAACCGGCGAGCCTCCCGGCTCCGCGACCCCGCGATGCCCGAGGCGGCGCAGCACACACTGCGCAGGAATTAAGGAGAACTTCAGTGCGCGACATGGTCGAGATCGGCATGGGCCGGACCGCCCGGCGGACATACGAACTGGACGATGTCGACATCGTTCCCTCCCGGCGCACCCGCTCGTCCAAGCAGGTGTCACTGGCCTGGCAGCTCGACGCCTACCGGTTCGACATCCCGCTGGTGGCGCATCCGACCGACGCGCTGGTGTCGCCGGAGTTCGCGATCGAGCTCGGCCGTCTCGGCGGGCTCGGCGTCATCAACGGTGAGGGTCTGTGGGCCCGGCACGCGGACGTGGCCTCCTGCATCGATCGCCTGCTCGAGGTGGCCGAGAAGGAGGGCACCGAGGCCGCGATCGCCCTGCTGCAATCGCTGCACGCCGCCCCGATGCAGCCGGATCTGCTGGCCTCGGCGGTCGCGCAGGTGCGGGCCGCGGGTGTGACGGTGTCGGTGCGGGTGAGCCCGCAGAACGCTCGCGCGCTGACCCCGGCCCTGGTGCAGGCCGGAATCGACCTGCTGGTCGTGCACGGCACCATCATCTCCGCCGAGCACGTCGGCGACGGGGAGCCGCTGAACCTCAAGACCTTCATCGCCGACCTGGACGTTCCCGTGGTGGCGGGCGGGGTGAGCGATCACCGCACCGCACTGCATCTGATGCGCACCGGCGCGGCCGGTGTGATCGTCGGGTACGGCTCGACCGCGGGCGCGACCACCACCGGTGAGGTGCTGGGCATCGGCGTGCCGATGGCCACCGCGATCGCCGACGCCGCCGCGGCCCGCCGGGACTACCTGGACGAGACCGGCGGCCGCTATGTGCACGTCATCGCGGACGGTGACATCGTGTCCTCCGGGCAGTTGGCCAAGGCCATCGCCTGCGGCGCCGACGCGGCCATGCTGGGCGTCCCGCTGGCCCTGGCGCAGGAGTCGCCCGCCCGCGGTTGGTACTGGCCCGCCGCGGCCGCGCACCCGTCCGTCCCGCGTGGCGCCCTGCTGAAGTTCGCCGACGAGGACGATCGCCCGACCCTGCAGCAGCTGCTCTACGGTCCGTCCAGCGACCCGTGGGGTTCGATGAATCTCGTTGGCGGCCTTCGCCGTTCGATGGCCAAGGCCGGTTACCGCGAACTCAAGGAATTCCAGAAGGTCGGACTCAGCGTCCGCGCTTAGTGGGACTGGGTCAGGACCGTCTCGCGGAGGAATTTGCGGATGGCGGAGTTGACCTGGGCCGGGTGGGTCATGTTCACCGCCTGACGGGCGGCCTCGATCTCGACGAAACGTGAATTCGTCAGTCGCCGAGCCATTTCCACGGCGTTGGTGCGGGCGACACCGGACAGGGCGGGGTGGATCACCAGGACCGGGCAGGTGATCTCCGGCAGGCGCTCCAGGATCGAGTCGCGGCCCAGGATGCAGCCCGCGGCCACCTCGGTGGCGTGCGGGTCGCGCGAGAGCCAGCGCTTGACCCAGACCGCGCGATACCAGGCGTCCTCCCCGATCAGCCACTGCGCCAGATGTTCGGCCATCTGGCGGCGCAGGCGCGGCTCGTGCCAGCGCTCCAGGAAGCGGCGGGAGTTGTCCAACTCGTGTGCGGTCGGGGCGTGGGCCTCGGTGGCGATGAGGATCAGCGCGGCGACGCGCTCGGGAGCCAGCAGTGCCGTGCGAATGGCGCTGAATCCGCCCTGGGAGGTGCCGCCGACGATCGCGCGCTCGACCCGCAGCTGATCGAGCACGGTGAGCGCATCGCGCGCGGAGGTCCAGTAACTGAACGGCAGCCCCTGATCCCGGGTGTGGCCGTGGCCGCGGGCATCCCAGGTGACGATGCGGAATTCCGGGGACAGCGCGGCGACCTGCGAGGCGAACATCGTTCTGTCCATGAAGAATTCGTGCCCGAGTAGCACTACCGGGCCGTGCCCGCCGCTGTCCTCGTAGTGGATTTCGGCGTCGATCGCTCGGGCGAATGGCACGAGCACGAGGATAGCTGGAACCCACGCCCTGCATGGGCGGTTGTCCAGCTTGTCCCGCCGGTACACCGCGATGTCCCACCGGATCCGAGGCTGCTCCACATTCGCCGGAGCTTTGTTGCGCCACACGGAGATTCGAGCGTCATCCAGGCAGTGCACAGTTCTCGCAGATCGTGAACACCGCGCGGGCCTCTGATAGTTCGTGACCGCGCTGGAGCCTCGGTCGCCCGAGCCCAGGTGTCTCAGCCGAATCCGAATCACCTGAGTAACCGCGAGATACTTGTCCGCCTCTTCTTCCGCTCACATCCACCTGAGCAAACGTGAGACATGTGCTCTCCCGGCCCCCCACGGAGCGAGTCTTCGAGCGACCGTTCGCGGCCGGCTCGCCGTTCAGCACTCGAAGCGCATGGGCGGAGCCCGAGTCTCGAGTGCTGAGCGGCGAGCCTTGGGGGCCGCGAACACGCCGGAGCGAAGCGGAGGCCGAAGACACAGAGGCCGAAAATGCCGCTGGTTGCTGGGTTCGTAAACTGTCTCAGTGGCAGAAACCCAGCGACCGGTGCTCGTTGTCGATTTCGGGGCGCAGTACGCGCAGCTGATCGCGCGGCGGGTTCGCGAATCCAGCGTGTATTCCGAGGTGATCCCGCATACCGCGACCGTCGAGGAGATCGCAGAGCGCGCGCCGCTCGCGGTGATCCTGTCCGGCGGGCCGTCGAGTGTGTACGCCGACGGAGCGCCGCAGCTGGATCCGCGCCTGTTCGACCTGAACGTGCCGGTCTTCGGCATCTGCTACGGATTCCAGGCGATGGCCCAGGCGCTGGGCGGCACCGTCGCGCACACCGGCACCCGCGAGTACGGACGCACCGAACTCAGCGTCGACGGCGGTGTGCTGCACGGCGGTCTGCCCACCGTGCAGCCGGTGTGGATGAGCCACGGCGACGCGGTCACCGACGCTCCGGCCGGATTCGAGGTGACCGGCACGAGTGCGGGCGCTCCGGTGGCGGCGTTCGAGGACACCGAGCGGCGGCTGGCCGGTGTGCAGTACCACCCCGAGGTTCTGCACTCCCCGCACGGCCAGCAGGTGCTGAGCCGGTTCCTGCACGAGATCGCCGGTATTTCGGCGTCGTGGACCCCGGCCAATATCGCCGAGGTGCTCATCGAGCAGGTGCGTGAGCAGGTCGGTGACGGGCACGCGATCTGCGGCCTGTCCGGCGGTGTGGACTCCGCGGTGGCCGCGGCCCTGGTGCAGCGGGCCATCGGTGACAAGCTGACCTGTGTCTTCGTCGACCACGGTCTGCTGCGTGCGGGGGAGCGCGAGCAGGTGCAACGTGATTTCGTCGCCGCGACCGGCGCCAAACTAGTGACCGTCGACGCGGTGGACAAATTCCTCGGTGAGCTGAAGGGCGTCACCGATCCGGAGGAGAAGCGCAAGATCATCGGGCGCGAATTCATCCGCTCGTTCGAGGGCGCCGTGGCGCAGGTCGTGAAAGAGGCCGGGGCCGTGGATGATTCGACCCCGAAGGTGGAGTTCCTGGTGCAGGGCACGCTGTATCCGGATGTGGTGGAGTCCGGCGGCGGCTCGGGGACGGCGAATATCAAGAGCCACCACAATGTCGGCGGCCTGCCGGAGGATTTGGAGTTCTCCCTCGTCGAACCGCTGCGGCTGCTGTTCAAGGACGAGGTGCGCGCGGTCGGGCGCGAATTGGGATTGCCCGAGGAAATCGTTGCGCGCCAACCGTTCCCGGGGCCGGGACTGGCCATCCGCATCGTCGGCGAGGTCACCTCGGACCGGCTGGAGACGTTGCGGCACGCCGACGCCATCGCCCGCGAGGAGTTGACCGCGGCGGGGCTGGACCGGCAGATCTGGCAGTGCCCGGTGGTGCTGCTGGCAGATGTGCGCAGTGTGGGCGTCCAGGGTGACGGCCGCACCTACGGTCATCCGATCGTGCTGCGCCCGGTGTCCAGCGAGGACGCGATGACCGCGGACTGGACGCGGCTGCCGTTCGACGTCCTCGAGCGCATCTCCACCCGCATCACCAACGAGGTCGCCGAGATCAACCGCGTCGTACTGGATGTGACCAGTAAGCCGCCGGGCACGATCGAGTGGGAGTGAGCGCGGCTCTCATCTGAAGCGGGCCCGGACCGCCGAACGGTCCGGGCCCCGCTTTTTCCGGCGGTCAGCGTCCGCGCCGACGCGGCGAGATCACCATCACGATCCCGGCCACGATGGCCACTGCCACCACGATCCAGCCGATCGGGAAGGCGCTGTGCGCGGGCCACGCGGACGGGCCCAGGAAGGCCCACACGCTCACCGCCAGCGCCAGCAGTCCGGCGAACAGGAGTGAGAACGACGGTCCGCGACCGGTTTTCGGATCATCGGTCCTGGTGTTCTCAGCCATGGGTCACCTCCGCATCTCCGGCTTGAACGTCGACATCGAGGGTGAGCACCGGGCCGGTGGCCGGGCCCACGAGTCCCTGTGGGCAGGTGATGTCGCCGACCTTCGCTCGGCACCGCGCGTCCAGACGCATCGACGCGGGCACCACGACCCGGAAGTCGCCCGCGCGAACCTGCACCGCGACGGTGCGATTCTCGGTGAGATGCAACGACCGCAGATCCAGCGTCCCGTCACCCACGGTGATCCGGTACGCGGGGTTCAGCTCGGCCATCGTGGCGGGTTTCCAGGTGTGCTCGCCCATCGCGGAGCGGTCGAACGTGACCGGGCCGACGAGCGAGGCCAGGACCACGAATCCGGCCAGCGGGGCCAGCAGCACCATCAGGCCGTAGCCGCGCCGCAGGAACGCGCCGATCAGCAGGCCCAGCCCGACCACCGCGAGCGCCACCGCGCCGATCCGGCCGGGCGTCATCCAGCTCACACCGGCTGCTGCCAGTGCTCCCGCGACGGCCGCCGCGAGGACGGCGCTGCCGATCACGATCGGGGTCAGCCGTGAACGGGGGCGTGGGGGAGGCGGAGGTGGCGCCACCGGGCCGCGCGGGGTGGGGTCGGGCAGATCCCAGGCCAGCGGGGACACTCCGAGCGGATCCCAGCCCGCGGGGTTGGGACGGATCCGGGACGGGTCCGGGGGCGGCCGGTACGGGCCGGTTCGCGGGGGTGTGATCGGTTGTGTAGCTTCGCTGTTCGGGGCGGTCGTGCGAGGCTGGAGCTCCTCGTCTGCTGCTGTGCCGGAGGAATCCTCTTCTCCGACAGGCGAATCCACCGGTGCGTCGGAACGGAGTACGGCGGTGTTCGAACCGGCGGTCCCCGCGTCCGGTTCCCGCGCAATGGCCTCGGTTATCGCGTCCGGTGATGAAACATCTTGTTCGGCAGCATCTTTCGGAATATCGGGCTCGTAGTGGTCGGGTAGCCTGGTGTAGGGGCCGTAGGTCGGCCCGGTCCAGGGGGGACCGCCCGGGAACACCCCGGGATATCCGGTCGGTGCGGGTCCGCCGTCGGGCAGCAGCGGATCGGCGCTGCCCGCGGGCGGATTGGGCTGACGCAGGTACAGCAGCCACCAACCGGCCACCATCAGGGCGAAACTGATCACTCCGGCCCCGCCGAGCCCCGCACCCGCCGGTCCCACGGTGCTGACCGCGATCACCAGTGCCACGATCAGCACCAGCGTCTTGGTCGGTGACTGCATACTGTGACCCCGGCCGATCAGGCTCTGTGCGGCGGACACGTCGTCCTGTTCGGCGGGCATCAGCAACCATGCCAGCAGATACAGCACGATGCCCGATCCGCCGAAGATCGTGGACACCACGAAGGCGACCCGCACCAGCACCGGGTCCACCCCGTAGCGATGCCCGAACCCGGCCGCCACACCGGCGACCGGCCCCCGGCTCGGCAGCCGCACCGGCCGCGTCCGCCACAGGTGGTGGAGCTGCTCGTTGAATCCGGTCCGGCGGCCGGTCCCACCGGTCCAGCCGTTCGCTCTGGTCATGCTGTCCATGGTGACCGTGCCGGTGCCCGGGCCGCATCGGGGAAGACCCTGATTGGTCTCGGAGAAATCGGCTTCCCGAAGTCGCGCTACAGCACGAAGCGGATCACCGCGTGGTGATCGGACCGCCATCGCCGCGCGACTCCTGGCCGGCGAGCGGTGCACCATGTGGATCTTGACGATGCGGGTTAGCTCCGGCCGAATTATTGAATATTCGGTTTCTGAATAAATTTGGTGGTCGTGCCCAGTTCGGGTCGGGACCGTCTTGGTGGCGGTCGTATGAGTTGTGGTCCAGGTTGTTCGCTGGCTGTCTTGCTGGGATCGAGAATTCCGGGCGGCGAAGAGCGATGCAGGTGCCGCTCGCTCAGGAGACTCTGCGTCGATGGTCACGCTGATTTCCGACGATATAAGCACTTTTTCTGAAGTGATCAGATGCCAGACTTCGACAGATCGTTTGGATACCGAATGATTTAACGTGCAGTGTTTGACAGATCACAAAATAATCGTATGGTTATCGCCATCACACTTCGCGGATCCTTAGTGATTCGAATGGATTGAGGTCTCAACGATGAGCAGTCATCTGGCGGATGAACGATCCGCATCCACGTCGGCCGGTCCGCGTTCCCGCGCCGGAGCCGAGGTGCCCGCAGT
>NZ_BDBQ01000158.1 GCF_001613065.1 Nocardia miyunensis NBRC 108239
CAGAACACACCAGCACACCGCAGGAGGAATGCAGACTCACTTCCATGAGACCGCGATCAGCTCGCTGCCAGCTGCAGGCACTGTATCCGCGTGGCCGAACCGCCGTCGCCACCGCCACCAACGCTCTGGTGCGCGCCGATCCCGCCGGGTCTATCCACCGGACAGTCCCATCCCCCGCCCACGCGTCGGGTGAAACGCGCCGTACGCCGACAACGCCTGCAACTGGCCGGGTTGTGTCCGGCTCGAACGAGGCGCTCCGCGTGTTCCCGGTCAGGTCCCCGTGGTAGCCGAAGTGCCCACTGCCGGGAGCCATTGGCCTCTGGGAAGGCGATACACCCCGAGCGCATTCTGAGATCGACGAGCCGAAACGCGGCGTCTCGGATGTCACGGAACAGCTGTGCGCTCGCGTCGTCGGCTGCCGTTCTTCACGTCGACGGCCACTGCACGATCGCAGTCGTGAGGAGAAGCCGTGAGCATCGTGGTTGTTGTTCTCGTCGTGGTCGTGGTGCTGCTGATCGTGGCGGCGCTGTCCATCCGGGTGGTACTGCAGTATCAGAAGGGCGTGTTGTTCCGGCTCGGACGGGTGGTCGGGGTCCGAGAACCGGGCTTGAACTTCATCATTCCGATCATCGACCAGCTTCGGAAGGTGTCGGTGCGCATCGTCACCATGCCGATCCAGTCGCAGGGCATCATCACCCGTGACAACGTCAGCGTCGATATCTCCGCGGTCGCGTACTTCCGGGTCATCGACGCCGAGAAATCGGTTGTCGCGATCGAAAACGTGTACTCGGCGATCGATCAGATCGCTCAGACCACGTTGCGCAAGGTCGTCGGCCAGCACACTCTCGACCAAGCGTTGGCCGAGACCGGCGTCATCAACGCCGACATCCGCAAGAGCCTGGACATCACCGCCCTGGAATGGGGTGTCGAAGTCACCCTGGTCGAACTCAAGGACATCCAGTTGCCCGAGAGCATGAAGCGGGCGATGGCCCGCCAAGCCGAAGCCGAACGGGAGAAGCGCGCGAAAATCATTGCCGCCGAGGGGGAATCGCTGGCCGCCGCAGCGCTCGGCGATGCCTCGGACACCATGATGGCCCACCCGCTGGCCCTGCAACTACGCAATCTGCAAACACTGATCGAACTCGGCGTCGACAAGAACACCACCGTCGTGTTCCCGGCGCCACTGATGAGCGCGATCGGCGAGATCGGTACCTTTTGCGCCCGCGAAACCGCCGCGACTGCAGCATCATCGCCCGTACCGCCACCACAGTCGGCGCCCCCGCCCGCAACGATCCCCGGCAGCGCCGCCGAACCCACCACCTACCGGACCTCACCTGTGTGAGCTGTTCGACCGAATATGCGATGTGTCCGAATGCCACATCGCAATTCGATTTCCGGTGATCGTCGCCACCCGCTGCCGAGGGGCAGGGGCCACATGGCTCGCGTGTTGATGCCTCGAAGCATCGGATGGACGTTATCGGATCGCCTATGGTGGGGTGGCTTGCTGTTGTTCTCGATCAAGCGGTCGGGGACTCCGATTTCCATCGGTCGACCTCGAAGGACTCAGCATGGCGATCACCGAGATCAGGCGATACGCACATCTCGAGAGAAATTCACCCCCGCGGTCATCGACAACGAGACCAAACCCGAGTGGTACCTGCGGCAGATACTCGGCACCGCGAACTTCGACGCCGGTCCGATCCTGGCATTCCTGAGCGGAAATCTGTGCTACCAGATCGAGCACCATTTGTTCCCCGATCTGCCCAGTAACCGGTACTCCGAGATCGCCGTCCGGGTGCGGGCACTGTGCGCGAAGTACGACCTGCCCTATACCACCGGTCCGCTGACCCGCCAATACCTGCTGACCTTGCGTACCATCCACAAACTCGCGCTCCCGGACCGCTTCCTGACCGCCACCAGCGACGACGCACCCGAGACCGCGTCCGAACAACGCTTCGGCCCACCCACCATCGCCGGACTGAACCAGACTGTCGCGCGGGGCGCGGATTGCGCACAGCGCTGACGGAATTGCCCTTCCCGCAGCCCAGCACCGGGAGGGATCCCGCACTGGGCCAGGAAAACGACGGATATGCCATAACCGACTGGAAGAATCCGCTCAATTGGTTCCGGCTCCGCCTTCGGAATCCCAACGCCGCGCTGCGGCTTCTGTTCGGAGTGTTCCTTCCGCCCTCGCGCATCGATCGAGAAATCGGGAGTCGGACCGAGGATCTGCAGAGCGTCGGTGATCGACTCGCTGGCCAGGGTGATCGCAGGTCAAAAACAGCTCCAGCGTTTTCCCAGGTCACATGTCGCAGGTTCGTGCCCATCGAGGGGTCACCCGCACCTGACGCTCGACCAGGCAAAACACCGATGCGGCGGTCACCAGAACCATGAGCCCCCGATCCACACGCGACTCGACCTGGATTCCGACACCGGAACGAACCGTCGAAGGATCTTGCCGACCGTCCGCAATCCGGATTTCAACTTTAGCCCGACCTCCTTCGACCGGTAGCCGCTGTGGCCGTTGGGAGTGTGCTGACCAGACGCCCACACCCACGCGGTGGTCAGGTTCTGTCCACGCCGGTGTCGGGTTGCCGTGCCGCAGCGTCGCCGCGCCGAGGCGTGTTAGCCACGTTCCGATCGCTCTCGGCCTGTTGCCGAACTTCGCGCGCCTCGCGACGAAGCGACGCGGCCACGCTGCGATCCAGGCGCGCCGCACCGAAGGCAACCAGAGCTCGCGCTCGCTCGATCGCCTCCCAGGCGCTCTGCCTGACAGTGTCCATACCCCGGGGGCCACCGCACAGCTGCTCCTGCCAGGTATCGAGCCGCTCATCTCGGGTGTCTGCTGCCGCTTCACGCCGGTCCGCGGCCTGCTCGCGGGCGTCTGCTACCGCTTCACGCCGGTCCGCGATCTGCTCGCGGGCGTCTGCTACCGCTTCACGCCGGTCCGCGATCTGCTCGCGGGCGTCTGCTGTCACCTCACGCTGGCCGGCGATCTTGTCCCGTGCATCCGCGGCCTCCTCACGCTGTTCGAATACTCGTTCACGATCCCGCAACCGTTCTGCCCGCTGCGCGAACCCCGTCTCATCCGCCGGACCCGGCTCCGGTCCGCCGGCATCTGCTGCCACACCGTCGCGGTGGCACTGCTCAGCTCCCATACTCCGATGATTACCACCTTCCGCAGCACATGAACAGGGGCTACTACCCCGAACCAGACAGCCACCCACGGCCCGGATGTCAGGGCTGCTACCCACGTTCGGACACCTGACCCGATTCCTGGCCGAGCCTGCCTCGGTGCAGCAACACCATCAGCTGACGGAGCCGGTGAAGGGGTTGCGGCGCGTGGTGAGCCGCCGGTACAGCGTCTGCTGGATGGTTTCGCGAACCTGATTGGCGACCTCGAACCGGGTCGACGGATCATCGGCGGCTTCGGGCTGGTAAGTGCCGGTGGTGATGGGTTCGCCGAATTCGATATACCACTTCGACGGCAACGGGATACCGCCCAAAAGGCCCAGGTGCGGGAACAGCGGCGTGACCGGGAAGTACGGCAGCCCGAGCAGCCGGGCCAGCGGCTTCAGGTCCGCGACCATGGGATAGATCTCCTCCGACCCGACGATCGAGCACGGGACGATCGGCACCCCCGTCCGCACAGCCGCCGAGGCGAACCCGCCGCGCCCGAAGCGTTGCAGCTTGTATCGCTCACTGTAGGGCTTGCCGACACCCTTGAAGCCCTCGGGGAACACGCCCACCAGTTCGCCCGAGCGCAACAGCCGCTCGGCGTTGGCGCGGCAGGCCCGGGTGTGGCCGGCCTTACGGGCCAGCCCGCCCATGATCGGCGTCTCGAACACGAGGTCGGCGGCCAGCAAACGCAGCGCACGCTGCTTGGGGTGCCGATCGTGCACGGCCAACTGCACCATCAGCCCGTCCAGCGCCACCACACCGGCATGGTTGGCCACAATCAACGCAGCCTCGGATTCGGGAAGGTTCTCGATGCCGTCGACCTGCACCCGAAACCACAGCTCCGCCAGCGGCCGCAGTACTGGAAGCAGGACGGATTCGAGCAGATGCTCGTCGAGACCGAACTCATCGACCTGATAGTCCCCGGTGAGGCGACGGCGGGCGAAGTCGGCTGTGCCGCGGATCGTGCCTCGTGCCAGCGTGCCGAGCGTCTGCGGCTGCCGGGGCATCGCGTCGGCCAGCCGTTCGGTCAGCGACGCCACTGGACTCAGCGCCGCCCACCCCGGCCACTGCTCGTGCAGCCGGATCACACGGTCACATCATTCATCGATGTGCCCCGCTCCGACACCGGCCCCTCGACTCTACGGTGTCGGTACACCGTGGATCGACGACGGGCCGGTGACAACTCGACTCCCCGGCAGATTCGTCGAATGCCTGAACTGCCGGTGGTGAGCTTCCCTGATCGCATGCCGTGAACCACCATTCGATTCGTTCCGAGCAACCGAGGAGCGTGAAGCCCACAAGCGCGACGAACGGTTCGAGGGAATCCCGGTCGGGCGTGGAGCGCGCTTCTCAGGTGAACTCTGGGGGCGGACGCGATGTCCGGCGGGTCGCTGGTGCACGCGCATCGCTGTCGTCGTTTCGGGCTGGACAGCTGTGTACCGACCCGATCATGACGATCCCTGGGATCTGTTGACGCTCTCAGTACACTCTGAGCGAACCCTGATGTCAACACCGTAGGTCTACGAGAATAGAGGGAATATCGGGCCAGCGACGAGAACTCGGACACGCAGGCCGCTAGCACAAATACATCGCGGACCGGCGCCTCCTGGCCGAATCACCCGCTCTGGTCGGCATCCGAGTTACCACGTCAGCAACAGCATTTCTCTGCGGAAGACGGCGAGGAACAAAGACGAGCGGTGCCACTCGAGAGGCGACGACTAAACGACGAGGTGCCATCCAGTCAGCGCCCGAGGGCTCGGTTTCCCGGCTCGGTGCCCCTCGTGCGGCGACCGACGCGGCAGTGGAGCGGCCATCCGGCCGGTCTGTTCGTACAGATCGGTGTGCTGATCGACGGCGTCGAACACACCCCCGCCATTCACCGGCGAACTCGCAAATACACCACGACCACCGCACCGCGCTCACCGTCGACGCGCACCCGACGGGCTGGTGTCACACCTGCGCGTAGGCTCGAAGTATTCGGCGACACCACGTGCGCTGACCAGCAGAGATCACGCCGTCCCCGAATGCTACGATCGGCCCTCCGGGCAGCGGCAGGAGCGTCCATGACGCCTCGAGTAATGAACGCACGTTCAAGGCCGCAGTGCTCGATGGCGTGGCCGAAGTTGTGTCGGCGCAGTTGTCGGTCGATGCCACCGACCCGGACTGGAGAGCCCAATTGCGGGCGGTAGCAAGGGATTTTCGACGGCCGGCGTTGGCGCATCCGCTGGTGGTGCCGCTGTTGGTGACCCGGCCGTTGGCGACGCCGCTGGGGTTGCGGTCGCAGGCGGTGCTGCGGCCACTGGAGGACATTCTGGCGCTGCTGACGCGTGCCGGGTTCTCCGGTGCGGAGGCATTGCATGTGTACCGGGCGTTGTTCGGGTTCCTGTTCGGGCATGCTCTCAACGAGTTGCAGGAGATCGTGGAGAACCCCGACGAAACCGACGACCTGCTACGTCTCGGGTTGTACCGGCTGCCCATCGGGGAGTTCCCGCTGCTGCGCGAGCTGGCCCCGGTGCTGGCGGGCTACGACGGTGTCGCCGAACTCGAGCGGGGGCTCGACATCCTGCTCACCGGCCTGGCCGAGAACGCGCCCGAGGGTGACGCGTTCCCATAGCGATGACCTCGGAGGATACCTGTCTACAGCGTAATTCTACGACGTAGACATGCTGGGTGACCGAAGCTAGGCTGGGGTGATAACCGGTGCGTGCGTCGAACGGTCGGCCGATCCGGCTACCGTGGCTGAATCGCACATCCGGGGACGGGATCTTTTCCGATGACCGAGAACAAGATCACGCATCGAATCTGGACCACCAAGGAAGACCTGGAGAGGCGCTTGCGCGATGTCGCCGCCCGACGCCCCACAGAAGGGCGTGCGGGAAGCCATGGCCCCTTCGACTGGCTGGAGCACAATCTGAGGGGCGTGTTCAAGCGCTGACGTGGCGATTACACAGGTCGCTGTCTACGCGCATCCGAGCGCGGCCGACATCGAGGCGCTGGGCCGTGATCTCGACGAAATCCGCCAGGACATCGAGGATCAGCTCGGGACGCGGGATGCGAACTACATCCGTCGCACGATCGCGTTCCAGCGAGCCCTGGACGCCACGGCCCGGCTGACGATCGCAGTCAGCCGCGGCAGGTTGGCTGTTTCCGGCGCCGAGTGGTCGACGTTGGCGGCGTACGTTGACGGCGAACGAAAGTTCCACGGCCACAATACGATCCATGCCGATGAAGCAGACCGATCACCCCAGCGGCGCGGACTGCGCGCAGCGCTACACGTGGTGGCAGCCACCAGACGGGAGCATCGATCATGACCTCACAGCAGCCCCGATACGCTCTGGACAATTCCGGGCCACCCGCACATTCGCTGCGGCTACTGATCGACACCCAACCACCGCACACCGGATGGGTCGACGGTGCGTGGTGGCCGCACAGCCATGACCTCACCACCGAGTTGCCGGTGCTGCTCACGGCGCTGGCGGCCCGGCTCGGCCTGGTACACCGCGTGATCTACCACCTCGGCGATTGGGATGAGGCACCGGCCAGATTCATCACCGGCGCAAGCTGGGTACGGCTCGGCGGATTCCACCGCAAGCCGCGACACACCCTCGACGTTGTCGGTCTCACCGGCGCCAGGATCGCGCTACTGATCATCCCGCCGCGCACCGCCGTCGACTCCGCCCGCGTCACGATGACGACCGCAGCCGCCCGAGGCAACACATCGACCGTCACCGACCTGCTCAGGGCCGGACACAACGCCTCGGGTGACATTCCGACATGACCGGTGAACCTGTGCCGGCAGCGCCAGGAGTAGCAGATGCCCACGATAAAGTCACGCTCGAATGCCAGCACACCTCGCCGTGCTCCGGGCCGAAATCTCCCCGGGCGCGTACTGTCGAGGGAACGAGACCACCGAGGTCTCGCAGCCAAAGCCTTGGAGAACAGGGACAAGAAGCGTAAGTAGACGTATTCCTGTCCGGCATCGGAGCTCAGCCATCCTGGGCTCGGCTCCGATGCGGGAAGATTGACGTCGTGCCGAGTCGATGAACGGATCCTGCCCGAGGGCTCGTCACGGCCCGGACCGAGCCAACCGGTACGCGGCGGCGGCAATCGCGCAGGCAGCGCGGCAGGGCGTTGTCCACACGCCGATGAGGTCAATGCCTCGATCGCGTCGGGGCGGATCGTTCTCACGGTTTCGACCAGCGCCCGTGTGCGGACTGTCGGGTGATGTGCGCGGCGCGGCCGATATCGGCCCACGAGGCTCCGCCCGCGCGGGCCCGACGCACAGCTTCAATGCGTCGGTGTTCAGCTTCGGCGATTTCGCCGGTGATTATCTCGATATATCGGAGTGCTTGGAACGGGCGGATATGGGCGTACCAGTCCTGCATGGCAGCATCTCCGAATTCGCCGGAGTCCTCGGCAAATCCGTGACCGTCGTTGAAACAGTAGTGGGTATCGGCATCATCGGCTACGCGTGTCCGGGTCCAGACCGGGCCCCGCCAGTGGATGTGCCCGCCTTCCGCTGCGCACACCACCTGCCAGCCGGTTATGTCGTCTTCGGCGCGAAAATGCTCACGGTCAACGATGAGTGAACCATCCGGGGTGTGGGTGACCGGGATGCCTTCGCTGCTGTATCCACCGCCGCCATAGCCGTCTGCGAACAGCTGCATGACCCATCCCTCATGCTGTCCATCTTCGATGCTTCTACCCATACCTGCCTTCGAATCCATTACCTGAATTTCCTGACAGCCTATCGGCCGTCAGGCAATCCTGACATCCCTCCGGGAGTGGTTTCTCCACAATCATCCGCACAGCGCGCGGAAGCACTCCTTTTCGCTCCGTTACCGCCGTGCCGCCACCGACCTTGAACTGTCTCCGCTCGGCGGCAGCGCGGGCTGTGAGCAGTTGCGTCGTTCTGGTCGGCGGGCAGGACGACGCAGAACTGGCCCGACCGATTACCCCGATGCATGACCCGAATTTCTTGCGCGGCGGCCCCGCCGCGCCGCCGACCGGGCCCTGAGCCACGCGGCGGCGTCAGATCCCTCGCCGCATTCGGACCCCCAATGCTGCTGCGCGGCAGTCATATCGGCGTCGACGATCGGGGTGATGATCCGAAGGGACAGGGTGGCGCCGATGTTGCCTCCGATCACATCGACCGTGCGCGCGGGCCGGTGCCGGTAGCCGTCGAGCCGGACCCGCCGCCCAGCGCTGTCCAGTTCCCTTGGCGCCGAAGACCATTCGTCGAGATTATAGATAACGCGACGGATCGGGCCGAGGCCGGGCCGCAACACCGAGAGCAGATCCGTCAGCTCCGCGACGAGATCACGGCTGTGCGGCCACCAGGCCCCGTCGACATTTCCGGTGCCGCCGGCATCGAGTTCGAGCCGCAGACCGCGGGATGGCGACGCGCGCCGACCAACGTTTGTCACATGCGGTTGTGGCGTCATGATCGACAACTCCTGTCGCGGCCGTTGCGGTCCGCCATGGCGATTCGGATCGGGGCCCGGTGCTTGTCCGGGGCGTCGCGCAGACGATTGCTCGGCGCTGCTGGACCGGATAATCGCCTACGATGTAACTCTACGCCGTAGACACCGTTGTGACCGCAGGATACGCTGGGGAGGACGTAGCCATCCCTCCACGTCAGCCGCAACGACAGCGCCGACCATGGTGAAGAGTCGAGATCGGAAGAACCATTACCGAGAGGATCATGAAAATGGCGACGAAGACGCCCTACGAGCGCCGAGTCGCTCGCATCCGAGATGCGGTGCGGAAGTACTCGGAACTCGACGACGCCGCCGCGACCGCGCTCGCGGTCCAGGTACTGAATGCCCTCGATACGATCCCCGAGAAGATTCGCTGACGAGGATTCCGCGCGCCGCACCTGCGCCTGCGGGCCCTGCGGCTGAACCACTCGACTTCCCAAGCCGGAAGCCAGGATTCGACGGTGCCCAGGTGCCGTAGCGGCTCGCCCGGTGTGAGTCTTCGGCAAATGCCGCCTCGCGCCCAGGATCTCCGCGCGGGCTGCCGGGCCTGCTGCTGGGTGGAGATCAAGGCGAGTGTCGCTTCGGCGGTTTGGTTCTCGTTGCTGCCGGTCGGTTCCAACCCGCGGAACAACCGTTGCGGCCGGGGTTCCCTGGTTCCCTCCCCATCGACAGGGGTGCCGGAGACGTGATCACGGCTGACTCGACCTCGAGCAGCCAACGCGATACCGCCAATCCGTCGGCCTGGGTGCACCCCTTGCAAGGAAGCGCACCGGCCACGAGCAACGCCTCGGCCACCGCTGTCTACGGCGTAGTATGACGTTGTAGGCAAGAGGGCATGCCGACGACGGGAACACCGTCGCACCGGGTTTGCCCGATCTGTCGAATGGTCAAGTGCGGCAACGCGATCCCGCCACCGGGAGGTCTGGTCGCCGCTTGGGACATCTCGTTGCCGGACCGCCCGGAACCGGTCGGGCCCCTGACCGAAAAAGGAGCGCCCCGATGACGTTGCAAACAACCCGAACCGGAACGGATCGATACGCGACATCTGCTGATCGGCCGCGGCTGCGTATCGCGCACGAGAAGCGGCACTCCGCCGTCGTCGACGGCGCATGGTGGCCCCAGGGCGGTGATCTGGTCACCGAACTCACCGAGCTGCTCCCGGTGCTCATCGCCCGCCTCGGCCCGATCCATCGGGTGATCTACCACCTCGACGAATGGGCTGCTGCGCCGGGCAAAGCCACTATCGGGGATCGGCGGATAAGCCTCGATGGATACCGGCACATGCCGACCGGGACCGTTGAGATTCGTCCGCTCGACGGTGCCCCGCTCACCTTGCTGGTCGTCCCGCCGGGTACGGGCGCCGAGTCGGCCGATGCCCTCATGTCGGCCGCCGCTGATCCCGGCAAAACCGCGACAGTCGTCGACCTGCTGGCCGGTCTCACGTCCGCCGCCGCCGAAAGAGGTGGCGCAGAAATAGGTGGCGCAGAACAACGATGGGAGTCCGAAGGCGGTTCCGGCGGTTACTGAAGAGTGGCCCCGCCCCGACCGGACACGTCAGGTGCAGGCGGCAGCGTTCCATCTCTGTTGGGCGGCTGGCTGTTCGGTTCGGTGTTACGCGCCAACGGCCCGATCGCCGACCGGTCGACGCGCTAGACCGGTTGGGCTCAACACCACATTGCCGCACCCGCGCCGCAACCCGGTGCCCATAATCTCGCCGGGCGCCCGGTCACTGCCCAGCGGGCGCATCCTCGGGCCCGGGCAGCACGGCATCGCCCGAGCCAGGACCGGAGGCATCACCCGGCCCGCGCAACGTCGCGGCGAGACCGGTCAGCAGAATGTCGAGCCCACGCTCGAGTTCCGCCGCTCCATCGTAGCTCGCGAGCACCGACGCCAAATTCCGCACTCTCGGAAACTCCCCGATCGGCAACCGATACAACCCAAGCCGCAGCAGATCGTCGGTCTCCTCCGGGTGTTCCACAAGTTCCTGCAGCTCGTTGAGCACATGCCCGTACAAGAACCCGAACAACGCCCGGTAGATATGCAACGCGTCGACCTCGGTATACCCGACCCGCATAAGCAACGCCAGCATGTCCTCCAGCAGACGCACCACCGTCGGCGGACGCTGCCCCAACGGCGTCGCCAGCGGCCGCGTCACCAGCAACGGCACCACCCGTGGATGCGTCAACGCCACCCGCCGGAACTCCCGGGCCACCCGGCGTACCTCGGCGACCCAGTCCGGCGCGGCGGCATCAACCGACAATTCCGTGAACACGACCTCGGCGACACCATCGATCACCGCGGCCTTGTTCGGCACATGCCGATAGACCACCATCGGATCGCGGCCCACGGCCTCGGCCAGCCGCCGCATCGACAACCCCTCTACGCCGTCGCGATCCACAATCTCCAGCGCTGCGCTCAACACCACCGCCCGAGTTAGCGGACCGTCGCCGCGCCCAGCCCTGACCTTGTTTCGACTACTCGGCGATTCAGCCATCACGCACGAACTCCATCCCTCGGAACATCTACAGACTACGATGTACGTCAACAATGTTGACATACAGTGTGTCGCGGCGTCTACTGGAGGTAGTCGACCCAAGGGAGCACCACGATGGCGCCACTCGACATCCGCCGCCGGACCACACGGCACCGCGGCCCACCCGAAAACACGCCGCGATTGCGGCTCGAGCCCGAAAGCGACGCATACATCGACGGCGCCTGGTGGCCCCGGTCCGGTGAACTCACCACCGAACTACCGGGCCTGCTGACATTCCTGGAATTTCGGATGGGCCCCGTCCGCCGCGTCGTCTACGACCGGGAAAGCTGGACATCCGCACCCCCTACCTTGACCGTCGACCACCACGAGGTCCAACTCGATGCCTACCCGTTCGCGGCAGGCAACACGATGTACGTCTTCGGCAGCGACGACAACATGCTCGTGCTGCAGGTCGTCCGCTCGACCACCGACTACTACAGCGCGCGTTCCACCCGCGTCGCCGCCGCGCTACGACGGGCACGTCGGCCCCTCGACCAGGAAGCAAGATCATGATTCATGGCAACACGCCCACGCACCGCCCGATCACGAACCACCTCGTTATGGGCAGGAGCACCGGCCCACCCAGAAGTCACACGCAACCGTTCGGCGCTCCCACCC
>NZ_BDBQ01000159.1 GCF_001613065.1 Nocardia miyunensis NBRC 108239
CCTGGCGGGCGGCTCGGCGCTGCCGCCGTGCTTCCTCGGCAGCCGCGGCATCGGGCGGCAGGAACAGCGGTGCGGCGACCGTCGCGGGCGCCTCCCAGGTCACCGGTTCGGGAGCCTGGGGCTGCTGTGTCTGGAAGGGGCTGGTGAACAGCGATTGCCGCTGCGGCGGTGCGGCCGGAGCAGCGGATTCGGGCTGTGCGGTTTCCGCGGCGGGCGCAGGCCGCGAGGTGGGCTCGGCACCTGCGACGGACGCGGGCCGAGAGGTGGTGGCCTCAGGCGTCGAAGCGACCGCGCTCGCCGGTCCCTGGGACGTACTCGCCGCGGCATCGGAGCCGCTTGCCACCGACTCGGATGTACCCGCCGCTGTCGAGGCGCTACTCGCCGCCGCCTCGGGCGTACTCACCGCCGTCTCGGGACGGCTTGCCGTCGCCTCGGATGCGCTCGGCACCGTTTCGGGAGAACTCACCGCGGCGGTGGGGGCTGCCCCCGCCTCGACGGTCGCCGATTCGGCGACCGGGGCGGCACTCGCCGCCGATGGCGGCACAGCCTCCTGCTGCTGAGGTTCGGCCTGCGCCGGGGCTTGCTCCGGCGCCTGCTCGGCGGGGACGAAGGCTTCACGCACCGACTCGGCGACCGTGCGATCCAGGCTCGACTGCGCGCTGCGGGCCTCGGCCCCCAGCTCGGTCAGATGGGCCAGAATGCGTTTGCTGGTTGTTCCCAGCAGCTTCGCCAGCGCGTGTACCCGGATACGTTCCGGCAACTGCGCCGCCTCCCCTACCCCTGGCGCCTGCTGCGGCGCATGTCCATTCGTATCGTGCGACGTTTCCTGCGGCTCTTGATCGGCCACGAAATCTCCTCGGACCCCCGGGCGCGTCCCACTCGACCGAGAGTGACGCGGCCAACGCGGGGGCGCTGTCCGTTCGCCTCACGCCCCGTGGACGCAAGGCCAAGTGGTCTCCGCCCCGCGTGATCCGTTGTCACCTTGTCGGTCGTCGTTCGGGTAACCGATCACGCGGCGCCTGGCTGTTGGCTCCAACACCGGGTCCGAGCGCTCATCCAGCGTGCGGCCGGACAGCCGAGTCTTGGTAACCGTCCGGGGCAGCGATGATCGGCGTCGAGCCGCAGTGCCATTCGGCCGCGCCCGCACCGGCCGCTAGGGCCGATATCGAGCACTTCCACGACCAGTATCCCACACGCTCTCGAGGAAATTGCTCCCGTGTCCAATTGCCTGCTCTTCGCTCCGGCGTGTTCACGGCCCCCGGGAGCGCCGTCCCACGGGCGCGGACCGGCGCACCGGCGACATCGAACATGGGCGCGCGGAAACTCACCGAGAGGGCAATGCCGCTCCTCGGACAGGGTTCGTGCGGGAATCGGAGCCGGTTCGGCGCCCAGGGCCGACCGGGGCCGAACCCGCTCCGGCGGAAAGTTCGGGCGACTACTGGGCGAACTCCGGGAACCACAGGGCGATCTCGCGCTTGGCCGATTCGGGCGCATCCGAACCGTGCACGAGGTTGTACTGGGTCTCCAGGGCGTAGTCGCCGCGGATGCTGCCGGGCACGGCCTTCTCGACCGGATCGGTGCCACCGGCGATCTGCCGGAATGCGGTGATGGCGCGCGGCCCCTCGAGCACGGCGGCCACGACCGGCCCCGAGGTGATGAACTCGATCAGCGAGCCGTAGAACGGCCGTTCGGCATGCTCGGCATAGTGCGCCGCCGCAAGCTCCTGCGATACCTGCTTGAACTCCAGCGCGGCGATCTTCAGACCCTTGCGCTCGATGCGGGTGATGATCTCACCGACCAGGCCACGGGCGACACCGTCCGGCTTGATGAGTATCAACGTCTGCTCAGTCACTGTGTCATTATTGCCTCCGCTTCGCTCCGGCGGGTTCGCGGCCCCTGAGGCTCGCCGTTCAGCCCTCGAGACTCGGGCTTCGCCCATGCGCTTCGAGGGCTGAACGGCGAGCCGGCCGCGAACGGTCGCTCGAAGGCTCGCTCCGTGCGGATTACGTTGGCAGCGAACGTGTCTCGACAGTTTTATTATGCTTGTGCTGGGCGAATCACAGCTCGAGGGGTGTTCGCCGCAAGTTGCGCCGGGCAGAGATCAATCGCGGGGCGCGGATGTATGCGGCGGATGCGTCAGGTGCGCTGGCTGGGGAGCAGACCGCGGTCCATGCGCTTCTTCACGTCGGCGCGCAGGATCAGGATGAACGCCCATACCGCGACGAACACTACGCCGATGATGCCGATCGACAGGTCGACGAAGGTGCCCAGCAGGAGCAGCACCTGCATGGCGATGTTGAACCGCATCGCCCAGGAACGCCGCTGCAGGCCCGCGCCGAGGAACATCAGCACGGCCAGGCCGACCAGATAGGTGATCGACCACCAGCTCAGGCCGCCGCCGACCGAGGCGACCACCGGCAGCGCGAGCAGTACCGTGATGGCCTCGAGGACCAGCGCACCGGCCATCACACCGCGGAAACCCTTCCACGGGTCGGTCGCCGGGGGCGGCACCGGATTCTCACTCATGCGGGGTCCTTTCCGAACAGCGAGCGCGCGGCGCCCGCGGTGACGACCGATCCGGTGATGACGATCCCCGCGCCGGAGACCGGTTCCCCGGATTCACCCGCCTCCTCCGCGATGGCGATGGCGGTCTCGACCGCGTCGGCAAGCGTCGCCGCGGTCACCACCCGCTCGTCCCCGAACCGCTGCACCGCGATATCGGCCAGGTCGTCGACCGGGAGCGCACGCGGTGAGCCGTTCGTGGTGACCACGACCTCGTCCAGCACCGGCTCGAGCGCGGCCAGAATGCCCGCGGCGTCCTTGTCACCGAGCACCCCGACGACGCCGACCAGTTTGCGGAAGTCGAACTCCTCGGTCAGGGTCGCGGCCAAGGCCTTCGCGCCGTGCGGGTTGTGCGCGGCGTCCACGAAGATGGTGGGCGCGTTGCGCATGCGCTCCATCCGTCCCGGGCTGATCGCGTTCGCGAATCCGGCGCGCACGGCGTCGATGTCCAGTTGCCGATCCGCGCCCGCACCGAAGAACGCCTCCACCGCGGCCAGCGCGACCGCGGCGTTGTGCGCCTGATGTTCGCCATGCAGGGGCAGGAAGATCTCGTCGTAGACCCCGCCCAGGCCCTGGATCTCGAGCACCTGCCCGCCGACGGCGGTCCGCCGGGACAGCAGCCGGAACTCCGAACCCTCGCGCGCGACCGCGGCATCGGCCTCCACCGTGCGACGCAGCAGCACGTCCATCGCCTCGGGATCCTGTTCGGCGATGATGGCGACGGTCTCGCGCGGTACGAGCGGATCCTCGGGGGCCTTCTTGATGATCCCGGCCTTCTCCCCCGCGATCGAGGTCAGGTCCGGACCCAGATAGTCCATGTGGTCCAGGCCGATCGGCGTGATCACCGCGACCTGGCCGTCCACGACGTTGGTGGCGTCCCAGGTGCCGCCCATCCCGGTCTCGACCACCGCGACGTCGACCGGCGCTTCGGCGAACGCCGCGTAGGACATCGCGACCAGCACCTCGAACTTGCTCAGTCGCGGGCCGGGGGGCTCTGACGCCTCGGACCGCTGGTCGATCATCTCGATGTACGGCTGGATCTCCCGATAGATCTCCACATATTTCGCCGGGCTGATCGGCGCGTTGTCGATGGCGATACGTTCGGTCGCCAGTTGCAGGTGCGGGCTGGTGATCCGGCCGGTGCGGCGGTGCAGCGCGGTGAGCAGCGCATCGATCATGCGGGTGACCGAGGTCTTGCCGTTCGTCCCGGCGATCTGGATGGCCGGGTAGGCGCGCTGCGGTGAGCCGAGCAGATCGAGCAACGTCACGATCCGGGTCAGCGAGGGTTCGAGTTTGGTCTCACCCCAGCGCTGGTCGAGTTCGGCCTCGACCAGCGCCATCTCCGCCAAGTCCACCGGGGAGGGCCCGGAGTGCAGCCGCTCCGAGGAACCGTGCTGGTATTCCGGTTCGGAGTTCACTTGCTCGCCGCCAGTCGTGCGATCTCCTCGAGCCGTGCGCCGATGCGGGCGACCTCCGATTCGGCCACCTCCCGGCGGGTGCGGATCTTGGCGACGACCTCGTCGGGGGCCTTGGCCAGGAACGCCTCGTTGGCGAGTTTGGCCGTCGTGCTCGTCAGATCCTTCTGCGCCACACCGAGATCCTTCTCCAGACGACGACGTTCGGCGTCCAGATCGACCGTGCCGGAGGTGTCGATTTCGACGGTCACCGTCGCCCCGGACAGCCGCACCTGGACCGAGGCGGTCGCGCTGAAATCGTCGCCGGGTTCGGTGAGCCGGGCCAGATTCGCGATCTCCGCCGAGAGCCCCGTCAGCTCAGCGTCGTCGATGCCGATCAGCGCGGCGGCCACCTTCTGCTTGTCGGTCAGGCCCTGATCGCTGCGGAAACGGCGGATCTCGGTGATCAGGCGCTGCGCGTCCGCGATGCGGCGGGCGGCGGGTTCGTCGGCGGCCACGCCCGAGGACCGCGGCCAGGACGCGACGACGATGGACTCGCCTTCCGCACCGCCGGTCAGGGCCTGCCACAGCGATTCGGTGACGAACGGGATGACCGGATGCAGCAGGCGCAGCACCGAATCCAGCACGACGCCCAGCACCGTGCGGGTGCTCGCGGCGCGCTCGTCCGATTCGGCGAACTGGACCTTGGCCAGTTCCAGGTACCAGTCGCACAGCTCGTCCCAGGCGAAGTGGTACAGCGCCTCGCACGCCTTGCCGATCTCGTACCGGTCGAACGCCGAATCCACTTCCGCGCGAACCGATTCCAGGCGGTCCAGGATCCAGCGGTCGGCATCGGTGAGGGCGGCGCGGTCCGGAATCTCGCCCGGGGCCGCGCCGTTCATCAGCGCGAACTTGGTGGCGTTGAACAGCTTGGTGACGAAACTGCGCGAGGCGGTCACGTGCGGCGGGCCGACGGACAGGTCGCTGCCCGGCTGCGCACCGCGGGCGAGGGTGAAACGCGTTGCGTCCGCACCGTATTCGACGATCCACAGCAGCGGATCCACGCCGATGCCCTTGGACTTGGAGTACTTGCGGCCGAATTCGTCGCGAATCAGGCCGTGCAGGAACACATCCCGGAACGGCACCTCCACCAGGTCGGCGGGCTTCCCAGCGGTGATGACCGGATCGCCGGAGACGAACATGCCGAACATCATCATCCGGGCCACCCAGAAGAACAGGATGTCGTATCCGGTGACGAGAACGCTTGTGGGATAGAACTTCTCGAGTTCCGGGGTGGCATCGGGCCAGCCCATCGTGGAGAACGGCCACAGGCCCGAGGAGAACCAGGTGTCCAGCACGTCCGGATCCTGGACGTAGCCCTCGGGTGCCTGCTCGTCCGGTCCGACGCAGACGACCTCGCCCTCGGGGCCGTACCAGATCGGAATCCGGTGCCCCCACCACAACTGACGCGAGATGCACCAGTCGTGCATGTCGTCGACCCAATCGAACCAGCGCGGTTCCTGAGACGCGGGGTGAATCACGGTGTCCCCGTGCCGAACCGCGTCACCCGCGGCCTTGGCGAGGGATTCCACCTTCACCCACCACTGCATGGACAGCCGGGGTTCGATGGGCTCGCCGGAACGTTCGGAATGGCCGACGCTGTGCACATAGGGACGCTTCTCGGCGACGATGCGGCCCTCTTCGGCGAGGCGCTCGCGGATCTTCACCCGCGCCTCGAAACGGTCCATCCCGTCGAATTCGGTTCCGGTATCGGCGATCTTGCCGGTCTTGTCCATGATGGTGGGCATCGGCAGGTTGTGCCGCAGGCCGAGCTCGAAGTCGTTCGGGTCGTGCGCGGGGGTGATCTTCACCGCGCCGGAACCGAATTCGGGATCGACGTAGTCGTCGGCGACGACGGGGATCTGCCGCCCGGTGATCGGGTGGTAGATCGTGGTGCCGATCAGGCTCGCGTACCGGGCGTCCTCGGGATGCACCGCGACCGCGGTATCCCCGAGCATGGTTTCCACCCGGGTGGTCGCCACGATGACGTGCGGCTCGTCGTCCTTCAGCGAGCCGTACCGCAGCGAGACCAGCTCGCCCTCGACGTCCTCGTACTTGACCTCGACATCGGAGATCGCGGTCTCCAGGACAGGCGACCAGTTCACCAGCCGCTCGGCCCGGTAGATCAGGCCCGCGTCGAACAGGCGCTTGAAGATGGTCTGCACCGCGCGGGACAGGCCCTCGTCCATGGTGAAGCGGTCCCGCGCCCAGTCCACGCCGACGCCGAGGCGCCGCATCTGGCCCTGGATCGCACCGCCGGATTCGCGTTTCCAGTCCCAGACCTTGTCGACGAACAGTTCGCGACCGAAGTCCTCCTTGGTCTTGCCGTCCCGCGCGAGCTGCTTCTCCACCACGGACTGGGTGGCGATACCGGCGTGATCCATACCCGGCAGCCACAGCACCTCGTAGCCCTGCATGCGCTTGCGGCGGGTGAGCAGATCCATGATGGTGTGGTCGAAGGCGTGGCCCATGTGCAGGTTGCCGGTGACGTTGGGCGGGGGCAGCACGATCGAGTAGGGGGCCTTCGCGCTCTTCGCGTCGGCGGCGAAGTAACCAGCGGCTACCCAGCCCTCGTACAGGTCCGACTCCACATCGCCGGGATTCCAGCTCTTGGGGAGGGCATCGGCACGATTTCGTGAGTTCTCAGAGGCTGTGCTGGTCACCGTGTGATTCTAAGGAGTTGGGTCGCGGGCCGGACGACGGCCCCGGTAGAGGAGTTCCGCATCGGCTCGCAGGCGGCTCCGCAGCGATCACGCCCGCGTGCCGAACGGGGGTGTGGGTACCCGAGAGGGCGGGGTTTTCGGCGGATGAGGGACACCGAAAACCCCGCCCACAAGGTTCAGATTACCGCCGATTCACCCCGTATTCCCAATTCCATATCGAATTCTCAGGTTCGACCCGAATCCTTTGTGTTGGTGCATGATTGCCACTCAGGCGCACCTCAGGTATGCGAGCGCACCGGCTGTGCCACACATCTGCTCGAGTTGCCGCCCGGCCTGCGATCCTGCCTACTTGGTTCGAACAGTGCATTCGCTGCTTGTGCCTGCTCCGGAAATTCGCTCGCGCCGTGATCGGACCGCCGATCACTCACGAAAGAGGATTCTCATGCGTGCTCGTACTGTTGTCATCGCCACCGTGGCCACCGCGGCGGGCATCGCCGCGGGATTCGCCGGCGCGGGTTCGGCCGCGGCGATCGCACCCGTCACCGTGCCGCGGACCGGCGGGGTCGGGGTCGAGCTGAATCACGGCGAGACCCAGGCGTTCGCCAACGGTCCGATCCCCGCGCTGATCGATCAGGCGCTCCCGGGCGACGCCATCGCCGTCGGCATCGGACGCGGTTCGCAACTGCCCAGGAACGGCAATCACGTCCAGGCCGATCTGCCCAGCATCGTCACCGAGGCCGCCGGCCGGCCCGGCGGCCGGGTCGCGCTGGTTCTGCAACCGGGTCCGGAGCTGGCCGTGGTCCAGATCTGGTAGCCCGATCCGGTCAGGGAACCAGCACGGGCAGGGCGCCCGGTAACGCGCGGAAGGTCGTCGGCAACATGCCGACCGGCTCACCGTCCGCGGTCACCGGCGCGCCCGGCGCGCGCAGTTCGACGGTGGCCGCGCGATACTGGCTCAGCGCGGGATGATCGACGCGCTTCCCCGCGGACAGGGTCGGCAGCAGGCGCATCATGTCCCGCCGGGACATCGCGCCGACCACGGTCACCTCGAGCAGCCCGTCGTCGATCGCCGCGTCCGGGCAGATCAGCATGCCGCCGCCGTAGCTGCGAGTGTTGCCCACCGCGACCATCACCGCTTCGGTCTCGACGACCGATCCCACGGATTGCCCTGGCACGCCGGATAATTCGAGGCGGTAGGGCACGGCGAGGCCGCCCGCCAGTTCCGCCACGGCGGCGAAGGTGTAGCGCAGCGGCCCCTTCGGAAAGCGCATGCGGTTGGCGCGCAGGGTGACCCGGGCATCGAATCCGGTACCTGCCACGGTCGCGAACCGGATCGGTCCCGGGATGCCGAATCCGATTCCCGCCGAAGCGGATTCGGATGCTCCGGGCTCGGGGATCGCGACCTCCGCCGCCCCGAGATCGATGCTGCGCACCGTGCCGCCCATGACGATGTCGGCGGCGGAGATCGGATCGTCCTGCGGCACACCGAGTTCGCGGGCCAGGTCGTTACCGGTGCCGCCGGGCACCAGCCCCAGCGGCACACCGGTACCGGCCAGCGCCTGCAGGGTGATGCAGACCAGCCCGTCACCGCCCGCGCAGACCACCACATCGGGCACGTCGCCGCCGGTGAGCCGATCCCGAACCAGGCGAACCGATTCCGCGGCGCTGGCACCGCTGACCTCATCCACCGTCACACCGCGCGCCCGCAGCCGCGCCGCCGCCACGGCAGCGGCGGCCTGGCCCTTCCCGTGGCCCGACAACGGGTTGGTCACCAGCAGTATCGAGCCCACCCCGGCGGCTCCGTTCACGACACCACCCCGCCGGCGCGCGGCGACGGTTCCCCCGCCATCCTGCTCACCACACCACCTCGCCGAGATTCGATGGCTCCGGGTCGATCGAACGCCGTGCCGACGGCCGACTCCGGGCCCGACCTGAGCAGTGCCGACGACTCACGCACCACGAGCCCGCTCACGACTCGGGCCCGGCGATGATCGACTCCCCAGCACGCGATATACGCTGCGCCACAGGCACACTCATGGGATCAGCTTTCCGGGGTTGAGGATTCCGGCGGGATCCACCGCCTGCTTGACCGCGCGCAACACCCGGACGCCCAGGTCGCCGATCTCGCCGGACATCCAGGGTCGATGGTCCCGGCCGACGGCGTGGTGGTGGGTGATGGTCCCACCGGCCGCCGTGATGGCGTCGCCCACCGCCCGTTTGGCGATGTGCCACTGGGTGATCGGATCGTCGAGCTGTTTGGCGATGATCGTGAAATACAGTGACGCGCCGGTCGGATAGGTGTGCGAGATATGGCCCATGACCAGTGGCGGAGTGCCCTGGCCGCGCAGTGATTCGGTCAGGGCCGCGGTCACCGCGGCCTTGAGGTCGGCGAGGTTGGACCAGTTCGTCGCGGTTTCCAGGGTTTCGCAGAGAATGCCGGTGTCCAGCAGCGCATCCCGCAGATAGGGCGCGGCGAAACGGCCGTGCTCCCACTCCCGTGCGGGTTGCTCGCCCAGCGCGGTCCCACCGGCGGCGGCCAGCAGCGCACTCGCCTCGGCGCTACGAGCCTCGACGTGAGCCGCGGTGCCCTCGAACGTGGTCACCGCCAGACATCCGGCCACCGGGGCGCCGCCGATATCGCCCACGCGGGCCAGATTCAGGCCGGTCTCGGCCTCATCGGACAATCGCAACACGGTCGGGGCGGCCCCGGCCTGGACGACCGTGCGCAGTGCGGCCGCGCCGGTCGCGAAATCGGGGAACGACCATGCCTGGTACGCAACGGTTTCCGGCACCGGATGCACCCGCAGCGTGACCTCGGTGATCACGCCGAGCGCACCTTCCGACCCCGAGAACAGCTCGCGCAGATCGGGTCCCGCGGCCGAGGCCGGGGCGCGGCCGAGATCCATCGTGCCGCTGGGGGTCGCGACCCGCAGGCGCTGGATCATGTCGTCGAAGCGGCCGTATCCGGCCGATGCCTGCCCACTCGAGCGGGTCGCGGCGAAACCGCCGATGCTGGCGTATTCGAAACTCTGCGGGAAGTGCCCGAGGGAGAATCCGCGCGCCGCGAGCAGTTCCTCGGCCTGCGGTCCGGTCAGCCCGGCGCCGAGCGTCGCGGTGTGGCTGATCTCGTCCAGCTCGGTCAGCGCGGCCAACCGCCGAAGGTCCAGGGCGACAACGGCTTCGAAACCATCGCGGGCCGGATCCACCCCGCCGACGACACTGGTGCCGCCGCCGAAGGGCACCACCGCGACACCGTGCTGGGCACAGTAGCTCAGCACACCCAGGACAGCGTCGTGATCGCCCGGGAAGACGACCGCATCGGGCGCGTCCTGCGAGTCCGGGGAGCGGCGGCGCAGCAGATCCGGGGTGCTCTTACCACCGGCGTGCAACAGTCGGGTGCGGTGGTCGGTGCGGACGCACTCCGGGCCGACCACCGCCGACAACCCTGTGAGGTGCGCCTGCGACAGGGCCGAGGCGCGCAGTGGCACGTTGCCCTCATCGCGACGCGTCACCGACTCACCGGACACCCCGAACACCTGCACCAACAAGGTCCGGATCTTCTCCGGGAGCGGCGCATGTCCGGACGGAATGCCCCAGGCGTCCCACACCATACTCGGGCGGGATGACAACTCGCCCGGCATTGCCGCAGAAGACGCGTCCTGCCGTTCATCAACCATGCGTTACAGTCTTACATAGAATGTCAAGCAGTAATCGAACCGACGCGCGATCCGCCGACACCGCGCCCGACCCGACAAGTGATCCGATGCAGACAATCGATGTCGCCGGAACCGGCGACGAACCCTCCGAGATCGACCTGGCGATCCTGGACGCCGCCCGCGCCTGCGTGGAGGAGTTCGGTGTGCGCCGCACCACGCTGACCGAGGTGGCCCGCCGCGCCGGTGTGAGCCGCCCCACGGTCTACCGGCGCTGGCCCGACACCGGATCACTGCTCGCCGAACTGCTGGTGCGGGAACTGCGCGGCATCGTCGTGCGGACCATCCCCACCAGCGGTCCCGCCCGCGCCCGCCTGGTCGACGGCGTCGTTGCCGGGGCGTCGACGGTGCGCGCGAATCCGTTGTTCGCCAAGATCTTCCGCACCGACACCGATCTGATGCTGACCTACGTCTTCGGGCGCCTCGGTCGCAACCAGCGTGAGCTGATCCTGTTGTTCGCCGCCCTGATCCGGGAGGGCCAGCGCGACGGTTCGGTCCGTCCCGGCGATCCGGAGGAACTGGCCACGATGATCCTGCTGATATCCCAGTCCGCCGTCCAGTCCGCCGCGATGGTCGGCCACATCCTCTCCGAATCCCGCCTGGACGCCGAACTCGCGCGCGCCATCGACGGCTACCTCCTCCCCGACAACGGCTCCGGCTCGCCGTGAGCCCACCACGCCCGCGCCGCAGGGACCGGATGGATGGCCACAGCACGCGAAACCGGTCGCCACGAGTAGTCCGGCACGGACTCGCGTGCGACGAGCCGGACCCCGCCCCGCAGTGTGCGGTGCGCACGAATGACACCCGGACGCGTATCCGTGCGATGAGAGATGGAGTTATGAGATGAACGGAACTGCACAGGGTTTCGGTGATTCGGCGCTCAATGCCGCACGGCGGGAACGGGAATTGCGGGCGCTCGGCGACGGCGGGGTCGTCGATGTGCTGGTGATCGGGGGCGGGGTCACCGGGGTGGGAGTGGCACTGGACGCCGCGTCCCGGGGATTGCGGACGGTTCTGGTGGAGGCGCGCGATCTGGCCTTCGGCACCAGCCGGTGGAGTTCCAAACTGGTGCACGGCGGGCTGCGATATCTGGCCGGCGGCGGCGTCGGGATCGCGTACGAGAGCGCGGTGGAACGGCATATCCTGCTCACCTCGACCGCACCGCATCTGACCCGGCCGATTCCCCAGCTCGTGCCGTTACTGCCGGATATCGGTGCGGCACAGCGGATGCTGGTGCGCGCGGGATTCGCCGCCGGAGATGTGTTGCGGCGCAGCGCCGGAACTCCGGCCGCGGTCCTGCCGCGCTCGCGGCGCG
>NZ_BDBQ01000160.1 GCF_001613065.1 Nocardia miyunensis NBRC 108239
CTTTGGTCCTGCTGCACGGCGCAGGCCGGTCGCTGGCGGATTGGGATACCGCTGGCACGCAACTAGTAGAGGCGGGGTATCGCGTTCTCGCGGTTGACCTTCCAGGGCACGGTCGTTCCCCCGACATCACCCCGTGGTCGGTTCGCACTGTGGTGCAGTGGGTTGCGGAGGTGCTGGACGCGCACGGCGTGGACGAGCCGGTGGTGGTGGGTCATTCGCTGGGCGGGTTGCTCGCGGTGGAGTACGCGCCGAGGTGACATGCCCGCTGCTGCTCGTGCAGGCCGGCAGGCAACCACCGCGGGCGGCGCAGTGGCTCGACGATCTGTTCACCAGCTTCGCGCGCGGGCTCGCCACCGAACTGGCGGCCCTTGCCCGCGACCGAGCGTCGATCACCACTACTCGGATCGACGCCACCCACGAAATGGTTCTGGAAACGCCGGACGCGGTGGCGGCGTTGATCGCTGAGTTCGTCCGCGGGTTGCCTTGCAACGCGAGCTAGCGACAGAACACTCACGTGTGGGTCCGCTCAGACGCCGGGAGTCAATTGCTTGCGGGCACGTTCGACGCGGCGTTCGACACCCTTCAGGTGTTTCTGCGCACGCTGCAGTGCCTCGCGAGCCGAACGCTCGGTGGCGGCCGTGAATCGGTGGCGGTGTTCGGCTTCGGTCAGCTCGGCACGCAGGGCTTGGATGCGGTCGTCGAGATCAGCGAGAGCGGCGGCCGCGGTGTCGTGGTCTGATCGCGCGGAACTCACAGCGGCGCGGGCGGATTCGACTTCGGCGAGCATCTCCTCGAGCTCGCGCCGCACCTCGGCCTGCGGGTCGGGGGCGGGCCCGTCGGCAGCCATGGGATCAGTGCGGCGATGAGTCCGCGCGGCCGATTTCTCAGTGCGATCCTCGGTGGGATCGGCTGTCGGCGAGCGCGTTCGGAAGCTGCGGTGCCCAGCGCCGGGAACCGCGGTCAGCGCGGCGAGGCCGAATCCCTCGTAAGTGGCCGCGGCGGTGAGGGTTCCGGCGAGCAGCCTGTCGGCGACCGACTGATCCGCCAGTGCCGCATGCAGGCTCGCGCCGATATCCCGTAGGACGGGTTCGGTCAGGCGCTGGCCGCGGCCCGCGGCCAGCTCGGTGGCCTTGCGGGTGAGGGCGTTGACCACTTTTTGCCGCTGCGGGGTGAGGGCACGCAGCTGTTCGGCCGACAGTCGGCGCTGGGCATCACGCAGGGCGTCGCCCACCTCCAGCAGTGCGCGGACGTCATCGCTCGCCTCACGTGACAGCAGATTCAGCGCCCACGCGGCGACCGTCGGCCGCCGGAGCTTGCCGATGGCGGCGGCCAGGGCCTTATCCCCGGCGTCGCGGGCCTGCCGCGCCCGCTCGGTGCGGGCGGCCACGAACTCGGCGGGCGGGAGCCCGTAGAGTTCGGCCACGACCTGGTCGAGCGTCATGCCGTCCTAGCGTACGGGCACGCTCGCCACCCGCCCCGTGCGATGCCATGGTCAGCGATTGGCCGGCCCGAAAGCGGGCCGCGACGAACCAGCCGCCGGCACCGCTCAGATCGAGCGAGAACCAACTGCTGTGCAGCAGCGCGCGGGTAGCGGCATGTCCGGACATTCTGTGCCGCAGTCGGTCTCGCTTCCGGATGGCCCGGTCATCGGTATATCGGTGCGTTGCTGAGACCGGAATCGTCTGGGTACGCAGGTTCAGTGTTGATACTGGGCTGGGAGAATCGGTTGTTCCATCGATGAGCCCAACAGTGGCCTTCCGCACAGATCGGCCAGGGTGAGTCGCCACAGACCCGCCAGCGAACACACCGTCAGGAAGTTCTGGGCCGGCCCCCCGGAATTACCCTGTTCGCCCCGATCGTAGACGCCCGCCGCCACAGCGGCCTCTCGCAGGCCAGCGGGAAGATCAGCGAGATCGTGCACCGTCAGCGGATCGGTAACCCAGAACACCGTCTCGCCGTCGACCGCGTAGCCCAAGTACGTGTCCGATTCGATATTGACCGTACAGCAAGCTGCCGGCATGCCTCCCACACAGAGCGCGGCCTCGTCCTGCTGCACGCCGTGGATCTCGTACACCAGCGTCCACTCACCGACCCGGGCGCTCACCGCGGCTACTTCTTCGGGGTCCGACACCCCGAGCGCCTGCTCTACTCGGGACGAATAGGGAGCCTGCGGCGTCACCGACGAGAGTTCGACGGCGCGGGTCGCCGCGGCGGGATACCCCAGGCGCTCCAGCGCCGCGGCGGGGTCGAGGCCGCGAGCTACATACAGGATGATTCCCTCATCCTGGTCCGCAAGAGCGCTCACCCAGGCCGGATAGCCGTTCCCGTCCAAGGCCTCCGGCGTGAACAATGGTGGCACTGCTACTCCTTGATCAGATATCGGCGTGGCCCAGCGGCAACAGTACCGACGACGGAGCCGGTCGCGATCATCGGGTCGCCACACTAATGCGTTGGCAGCCAATGGATTACGTCAAGTCAGCCCGATTTCAGCGGAAACTGCAGGGAAGCGATATGCGGCTACTCGAGACTGGTGGTGGGGTTTGATCCCGGCCAGGATCGGTCTCAGGTACCCGGTGGGAAGCTCTCTATGCGGCTGCCTGCCAGCGGTATCGGTGTGGCTCGCTAATGGCTTGCGTCCCATCGGGTTACCGTGCGGGCGTGGCTGGAAAGGGGTCTGCTCTGGCTCGAAGTAGCGGTGCCTTCCTGCGCGGATACCTCCTCCGTCGATCTGGAAGGATACCGATGCCGGTCATCATTGGCATGGACCCGCACAAACGCTCGGCCACCATCGAAATCATCGACCCCGACGCGAAGATCCTCGCGACCGGGCGTTACGGCACCGGCACCACCGGATACGGTGAAATGCTCACCGCTGCACAACGATTCCCGCAACGGGTATGGGCGATCGAGGGCTGCAACGGTGTCGGACGACCTCCATGGAGGCGATGCGGGCACTCGAACGGCGCCTGTCCAACGTCGTCTACCAGCGGATGCTCGCCGACCAGCGGATCTTTCGGACAAGCCACAACCCGGACCTACCGCCACCCAGTCCGACGACGAACTCCCAACCGCCTCTTGACATAAAGGGAAGCCATGTGTGCTCACTCGTGTCGGTTGTCGTCAGCTTCGTCGGGTAGGCGTGGAGAAATCGATGAGAGCACGGGCGACCTGGTCGGGTGCGTTCTCGGTCGGGATGTGTGCGGCTTCCGGGATGCGTATGAGCGTGGTGTGCGGGATCTGCGAGGCGAACTTCTCGGCGTACTCGACCTTCTCGAAGCGGTCGTCTTCGCCCCAGATCAGGAGCTTGGGCGTTGTGGACTGCTGCAGGGCGGGAACGAGATCCAAGGTGTAGCGGCTATCGGCCGCGGCGACCATGGCCAGCCAGGAGCGGCGGACCCGCGGATCGGTCCACGGGTCCAGATAGTCGGTGATCCGCTGCTCGGTGGCGGCACCTGCCAGGTCCCTTGTCACGGCCTGTCGGCGAGCGCTGAGGAGGTCGTCGGCGGTGGTCGCCTCGACGATCGCCGGGTCCTGGAACCATGTCACGTGCGGCGCCGGCCAGGAGTCGTAGGCGACCGAGTTGACCAGGGCCAGCCGGGACACAGCGAGCCGATCGCCGACGAGCAGATGCTGGGCGACCGCTCCCCCGATGTCATGACCTGCCACGGCGATCGGCCCGGCGAGCCGCAGCGCGGACGCGAATCGCACCACCCACTCCGCAAGAGCCGGGACCGTGGCCGTTTCCCGGGTCAGCTCGCCCCCGGAGTGTCCCAGTCCGGGGAAATCGACCGCAACAGGCCGCAGCCCGGCCCGCGCGAGGCGGCTCAGCACCGGAAGCCACACCCGGCTCCAGTACGTCCCATGCAGCAGCAACACCACCGGGCCGTCCTGCCCCGCGGTCAAGTAGCTGGCCGTTTCGCCGTCGACCCGAGCGGTGGTCCGCAACACTCCCGTTTGTGTGGTTTCCCTCATGGGACCACTGTGACCGGACACGTTACTCACGGCCGAGAGTCGGAAAAGACATCCTTGGGTAGATTCTCGCCATGACCCGTCATCGGGTGGTGGCCCTGCTCAACCCGCCCCAGTCACCGTTCGAACTCGCCTGTGCCGCCGAGGTCTTCGGCATCGACCGGCCGGACGTGCCGGCCCACTACGACTTCCGGATCTGTGCCGAGCACCCCGGCCTGCTGCAGACCACCGTCGGCTACACGATGCTCGTCGACGCGGGACTCGCCGCGCTGCAGGAGGCGGACACCGTCATCGTCCCCGGTTGGCAACCACCCGGCGCACCGGTGTCGCAGACCGTGACCGAGGCGCTGCGTGCCGCCCACCAATCCGGGGCCAGGATCGTCGCCATCTGCACGGGTGCCTTCGTCCTGGCCCAGGCCGGACTTCTCGACGGCCGCAGCGCCACCACGCACTGGCGCCACACCGCGCTACTCGCCGCCGCCTTCCCTGGGGTGCGGGTAGCCCCGGACGTGCTTTATGTCGACCACGGCGACGTGGCGACCAGCGCCGGAACCGGTGCGGGCATCGACCTGTGCCTGCACCTCGTCCGCTGCGACCACGGCGCGGCATACGCTGCCCAGATCGCCCGGAACATGGTGCTACCGCCACACCGGGACGGCAGCCAACTCCAATACGCCACACAACCCGCCCCCGCCAGGGCGGACGAGTCATTGGCGCCATTGCTGCAATGGGCCACCACCCGGCTCGACACCCAACTGACCGTCGGCCGGCTCGCCGGCCACGCGGGCCTGTCCACCCGAACCCTCGCCCGGCGATTCACCGAACAGCTCGGCACCAGCCCCGGACAATGGCTGCTCGGCCAGCGCCTCGACGCGGCACGCACACTCCTGGAGCAAACCAACTTTCCCGTGGAGGCCATCGCCACCCGCGTCGGACTCGCCTCGGCAGTCAACCTCCGCCGTCACTTCCGGGCGCATCTGGGCACCACACCCGGCGCCTACCGACGAACCTTCGGCGAAACCCGACACCCCGAACCCACCCCGAACACCGCGTAATCGGCACGAGCGCCCACGGCGTGTACGGCCTGACCGACCTCCGACGACGCAGCCCAGCATCCGTCTGCGCTGGTTGTACCACCGCCGACTTCCGCCATCGACAGCGAGCGCGACAGCCACGAGTCCACCGAGAAGCTTGTGCACAACGTGCTGTGGCTGTGCGCGCTGAAGCACGGAAATGGTTTGGATAACTATATATACGCAAGAAAGCCGCAGGCCGTTGACCTGCGGCTTTGCCGTTCTGTGGACCTTGGGGGAGCTTACTATAACCCGAAACCGCAGGTAGAAGCGCTGGAAGCCCTGCGCCGGAAGCTTCCCGACCCCACCGCACCCGCCCTGCCGCCCGCCGACCGATTCAAACCCGGCCGGGCCCGTCAACTCGGCACCGATCAGGTTCAGGAACTGATCGCCGGATATGAGAGTGGGGAGACGGTGTATCAGTTGGGTGCCGGTTCGGTATCGAGCGGCGGACGGTCAGCGAGATCCTTCGTCGGCATAAGGTTCCGATGCGTCGCCGTGGTCTGACGGCCCGGCAAGTGGATGAGGCGATCCATCTCTACGGTTTGGGTTGGTCTCTCGCCCGGGTGGGTCGACACTTGGGGGTTGACGGTATGACGGTTCTGAACAAGCTGCGCGAACACGGTGTCTCTACGAGGGATCCCCAAGGACGACCGCGGACGTAGACGGCTGTCGCAGGGGTCGTGCCCCTCGGCGGGGCACCCGCCGAGGGGCACACGCGGAGATCCTCATGCAAAGTATCTGGCCGAAATTTCACACGTCTGGCCTACATGCGAAGTTTCTTTCCATGTACCTTTCAGGCGGTGGATTCGGTCCTGACCAGCAGTCTCAGGAACTCGCGGTTGATGAACAGCCGGTCGCGCCCGATCTTCACGTCCTGAAGTAGACCTGCCGTCACGAGATCTTGAAGCCAAGCGGTCGCGGTCGGTCGTGAGACTTTGCAGCGCTCGACTACGGTCTTGATTCGGCAGTAGGGTTGCTCGAACAAGATCGACTGTAGCTCCGAGTTGGACCCGCCCTTCGAGGCTTCACGGGCCCGCTGATTGAACTCATCCTGGAGCAAGCGAATGTCTGCGATCTTCCGCAGAGTCGAGCGCGATGTCCGCTCGATTCCGGTAAGGATGTACAGGATCCATTCTTCCCAGGACCCCTCGGCGGTCACGCTACGCAGGAGCCGGTAGTAGTCATGTTTGGTGTCGATGATGTATCGGGACAGGTACAGCACAGGCAGCCGGAGCATGCCTGCCTCGACCAGCATGAGCACGTTGAGGATTCGGCCCGTCCTGCCATTGCCGTCACTGAATGGGTGGATCGCCTCGAACTGGTAATGCGCCACCGCCAGACGAACAAGGGCGTCCATCCCGTCATCGGCATGGACGAACCGCTCCCACTCGCTGAGCTTCTCGATGATGAGTTCACGGCCTTCCGGCGGGCTGTAGGCGATGGTTCCTGTGGCTGTGTTGCCAATCCGTGTTCCCGGTATCGCGCGAACCTTCATATCGCGGTCCTTGATCGTGCTGCACACTGCCGCTGCTGTGGCAAACGTGAGGCCACGATCAAGAGTCATCTCGAATCCGACTCGCAATGCAGTTCGGTAGCGCAGTGTCTCCCGCGTTGCCGGGTCCGCGCCCGAGTCATCCTCGAGATGCCGGAACAGCGCGTCCGTCGTCGTCACGATGTTCTCGATCTCGGAACTTGCCTGTGCCTCCAACAAGGGGATCGTGTTGATCAGCACTGTGGGGTTCGGAATCGACACGACAGCTTGGTCAAGCTGAGCCAGCGCCGCGTTCGCGCCGATCGCCGCCTTGAGCACGGCTTTCGTCTCGAGTTCGTCCACCTTGGGTGGCAGCGGAAGTCCGTTGTACGGGATCTCCGGGCTCCAATCGACCATGAGGGGAACCATCGCACATGCCCTTTGGTATGTAAAGAAACAGCCAAAAATATTACACATTATTGGGATCTGCGAAGATTCTTGGTTGGTCGTGCAAGAGATCGCCCCAGTAGCTGTACATGGCCGCGAAAACGCAGGTCAACGCCCTGGAGACCCTGATTCACAAGCTAGCCGACCCGACAACACCGGTTCCGCCGCGTGTGGAGCGACCCAAACCTCGGAGGGCTCGGCAAATCGACGCCGACCGGGTCGCGGAGCTGATCACCGGCTACCAGCACGGAGTAACCGTGTATGAACTGGCTACTCGATTCGGTATCGAACGGCGCACGGTCAGCAATACTCTCTACCCGGCACGGGTGCCGGTGCGCCGCGGACTGTCCCCCGACCAGGTCGATATCGCCATCCATCTCTACAAGCTCGGCTGGTCACTTGCCCGGGTCGGCAACCATCTCAACGTCAACCACACCGCCGTGCTGACCGCACTGCGCCGACGAAGAATACCCACGCGGGATTCTCGTGGGAGAGCGCGAGTGTAATCGACGGCTACCCTGTCGCCTTATGACGAGAAGTGTTGCGAGGGCTGCGGCACGGATGGCGGGTCGGTGGCGGATCGTGGCGATGAGCGGCTGGGATAGTGATGCCATCGACCTGGTCGAGCCGGGCTTCATCGAATTCGGTGCAGACGGGACCGGTCAGTTCGGTTTCATCGCCGTCCGTGGCTGGCTGGACAGCCGCCCTGCCCAGCGGGATCGCCGACCCGGTGTCGAGTTCACCTTCGAGGGCATCGACGAGGGCGACCAGGTCAGCGGCCGGGGCTGGGCAGTCCTCGCTGACGACGAAACGATTGAGGGGCACTTGTTCTTCCACCTGGGCGACGACTCGTCATTCCGGGCAGAGACCTTTGCCTGTACCGACCGAGTGGATGAATAGTGAGCGAGTATCAGTACTACGAATTCCTGGCGGTCGACCGGCCACTCGACGATGACGAGCAGGCTGCGGTTCGGTCGCTGTCGACCAGGGCGAGGATCACGGCCACCAGTTTCGTCAACGAGTATCACTGGGGCGATTTCAAAGGCGACCCCAGCCGGTTGATGGAGTGCTTCTACGATGCGCACCTGTATGTCGCCAATTGGGGCACCCACCGGGTGATGTTCCGCCTGCCCTGCGACCTTCTCGATCCCGATGTCGTCGACGACTACTGCGTTGGCGACCGGGTGAACGCATGGTCGACTGACGAGTTCGTCGTACTCGACTTCACCAGCCAGGATGACACCGGACACCGGTGAGTTCGACTTCGACTATGACCCCGCAGCATTACTGTCGGCGATCATCGGGGTCCGCGCTGAACTCGCCGCCGGAGACCTCCGATCGCTCTACCTCGCCTGGCTGTCCGCTTACGGCACCTGGGAACGCGACGAAGACCTCTTCGACCGCGAAGCCGACGACGATCTCGAACCACCGGCGCCGCCTGGGCTGGGCGCGCTCACCGCGTCCCAGCGTGCGCTGGCCGACTTCCTGCGCCTCGACGCCGACCTCCTCGCGATCGCGGCGCAGGGTTCAGCACCGCTCGACCAAACCAGCGACGTTCTCGGCGACCTCGCCACCTGGCTGACCCACCTGCCAGCCATCGAGAAAGACCAGCTACTGGCGCGGGTTGTGCAGGGGGAGGCCGCGCGGGTGCGGATGGAGTTGCTGCGCCGCTTCCGCGGCGACGCGACTCCGGCCGACCCCACCCGAGCCCGCCGGACAGTGGCCGACCTGCTCGACAACGCGGTGCGGCGACGAGCCGACCACGAGCGCCGGCTGACCGAGAAGCGCGCCGAAGAAGAAGCACGACAGGAACACGCTCGTACCGTCGCCCGGGAACGACGACTCGACAAGCTGGCCGACACACGAGACCTCGCATGGTCGCGCGTCGAGGCGATGATCGCCACCCGGAAACCGACCGAATACGATGCCGCCGTCACGCTACTGAGCGATCTACAGGCTTTGGCCGACCGCGAGGACCGCTACGACATGTTCGCCGAGCGTTCCATGGCCCTGCGGCAAACACACGCACGCAAACGCGCTCTCATCGAGCGCCTCGATCGCAACGGTCTCTGACCACTCCTGGCTCCGCTGCGTCTCGGTGACTGGCCGGCTCACCATTCGGCCGTGCACACTGGGCAGCCGTGGAAACTTTCCCCGGCGAACTCGAGGCCCTGCGCACGGAGAATGCTCGGCTGCGTAATCTGTTGCGGCTCACCGGTGATCAAGCCCGCGCCGCGGAACCGGATCAGACCGCCGGTGGCACTCCGGTAGATATGCGGGCGGCACCGGCAGAGAAGGTCGGGTTCTTCCTGGATCTGTTCGGTGCCCGCACCGACACGTACGCCGTGCGCTGGGAGAACCGCCACGACGGCTGCTCGGGGTGGATACCCGCGATCCGCGGGAAATGGCGCAAGGGTATGTCCCCGGAACAGGTGTCGTATCTGCCGTTGACCACAGAGGTAGTCGACCGGCACCTGAGGGGCGGGCACCATATCGGGCTGTATCCGCTGGCCGATGACGACACCTGCTGGTGGGTGGCAGTGGATTTCGACAAAGATGCCGCGATGTTGGACGCCCTGGCGTATGTGAAAGCCGCACGCGCCGCCGGGATTCCGGCCGCCTTGGAGATATCGCGATCCGGCCGCGGCGCGCATGTGTGGATCTTCTTCGCCACCGCCGTGCCCGCGGTGTCAGCGCGGCGGATCGCCACGGGCCTGCTCGCCGAAGCGATCGGGTTACGCGGCCGGATGAGCCTATCCAGTTACGACCGGCTCTTCCCGTCCCAGGACACCCACACCGGCCGGGGCGTCGGCAACCTCATCGCCGCGCCCTTGGCCGGCGCACGCCGCCAGCACGGCACCACGGTCTTCCTCGACCCCGCCACTCTGGAACCCTTCGAGGACCAGTGGGCCTACCTGTCCAGCATCGCTCGCCTGTCGGCCAAGCAGGTCGAGGGTTTCGCCAGCTCACTGCCCCAGCCCCAGCTCGGTCACGATGTGCGGCGCCTGCGACTGCCGACCTCGTCGAAGATCGTGCCGCGGCCCGCCGCGGTAGTGCGTGCGACGTTCGGCGCCCGCATCCAGGTGACCGCCACCGATCTGGGCCCGGCGATGATTTCCGCGGTCAAACACGCCGCCTCGATCGCCAACCCGGAATTCTTCGCCCGTCAGCGCGCCCGCCGCAGCACCTGGGACACCCCACGGTTCTTGCGTAGCTACGACGAAACTCTCGACGGCGACCTGATCCTGCCCCGCGGCCTGCTGCCGCTGCTGACCCGCCTCATCGAATCCGCCGACAGCACCCTGCATCTCACCGACACCCGCAGCACCGGCACGCCCCAGGACTTCACCTGCACCGTCGAACTGCGTACCGAACAACAGCACGCCGTCCACGCCGCCACCAACGGCGACACCGCGGTCGTGGTCGCGCCTCCAGGTACCGGCAAAACCGTGATCGCCTGCGCGGTGATCGCGGCGCGGGCCACCTCCACCCTGGTCATCGTCGACCGCAAAGCACTGGCCGATCAATGGCGTGCCCGCATCATCGACCATCTTGGGATCAAGTGCGGGCAGATCGGCGGCGGCCGATCCAAGACCACCGGTGTCCTCGATGTCGCTCTGCTGCCCACCCTCGCCCGACGGCCCAACATCGAAGAGCTCACCAGCGGTTACGGGTTCGTCGTAGTCGACGAATGCCACCATGTGGCCTCGAGCGCATTCACCGACGTCCTCAACAAGATTCCCGCCGAGTACTGGCTCGGCCTCACCGCCACCCCCTACCGCCGCGACCAGCTCGACGACCTGATCTACCACCAACTCGGCGCCCACACCCACACCATCGACGCACCACGAGCCGGTCACCTTCCCGCCGACGATGCTGCCCCGGCCCCGCGCCCGATCCTCCACATCCATCCCACGAGGTTCACCTACGCCGGTGACGCGGACCTCTCCCAACCCGGCGGGATAGCCGAAATCTACCGGGCGCTGGTCGCCGACGACGAACGCCTGACCCAGATCGTCACCGACGTCACCGCCGCACACCGCTCCGGCGCGAATATCCTCGTCCTCACTACGTGGATCAACCACCTCAATGCCCTCACCGACCGACTCTCGGGCGAAGGCATCACCGGCATCACCACGCTGCGGGGCGGCATGAGCGCCAGCCAGCGCCATAGCGCGCACGAGACCATCGCCACCCACTTGAACAACGGAGAACCGCTACTGATCGTTGGCACCGGCTCCTACATCGGCGAGGGGTTCGACTGCCCCGCCCTGGACACCTTGTTCCTGGCCGCACCCGTGAAATTCAAAGGCCGCCTCATCCAGTACGTCGGCCGTATCACCCGCGCGCATCCCGGCAAATCCACCGCCACCGTCCATGACTACCACGACACCCACACCCCCGTCCTCGCGAGAACCCTCGAACAACGCGCCCCCGGCTATACCGAACTCGGATTCCCCGACCCACGCCGCCAGACCACCCACTGAGCCACCATCCTCCGGGTGATCGAGACGGGTCTGGCGTTTGTGGCCCACGCCAACGGTCGGCTGCTGTCCGCCA
>NZ_BDBQ01000161.1 GCF_001613065.1 Nocardia miyunensis NBRC 108239
GGCGTCGCGGGCCGCGGTGCGGCGGCCTGCGGCGTGCTCGCCTGAGGTGAGGGTGAATTGTGCTGTGCCGCAGCATTGTTCACCGGATTGCTGGTGGCGGGCGCGGGAGTCGGCGCGACGGCCACCGCGGGATGCACACCCGCACTGCCGAACTGGCCGGTGCCGAAGCTCGAGGCCATGTCCGTCAGCGGCCGCACGAGCGCCGTCAGGTCGATCACCGGCATCGGCGGCAGCCCCGGCAGGGGTGGTAGCGGCGGAATGGTCGGCAGCTGCGGCAATCCCATGCTCTGCAGGATGTGGCTCACCGGCTGATCCATCATGGGCGCCAGTGAGCTACCCCGCAGCAGATCCGAGATGCTGGGGTCGAGTGGCGCGTTCATCGGGGTTATACCGAGCCGATGTGTGCGGCGGAGTCGTCATCGGTGAGCTGGTAGTGGTCCGCGGCCGTGAAGGCGGCCAGCGCGGTGCCCGCGTGCACCGCGGCGAGCTCGTTCACCGACGAGATGTGGTTGGCCTGCGCATAGGCGAACGCCGCCAGGAAATCCTGGCCGATCAGCCCGAACACCGGCACCGCCGCGCCGACCGTGGCGGCTTGGTCGACATTGCCGACCGTGGCGATGGTTGTCGCCATCGCGGCCGAGGACGCACCGTATCCGCGGATGGCATCCGGCACAGTGACAAAAGGCTCCATTTTAAAACCCCGCTCCCGGTTGCGAAAATCCTTGCTTACCATCAATGGTAAGCGGAGCCGCGCTCATCGCGCTACGCAATTGCGGCCCCCAAGTCGCGGGGCCCGGCCCGTAGGCCAGAAATTCACCAGCCTGCAACCTCGTCATTGAACGTATTGACCAGATCGGCACGTTCGGCAAACGCCTGGCGCGCAGCGGCATACGAGGTGGCCACCAGGGTGCTCTCGAACTGTTCCGGCGTCATCCGCGAAATCGATTCGGACAGTTGCAGATCCACGATCGCGCCGTTGCCGTCGACCTCGACGGTCATCGATTCGTCCGGCGCGGTCTCGCGCGCGCGCACGCCCGCCATCTGATCGCCGAGATCACGCAGCCGGTACAACCTTCGGCGCACGCTGGCCTCGAGCTCGTCCATCGTTTCGTACATGAGGCTCCTCACAAAGGTTTTCGTCGTTCGGGTCGAACCGTCTCAGACGGACCGCAACCAGCTCTCCGGCTCGGTCTCGTACTCGTCCTCCTCCTGGAGTTCGCTCTGCGCGACCTCCGCGGGAGTGGGCAGACCCATGCGGCGCAACGCCTCCGGCGCGACCCCGGCCTCCTCGAACTCCGCCCGCCGCGCCAGCGCCGCACGATTCGCGGCCTGTTTGCACAACCGCAACACCTCGGCCGCCAATGCCTGTGGATCCCGCCGCAATTCACCCGGATCTACCGAAATCCCCAGCGGCAGACCCTGTTCGGTGGTGCGCACGGTAATCGACCCGGTCCGATTGCCCGCGGTCCACTCCACGAGCGCCGGTTGCTCGGCCCGCTCGACGACCGGACTCTCCTCGCCGGACCCCTCGTCGACCGCCTGCTCGCCCAAGATACCCTCGCCCACAACGGAATCCATCCCGACACCCGCATCCTCGGTACTCATGCCACAACCCCCATCAGTTCGTTCCCGGCCCCGGACAGGTTCGGTTCCAGCGTACGTCGCATGCGTTCAGGCGCTCTCGTCTTTTATCGCATGAACCACGGCGGCCACCCGGGTGTTGATCATGGCGATCAACTTCGCGTCGTCCACGGAGGTGGCGACGGGTGGGGTCTGGTCATCGATCACGTAGCGCCCGTCGTCCTCGAGGTCACGCCACTCCAGGCGGTGCTTGGTTCTACCGCGCGGGCCGAATATCGAACGCATCTGCTGGATCTCGACGATTCCGGTATACGTCGCGGGCGCATCGAGGAAACGCCGCACGCGATCCGACGCCGTGTCCGCGAACGAATCGCGAACCGACGACTGGCCGTACGAGTAATCCAGATCCTCGCCGGAGGTCTCGGAGTCGATGTACTCACCGGCCAGGGCCAGCGCGGATATTCCTCCGGGCTCCGTCTCGGGAACGGCCGCTACCACAGCATCGGCGAGCCGGATGGCGTCACATTCGGTGACCGTGAATCCAGTTGCATCCCAATATGTTTCGCCCGTCTGCTGAGTTACGACGTAGCCCCGGTCGCCGCGCCGGGCGGCATACAGCCGGACCAGTTCGCCCGGCTCATCCCACAGGCGCCAGTCCGCGCATTCGAGTACGACCACGATATCCGGCCGGGTGATCGCGGCCAGCATCTCGTCGAATTCCGCGTCCCGGGCCTGCGCCAGACTCGCCCTCGTTTCCCGCTGCACGAAACGGAATTCGTCCACGGACTTCGTCCGGTTCGTGTAGGCCAGCGGCCAGGGAACCGGGCCGTCGGTCGCATCCAGCCACAGGATGAAGAATTCGAATCCCGTGAACTTCCAGGTGGAACTCATTTCTCGACAACCGGTTTGGCCACGGTCGGCGCATTTCCGAGTGCCTCGTCGAGCCATTCCTCGGAGTCGAGGAATTCCGCCCGCTTGCGCTCCTTGTCGCTCTGGCCGCCGCGTTGCGCGGCGCCCATGGGGCTCATGGCGGGCATACCCGGACCGCTGCCGCTCGTGGCGAGTCCGGACGACGTCGCCTCCCCGGCAAGGGTTTCGCCGAGCGCGGAGGTGAGGGACGCGCGCGGGAACAGCTTCGCCGATGCCTGTGCGACGGGCGACAGGGGCGTCGTCTGGCCGTCGCCGCCACCGCCACCGCCGCCACCCAGGCCGTTGAGCGCCGACTTCTCCAGTCCGGCAAGAGCGGACGAAGCAGGAGTCTCGAGCTCGCCGGCGAGATTCTTCAGCTGGCTCCGCTGCGCGCCCTGCTGCAGGAACTGCTGAGCCGCCTGGACCCCCTGTTGCAGGACCTGTTCCAGGACCTGAAAGATCTGCTGTCCCTGCTGCTCCTGCTGTTGTTGTTCCTGTTGCTTCTGCCGTTGTTGCTCTTGTTGCTGCTGCTGTTGGTCCTGCTGCTTCTGTTGCTGTTCCTGTTCCTTCTGCTGCTGCTCCACCTGCTTCTCGTACGCACTGCTGGGGCCGGGCTGGGAAGGAGTGGACGGCGTCGAAGGCGTAGACGGGGTCGACGGAGTGGAGGGCCTCGACCGTACCGAAGGAGTGGACGGCGTCGAGGGAGTAGCGGGAGTCGCCGGCGTGGAGGGCTTTTGGGTGCCGTCGTCGACGCCTTTGATACCTGTGGGGGGCGGGAGATCCGGCAGAACCTGCATATGCGTCAGACCCGGTGAGTAGAAGCCGCCGATCGCGTCGTGCACGGCGACCATCTGCTGGCTCTGGGCACTCGTGTCGGTGTCGACCTTGTCCGGCATGGCGTCGTGTACGACCCCGAGCCAGCCCGACGCATCCACCATGAGGTTCCCGATGGTATTCATCCGCTCGACCAGATCGCCTGCGACAGTGTTGATCCGGGTGACCGCCTGCATCGCGGCGGCCGACCCGTCACCCTTCCAGCTGTCCTTGGTGATGTTGGTCATCTGCTCATCCAGATAGTGGAACGACTCCTTCACCTTCGCCGCGACAGCGATCCAGGTGCTACCCAGGTCGAGCAGCTGTGCGGGCTTGCCGTCGGTCGTCTTCTTCAACGTGACCGCGGCCGGAGGATCGAAACTGTAAGGGCCCGGTGCGGAACCGACCACGGTCGTCGTACCGGCGCCCGCGCTCACCTGCGGCTTCGCGAAATCCGCGGACGGCGGATTCTTGCTGTCGTAGCTCGGCCGCTTCTGGTTGACGGGATCGTAGACGTCGGGAATCGAGGTCGCCGCCGGTGCACTACTCGTCGGCTTGACATCCTGCTTCTCTTTGGTCGAGTCGATCCCGTATATGTACTGCTCTTGCGAGTACAGATCCGGCGCGGCGGTGGTCAGCCTCGTATAGGCGCTCTTCACCTTGTCCAGCGAATCCGCCGCTCCCTGATCCTCATTGGTCATCAGGTTCCCGGCGCGCACGAGGGCTTCACCGATCTGGTCGATGGCGTCCTTGTACTTGGGCAGAAGATTGGTCATCAGGTCGGCCGCGGTGTCGGTCAACTTCTTCGACAGGTTGGCAGGAAGGTCGTAATAGTTGGGCGGAGTGCCGAAAAGTTGTGTGTCCCCGCCTTTCTCGAATCCGTCGTACTTGTTGTAGGTGCCGTTGTACGCCGTCTCGAGCATCGCTGACGCGACCCCGACGTACCCCACCGCCTTCTTCAGTACGCCCGCATCCACCTGGACGATCCGATACGAACCGTTCTGAGCGTTGGTCAGCAAGTCCTTCCACGGTTCGTTGCCCATGACTCAACCTTCCTGATCAGATGCGCAAATCGGCCGCCGCACCGGTTTGCCGCTGATGGAAACGCTCCTCGAAACCTGTGGCGTAGACCGACGGGGCCGTCGAGGAGGACGACTGTTCGATCACGCGGTCGTCCGCGATGTAGAAGATCGCGCGGCCGATGGCGATCTCGCCCTCGGGGACCGGGACGAAGACCATCCAGCCGACGTTGAGACGTTCGGCGACGAGGTCCTCGACCGGGTAGTCGGTGGTGTCGATACCCAGGTTCAGGATGTGTTCGCGGACCAGGGCGATGGCCCGATCCTGGGACAGCGCGACGGGATCGTCGGTCACCAGGCCCGCCAGCGATAGCTGGTAGAGGGCGCCGTCGATATCGTCGGCGGGGTCGTCGAACAGGGCGGTGAGGGTTTCGCGGGTGATCACACCGGCCTCGGCGGCGGACACCAGATTCACCGCGGCGGCGCGCTGCTCGCCGCTCGGATCGTTGCTCACCACACCGCACACCACGTCGGCGACCGTGTCGGCGGACCACACACCGGGAATCGCGGCGCTGATCTGGTCGGAGGTCGGCGATTCGCCGCGGTACCAGCCGTCGCGGTCCCACCAGTAGCAGAACGACATCAACCCGCGTGCCGCGCGCGGATTCAGGACCTGATTGGCAACCCATTCCGGCGCACCGGAATACAGATCCGGCATCGGCTCGCCGTCGTTGTAGGCCGCGTCCAGCGCGGGGGCGTCCCAGACGCCGCCGGACAGCACCGCGCGCCCGCCCGGCAGGATGTACAGCGTCGAGCCGCTGCGCGAGGAACCCTCGAAAACGCCCAGCGCGGGCAGCACTCGCGGACCCCATTCGGAGCCGATCGCGACGAAGGCCGCGGCGATCGTGGCCCAGCGCGCCCAGAACACCGGCAGCACCGGGAAATCGTCGTACGACGGGACCGGAACGACGCCCGCCTCCCGCTCCGCGCGGGCGCCCTGCGCGGCCTGCTGCGGCGAACGCCACTGCCGGTTGTCGTGACCGACGTACGCCGCCAACCACACCGGCACCCGCTCCCGCGGAAACGCTTGCAGGTCAGCCAGATACGCGTCGGGGACCAGCATCTGATCCTCGGGGAACGGCTCGTCGCCGTAGTCGTAGTCGGCCTCGACGTGACCGGCCACGTCGAGCCGGATCTCCATCCGCCACCACGGGCCGTCGCCGAGCTGCGCGGAGACCTCGCGCTGCATCTGCACCAGATCGATGATCTCCGCGGACGGTTCGCGCCGGGCCACCCGATCGGCGTCGTCGTAGTACAGGGTGTAGGTCACCCCGCCCGCGACGGTGATGGCGAAGTACGCCTCGAGCCGCTTCCAGCCCTCCGGGCCGGCGACCGCGAGTTCCCGCGCGATGGAGTGGGCGAGCTGGGTGGCCTGCTGTTCGATGGAGGAGGGTGCGTCGGCGGCGGGCTCCGGCGCCGAGGTCGGCTCGCCGGGAGCCTCCTCGTCCACGAGCGAAATGTCCAGCGGCGCTTCGGCAGCGGCCGGCGGCGTGGGCGCGGCGCCCGCTTCGGCGGACGGTCCGGCGGCGGGCGTGCTCCCGCCCGGAAGACCGCCCAGACTGAAGGTGACGTCCGGGGCGGCCTTGCCCTCCGACGCTTCCTGGTGCGGATCGGTCATGTGCTCGAACCCTCCTCGGTGCCGCGACGGCCTGCCACATCACGGACACGGGCAATCATGCCGTGTCGCGAGCCGTCACGCTATTCAACGGTTTCGCCGATCGCCCTGATCGACGAGCCAATATCTCGAAAACGGCCGCGGCCGAGACCATGCGGGTCTAGTGGTCCATATCGTCCATCTTCTGCGCGGCGTCGTTCATGCCGGTGCCGAACTGGCCGAGTGAGGTGACCATATTGTCCGCACCCTGCACCAGGTTCTTGCTGGACTTGGTGTACCCGCTCTCGCCCTCGGTGAACTTGTCGCCGTAGTGGTCGTGGCCCCAGGGATATCCCTTGCCGTTCAGGCCGTTCTTCAGGGTATTGACGATCGTGGTGACCCGGCTGGTCACATCGTTCATCGTGCCCGCGGCCTGCCGCAGTTTGGTGGTGTCGACTTCGACCGGTTTACTCATCGACTTCTTCCTTCCTGATCATCCACGACCGCATTACCAGCGGTCCTCGGGACGTCCACTCTCCCAATGGGTATCGAGCCGCTCCATCAAATTGTCGATGTGTTGCTGGATCTTGCCGGCGAGCGCGTTGCGACCGATTCCGACGGCCACCGGCGAATCGTCCATGTTCATCACATAGCGGCCGTCATCGATGACATCGCGCCAGAGCAACTTGGTCTCCTGGATGCCGCGCGGACCGAATTTCGAGCGCCCCTGCACGACGCGCAACGTCCCGGTCTTGCTGGCGGGCAGGTTGAAGAACTTCGTGGAGGCGACGGCGGGCGGATCCTCGTCGTCGTCCTTGAAGAAACTCCCGCCGCCGTGCCCGATGTGCTCCGCCGGATCGATGATGATCGGAGTGCTGGTCAGACGGCCCGCCTCGGTCGGCGGGAGCGCTTTGACCACCTCGGACGCCAGGCTACGCGGATCACATTCGGTGACGATGTACCCGTCGGTGTGCCAGTACGTCTTTCCGGGCTTCTGCTCGAATTTGTACGCCTGTGCGCCACTGCGTGCGAAATGGATGTACATGCACTTCTGGCCGTTGTCCATATCCCGCTCGTCCCAGCCGTGCAGGCGGATATAGAGCTCGGGAGCGCACATGACGTCGATCATCGAATCCCAGGCCGGATCCCATTTCGCCCGAAGCTCTTGCCAGACATCGGCTTTCAGAGCTGCTGACTTGTCGATCGACATATGCTCATCGAGAGTCCAGAACAGCGGGTCCGGCATCTCGCCCCCCCGGTACTTCTCACAGATCACCTGGAATTCGATACCGGTGAAAGTCCACGACAGCGTCACGGCTCGATCACCGGCCTGACCTTGTCGACCGGATCGAGGATCTCATCGAGATTCGTTGCGCCATCGAGGTATTTCGCTCGCTTGTGTTCCTTGTTGCTGTTGGCCTGCTGACTACCGCCCATGGGTCCCGGCATACCCGGCATGCTCGGGCCGTTGGCGTTGGACGTGTCGAGCTGATGGTCGGGAGTGAGCGGTGTACTGCCACCGGCCGCCCGGGGGAACAGTTTCGACACGTCCGGCGAACCGTTCGGATCCAGCGCCGCGCCAACGGCATTGGAGACATCGTGCCCGGCCGCGCCGAGTGCGTTCCCGGCATCGGTCAGGCCCTGGCCGATACTGCTCAGCGCGTTGTTGAACATGCCCGGCACATTGGCCAGACCCGAGGTCGCGGCGTTCAGCAGCGAAGGCAGGATGCCCGAGAGCGCACCACCGAGGGTGTTGCCCAGGGAGTCCAGTCCGGACAGCGCGCTGAACGGCGACGCGCCCGACATGCCCAGCGCCTCTTCGGCCGCCAGATAGCCCGCCGAATAGCCTGCGTTGTAACCGGCGGCGTAGCCGGAACCGCTCATCCCGTACGAACCGTAACCGCTGCCATAGCCACTGCCGTAGCCGTATGAACCGTAACCGCTGCCATAGCCGCTGCCGTACGCACCGCTGCCGAGACCGAGTCCGGAAGCGCCGATTCCGGAGTAGGCACCGAGTCCGGAGTAGGCGCCGGTGACGCTGGATGCGGCCGCGAGGCCGGCGGAGTAACCGGCCATGTACGCCGAGCCCATGCCTGCCGAACCGCCACCGCCGGCGGTGGTGCCGCCGCCACCCGTGGTGCCGCCGTAGCTGCCTCCGCCACCGGCACCGCCCGCGCCGCTTGCCGCCCCGGCACCGCTGTAGGCGCCGTAGGGGTTGCTGGAACCGACACCACCGTAACTGCCGGCGGTACCACCGCCGCCGGTGCCGCCACCGGTACCGCCGTAACTGCCGGCGGTACCACCGCCGCCGGTACCGCCACCGGTGCCACCGCCCGTACCGCTCGTGGCGCCGCTGGAGCCGCCGTAGCCGCCGTAACTGCCGCCGGTTCCGCCACCGCCGGTGCCGCCACCCGTACCGCCACCGGTACCGCCCCCGCCACCACCGCTTCCCGCGGAGTGAGCCGCGGCGTAACCGGCGGAATAGCCGGCACCGTAACCGGCCGAATAGCCCGCTGAATATCCGGCACCGTAACCAGCGGAATAGCCTGCGCTGTAACCGGAATCGGCGCCGCTGCCGTAGCCGCTGCCATAACCGCTACCACCACCGTAACCGCTACCGCTGCCGTAACCGCTACCGCTGCCGTAACCACTGCCACTGCCGTAACCACTGCCACTGGTGCTGCCGGTGGCACTGGTGCTCGCGCTGGTGCTGGTGCTACTGCTGTTCGAGCCGCTCGAGCTCGTATTTCCGGTGCCCGAGCCGAGAACCGTGATGTAGGGCAGCGCCTTCATCGCGTTCTGGATGCCGACCTTGTAGTCGTTGTTGTACGCGTCCAGGGCTTTCTGCCGCCACTTTTTGATTCGGCAACTGGCGACGCCCTGATTCTCCGCGGTGTCGGTCGGCATCTGATCGAATGTGGCCTTGAGAAAGCCGCTGGTGTACTTCAGGACCGAGGAAAATTCGCTGACACTGTTACTGAACGCCGTCGCGCCGGTCTCGAAGCGCTGCACCGCGGCCATGGCCGCGGTCGCACCCGTGCCCGTCCACATATCGCCGGTGATCTTCGACAACTGCTGCGTCACGTTCGCGAAGTCGTTGGCCATCTGGGTGGCCAGCCACCCGTAGCGGACGGCCGCGGCGTCGGTATTCCAGTCACTGCCGATCATCGACCGGTCGAAGTAGTAGAAGTCGTCGTAAGTCCACGAGCTGGCATCGTTGATCTGGACGGTCTGGCTCTGGTCATGGTTCAGCGGTGTCGTCGGCGCATCCGGCATATCGCCGTTACCCACCGAGAATTGCGACGAATCCGGTGGTGTTCGGCTCGTCGGATCGCTCTTGACCGCGGCGTTGGTGATGCTGGTGAAGTCGTCGACGGTCTGCCCCTCGGCCTTCTGATAGGCCTTCAGGGCGCCGATGAACGTATCCTGCATGTTCGTCAGGATCTTCTGCAGGCCTTCGATCCCGGTGAGGATCGTGGTGCCCTTCTGGTTGTAGATATTCGTCAGCTCGGGACCGGCCGGATCCAGCGCGTAGTTCGTGATCGGCTTGATGGCGTTGAGCTGGTTGTCGGTGATGTATTTGTGGTACGAGTCGAGTTGCTTGATCAGCTCGTGGATCGCCGCGGCACTGTCCTTGAAGACCTGGAAGTCGGCGCTCATCCCCTTGTCGGTGTTGAGTCCGAGGCTCGGCGGATTGGCGTTGGCCCAGGTGTTGAGATTATTCCAGTCCGTCGTATCTTCCGGCGTGGTGTCACCGGGCCCACCGGTGGTTGTGCCGATGCTCCCGCTCGTGCCGGTGCCGTCAGCCATCTGCTTCCTACTCCCTCATCAAGGTCACTGCGTATATCGAGCTTGCTGCCCTAGTCGGAATCCCGGTAGCTCGTACCCGGGGCTCTCGGTTCGCCGTCGGTGGTCTTCGGCTCGCCTTCGGAGATCGTCGTCACGGGCGTCGCCTTCGGCTTCGGCTTCGCCTTCTGTTTATCAGGATCTCGTGAACCCGCCTGCGGTGTGAGGGGCGCGCCCAGCGTGAACTTGACGTCCACATCGGCCTCGGGCCCCTCGACCTCCACTTCCTCGTCCGGCGATGGCATCAGGATGGCCTTGGGCCGCTTGCGTTTTCGCTTGTCGTCCTTCTTGCGGTCCTTCTTGCGGTCCGTGGGCCCCTTGGATTCGGCCGTCGCACCGGGACCGCCCGTACCGCCCGAACCGCCGGATCCCAGACCACTGGAACTCGGCATGCTCTGGCCGTCGGAGCCGTCCTGACTCTGTGGTGTGTGATCGTTCTGGTTCGCTGGATCAGGGGAACTCGTCCCGTCGTCCGGCGAGCCGAGCGAACCGTGGTGCGACGCACCGTTACTGCCGTCGTCGGTGGTGACGTCGGCCATCGACTTGTTCGCTTCGGATCCGTATTGCGACCCCGGCTGATCGCCGGACGCATCGGTTCCGTCGGCTCCCGAACCGGTGCCGTCCGTGCCGGAGCCCGTCCCGTCGGTGCCGGAACCTGTTCCGTCCGCGCCGGAACCTGTTCCGTCCGTGCCCGATCCGGTGCCGTCCGTGCTCGACCCGGTTCCATCGGCGCCGGAACCCGTTCCGCCGGAACCTGACCCGGTGCCATCCGTACCGGAACCCGTTCCGCCGGAACCCGATCCGGACCCGTCCGTGCCCGAACCGGTCCCGTCGCTGCCCGAACCCGTGGACGATCCGGCCGACCCCGAACCCGACGTGTCCTGTGAACCGGACGGGTTCTGCTGCAAGGAGTTCAGCAGTCCGGGCGCTGAAAGTGATTGCAGCCCGTTCTGTCCGGTGAGCGCGTTGAGCAACGCGTTCAGCGCCGGACTGGCCGAGTTCAGCAGATCCGACAGGCCCGGCAACCCCTGCTCGCCCACGCCCGACGATCCTTGATTGCCCAGCCCCGACAGATCCCCGAGCCCCGACAGGCCGTTGCGCCCGGACAACCCGTTGAGCCCGGACAGCAGGTTGTTCAGCCCCGACAGCCCGCTCTGCCCGTTCGCCCCGGACAGCAGATTCGCCAGCCCGAGCGGGCTGCCCGTCGAACCGAGCAGATCCGACAGCGCCGACGGCGACAGATGCGACAGGCCCGCCAGCCCCGACAGTTGCGACGGCGAAAGTCCGGACAGCCCAGCCAGACTCGACAGTCCCGGCAGATTCGACAGGTTCGACAGACCGGCCAGCTGCGCGGATTTCAAGCCTTGCAGTCCGTCGGCCAGGTGCGCGGCCGCGGCCCGCGCAGCAGCGGCGGTTTGATG
>NZ_BDBQ01000162.1 GCF_001613065.1 Nocardia miyunensis NBRC 108239
TGTGGAGGGTCCCTTATGCGGCCTCGTCTCGTGACAGGGCCGCTGCCGAGGCCGCTCGGACACGTCGCCGGGCCGGCCATCGGTCGCCGGGCTCGATCGTGGCCGCTGGCGTGGCTTACGGGCCTGCCGCTGCGGTCTCGAACAGTTCGACATTTCCATCCCGATCTCCGAGAGGTGATTGGTGCGGGGGACAAGCTGACCGAGCACCTGCGGCCCCGTTCTCCGGGTGGTATGAGAAATGCGAAACCCTGCCAGTGGCTGACCCACCGGCGGGGTCAGGCCCCCGTCACGTTCCTCAACCGCGCCCATCACTCCCTCAAGGGTGAAGGCCGTCGAATGCGACGGAGATAGTGCGCTGATGTTGTTGCCATCCCTTTGCGCTGCTGGGCCAGGCCGGCCTCGGTGATTACGATGATGGTGCTGCGCCCGTCGGTGGGATGGGCGTACCGTGCCACCAGCCTGTCGTCGACCAGAGCGTCCACCAACACGGTCACTCGCCTGCCGGTCACCCCGAGCGCTGCGGCTGTTTTGTCCAGTAGTTGGTGTACCTGACCTGTTTTTACCTCGAGGGTGGACATGAGGACACGGACTGACCGATATCAGCTGGCAGACACTGCGGTGTGGCGGGTCGGGTACGGTGCGATGCAACTAGCCGGCGCGGGAGTACTCGGTCCGCCAGATGACCACGATGAAGCCATCGCTGTGCTGAGGGAGGCCGTTGAAGCCGGTGTCGATTACATCGACACGTCCCATTATTACGGGCTCGCGGTGGTCAACGAGCTTATCCGAGAAGCGCTCTCCCCTTACCCTGACAACTTGGCACTGGTCAGCAAGGTCGGTGGTCGGCGCGACGAGGTCGGCGCCTTCCTGCCCTATAACGATCCCGACCAGCTCCGCATAGGCATCGAGGACAATCTCCGAACGCTTGACATCGAACGACTGACCGCGGTCAATCTGCGTCTGCTCGACGACGCCCGGTGGACGAAGCGGATCGGTTTTCGCAGCCTGTGTTCGACGAATGCCGCACCCGCGGAATCGCTTTCGTTCCGTTTTGCCCGCTCGGCGGGTCGAGACGCGAACACCGAGCGATTCGCGCCAACCCGGTTGTCACCGAGATCGCCGCCGGTCAAGATGCCACACCCGCGCAGGTCGCGTTGGCATGGCTGCTCGCGATCGCCGACAACGTGCTGCTGATCCCAGGCACGAGCTCTCGTAGCCACCTCGCCGAAAACATCGCCGGCGGCTCACTCTCGCTCAGCGACGACGAAGTTGCCAGCCTCACCGCAACATTCGAAACCCTGTAAGACATCGGAAGTAGGAACGATGACCGATATCAGCATCGAGACGCCCAATGGGAGCATCGACGCTGTACTGGAGACTCCGCCCGGAAAAGGACCCTGGCCTGGTGTCGTCGTCATCCACGACGCATTTGGTCTGCGCGAACCTCACCGCGCGATCGCGCGTCAGATCGCCGACAACGGATACCTGGCGATCGCGCCCAACCTGTTCGCCCGCGGCGGGGTCGTTCGCTGTATGCGAGCGGTCATGAGCGACCTCATGGCCTTCGAGGGTCGAGCCTTCGAGGACGTAACAGCGGCACGGCAACTGCTGTCAAAGCGATCCGACTGTACCGGCGCGATCGGCGTCGCGGGGTTCTGCATGGGCGGCGGGTTCGCGCTCATCGCCTCCACAAAGGGCTTCGACGCATCCGTACCCTTCCATCCTCCGCCCCTGCAGAGTAAATACTCCGAAATCGTCGACGGCGCTTGCCCCATCGTCGCCAGCTTCGGCCAGCGCGATCCGCTCAACCGAGGCAGCGGACAACGACTTGCGGAAGTGTTGACCGAGAAGCACATTCCGCATGACGTCAAGACCTACCCCCATGCGGGGCACAGCTTCGCCGACCGTGCTCCCCTCCACGCATTGGCGCGTATCACCGGATTCGGCGAGAACAAGGAGGCCGCCGCCGACGCATGGCAAAGGGTGTTTACCTTCTTCGGCCAGCACCTCCAATAGCATCATGACCAAGTCCTATGTAATCGGAGTCTCGAGCGGGTACGGGGTCAGCCCAGAAGTCACAACGGACGCCATAAAGGTTCTGCGCCAACGTTTTGGGACTCGTCTTCTTCGGCGGCACCGTGAACCCGAACCGGCCCAGGCGCCCCGCATGTACCGGCGGCTCCGGCAAGCGCTGACCGCGCTCATGCCGATTCTTCTGGAGGCGAAATGACTGATTCGACGCGAGCCGCGATTGTCACCGGAGCCAACTCCGGTTTGGGTCTCGAATGTGCACGCGCATTGCTGGCCACCGACCCGTCCTGGCATGTGGTCCTGGCGGTACGCGACCCGCGGCGCGGCGCGGCCGCGGTACAGCGGCTCGGCGCCGAGCAACGATGCACAGTCATGCAGCTGGACCTGGCATCGCTGGCGTCGGTACGCGGTTTCATCGACGATTCGCGTGCTGGCGTGCTGCCACCGATACGCGCCGTCATCTGCAATGCCGGGGTGCAGGTGGTTTCGGGCGTGCAGAGCACCGCCGACGGCTACGAGATGACGTTCGGGGTCAACCACCTCGGGCATTTCGCGTTGGTGCGCGGCCTGCTCGACACGTTGCATGCGCCGGCACGAATCGTGGTGGTCAGCAGCCGAACCCACGATCCAGCCCGCTTCACCGGCATGCCGCACCCACGCTATACATCGGGTGCCGCGCTGGCCCGGCCACCCGGCGACCTGACCGCCGAGGAGGGCAGGCGTCGATACACCACATCGAAACTGTGCAATCTGCTCTTTTGCTACGAACTCGACCGCCGACTGGACCACGGCGCCCAGGGGATGACGGTCAACGCGTTCGATCCGGGACTGATGCCCGGCTCGGGCCTGGGTCGCGACTATTCGCCACGCAGCGGTTCGCCTGGCGTTACGTACTACCTGCACTGCGCGTTCTTCCCGGTGTCAACAGCACCCGCGCTTCCGGGCGCCACCTCGCAGCTCTGGCGGCGGACCCGCGCTACGACGGTGTGACCGGCATGTATTTCCAAGGCAACAAGCCAGCCCTGTCGTCAGTCGACTCCTACGACATCGACAGAGCACAAGAGCTGTGGATCAGCAGCGCGCAGTTGCTGGCCGACTGACCACTCGGCAGCGATGTGCGCGGAGAAGCCGAGTCGTACGTGTAGGAAAGGAGTGATGTCAGTGAGCACTGTTCGATTTGAGCAGGAAGATAGCCTCGGCCGGATTGTGTTGGCCAGCCCGCCGTTCAACTTCGTGAGCGCGCAATACAACAACGACCTCATCGCTGCGGTGCAGGACGCCACCGACAGCGACATCCGCGCGCTGCTCATTCACGCCGAAGGACCGAATTTCAGCGTCGGCGGTGCGGTGCACGAATGGCCCGGCAAGAGCTACAGCTGGTTTCGCACATTCGTCACCGAGGTGACCAACTCCTACCGTGCGATTGAATCGATGCGCATTCCTGTCGTGGTGGCTCTGCGCGGTCAGACGACCGGCGGCGGTTTCGAGCTCGCGCTCGCTGCCGATTTCATCGTCGCGTCGGAGAACACCGTACTGTGGTGCGTGGAAATCAACTCGGCGCAAGTGCCATTGTCGGGCGGCTATCAACGGTTGGCCAGCTTGATTGGTCCGGGAGCGGCCCGCCCATGGTCATGCTCGGCGAGCGGACGACGATTACGCAGGTCCCGCAGGTGGCCGACTTCATCGTGCCCGACGACACGGCACGCGAGCTGGCCACACGATTGTCGAAGGGACCGACCCGCGCCTACGCGGCCGCCAAGTCGCTGCTTAAAGCGTGGTCGGTGGGCGGCATTCCCGCCGCCGACAAATTGATGCTGGACCTGTCCATCGACACCTACAACACCGACGACGCGCAGAAGGCAGTCCGCGCAGGCGCCGCCGTCTACGAGGCGCTGCTGCGAGCCGACGCGCCGCCGACCGGTGACGCTGAGTTCCGCACTGAATACACCGGCCGATGATTACACCAAAAGCGCTGCTTAACAACACCTTTGATAGGCCGAGATGTGCTCGCCGCCTTCGGCCCCGAAACGGTCGGCTGCGCGCCGAGCGAGGCGAGCCGACGGCGCTTCGGGTCGGCCGCGCCGATCGCGACCGCCACCGCGGATGCCACGGCCCGGACAGAATCACCGCGCCGATCACACTGGAGGACGGCCGGAGCGATTGCTGATCATCCGGGCACGTTGCTGCGGGCCGGTCTCGGCTTGGCGGCGGACCGGTGCTGCCGCCGCTGCGGTGGGTGGTGTAGTAGGTCAGGAACAACACGCCCAGCCCGAGGGTCCAGGAGAAGAACGAGCCGATCGCCACGTCGTCGGAGCCGCCGCGGGCCCCGCCGAGCCCGAGTGCGATTCCGGCCGCCACCGCAGCGGTGAAAAGTCCTGTGTGCAGGTTGATTCCGGCGGCCAGCGCTGCCATCGCGCCGGTGCAGCCGGCGGTCATCGAGCTCACGCAGCCCCGGTGCGTCTGCTGCGCGCGGACCTCGCCGAGTCCCGGTGGCCCGTGCAGCGCCCGCCAGCGTCAATTGCCCGCTCGGCGGGTCGAGACGCGAACACCGAGCGATTCGCGCCAACCCGAAAGCCGTTGTCTACACCCATTCGTTCTTTCTACCCGGGCCGCAGCGGCGGTCCGATCATCCCCGCAGGAAGGGAAACGCTTGCCCCCGGGCACCGGGCCGACGCAACGATACGTTGTACGTGGCATTCGGAGTTGCCAGCTCGACTACCTGAATGGCTGGTGACCGGCCAGGGCGACGCGATCTTCAAGCCGGACGCGTTCACACTCCCATCAGACGGACTCGCTCACCATCGCAAACCCGGACCAGCGCCGATGCGGGCCAGGACGCACAGGATCCACTCAATTCGGCAAAGTAGTGCGCGGTTGAGATGTCATGTGCCCGAGGCCATGTAGGCGGCAAGTATGTAGTTCGGGTGCCGGTCGAGGTTCGTTCGGGCTTGGTCGTAGCGCATGGTCGTGCGTGGGTCGGCATGGCGGGCGGCGATCCGAACATCGCGCAAGCCGACTCCCGCATCGAGCATGGGGGTCACGAATGTGTGCCGCAGCATGTGCGGATGCATTCGAGGCAACCGCGTCCCGGTGCCGTGTGCCAACTTCCGCAGGCGGCGGGTTGCGCAATGGTGGTCCATTCGTCGGCTGCGAGTGTTCAGCAGAATGGGGCCGCTCACGCGGTCCCCGCACGATCGGTCGAGTGTGCCCGGCTCACTGCCGGCGGCAGCGGCACCAGAACGACCTTGGTGCCCTTGCCGGCAACTCGCAGGACTCGATGCTCGTGTTCTTCGCCGAGATCGACGATGTCGGATCAGAAGGTCGGTGGCCGTAAACGCCATATCGCCACTGACACGATGGGGTTGCTGCCGGCAGTGGTCACCGCCGCCAGCCCCTAGGACCGCGACGGTGCGGTCCCGCTACTGGCAAGGCTGCGCGAGCGGTTCTCCACCATCACACTGACCTGGGCCGATGCTGGCTACACGGGCAGGCTGGTGCGCTGGTCGCACCAGGCCCTGAACCTGGCGGTCACGATCGTCAACGCATCGGTCCCGGCTTCGTGATCCTGCCGCGGCTTCCGGGTGGTGGAACGAACGCTGGCCACGAAGCCATGGTCTACATCGCCACCATCATGACCATGTCACGCAGCCTCACCCGCGCATGACCGAGTTCCCGGACGCTAGCTCGGATGCCCTCTGAGCGGCGATCTGGAAAAAGAGGCCAGGTCAACAGACTTTTCCTAGTTAGTGAGTGTACTCACTTGACATGGCGAGAGGCGCTGACAAGACTGAGTGAGTAAACTCACTCAGTAGGAGAGGACGCGGGTATGCGTGCGGCTTTGGGACAAGAGTCCGGGCGGCGGTTGGTGCTGCGGTCCCGGCTGGGGGTGGCTATTTTGGTGCTCTTGTGCACTGTCCAGTTTCTGGACATCGTGGACTCGGCGATCGTGAACGTCGCGCTGCCGTCCATCCAGCACAGTTTGCATTTCACACAGCAGAATCTGCAATGGGTGGCCAGTGGCTACATCTTGACTTATGGCGGCTTTCTGCTGCTCGGTGGCCGTCTGGGCGATCTGCTCGGCCGACGCCGCGTGCTGTTCGCGGGTCTAGTGGTATTCGCTTCAGCGTCATTGACGGCCGGACTGACCGACAGTGCCGGGCTGTTGATCGCGGCGCGGCTTGTGCAGGGCATCGGGGCGGCGTTCATGGCTCCCGCGGCGCTGTCCGCACTCACGACGAGTTTCCGCGAGGGCAAGGATCGGGACACGGCGCTCGGGGTGTGGGGCGGCATCAGCGGCGTGGCCGCGGCGGCGGGTGTGTTCCTCGGGGGAGTCATCTCCCAAGGGCCGGGCTGGCGGTGGGTGTTCTTCGTGAACCCGCCCATCTGCGCCGCGGTAATCGCTTGTGCCGTGATGCTTCTGGCAGACGGCCGGCCCAACCGGACCGGGCGGGCGGCATTCGATTCGCAGGGTGCGGTGCTGGTGACCGGCGGCATGCTGCTGTTGGTGTACGGACTGGTGCGCGCGCCGGTCGTGGGCTGGGGCTCGCTTTCCACCGTCCTGTGCTTGGGTGGATCGGCCGCTGTGCTCGTCGCGTTCGCGCTCAACGAGGTGCGCACCCGCGATCCGCTGGTGCCTGCGGCCGTTCTCCGGGTGAAAGGGCTGCTCGCAGCGGATCTGACCCAGCTGATCGCGTTCGCCGGGTTCTTCTCGCTGCTTTTCTACGCCACCCTCTACATGCAGGAGATCCTGCACTACTCGCCGATCCGGGCCGGAGCCGCCTACCTTCCGATCACCGCAGGGTTCGCGGTCGCCGGAGGCGTTGCGTCGCAACTGATCACGCGCGTGGGCACCCGCTGGGTGATGATCGTGGGCTGCCTGCTCGCCGGGGCAGGCATCTACTACGTGTCCAGGGTGCCGATGCACGGTTCGTATGTCGGAGATCTGCTGCCGGGATTTCTCGTGATGTCGTTGGGGGCGGGGCCGGTGTTCGTCGCTGTCACCGCTGCGGCCAACGCGGGCGTGCCGCCGGACAAGGCCGGGCTGGCTGCGGCATTGCTGAACTCGTCCCAGCAGGTCGGCAGCGCTTTCGGCCTCGCAGTCCTGTCCGCTGTCGCTATCACCCGCACCAACGACCTGATCGCTGCGGGCGCGTCCACGGCCGTGGCCGCCGATTCCGGCTACCATCGGGCGCTGTTCGTCGGGGCTATCCTGATGGCGGTCGCGGCCCTGATCGCCCTGCGCTCCGGCAATACGCGTGTGCGGGCCCCGCTGGTAATGGTCGACGCCGGAGCGTCGTATCCTGTTAAGTGAGATGGCTGACTTAACCCAGACTGCGGCCGTCGCACCGCGGCCAGGCAAACGGCAGCGGCTCGTGGCCGCTGCCGTTCAGCTCCTGCACCAGCAGGGAGTGCAGCGGACCACGCTCGCCGACATCGCGCAGGTGGCCGAGGTGCCGCCCGGTAACGTCTACTACTACTTCAAAACCAAGGACGAGGTGGTCGCCGCCGCCATCGACGCTCACCTCCAGCAGATCAGAGGAGCCCTCGCCGATATCGACGCTCGCTTCGATTCGCCGAGAAGCCGCCTGAAAGCCCTCGTGGATCTGTTCACCGCCGACAGTGAGACCGTCACCCAACACGGTTGCCCCATCGGCACTCTCTGCTCGGAACTCGACAAACGCCCCGCGCACGAGGCGTTCCCCGTCGCCGACCTGATGCACCTCCCCATCGCCTGGGCCGAAACCCAGTTCCGCGCCCTCGGCCGTGCCGACGCCCACGACCTAGCCCTCCAGCTCATGGCCGCCTACGAAGGCAGCGCCCTGCTATCCAATACTCTCCGCGACCCCACCATCCTCACAACCGCGGCCCGCCGCCTAACCCACTGGCTAACCACGTTTTAAGAAGTGTGTCCAGGAACTCGGACGGATGCCCATCCAGACTCAGCGGGCCTGCGGATAGCCGATTTCGGAGATGTCTTGGGCCAGAGCGCAGGCTCGTCGATTCAGAGCGGGCGGCTGATCAGGCGGCGGCCCTCGTCCAGGAAACCGTGTGCGCGGTAGTAGTCGAGCAGACGGCCGACGTCTCGGCTGCTCGGCGCCACGACCAACTCCAAGGACCGGCAACCTTGCTCGCGCGCCCAGACGACGCTGTCGGCGATCAGCCGGCCGCCCAGCCCTTGTCCTCGTGCCATCGGCACTACGAAAAGATCCTCCAGTTCGGCGATCAGCCCATCCTCCAGACCGAAACTAGTTGTGGTGACAGCAAAACCGAGTAGTTGGTCCTCTAGCTGCACCACGGCGACCCGCGCCATGGGCGAAGCCAGCAACACCGAGAGGTTGCGGCGCAGCGCACGCTCGTCGGTACTGAAGCCGTCCTCCGCATAAAACGCCATGGCCAGCGGTAACACTGCGGCCAGATCGGCAGGACCAGCAGTATTCAGATCTACCGGTGCGATCGTCATACTGTCAGTACACCCGAGCTGACCACAGTCGTGCACAGCCCTTCTCGCAGTACGCGAGGTCGCCGATACGCCATGTGCTGTGGTCCGCGGTTTTGCAAACGCAAATCGGCAATACCGCGCATCGTCGGCGTCGAGCACTCCGTCTACGTCTACCCACAGGACCTGCAGCAGGGTGTCGTCCCGGCTCTGCTCATTGCCTTGCCGGAGGCGTAGGTTTCGTTCTCGCCGCCGGCCCCGCCCCAGCTGCGCAGCAATAGCCCGGTATGCCCCGCACCCCACTGCCAAACCTCGAACCGCTCTCACGCGTCACCCATAGGTCTCAAACGTGCAGATCCTCGCGGTGCACGATCGGCTCTCGGACACCTCGGTGAGAGCGACAGAATCCCGGGCACATCAGTGCTTTCGGCATGTCTGGAATACGTGTCGTACGGAGCTAGGCGGGAACAATTCGTGCGCGCCCGCTTCGCTACGACGAAGGCACCGATGTCACCACGGCTGACGGCCAATCCTCAGGTTCGACATCGGCAGGTTTCAGGGTGATGTCCGCAGACCAGTCGAAGACCGGTTCCGGCGCCCCCCGTTTGGGATCGGCAAACGAAATGGACTGGGTACCGAAGTCCACATTCTTGAAAACCGCATCGGGGGAGAACGTCACGTCGACGAACCAGGCCCCTGGGATTCGTCGGCGACGCCGGCCATCGCGTACGAACGGCGATCGGACCGCGACGTCGGTGGGGCCGAGTTGTGCTGCGGCGGCGCCGAATCGCTCGACGAATCGTCCTTGTTCGAGGTCGCGCTGGCGCAGGTAGGCGACTACCAGCGCGACGACGCCGCCGACACCGGCGACCACAGCTTGGTGAGGTCGATCGGCGCCGTGAGCACGGGTGGTGGAACTGCGCCGACCGACGAGCGGGCCGTGTTCATGGCGGTGGTGTTCGTGCTGACCAGCGGTTGTGCGTGGCGGATGCTGCCGCCGTCGTTCGGAGTCACTGTCCCGACCGCGCATCGCCGGTTCAGTGCGTGGACCGAAGCTGGCCTCTGGCGGCGATTACACCGGGCTGTGCTGGATGAGCTGGGTAGCGAAGGCTTGATCGATTGCGCGCGCGGTGATCGACGCGGCGTCGGTGCGAGCGAAAAAGGGGGATCTCTGACCGGGCCGAGCCCGGTCGATCGGGGCAAATCCGGCTCGGAGATCCACGTGTTGTCCGATCGCGCGGGAATCCCTCTGTCCGTGGGTATTTCGGCCGCCAACACCAATGACGCACAAGCGCTGCGACCGCTGGTCGAAGCGATCCCGGCAGATCGTCAAGAACTCCGTTCTCCAAGAATTTGCGCTTCTCCCATGCTGTCAGCGAATACAACCTACGGTCCTTATATTTCGAGCAGACCAACCTGCGTCAACTCCGGGCCCAGATCGAAGGCTTCGACACAGCCGCGTTCACCAAAGACATCAGCCGACCACGCGGCGAGATCCGACACCGCCACACCCCACCGCACTGACGTGGGGACCAGCGTCTCCGTAACACTGCTGCCGGTAGCGCGCACCGAAATCCCATATGCCCGGCGGGTGACGTCGAAACTGCCGTCATCGAGTTACCGGGCCGCCGCACCTCGGTCAGTCAAGTACAACCAGCCTGCTGGTAATCAGCGGGCTGAACGCGGTTGTGCCACACCGCTGTCGCCGCATGATGACGCCTGTCCGCCCTCCTGAGTCGAGTAGGGACTGCACGAACAACGGTGTAACTCCGAAACCCCCTTTCCGCGGGATCTCTCGGAGACTCCGTACACCATGCGTCGTGCTCACGAGGTCAGGTGCCCGAGCCGGATCGCCAGCAGGTTCGCGACCAGGATGGCGACGAAGACGACCGCGGCCGCTCGGTAGCCCACGGCCCACAGCCCGACCGCAGCGCCGCCGAAAACTACGACTTTGGTGACGCCCGCGAGCAGGGGATAGTGGAATGTCGCATTCGGCGCGGCGAACAGGCCCCAGGCCAGCGCCGCGAGGAGAGGCGTGACCACGGCCAACGCCAGCTTGATCGGAGTCGCAGTGGCGGTCTTCCAGCCCCACAGCGCCAGCGCCGCGAGCGCGACCAACTCCATCACGAATGCCAGTGTGAGGTT
>NZ_BDBQ01000163.1 GCF_001613065.1 Nocardia miyunensis NBRC 108239
ATATCCCGACGTCCGTTGACACGCGGCATGATGTCCACGTTCATCGCAGCACTGATGAGCGCCGAGGCCGACACGATGTGCGGCGCCGGCTACGGCGAACGCTCCGACGAGCGCGTGAACAGCCGAAACGGGCACCGCCACCGCGACTTCGACACCCGGGTCGGCACGATCGACCTCGCGATCCCGAAATTGCCTCAGGGAAGCTATTTCCCGGAGTGGCTGCTCGAGCGCCGCAAACGCGCCGAACGAGCCCTCACCTCGGTGGTGGCGACCTGCTACCTGCTCGGCGTGTCCACTCGCCGGATGGAGAAGCTGGTCGAATCACTCGGTGTGACAAAGCTTTCCAAGTCCCAGGTATCGATCATGGCGGCCGAGCTCGACGCCCAGGTCGAGGCGTTTCGCACCCGCCCGCTGGATCAGGGCCCGTACACGTTCGTCGCCGCCGATGCTCTGGTGTTGAAGGTCCGTGAGAACGGCCGCGTGGTCAACGTGCACACTCTCGTGGCCACCGGCGTCAATGCCGATGGCTATCGGGAAATTCTCGGTGTCCAGGTCACCAGCGGTGAGGACGGCGCGGGTTGGCTGGCGTTCTTCGGTGATCTGGTCGCCCGCGGCCTGTCCGAGGTCAGGGAGAGCTATACGACCCGCGCCCGGTGCGGCAGCGATCTGTCAACGGGGTCGAAAGGCTCGCTGCATCCGTCGCTGCGCGGCCCATGCCAGGTTGCGTGTACCGGCCCGCCAGCGCCGCACGCCGGTCATGGGTCGGAGGCGTTTCGCCGTGGGCTGGACTGGTCGTCGGCGCCCGCGATGTCTTGCCGACGTTGTTGCAGACGGTTGCTCACGGGATCGCCCTCGCCCGCGGCGCCGCTTGGACGCGGTGAATGAGGCGATGGCGTAGGCCAATGCGCTCAGGGCGTACAGGACGGCGGTGATGACGAGCCATCGGGAAAGGAACGGTTGTTGAGTCAGGCCTGTCGCATTGTGGTAAGTGGTCGCGCCTTGTTGGATGATGCCCGGAAAAAAGAGCAGCAAGAGCAGTCCGGCAGCGAGGGTGGGGATGCGCAGGTAGTTCGTCGCGGGTATCCGATGGACGCGGGTCGGTTTGGGCACGAGGCGGTCTGCAAGCGCGTACAGCGGAAAGAGAATCAGGTCGTGGCCGATGATCGCGACGGCAAACCAGACGATGATCGATTGCCACCACACGTTCGGGTTGAGCAGCTGGCCCGGACCGAGGGTGTACACGGCGTATGCGCCGAGCGCGAGGGAGGCGAGTAGGACGAGCAGGTGCAGCGGGTGCGCTCCGTAGACGGACTTGCTGAACGCGATCAGGCGTTGCATGAGTCAGCTCCGGAATTCGATTGAGCGCACCCATTTGGTGCAGTGCACGCCGGGCAGCGCAGGGACGATGATTCGGGCCGGATAGCCGTGATCGGCGGACAGCTCGGCCCCGTTGACGCGAAACGCGAGTAACGCATCAGGGTTGAGCACCTGGTTGCGGTGCAGCGCCGCACGACCGAAAGGGCCCCCCTGTTCCAGCGATGAAACGATTGCGGAACTGGGTGTGGGGACGCCCGCGTGCTGAGCCAGGTCGGCGAGGCGGATGCCGGTCCAGGTTTGAACGGTCGACCATCCTTCGACGCACGCGATCGGCAGGTCGACAGTGTGCTGGGGCATCGCGGCGAGTGCGGATTTGTCGAGATCGAGTGGGACCGGACCCCCGCGCAGTTCCAGGCGCCAGGCGGTGCCGGTGGCTGCCGGGCCGATTCTCGCGGCGACGGCGGTGCGGTTGACCTGGAAGTCGTTGGGCCCATTGCCGTAGGTGCGGCCGCGCGGCACCAGGAGCGCGGCCCGGCGAGTGATGCCGCCGAGGGTCTGTCCGGCGGTGAGGACTGCGACCAGCGCAGAGCCACCCGCGACGAGGGCCAGTGCGCCGCGGCGGCTGAGGGTGGCGGGCATCGGATCCACAGCGACGAGACTGTCGGCGTCGCGGGGTTCGGGCTCGGTGTCGGCGCGGGAGGTGGACAGCACGCTGCGCAGAGTGCGCGATCGCAGACTGGAAATCATCTTCGGTAATTTGATCCCGATGTGGGCGACGAACCCGGCGATGAAGACCCAGGCCCCGAAGTAGTGTGCGGTGTAGAAGCTGAATCCGAAGATGTAGTCGTATTGGATATTCAGTACGCCGGTGACGATTTCGAACAGGATCCCACCGACGAGCATCAGCAGTGAGACCCGTTCGACGACCTGGGCGATTGAGCGCGCGGGCGGCCAGGTGAACAACCGGGGGATCACCGACCACAGTTTCGCCAGCACCACCGGGATGATCACCAATCCCAGCCCCACATGCAGACCCTGGGTCAACCTGTACAGCCACGACGGCCGCGATGGCCAGTCGAAGGTGGGAAGTGTCAACCAGCCGACGTGGTCCGGGATGGCTTGTGCCAATCCGGGGCCATAGGCGATGTAGGACAACAAACCGGTGAGGGCGATGACCGGTAGCACCACCAACAACGCCAGGCCGAACACCGAGGTCAACCACGGACCGCGCAGCGGGCTGCGCCACCGGATCCGGTCGAATCCCGGCGGCGGATTCTTCGCTACGAACCGCCACGCCGCCGACGGGAATCCGTACGACCGAGACTCCGTTTCCGTAGCCGTGTCCTCGGCCTCGGGACCGGTCTCAGGTTGAGGTTGTGCCGGTGGCGGATCGGAGGAGGTCGTCATGGGAAACACTCCTTCCGCGGGTATAGGCGGCCGTCGTCGAAGTCCAGTGTTATCGGGTACAGCGGCGCGGTCGAGGCTAACTGGAGGCAATTCACAAATCCGTCATCACTCGGCCAGCCGATGCCGTGCTCACCGCGCGCCGCCGCGCGGCCTCCGCCGCGCTCATCTCGCCGGACAGCACCGACAACACCACCCACACCTTGTCCTCGACCGGGATCTTCAACCGCCGTGACCTCGCCACAGGATCGGCTCCCTTCCTGATCTTGTGTTCGGAGCGTAAACCGAGCAACCCTGCCAGGACGTTTGACTCACTAGAATGATCTATCATCGAACATCTGTTCCCCTGAGTTCTCTTGTCGTTTATGGGCAAGGAGCTGGGGATCTGCGTCGGAGACGATGTCCTCGATGCAGGGTTTGATCGGTGTCTGTGGGCGTTGGTCAGTCCGGCGGTGTGGCTGCGGTGATGTTGTCGGCTCGTCGTTGGCCGTGTGCGAGTGCGAGTTGCGTGCGCAGTGACTTGACCTCGGTGCTCAGCTCTTTGATCCGGTTGTGTGCGAGTTCGAGGCGGCGCTGCCATGATTCGTCGCTGGAGGGCTGTTTCGATGACGATGAGACGGTTGTGGGCTGGCGCTGGGTGCGTATGCGCCGGATTTCGTCCTGGAGGTCGGTTTGCTTGTAGAGCCACGAGCGCGAGACGCCGGCCCGGGCAGCGACGGATTGAAAGGTGATGTGCGCTCCGGCCTGGTCGAGCTCGTGCAGCGCCGCGAGGGCCTTGGCCCGGGTTGCGTCGTGGCGCTGCCGGGCCGCGGCCCGGAGGTGCTCGGTGTTGTCAGCGCGCATTATCATCGCTGGATTCGACTGTGGCAGAGTTGGTTTCGAGGCTTTCGATGATGCTCAGGAGGTTGTCGGCGGTGCGTTGGTTCATTTCGGCCAACCGGAGCTGACCGCGCTCGCGGGGGCGTTCGATGATCCCGCGGGTGAGGTCGAGTTGTTCGCGGTGCTGCGGCAGGAATTCGGCGGTCGTGATGAAAACAGGGCAGGTCAGGCAGGCGTTGGCATGCGGGCAGCTCTGTTGCAGCGGCAGCCCGCAGTAGCCATTGGGCAAGGCTTGAGTGGCCTTGGCGAGGTAGTGCTTTGCCCATTCGGCGTCGGCGAGTGGGCCGTCGACGGTGAAGCGGAGGCACTGCTGCCCGAGGTGGCCGAGGTTTTGTCCACCGTCGGCTTGCAGCTGTCGCCGGAGAAGACCCTGATCACCCATATCGACGAGGGCCTCGACATTCTCGGCTGGCGCATCCAGCGCCACCGAAAACGAGGCACCACAAAGCATTTCGTCTACAACTACCCGGCCAAGAAGGCACTTCGGTCCATCAAGGCCAAGACCAAGGCGATCTGCCGAATGAACCTCAGCCTGTCGCTGGCAGTCCTGCTGCACAAGCTCAACCAGGCGCTGCGGGGCTGGACCGCCTACTTCCGTCCCGGGGTCTCGGCCCGCGCCTTCCAATACCTGCGCATGATCGTCTGGCGGCAGGTATTCGGATGGCTGCGACGCAAATACCCCAACGCCGAAATTTGGGCCAGAACCTAAAGACTGACCCTATGTCAAGAGGCAGTTGGGAGTTCGTCGTTGGACTGGGTGGCGGTAGGTCCGGGTCGTGGCTTGTCCGAAGGATCGGTGCGGGGTTGGGCCGGTCGCGCTGAAGTCGGTAGTCATCCCCGCGCGCCCTCCCGGGCTTGCCGCGTCTCGCCGCCGCTGGTCGGCGAGCATCCGCTGGTAGACGACATTCGACAAGCGTCGTTTGAGTGCTCGCATCGCCTCCATGGAGGTCTTCGCGGCGGCCTTCTTGTTGTCGTAATCGACCCGACCTGCGGTTGGGTGACGCAGTTGAACCACGGCCATGGTGTGCAGGACGTGGTTGATCTTGCCGTGCCGCCGTCGATGAGCACGATGCGGTCGGCGGACTGATCGGCCTCTCTCGATACCGGTGGTCAGGAAGGAGTGGTGCCCTCGGTGACCAGTTCACGCACCATTCACCAGACCGCACGTAGCCGCTTGGCTGTCACACCGATAAGTCTTCCCGGCTCGCAGGCGATTCAGTCGTGACGCCTTGGGCGGTGCAGGCATTCCGGAGTGCTCGTAGTGCGTAGTGCAGGCGTGATTTGACGGTGCCGGGTGGGATGGCGAGTTCGGTGGCGATGTCTTGGGTGGTCGCGCGGCGGTAGTAGGCGTGGAGGATGACTTCGCGGTGTTGGTGGGTGAGTGTGGCCAAGGCGCGGTGGACGATCCAGGTGTCGGCGAGGTGTGCGCAGGGGTCGTCGGAGTGGCGGTCCAGGGCTGCGTTGTTGTCGGTAGCGTACTCGTGGCGATGTCGGGCGCATCGGAGTTCGTCGTAGGCCAGGTGACGGGCGACGGTGAACAGCCATGGGCGCAGCGCGAGGTCGGGTTCGTCGAGCAGGTGTGGATGTTTCCACAGTCGGATCAGGGTCTCCTGCACGATGTCGTCGGCACGGCCTGTGTCGCGGACGAGCCGATGGGCGAGGCGATGCAACGGCTGCCGGTACTGTTGGTCGATCTCCCCCAGACGCTGCGATCGACGGCACCGATGCAGGTGCGTAGCGTCAGTCATGTCTGTCGCCGGCATAGGTAGCTGTCAGTGGCCGGTTCAATGGTGGCTAGCGGCGGTGGTGTGGGGTTCGCTGACCATGCGGGCGTGCCAGGCGGCCTGAGCTCCGCTATCACCGATGCGGTAGACCTGCACCACAGAGCCGACCGAGACGGCGAGGGCGGCGAGGGCAAGGGTGATCGCGACTGCGCGATTACCGGCAACGGTGTCGATGCGGGGCAGCCGTGGGCGGAGCCGACGAGTAACACGATCGCTGTGCAGGGCCCACCAGGCGGTCGCGAGCAGGAAGGTGGCCGCCGACCACGCGAGCAGTTCATCACCGAGGTGAGTGTGGTGGCGTACCAAGGGATTTCGGTCGACGTGCTGGGCGAGCCATTCTCCGGAGTGCATGGTCAGCGGGACGGCCAGCAGCGCGGCGAAGGCAACGAGTGGGGTGGCGAGCCCGAGCCGAGCCCGAGCGGCGGGCCAGCAGACCGCGAGTGCGAGCAGCAGCGCCGCCAATGGCACCAGCACGACCACGAAGTGGACGAGTAGGACGTGGGCAGGCAGTCCGTTGACAACGGTGGGTCCCATGCTGTTGGCCGCTCCTGAACAGTGTGTGCGCTGTGGTCGTCCTGGAGCGTATGGGGTGATTCTTGGAGGATTCTCGGAGCCGAGACTATTGCCGGTGGCCTGCGGGCAGCGTGATGGTGAACTCCGAGCCTCGCCCGGGGGCGCCGTCGACGGCGATGCTCCCGTGGTGAGCATCGACGACAGCCCGCACCAGCGCCAGGCCGATGCCGTGGGGGCGGGTTGCGGTGCTGTGGCCGTCGCCGTGGGCGAAGCGCCGGAAGAAGCGTTGCGCGTCGCGCGGGTCGAGACCGGCGCCGGTGTCGGCGACGGTGACCGCAACCCGGTCGGCGGTGCGAGAGATGGCGATTGTGACTGTGCCGCCCTGTTTTTCGTGCTGCAGGGCGTTGTCGACCAGGGCGAAAACGGCTCGGCGCAGCGCCGGTCGGACTCCGTGGACGCTCGGCGCGGCGGCTGGATCGGTGACCGCGACTTCCACCGTGATGCCGCGGGTCGCCGCGTGGGCGGTCACGCTGTCTGCCACCTCGTGGCACAGTGCTGTCAGGTCCACCGGTTCGGTCCGGTCCGAGTCGTGTTCGGACGCGGCGGCCAGCAGCAGGTCCTCGACAATGCCGGCGAGCGCGCGGGTGTCGGTGACGAGTTCGTCGAGCTGGGTGCGCCACTCGGTCGGCAGTTCGTCGCGGGTGGCGCGGCGGGCCAGGAGTTGGGCGCGAGTGTGCAGCACAGTCAGTGGCGCCCGCAGCTCGTGTGACGCGTCGGCGACGAAGTCGCGCTGGGTCGTCAGCGCGTCGACCATGGGGCGCATCGCGCGCCGCGACAGCAGCAGTGCGGCACATGCCGCGGTCGCCACCCCGGCGAGCTCGGCGATCAGCAGCGCTTCCAAAACACGCTGCCGACTCTGTTCCCACGGGGCTTGTCGACGAGGACGGCGATCCTGCGGCCGGAGCGTTCAACGACCAGCACCCGGTACTCGCCCCCGCCGGAACGCACCGTCGAATAGCCGGGAGGGCTGGTCGTCAGTTCGGCGGTGGGTGCAGGCGCGTGCGCGCTGAGGGCGACGTGGCCGGCGGCCGTCGCGATACCGATGGCCATGCCGGGAGGTGGGTCGTCGACATCATCGACCTGGGCTGCGACTTGGGCCAGCTGGGCGTCGATCTGCCGGTTGCCGATCCGGGTATCCACGCTGAGCAGCACGACTCCGACGAGCAGCAGAACGGCCGCCAGCACGATGGCCGACTGCAGTGCGGCGCTGCGGGTAGCGCGCCGTAGCTGTGCCGGCTCGGTTAAGACCACGGTGGTTCGTCGTCGGCGTGTCATCCAACGCCGAGCCTGTAGCCGAGACCACGCACGGTGTCGATGGCCCCGCGCCCGAGTTTGCGGCGTAGGTAGTGCACGTAGGTGTCGACCGTTCCGACAGTGTCGGCACGGTCGAAGACGAAGTCGAGCAACTGGTCGCGGGTGAACACCTGCCGCGGCGAGCGCGCCAAGGTCGTCAGCAATGCGCATTCGCGCGCCGACAACACCACCTCGGGGACCACGCCGGTGGGGTCTGCGACGGTGCGGGTCGCCGGGTCGAGTCTGCGGGCTCCGATCGGCAACGACGTCGCGGTGGTGAGGTGGCGGCGGCGCAGCGCGCGGACGCGGGCCAGGAATTCGGGCACTTCGAACGGCTTGACCAGATAATCCTCGGCACCGCTGTCGAGCCCTTCCACCCGATCGGCCACGGTGCCGCGGGCGGTCAGCAGCAAGGCAGGGGTGATGACGGCACGGTCACGCAGCGTCCGCAGCAGCTCCAGGCCCTCCAGCACCGGTAATGCGCGGTCGATGATGAGCACATCGAACTGCTCGGTCAGTCCGTGATGGAGACCGGCTTGGCCGTGATACGCGGTGCGGACCTGATAGCCCTCGTCGGTCAGCAGCCCGGCCACCATGTCGGCGAGGGTGCGATCGTCCTCGACCAGCAGTACCCGCGGTACGGTCGCGCCCGGAATCGACATGCACTCCACCCTGCCATCGAACGCGCAGGCCGAGACACTCGCAGCGTCCCGGCGAGTGAATTCTCAGAGCATTCCAAGACTGATCCGCACTCTGGTCAGCATGGGCGCCACAGCCCTACCGGACGACGAACGCAGCACGACGATGACACCAGCGCATCTCCACCTCCGGACCGGGCGCACTTGGAGGCTGGGCAACTCAACCACCACCCGGTTCGGCTACGGCGCAGCCTACACAGTTACATGCGGGTGAAATTCTGCTCACAGGTATTCAGTCCTTCATGTGAGGCTGCTTAGGGTCGACAGGGTGTTGGACCTCCCGGGTACAGGTGAGGCAGGGAGCGGGTTACCCCGCTTCCCGTACACGGCAGTGTTCGATCGGGAAGAGGATCCGTCACCATGACTGTTGCCAGACCCATTCGTAGTGCGGTCCGATCTCGCGCCGAACTCCCGGATCAATTTTTCGCCCAGTTCCTCGACAGGACGCGCACCTACAGTTGCGCGTTGTGGACTCACCCGGACGACACCCTGGAGCAAGCCCAAGTCGCGAAGATCGACCTCGCTCTGGGCAAATGCGATCTGCACCCGGGGATGACCTTGCTGGATGTCGGCTGCGGATGGGGTTCGACCATGTTGCGCGCCATGGACAGCTACGGGGTGAACGCGATCGGGTTGACCGGCAACCGCAACCAGTACCGGTATGTCCGGGACCAGCTCGTCGACCGGCTCATCCGGGGCCGCCCCTATGGCGGGGTGCGGCGGCAGGGCTGGGAGGAATTCGACCGCCACCCGGATCGCATCGTGTGTATCGGCCGACTGGAACACCTGCTCACGCAGCGCTATCCCGATTTCTTCGATTTCGCCTACCGGATCCTGCCCGAGGACGGGGTGCTGTTGGTGCAGACCGTCGTCGCACCGGGCCTCGATCGTTCCAACGCGCACCAGACGCGTCTCGCGGCTACCGATGCGGGGTTTACGCCCGAAACAATCTTCCCGGTCGACCGACTCCTGCCACCGAAAGGGGTCGGCGAGTACGCGGAAGATGCCGGATTCACCATCACCGGACTCGAGCGGCTGGGGCAGCACTACACCACCACACTGCAGTTCTGGGCCTCCGCTCTGCATGAGCACCGCGACCGGGCGATCGAACTCGCCGGGCGTGACACCTACGACGCCTACATCAGCTATATGACCGGGTGCGCCGATCACTTCCGCAGCGGCCGACTCGACGTCATGCAGTTCACCTGCACAAAGCCCGCAGGACCGTACCGATCCGTGCCACGCTCCTTACCTCGCGACATACGCTCTAGTGATTACCGAACCGGCATGACGACGCACGCCGCATAGTGCGTTTGTGGTTCGATATTGAAGTTTGGAGGTGTCGGTACGCTACGAACACCCATTACGCGACGTAGCGGCGACCGCTCAGGGGTGTGGCGATCGGTCGCCTGATGGGTTGAAACGCCCGCTCAGACGTGATCGAATTGGAGCACGGCGGATGGTTGGTCGTGGCAGACGCCGAAATGCTTCGAGATGCAGGCTGCTACGGGGTATCGGTGCGCACGGCTCTCGAGAAGCACCTGTCGTGTGGGTATTTGTTTCGATCGCGACACGAACACCCGACTTGTGCTCGCCGCCTGCACCCTGCCGGGTCGCCTGCGGTGCCGGGTATGGACACCGATCGACGACTCGGCTCACCAACGCCGCCGGCGAGGTGGGCTCAGGTTCAGTCACCGGTCACGCGGCCCATGACCGCCACTCCCGCCGACGTCGGACACGACTGTTCGATGCGACCGCGGCTACATGTCCGTGGGAGAGGAGAAAGATGTCTGAGCGCAACTACACAACCGATGCCGCCGGAATCCCGGCACCGAGTGATGACCATTCCCTGACAGTTGGCCCGGATGGCCCGATCCTGCTGAACGACGCGTATCTGATCGAAAAGATGGCGTCGTTCAATCGCGAGCGCCTGCCCGAACGGCAACCGCACGCCAAAGGCGGTGGGGCGTTCGGCACGTTCGAAGTAACCCACGATGTCAGCGCCTACACCATGGCTGATGTGTTCCAGCCCGGCAAGCGGACCGAAGTGCTGGCACGATTTTCCGCCGTCGCCGGTGAGCAGGGATATCCCGATACCGTGCGGGATCTGCGGGGCTTCGCCGTGAGGTTCTATACCGAGCAGGGCAATTTCGACCTGGTCGGGAACAATACGCCCGTCTTTTTCGTGCGAGATCCGATGAAGTTCCAGGACTTCATCCGCTCGCAGAAGCGCC
>NZ_BDBQ01000164.1 GCF_001613065.1 Nocardia miyunensis NBRC 108239
AAACAGTCCGATCGGCGGCGAAGAATGTCAACGGCGTCGGCCATGGCAACTCCTTTGGACTCGTTCGGACCGCGCAGCGGTGCCCGCGCACGGAGTGGTCAGCGCAGGCCGGGCGTGGCCTCGGACTGACCGGTGGGGACGCGGCCGTGCCAGGCGGCCTGCGCGCCACTGTCGCCAATGCGGTAGACCTGCACCACCGCGCCGACCGCCACGACGACGGCCACTACCGCGAGGGTGACCGCGACCGCCCGGCTGGCGGTAAGAGCGTCGATGCGGGGCAGTCGAGGCCGGAGCCGACGCATCACGCGGTCACTGTGCAACCCCCACCACACGGCGGCCAGCAGGAAGGTCGCCGCCGACCAGATCAGCAGCTCGTCGCCGAGATGCATATGCTGCAGGATCAGCGGATCGCGGTAAACACGGTGGGCGAGCCACTCGCCCGAATGGCTGGTCAGCGGCACTGCCACCATGGCGATGAAGGCGATCAGCGGGGTGAGGAATCCGAGCCGCACCCGGGCGGTCGGCCAGCACACTGCGAGCGTGAGCAGTAGGGACGCCAGCGGTACCAGGACGACCACGAAATGGACGAGCAGGACGTGGGCGGGCAGCCCATTGACGACGGTGGGTCCCATGCTGTTGGCAGCTCCTGACGAGGTGGTTCACGTGCTGTGATCAACTCGGAGCCTAGGAGCCGATTCTTGGAGAATTCTCGGAGACAAGATCATTGTTGGTGGCCGGCGGGCAGCGTGATAGCGAACGCGGTGCCACACCAGGGTGCGCCGTCGACGGTGATACGACCCTGGTGCGCGTCGACGACGGCGTGCACCAAGGCCAGCCCGATACCGTACGAACGAGTCCCGGCGCGGTGTCCGTCGCCGTGGGCAAACCGACGGAACAGGCGTTCGGCGTCGCGGGGATCGAGGCCGGTGCCGGTGTCGCGCACCGTCACCGCGACCTCGTTCACGTCCCGGGCTATCTCGATAGTGATTGTGCCGCCGCGCTTTTCGTGTTGCAGGGCATTATCGACCAGGGCGAACACAGCCCGGCACAAGGCCGGCCGCACGCCGTCGACCACCGCCGGGCCCGATGGGGCAGTGACTGTGACCTCGATGCCTCGGGAGGTGGCGTGCGCGGCGATCCTGTCGGCCACCTCCTGGCACAGTGCCGCCAGGTCGACCGGTTCGGTGCGGTCGGGCTCATGTTCCGCGGCGGCGGCCAGCAGCAGGTCATCGACGATGTCTGTCCGCTCACGCTGAGGTGGCCCGCTGCGCTGCGACACCTCGGCCACCCCGCACACCGTGGTCATCGTGATCATGCCGTCACCGGACGCGTCCGTGCACATTGTCATCACGGTTGCCGTTATCGCGCATCTGACATGCCGATCGGGAGCTGCATGGACAACGTCGCGCCTCCGTGTCCGCCGTTGCGCGCGGAGACGGAGCCTCCGTGACGTGCGGCGATTTCGCTGACCAGGGAGAGCCCGAGGCCGTACCTGCGGCGCTGTCCGGGCGCGGTCTCGGTGGGTGCCGAGGCGAACCGTGTGAACAGGGTGGGCAGGATTTCGGCGTCGATGCCGGGTCCGTCGTCGGTGACGTCGATCCGCACCTGATGGCCATGGCGTTGGAGAGTTACCTCCACGAGACTGTGGGCGTGCCGGATCCCGTTGTCCAGCAACGCGTTGATCGCTCGCCGTAACCCGGCGTCGAACCCGCGCACGCGCACCGGTTGGTCCGCCAGGTCCAGTTGCACGCCCTTCTCCTCGGCCGTGGGTTGTGCCGCGGCCACGGCCTCCCGTAGCAACTCGGTCAGGTCGACGGGCTGGCGCGGCACCTCCTGCCGCGGGTCGGCGGCCAGCAGCAGGTCGTCGAGTATGGCAGCCAGCTGGCTCGCGTCGGTGACGAGTCCGTCCACATCGGGCTCGGCCGGGTGGCCGCGCAGGCGGCGGCGCAGCATCTGGGCGCGGGTGCTCAGCAGGGTCAGCGGGGTGCGCAGCTCGTGACCGGCGTCCGCGACGAATCGCCGCTGCAGGGCGAGCGCGCCGACAAGCGGAGTCACCGCGCGGCGGGCGACCCAGGCGCCGGTGAGCGCCGCCAGCACCAGCCCCGCGCCACCGGTGACAAGCAGCGCTTCGACGAGGCGGCTGCGCTCGCGATGGGCCTGGCTCAGGTCCATCGCAGCCTGGACCACCTCGTCGCTGTGCCGCTCGGTGCGGACCCGGTACTCGCGGAGATGGGCGTGGATGTCGGCGGTGCGGCTGATCCCGTCCACCTGTACCTGGTCGAGCGCCTCGTGGTCGGGCAGGCCGGGCGGGAGGCCGGGGCTGGCCTGCGTCCTTCCGTCCCGTCTCAGCACGAGCCACGTCCCCGCTGGCGGGTCCGTCACGTCGTCGGCCTGCGCGATCGCGGTGCCCAGGAGCGTGTTCTGGTCGTCGTGCTGGGTGTGCAGGACGACCAGGATCGCCGCCGCGCTCAGCAGGACCACGGTGACCAGCACAGCGGCGGCCGACTGCAACCCGATGCGCAGCATCGTCCCCCGGATCAGGCGAGCGTCGGCCGAGTCGGCCCGACGCCGCCTCATCGGCCCCGCCCGAGCTGGTAACCGCGGCCCCGCACGGTGTCGATCACGGCCCGACCCAGTTTGCGGCGCAGGTAGTGGACGTAGGTGTCGACCACCGCCTCGCTTTCCGCCTCGTCGAACACCATCGTGAGTAGCTGACGCCGTGCGAAGACAGCGCCAGGCCGGGCCGCCAGCGTGGCCAGCAGATCGCACTCCCGTTCGGACAGCCGCTCCGGCGCGCCCTGCTCACGGACAACGCGGCGGCCGTCGAGCTCGAGCCGACCGCCCGGCACGGGCAGAGAGCGGGCGGTGTCCAGGTGACGACGCCGCAGCGCGCGCAGCCGGGCGAGCAGCTCGTCGATGTCGAAGGGCTTGCCGAGGTAGTCCTCGGCACCGGCGTCCAGCCCCGCGACCCGGTCGGCAGGGTTGCCCAGCGCCGACAGGATCAAAGTCGGCGTGATGACCCCGCGGACCCGTAGCCGGGTCAGCAGGTCCAGCCCCTCTATCGCGGGCAGGCCACGGTCCAGAACCACGACGTCGTACTCGCGGCTGAGGCCGAGGTGCAGGCCGCGCTGGCCGTCCGCGGCTGTGTCGACCCGGTAGCCCTCCTCGGTGAGCAGGGTCTCGAGCATCGCGAGCAGTTGCGGGTCGTCCTCGACCAGCAGCAGCCGGGGGATCTCGGGTTCGCTCACCTGAGCATTCTCGCCAGTCCCGCGGATCGATGCACCCGCCGGTCCGCGTCGACGGCGAACACCAGGCAGCCGGGCTGGGCGTCGGCCCACGCGATGCCCTCCGCACCCAGTGCGAACGCCGCCGTCGACACGACGTCGGCAGTGGTCAGATCGTCGGCGACCACGGTGAGGCTGACCAGGTCCAGCACCGGCAACCCGGTGCGCCCATCCACGATGTGCGCGCCGCGCTCGTAGGTGCCCGAGGTGGCCACCGCCCCGTCGGTAACCTCGAGGACCGCGCACACCTGATGAGCCTGGTCGGGGTGGCGGATACCCACCTTCCAGGCGCGGCCGGCGGTGACGATGTCGCCCCCGGCGTTCAGGCAGAACGCGGTCAGTCCGCGGGCGCGTAGCAGATCGGCGGCGCGCTGCACGGCCCAGCCCTTGACCACACCGCACGGGTCGAGCTGGCGCCCAGGCAGGCGAGCGCGGAACGCGCCGTCGCTGCGGCGCTCGTACTCGGCGCACAGTCGGAGGATCCCCGCCAGTTCGGCACTGTGCTCGCCACGGCAGACCTCGCTGTCCGGGCGAAAGGGACTGAACCGGCGGTCCACCTCGCGCAGCCAGCCGAACACCAGGTCCGCGGCCTCGGGATCAGCGACCTCCACCGAGATCGGCATCCCCATGATGTGCTCGACGCGGCGCACCTCAATTCCCCTCCGCGTCCAGCGCGGCCTGCAACGACTGCGCATAGGCCTCGCTGGTGGCGGTCGCGCCCGAGACCGTGTCTATGTGCGCGTTTTGGGCTTGCAGTGCCTCGCTCCGAAGGGTGGGCGCGGCGCGGTTCGCGATACGCCGGCTGTGCCCATCGTCCGGTTGGGTGATCAGCCGGACGTCGGTGATCGCGGTACCGGTGATGGTGACCTGCACCTGGTACGGGCCGTACCCGGTGTCCACGACCGACCCGTTGACCGTTCGCGAGCCAGCCGGCGCGCGCGCGTTCGCGGAACCGGTGGGAGCCGGCGCCGGCCCGGCGGCCACACCAGTCGCCGGCTCGGCCCCGCTGCCCGGGTGGTAACGCAGCAGTGGGGCGAATCCGGCGATGACGAGCACGAGAACGGCGAGGGCGCGGCGCATGATCTCCTCCTTCAGGCTGCGAAAGCGAAGCGTTCGGTGTGCAGTTGGGCGGCGTCCACACCGAGCTCGCCCAGGGTGCGTCGCACGGCATCGGTCATGCCTGGCGGCCCGCACAGGTAGATGTCGCGTTCTCGCACGTCCGGCGCCATCGCCAGGATGTGCCGCGGGCCCATCACCGGGCCATGACGGCCCACCATTGTGGACGGCCCAGTCACCACATGCAGGCGTGCGCGGCACCATCGCGCCAGCGCCCGCAGTTCGGCGGCCAGCACCGCGCCCTCCGGCATGCTCGCCCGGTAGATCACAACGAGATCGTCGCCGGCGTGGGCGAACTCCTCCAGCAGGGCACGGATCGGAGTCACCCCCACACCGCCGGCGACCAGCAGCACCTTGTTCCGCGTCCGCCGCTGGGCGGTGAACGCGCCGTACGGGCCTTCGGCGAACACCCTCGTGCCGGGCCGGATCCGCTGCAGCCAGGCGCTTCCATCACCGAGCGCCTTAACCGTGATCCGCAGGAACTCCCCGTCTGGCATTGCCGACAGCGAGAACGGGTGCGCCTCCCACCAGCGCCCGGCGAACCGCCACAGGAAGAACTGCCCGGCGCGGGCCGGCAACTGGTCAAGGCGGTGTCCTCCGATCCAGATCGTGACGACGTCGCCGCTCTCGCGCACCACCGACACAACCCGCAGCCGGTGCCGGAGGTTGCGCCACACGGGCAATCCCACCCGCGTCACCAGCACCGCGCCCAGCGCCAGGCCATACAGCGACCACCAGTACAGCCGGCCCAGCGGGGATCCGATGAAGTCCTGCCCGAGGGTCACCTGGTGCAGGAACCCCAGCACGACCGCCAGGTAGGCGCCCAGGTGCACCACATGCCACGACTCGTACCGCAGCCGCCGACGAGCACGGCGGGCCGAGGTGAGCCCGACCGCGACCAGCAGCACCACCGCGACCGTCGCCTTGCCAACATCCTCGGTGTCGAACACCAAAGTGCCGATCTCAGCGGTGACCGGGCTGCCGTCCTGGCCGGCGTAGCCCAACGCGATGAACACGACATGTGCGATCACCAACCACAGCACCCAAAACCCGCTCCACCGGTGCCACGCGGTCAGCCGGTCCATGCCCAGTGGTGCCTCCAGCCACGGCAGGCGCGCGACCAGCACGACCTGTGCGAGCAAAGCCAGCGCCCCGTAGAGCCCAGTGAGCCTGCCCAGCACAGTCAGCAGCCCGCCCGGCGCGGCCAGGTCGTCGAAACCGTGGCCGAGCACGAACAGATCGGTCACCCACATGACGTTGAGCACCGCAACGGCACCAAGCCGCCGAACCATTTTCACAGAGCCCAGTCTGCGGGACTTTTCTAGGTGAATCCTTGGAAGGATGCGGCCTCCGTCCGAGAGTTCGGCCGATCGCGCAACACCGAGTCACCCTGGATCCGCTGTGCGTGACCGTGCGCACGAAAGTCGGACACCGATCTCCCTGGTCAACTTGTGAGGTTGACGGTTCCGGAGTTGTCGCCACGGATGTTCCTGTCGTGCCCGGCCGAACGCCGCAGCGACGAACACCTCCGCGGCGCGATCCTCCCGTGCCGCCACGACAAGCCGTTCGACCTCGGCGGCGAACTGTGGACCCGCCCCAGCCGCTACAGTATTCCGAGCCGCGATCACCGGCGTATCCGCTGCTGTCGGGCTCGCCGCTAACGTGGATCGACACGGATCCGGCACTGTGCCTGTGCTACAGCAACGCCGGGGGACGCTTCGCTGCCCGCTTCGCGCCCCTCGAGGCCCGCTGTTCGGCCCAGAACATCCGCCGCACTCCGCCTCCGAGCAGGCATCGAACCTCCACTCCGTCCAACTCGGCGGCGGCCCCCGGCCCGGTCCGAGTGGACCGACTCCGACGGCCGCGGCGCCATCGAGGTGAGTACCGGTTCGGTCATGGTGTGCCGCGGTTCGCAGAAAACGTACGCAAGGTGAACAGCTCCCTTTGGTCCGACGGTGCGAATGTCCGAAGTAGGTCACTGGCGTTTCAGGTACTCCACGCGAATGCCGTGCCAACAGCAAGTTTGTTATCAGCATATTTCCGCGATCAAAGCGTTCGAACCCGGGCCGTTTCGACGACTTTTGGATGGAACTAGTAAAATGTCCACTGTTCACTTTCCTGAAAATTCCATTTAGAACCAATTGTGTCGGGCGTACCTGTTTGTTCATTCCAGGTGGATATGAATACCCCTCGCGGCGATACCAGAGGGTGCCGTCGCATGATGAGGAGGAATTGTGTCCCGCAAGAAGATGCGTACCATCGCGGCCGCCGGTGCGGCAGTGCTGGCCTGCACCACCACCGGCGTTGCCGCGGCCGCCCCGACGGAGGCCCCGACAGCGGCAATGCCCACGGCCTCCGCCCCAGCAACGGCAACGCCCTCCGCAACGCCCACGGCCTCCGCAACGCCCACGGCCTCCACCCCGGCAACAGCCGCGGCCTCCGCGACGACCACGGCGACGGCCCCGGGCACGGCCGATAGCGGTAAGCATGTGCTGCTGGTCTCGGTCGACGGTCTGCACCAGGCGGACCTGGCCTGGTATGTCGCCAACAACCCGAAGTCGACCATGGCGGCCCTGATCGGCAGCGGTCTGCAGTACACCAGCGCGCACACGACCAATCCGTCCGACTCGTTCCCGGGTATGGTCGCGCAGTTCACCGGCGCGACCGCGGGGCAGTCCGGTGTCTACTACGACGACACGTTCAACCACAGCCTGTTCCCGGCCGGCACTACCAAGTGCACCGGCACTGCGCCGGGGGCCGAGGTCGCGATGACCGAGGCCGAGGATAAGAATCAGAAGGCTCTGGACGCCGGTCAGGGCCTGTCCGGCCTGCCCGGCAACATCCTGGCGATGACCGGGAAGCCGCAGACGCTGCTGAACCCGGCCGCCGAGCCGGTCGACCCGAAAACCTGCAAGCCGATCGCACCGAACCAGTACCTGATGGTGAACTCGGTCTTCGACATCATCCACGCCGCAGGCAAGGTCACCGCCTGGTCCGACAAGCATCCGGCCTACTCCATCCTGGATGGCAAGTCGGGCAACGCCATCGATGACCTGTTCGCCCCGGAGATCAACTCCGACGCGCCGATCGCGGGTGACGACTGGACGCAGGACAATAAGCTGACCCAGCAGTACGACTCGTACAAGGTGCAGGCCGTCATCAACGAGATCGACGGTTATGACCACAGCCACACCAAGCAGGTCGGCGAGCCTGCCATCTTCGGTATGAACTTCCAGAGCGTTTCGACCGGCCAGAAGCTGCCGGCCTCGGACGGCGTGACCGGTGGTTACCAGGCCGACGGCGTGACCCCCGGCCCGCTGCTGAAGGGCGCGCTGGACTACGTCGACACCCAGCTGGGCAAGATGGTCTCCGAGTTGAAGGCCAGGGGCGAGGACAAGAACACCACCTTCATCCTGTCGGCCAAGCACGGCCAGTCGCCGACCAAGCCGAGCGACCTGACCCGTATCGATGACGGCCCGATCATCAGCGCCCTGAACGCCGCCTGGAAGGCCAAGAACCCGAACGCCAGCCAGAACCTGGTCGCGTTCACCACCGACGACGCGATGCTGCTGTGGCTGAACGACCGCTCGCAGGCAGCCGCCGACTTCGCCAAGCAGTGGCTGCTGGCCAACAAGGGCACCGGTAACGACATCAACGGCAATGCCAAGCCGTACACGGCCTCGGGCCTGACCGCGGTCCACGCCGGCACCGACGCCGCCGCCTACTTCGGCGTCAGCCCGTCCGACCCGCGCCACCCCGACCTGGTCGGCGTCGCGCAGGTTGGCACAGTGTTCACCGGCGGTAAGAGCAAGATCGCCGAGCACGGTGGCGCCAACCCGGCCGACCGTGACGTGCCGCTGGTCGTCACCGGCCCGGGCACCGCGAAGGCGGTCATCGGCGACAACGTCAACACCACCCAGATCGCGCCGTCCATCCTGAAACTGCTCGACATGGACCCGCAGAAGCTGGACGCCGCAAAGTCCAACGGCGTCACCGTGTTGCCGAAACTGGGCTGACCCGGACGGGGCGCCGCGCCCTGGCCTGTATCTGAAACCGGCAAAGGGGCTCCACGATTCCGAGGGGCCCCTTCCGGCAATCTCGGAGCCTCCCCTTCTTCTTCGGCTTCGCCACCCCACCGTCACCGGCGGGCAGATCGGCCGCACCCATCACCTTGCTCGATATCCCTGGACGCGCCCTAATACTCCAGCCGCACTTAGTTATGTAATCGGTGTCGGCGCTGGTAGTGGGCTTGCATTGCCCGGTATTGGTGGCGGCGTCGCCAGGTTGACCGTCGCCAGATGGCGGTGCGGCGAGTATGGCGGGTGATCACGTGTGCCAGTAGACGTCTGATTTCGCCGAGGGTGAGCGAGATGAGGCCGCTGCCAATGCTTTTGGGGCGATGGCAGCTGTGACGGCGAGGTAGGTGTGGGCGAGCATGGCCAGGGTGATGTGTCGG
>NZ_BDBQ01000165.1 GCF_001613065.1 Nocardia miyunensis NBRC 108239
CGCGTCCGCGGCCGCAGCAACCGCCGCCACCGCAGCAGCCGCCACCGGCGCAGCACTCGGCGCCGCCTCGCGAAGTCCCGCAGCCGGGTTTTCCTCAGCAGAACCCCGCCCAGCAGCCGCGCGAATCCTTCTCCGCCGCACCGCCGTACCCCACCCAAGCACAGCCGTACTCGGTCCCGTTCGACCCGCGCCCGGCACCCGAGCCGCCGCGTCGTCGCGGCCGCAGCATCGTCCCGCTGATCCTGCTGGCGTTCCTGGTGATCGTCCTGGCGGTCGCGGCGACCTGCACCGGCGGCGGCAACAGCAAACACCCCAGCACCGGCCCCGCGGTCACCACCTCCGAACCGGACGAGTTCACCACCCCCACCAGCACCACCACCCCCGACCCCACCATCCCGTCCGACACGATCGCCCCGGCCTGCTACCCGCTACAGCCCTGCCCGGGTAGGTAGTCGGCGTTCCGGCACCCATGCCTTCCGCCCGCTCGGGCGGACCGGGTGCCGCCAGGCTCGTCGGTACGCGCACACCACGACAGTCACCCCGGTTGACTACGGCTCGTCCGGGACAACTCGTGACGCGCCTCGCCTACCCGACCACCTCGAACGTGCTCAGCGGCGAAGCGTCTCCGTGCGCTGGAACAGTCAGCTCAACAACGCCGACTCCGAAGTTTTTCGGCGTGGCTCGTCGTTGCGCGGTCGAAGCGCATGGCCGAAGGCCGAGTCTCGACCGCGCAACGACGAGCCACAGGGCGCCGAAAAACCCGCCGGAGCGAAGCGGAGGCCAAAAATTCAGAAGAGCGTGTGGCCGATCGAGTGCCAGCCGAGTACGGAATCCACTGCCAGGCCGCAGAATACGACCGCGAGATAGTTGTTCGACTGCAGGAACAGTCGCAGCGGCTTGACCGATTCACCCCGGCGCACACCGGAATACAGCTGATGCGCCATGAGCAGGAACCAGGCGCCCGCCACGAGGGCGACAGCCGCGTAGATGACACCGGTCGCGGGAATCAGTGCCAGCGTGGCCAATACAGTCAGCCACGTGTAGATGACGATCTGCTTGGTGACGGCCTTCTCGGTCGCGACCACCGGCAGCATCGGCACCCCGGCCGCGCGGTAGTCCTCCTTGTAGCGCATGGCCAGCGCCCAGGTGTGCGGCGGCGTCCAGAAGAAGATCACCAGGAACAGCACGATCGCCGGCCAGCCGATCGTGCCGGTCACCGCGGACCAGCCCACCAGCACCGGCATACATCCGGCCGCGCCGCCCCACACCACGTTCTGCGAGGTGCGGCGCTTGAGCCCGAGGGTGTACACGAAGACGTAGAACAGGATCGTCGCGACGACCAGCAGGCCGGACAGCAGATTCGCCTGCCACCACAGCCATGCGAACGAGCCCAGGCCGAGCGTGAGGCCGAAGACGAACGCGTTGCGCGTCGGCACCGCCTCGCGGGCCAGCGGCCGCTTCGAGGTCCGCTTCATGACCTTGTCGATATCGGCGTCGGCGACGCAGTTGAGCGTGTTCGCGCTCGCCGCGCCCATCCAGCCGCCGAACAGCGTGGCCAGGATCAGCCCGATGTCGACGTGGCCGCGATGGGCCAGCAGCATCGTCGGGATCGTCGCGACCAGCAGCAGCTCGATGACGCGCGGTTTGGTCAGCGCGATGTAGGCGAGCACGCGGCGGGTGAGCGCCGCCAGCGGCCCGGTACCGGTGACACGATCAGCGAGCACCGTCCCGGAAGAACCATGCGCACCACCCGGCTGTTGCCCAATCCGCACTGTTTCTCCTCGCAGGTGGTGCTCGATCCGGTTCGGAACCGCCAGCGCGCCCGGCTCGGCGGTACTACCCTGGACCAGGGCACACTTCCGGCGGCGCGGCCGACTACTACACACGATGGTAGACCTAGGCGGGATGCGCTCCGGCACCGCCCGCCGCGAATCCTGTCCCTGCCGTGGGCTCGACGTCACCCGTACGACCGGCACGACTTGTCTCCGGCGCGGATGAATCAGCCACCGCCACGAGTTGGCAACCGTGACCGGGGTATCCGGTCGACACGCCCGCGTCACGTCGCCGATCGCCCGCGCGCCGCAATCGGTCCGGACGCGTACTCCGATCCGGCAGGGTTCCCTCCGCGCCTGTCGGACCGGGCCTCTAGGGTGGTGCACACAGCCCGAACCCGCCGCTGAAGTTGACGAGAAGGTCAGGAGAACCCCGGTCGTGTCAGTCACAGACGACATCCGCTCCCTCACCCAGCCGAGCCATCCGGACGACTGGACCGAACTGGACACCAAGGCCGTCGACACGGTCCGCGTGCTCGCCGCGGACGCTGTGCAGCAGGCCGGAAATGGTCACCCCGGCACCGCGATGAGCCTCGCGCCGCTGGCGTACACGCTGTACGAGCGCGTCATGCGCCTGGACCCCACCGATCCCGAGTGGGTCGGCCGCGACCGATTCGTGCTGTCCTGCGGGCATTCCAGTCTCACCCAGTACATCCAGCTGTACCTGGCCGGATTCGGGCTCGAGCTCGGCGACCTGGAGAATCTGCGCAAGTGGGGTTCGCTGACCCCCGGCCACCCGGAGTACCGGCACACCGCGGGCGTGGAGATCACCACCGGCCCGCTGGGCCAGGGTCTGGCCTCCGCGGTCGGCATGGCGATGGCCGCACGCCGTGAGCGCGGCCTGTTCGATCCGTCCGCCGCGACCGGGACCAGCCCGTTCGACCACTTCATCTACGTCATCGCCTCCGACGGCGACATCGAGGAGGGCGTCACCTCCGAGGCGTCCTCGCTCGCGGGCACCCAGCAGCTGGGCAATCTCGTGGTGATTTACGACGACAACAAGATCTCCATCGAGGACGACACCACCATCGCGCTCTCCGAGGACACCGCCGCGCGCTACCGGGCCTACGGCTGGCATGTGCAGGTCGTCGAGGGCGGGGAGAACGTCGTGGCGATCGAGGCCGCGATCGAGGCCGCCAAGGCCGTCACCGACAAGCCCTCGTTCATCCTGCTGCGCACCATCATCGGCTACCCGGCGCCCACCAAGATGAACACCGGTTCCGCGCACGGCGCGGCGCTGGGCGCGGAAGAGGTCGCGGGCACCAAGCGGGCCCTGGGCTTCGATCCGGAGAAGTCCTTCGACGTCGAGGACGCGGTCATCGGCCACACCCGCAACAACGTCGCCGAGCGCGCCAAGGCCGCCCGCGCCGCCTGGCAGGACTCCTTCGACGCCTGGGCGCAGGCCAACCCGGAGAACAAGGCGCTGTTCGATCGCCTGCAGGCGCGGCAGCTGCCCGAGGGCTGGACCGAGACGCTGCCGTCCTGGGATGCCGATCCGAAGGGCACCTCGACCCGCAAGGCGTCGGGCAAGGCGCTGGCGGCCCTCGCGCCGGTGCTGCCCGAACTCTGGGGCGGCTCGGCCGACCTGGCCGAGTCCAACAACACCACGATGCCCGAGACGCCTAGCTTCGGCCCCGACTCGATCTCGACCGGGATGTGGAAGGCGAACCCGTACGGACGCACCCTGCACTTCGGTGTGCGTGAGCACGCGATGGGCGCGATCCTCAACGGCATCGCCCTGCACGGGCCGACCCGCCCGTACGGCGGCACCTTCCTGGTGTTCTCCGACTACATGCGCCCCGCGGTGCGCCTGGCCGCGCTGATGCGCGTCCCGGCGATCTACGTGTGGACCCACGACTCCATCGGCCTGGGCGAGGACGGCCCCACCCACCAGCCGATCGAGCACCTCGCCGCGCTGCGCGCCATCCCGGGCCTGAACGTGGTCCGCCCCGGCGACGCGAACGAGACCGCGCACGCCTGGCGGACCATTCTCGAACTGGACAGCGCCGAGCGGCACTCGCACTTCACCCCCGCCGACGGCGCGCACATCGATGGCCCGTCCGCGCTGGCGCTGACCCGTCAGGACGTCCCGGTGCTCGAGGGCACCAGCTACGAGGGCGTGCGGCGCGGCGGCTATGTGCTGGCCGAATCGTCCACGGGCACACCGCAGGCCATCCTCATCGCCACCGGTTCGGAAGTTCAGCTCGCGGTCGAGGCCAGGACTAGGCTGGAGGCGCAGGGTATCGGCACCCGCGTGGTGTCCATGCCGTGTGTTGAGTGGTTCGACGCGCAGGACAAGGCCTACCGCGACCAGGTCCTGCCGCCGGAGATCAGGGCCCGTGTCACCGTCGAGGCCGGAATCGCCATGCCGTGGCACCGGTTCTCGGGCGACGCCGGTGAGAACGTCTCGATCGAGCACTTCGGTGCCTCGGCCGATTACAAGACACTGTTCCGCGAGTTCGGTATCACCGCTGATGCCGTGGTCGAGGCCGCTCAGCGTTCACTCGACAAGGTGAAGGGATAAGCGCAGTGACACAGAATGAGAACCTCGCCGCACTGTCCGCCGCGGGTGTGTCGGTGTGGCTCGACGATCTGTCACGGGACCGCATCCGGTCCGGGAACCTCGCCGACCTCATCGCCACCCGCAGCGTCGTCGGCGTCACCACCAATCCGACCATCTTCCAAGGCGCCCTGAGCAAGGGCAACGCCTACGACGAGCAGGTCAAGGAGCTCGCCGCGCGCGGGGCGGACGTCGACTCGGCGATCCGCACCATCACCACCGACGACGTTCGCGCCGCCTGCGACGTGTTCGCCGCGACCTTCGAGGCCAGCGGCGGCGTCGACGGCCGGGTCTCCATCGAGGTCGACCCGCGCCTGGCGTTCGACACCGAGCAGACCGTCGCGCAGGCGATCGAGCTGTGGAAGATCGTCGACCGGCCCAACCTGCTGATCAAGATCCCCGCGACCGAACCGGGCCTGCCCGCGATCACGAAGGTCATCGGCGAGGGCATCAGCGTCAACGTGACGCTGATCTTCTCGGTGGAGCGCTACGTCAGCGTGATGGGCGCGTACCTGGACGGTCTGCGCAACGCGAAGATCGCCGGGCACGACCTGGCCAAGATCCATTCCGTCGCTTCGTTCTTCGTCTCCCGCGTGGACACCGAGATCGACAAGCGGCTGGAGACCATCGGCACACCCGAGGCGCTGGAGCTGCGCGGCAAAGCGGGAATCGCCAACGCGCGCTTGGCCTATGCCGCCTACCAGGACGTCTTCGACGGTGGCAAGCACACCTCGACCTTCGCGCACCTGGCCGCCTCGGGCGGCGCGAACGCGCAGCGTCCGCTGTGGGCCTCCACGGGCGTGAAGAACCCGGACTACTCGGACACCATGTACATCACCGAGCTCGTCGGCCCCAACACGGTCAACACCCTGCCGGAGAAGACCCTCGAGGCCTTCGCCGACCACGGCACGCTCGACGGCGACACCGTCTCCGGCAGGGGCGCCGAGGCTCAGGAGGTCTTCGACCGGCTCACCGCCGCCGGCGTCGACCTGGCCGACGTGTTCGAGGTACTCGAGCGCGAGGGCGTGGACAAGTTCGAGAAGTCCTGGGCGGAACTGCTTTCCGCCACCACCGCCGAACTCGACGGGAACCGGTAGCGCCCGTGGCCTCCCAGGAGACGAAGGCCGTACCGGGGAATCCGCTGCGCGACGAACGCGACAAGCGGCTGCCCCGGATCGCGGGTCCCTGCAGCATGGTGATCTTCGGTGTCACCGGTGATCTCTCACGCAAGAAACTCATGCCGGCCATCTACGACCTGGCGAACCGGGGGCTGCTGCCCCCGGGTTTCGCACTGGTCGGCTTCGCTCGCCGCGACTACAAGGACGAGGATTTCGCGGAGGTCGTCCTCGACGCGGTGAAGGCGCATGCGCGCACCCCCTTCCGCCAGGAGGTGTGGGACCAGCTCGCCGAGGGCATCCGCTTCGTCCAGGGCACCTTCGAGGACGACGCGGCCTTCTCCCAGCTCGCGACGACCCTCGGCCGGCTCGACCAGGAGCGCGGCACGGGCGGCAATCACGCGTTCTACCTGTCGATTCCGCCCAACGCCTTCCCGCAGGTGCTCAAGCAGCTCTCCCGCACCGGTCTGGCCAAGGCGCAGGATCCGGGTCCGGGTAAGCGCCAGCCGTGGCGGCGGGTGGTCATCGAGAAGCCGTTCGGTCACGACCTGAACAGCGCAAAGGAACTCAACGCCCTGGTGAACGAGGTGTTCCCGGAGGAGACCGTCTTCCGGATCGATCACTACCTGGGCAAGGAGACGGTGCAGAACCTGCTGGCACTGCGCTTCGCCAACGAGCTGTTCGAACCGATCTGGAACTCCAGCTATGTCGACCATGTGCAGATCACGATGGCCGAGGACATCGGATTGGGCGGGCGCGCAGGCTATTACGACGGTATCGGCGCGGCCCGCGACGTGATCCAGAACCATCTGCTGCAGCTCATGGCGCTGACCGCGATGGAGGATCCGATCAGCTTCCACCCGCGTCAGTTGCAGATCGAGAAGATCAAGGTGCTGCAGGCCGCGAAGCTGGTCGAGCCGCTGGACGAGACCACCGCTCGCGGGCAGTACGCCGAGGGCTGGCAGGGCAGCGAGCACGTCGTCGGGCTGCTCGACGAGGAGGGTTTCGACCCGCAGTCCAGCACCGAGACCTACGCGGCGATCACGCTCAATGTGGAAACCCGTCGCTGGGCGGGCGTGCCGTTCTATCTGCGCACCGGAAAACGCCTGGGCCGCAGGGTGACCGAGATCGCGGTGGTGTTCAAGCGCGCGCCGCATCTGCCGTTCGACCAGACCATGACCGAGGAACTCGGGCAGAACGCGCTGGTGGTGCGGGTGCAGCCGGACGAGGGCATCACGCTGCGATTCGGGTCGAAGGTGCCCGGGTCGAGTATGGAAGTGCGCGACGTCAACATGGACTTCAGCTACGGCGAGGCGTTCACCGAATCCTCGCCGGAGGCCTACGAGCGGCTCATCCTGGACATGCTGCTCGGCGTGCCGTCGCTGTTCCCGGTCAACGAGGAGGTCGAATTGTCCTGGCGCATCCTCGATCCCGTCCTCGAGCACTGGGCCGCGAACGGCAAACCCGAACCGTACGAGTCCGGCACCTGGGGTCCGTCCTCGGCCGATGAGATGCTCGCGCGCAGCGGGCGGGAATGGCGGCGTCCGTGATCGTCGACATGCCGGACACCGACACCCAGGCGGTCAACAAGCGCCTGATCAAGTTGCGTGAGACCAGCGGCGTGGTCACCGTGGGCCGGGTCCTCACGCTGGTGGTGTGCACACTGGACAGTTCCGAGGCGGAGGACGCCATCGCCGCGGCCAACGACGCGAGCCGCGAGCATCCCTGCCGCGTCATCGTGCTCGCCCGTGGCGACCGGTTCGCCGAAACGAAGCTGGACGCGCAGATCCGCGTCGGCGGCGATGCGGGCGCGGCCGAGGTGATAGTGCTTCGGCTGCAGGGTGAGCTGGTCAATCACGAATCCAGCATGGTGATCCCGTTCCTGCTGGCCGATACACCGGTGGTGGCGTGGTGGCCGCGCGGGGCCCCGCAGGTCCCGTCGCAGGATTCGGTGGGGCGCTTGGCGATTCGCCGGATCACCGACTCCACCTTCGCGGCCGACCCGCAGGCCGCGATCAAGGGCCGGCTGGAGTCCTATGCCGACGGCGACAGCGATCTGGCCTGGAGCCGGGTGACGTCCTGGCGGGCACTGCTGGCCTCGGCGCTGGACGAGCCGCCGTTCGAGGCGGTCGAATCGGTGACGGTGTCGGGCCTGGCGGAGGAACCCGCGCTGGACATCCTCGCCGGTTGGCTGGCCGCCCGGCTGGGGTGCCCGGTGCGGCGGCGCACCGGTGAGCTGCGGGTGGAACTGCACCGGCCGAACGTCTCGATCGCGATCTCGCGTCCGCAGACCGGCCGCACCGCGACGCTGACCCGTACCGGTGAGCCCGGTCAGCGGTTCGCCCTGGCCCGGCGGGAGACCAACGACTGCCTGGCCGAGGAGCTGCGCCGGCTGGATTCCGACGTGATCTACGCCGATGCGCTCGCGGGTATCGAGAAGGTGATCTACGAGTAGGTTTCCTCGAATCCATTGCGGCACATACCGTTCCGCAATGGACCTGTCCGGGCGGCACGTGCGCCGACAACCGAAAAGTGCTCCCCGCGCGAGCGGGGATGAACCCCTCGAGAGGTGATCGATGACCGAACCGACCGTCGAAGTCCACCCGAGCACCGAGGATCTGCTGGCGGCCGCCGCGGCGCGTTTCGTCGCCGTGGTGACCGCGGCGCAGGCCGAGCGCGGCGTTGCCTCGGTCGTGCTGACCGGTGGCGGCACCGGGATCGGACTGCTCGAGGTCGTCCGCAAATCTCCCGGCGGGATCGACTGGTCGCGCCTGGAGGTGTTCTGGGGCGACGACCGGTTCGTCCCGGCGGGCGATGCGGACCGCAACGATCTGCAGGCCCGCACGGCTCTGCTCGATCACGTACCGCTGGATCCCTCACGGGTGCACCCGATGGCGGCCTCGGACGGCGAATATCCGGACCCGGTGGAGGCGGCGGCCGAGTACTCGGCAACCGTGCACGCCCACCTGGCCGAATACGGTGCGTTCGACCTGCATCTGCTGGGCATGGGCGGTGAGGGGCACATCAATTCGCTGTTCCCGCACACCGATGCGGTCCGCGAGGAGCACGAACTCGTTGTGGCGGTGACGGATTCGCCCAAACCGCCGCCGGTGCGCATCACCCTGACCCTGCCCGCGGTCCGGCGTACCCGCCACG
>NZ_BDBQ01000166.1 GCF_001613065.1 Nocardia miyunensis NBRC 108239
CCGATTACATAACTAAGTGCGGCTGGAGTATTAGGACGGCGCCGGGCCCGCCGGTGTGCTCGCGTTGCGGCGCGGAGCCGGTGAAGGTCCACAGCTACACCGGACGTGGCGGATCTGCCGGTCGACGACCGCTCGGTGGTCGTGCGGGTGCGGCGGCTGGTCTGCCCGACGCCGCAGTGCTGCAGAACCTTCCGTGAGCGGGTTCCCGGCGTGCTCGAACGCTACCAACGGCGAACCATCCAGCTACCCGGCCGGGTGCGGTCGATCGTAAGTGAACTGGCCGGTCGGGCGGCGGTCTGCGTGCTGGCCGCGTTGCCCAGCACCGCCACCACAGCCCACTCAAACGTCATCAGGGTCCTGGCCAGAGGAAAACCTCTGGCCAGGACCCTGATGAAACCGGTTCGGATTGGTGCTAATTTGTGGACCTTGGGGGAGCTTACTATAACTCGAAACCGCAGGTAGAAGCCCTGGAAGCCCTGCGTCGGAAGCTTCCCGATCCCGCCACGCCGGTTCCGCTTTCCGCCGATCGGCCCAAACCTGGTCGGGCCCGCCAGCTTGGTGCTGATCAGGTTCAGGAACTTATCGCCGGGTATGAGGGTGGGGAGACGGTGTATCAATTGGGTGCCCGGTTCGGTATCGAGCGGCGGACGGTCAGCGAGATTCTGCATCGGCACGGGGTGTCGATGCGTCGTCGGGGTTGGGTCTGCCGCACGGGTAGGTGACACCTGATTTGGCTTGCCGGAGGGTGAGCCGGAAGGATGCCATCGTGCCCAAGCCCTATCCCCGTGAGTTCCGTGACGATGTCGTGCGGGTCGCCCGCAATCGTGACGCCGGGGTGACGATCGAGGAGATCGCGGCCGATTTCGGGGTGCACCCGATGACGGTGTCGAAGCGGATGCGCAACGCCGACGTCGACGACGGGGTGAAACCCGGGACGACTACCAATGAGTCGGCCGAGGTGCGGGCGTTGCGGCGCCGGGTCAAGTTGCTTGAGCAGGAGAACGAGGTCCTCAAACGGGCCGCGGCGTATCTGTCGCAGGCCAACCTGCCGGGAAAATGATCTACCCGCTCGTCCGCGAGCTGGCCGCTGACGGAATCCCCGTCGCGGTGACGTGCCGGGTGCTGGGGCTGGCGCGCCAGCCCTATTACCGGTGGCTCGCCGCCCCGGTCACCGATACCGAACTCGCACAGGCGTATCGGGCCAACGCGTTGTTCAACGCGCACCGCGACGACCCCGAATTCGGCTACCGGTTCCTGGTCGACGAGGCCCGCGCCGCCGGAGAGCCGATGGCCGAGCGGACCGCGTGGCGAATCTGTTCACAGGCCGGCTGGTGGAGCGTATTCGGCAAGCAACGCGGCCGGACGAAGAAACCCGGCCCGCCGGTCCACGACGACCTGGTCCGTCGCGTGTTCTCCGCTGATGCTCCAAATGTCTTGTGGCTCACCGACATTACCGAACATCGCACGGCCGAAGGCAAACTCTACCTCTGTGCGATCAAGGACGTGTACTCGAATCGCATCGTCGGGTATTCCATCGACTCGCGGATGAAATCACGCCTCGCCGTTCGCGCCATCAACAACGCCGTGGCCCGGCGCGGAAGCGTGGCCGGATGCATTCTGCACAGCGACCGCGGATCCCAATTTCGTAGCCGAAAGTTCGTGCACGCCTTGGCAAGACACGCCATGGTCGGCTCGATGGGCCGCGTCGCCTCGGCCGGTGACAACGCCGCTATGGAGAGTTTCTTCGCGCTCCTGCAGAAGAATGTTCTGGACCGCCGCTCCTGGCCTACCCGGGAAGAATTGCGGATCGCGATCGTCACCTGGATCGAGCGGACCTACCACCGGCGCCGCAGACAGATCGGCCTCGGCCGCTTGACCCCGATCGAATACGAGACAATCATGACCCCACCGGCCAGTCAGGCCGCGTGACCGAAACTGTCACCTCATCCTGCAGCAGTCCCTCTGTCGCCGCCCGTGGTTAAGATGGCGCGCGTTCAAACACACTCGCCCGATTATGAGGACACGACATGTCAGATGATCAGCTGGGTTTGGATCTCGGGGTAGAGGTCAAGGTTGATGAGGGGGTGGAGGCGTGGGCGGATTGGATTGCGCCGGAACGGATGGAATCGCAAATACGTGAGCTGATTATCGCGACCCTTCCGGATATCGACAAAGATTTGCCAGCGGAAAAGTGGTGGCAGGATCCGCTGCTGGAGCGGATCGGCAAGGCGGTCGATGAAAAATTCGCTGATAAACAAGACATGATCATCTCGGACAACGCTGATGTCATTGACCAGTTGGCGCGGTTCGTCGGAGAGCATTTCGTGCGCATGGCGGGTGCGCAATGGGTGAATCAGGCTCCGCTGCGGCCAGGCAGGCCGATATACGACGTGATCGGTCCCGCTATCCGGTTCCAGCACGAGGAAGAACTGGAATTCAGTGCGCTCGCACTGGTGGATTGGATCATGACCGAGGGGTGGGTAGACGTTTGGTTGGCGGCCAGGAGCTACGCACGGGATTGGGTCGAGTGGCAGCAACGTAATCAGTAGCCCCTCTTTCGGTGCCGCCGGGGTAGGTGAATTTCATGCCTGATGATGAGTTGCGGAGGCATTGGGAGCGGGAGGAGTTCCGCGCCCGGCAAGCCCAAGAGAGAAATCTCGGAAAAAAGAACAATGAACGAGGGATGCACTTCCATTACGGCATGGCCCAGATGCGTGGCGAGACCCGTGAGAACGGATGGGTTCGCGAGCATACTGAATACGGGCTGGGGGGAGACGGTAAAGACTACCGGCGAATCGATCAGGCGCGTGTGGTCAACGCCCAGAGCCGGGAGTTCTCCGAGTGCAAGTCTGGCCGTGTCGACGGCGACGAAAAGACGTTGAATCAGCTTGCGATGGACCGTCAGCTACTCGAGTCTGGACGGTACGGCTCCGGGCGGTGGGTCACGGTCGACGGTAAGCGGATTTCGAAAGAGATTCTGGAGCGAGGTCTCCACCGAGAACGGTGACCATCCCGGCATCCAACTCATGGAGATACGGCGGCTGTGGTTGATGTTGCGGGAACTGCCCCGCGGCGGGAGCAAGGACGTGATGAATCATGGTGACCTGATTGCGGGGAACGTACTGGTATCCGGCGGCCGCCTGGCCGGTGTCATCGACGTCGGCGGTCTCGGACCGGCAGATCCCGCATTGGATCTCGTCAGCGCCTGGCACCTGCTCGATACGCGCCCGCGCCGAGCGTTCCGCGATCACCTCGGCTGCGACGAACTGGAGTGGGAACGCGGCAGAGCCTGGGCATTTCAGCAAGCGATGGGCCTGGTCTGGTACTACCACGACAGCAACGCGCCCCTGAGCCGGATGGGCCGACGCACGCTCGAACGCGTCACGGCCGACACGCCCTACTGACAATCGGGACCCCGGATAACGGGGTCGCTTCGTGTCGACGCTGCGCGGTATCGCCGCAGGCCGGATGCGATGATACTGGATAACAGCCCGTTATCCGGAGTAATTCCGCTGCCGGGGAGGCCACGTGGCAAGCCTGATGTCCTCATGTATGTGTGTCTTCTTCCCGGAATGACTCACCGGAAATGTCACTTCTCCCTCTGGTTCATTCAGGTTTCCTCCCAGAACTCCCAAGCCATGTCGGGGATGTGGAGTTCGAGGTTCGGGCCTTGATGGTCGCCGACCGCGATGCCTTGACATCGGTCGCCGGCCAAGTCGGGTGTGTAGCGGTAGCTGCGGAAGGAGGCGGTGCGGTCGGTGTGCAGGCGGAAGGTGTGGGGGCGTGGGAGCGGTTGGACAGAACGATGGTGAGTTTGCCGTCGGGCCGATTGAACGCGCGGATGCGCAAGTCGTCGTCGGAACCGTCGATTTCTTCGACAGTGAGGGAACGGCAGTTACAGGGCATATGCCGGACGAAGCTTCCGACGGCGTGCCAGTTGTAGGAATTCCAGCTCCAGTGGCCGGGTTCGAGGTCGGACGACCGGTCGTCGGTGTCGGTACTCGTGCGCCATACGCCCGACGTGCTCGTCGGTGCCTGACCGGTCACAGGTCGAGTCCGTCGGCGGAGATGCCGAGCATCTCGTGGGCGAGGCCGAATCCGAGGTCCTGCACCAGGCGGCGTTTCCAGGGTCGCTGCGCGATCGCGTGGGTGAATCGGCGAGCCGTCCGGGGTGCTCGCATGATCGCCGCCGCGATCTCCCAGGCGCGTGGCAGCAGCCGATCCGGCACCAAGACCTCGTTGACCAGACCGAGCTCGAGAGCCTGGCGGGCGTCGAGGGGCAGACCTGTATACATGTGGTAAGCAGCCCTTTTCGTGCCGATGAGTTCCTGCAAGGTGAGCTGTTGACCGTCTCCCGGCGCGGTGCCGGCGAGCAAATGCGGGTCCATGATGATGGCGGTTTCCGCGGCCAAGGTGATATCGCACAACAGCGCGAATTCGGTGTGCGCCGGGCTCGGTCCGTTGATCGCGGCGATGGTGGGAATGTCGATACCGAACACGAAGTTCTCGATCAGCTTCGTGGCGTCGTAGTAGGCGTGCTCGTAGGTGAAATCGTGCGGGCGCTGGCCCCGGATGAGTTCCTTGGCCGCCTCGCTCGGATCAATAGAGCGGGCGTCGGGCAGTCCGAGCCACTGGTCACCTGTCCCGGTCAGGATGAGCACCTCATTTTCGGGATCGTTGCCGATCTCCTGCCATGCTTGAGCCCACGCGTTGTGGGTGGCCCAGCCGAAACGAGCAGGGCCGCCGTCGGTGTGCATGCGCAGCTCGAGGATTCCGTCTCGGCGCTGCATCGCGAAGTAGTCGCGGTACTTCTCGGCATAGGAATCGAAACTCGGGCGGGCGACGAAGCCGCCGACCTGCGCGTGCCAGTCATCGAGTTCTTTGGGCATAGGACACCTCATGTTTGGGGGATAGACTCCGCAGTAAACGAAGCAGTGCTTCGAACATACGAAGCGGCGCTTCGTTTAGCAAGTGTCGTGTGATCACAAGGAGAGTGGAGTTCATGGACAGCGGAGACCGAGATTCCGGTTCCGTGATGCGTGCGGACGGTCGGCGCAATCGTGACCAGCTGATGCGCGCGGCTCAGGAAGTCTTCGCCGTCCAGGGGACAGGTGCTTCGCTGCGTGAGGTGGCACGCACGGCCGGGGTGAATGTCGCCACCCTCTACCGGCATTTCCCGACCCGTGACGCACTGCTGGGCGCATTGCTGGGCGACGGATTCGACCAGCTGGCCACCCGAGCGCAGGAATTGGCGGCGAAATCGGATGCCGCCGAGGGGCTCTGGATCTGGACTCGCACCCTCGTCGACGCGCTGAGCTGGTACGACGGGCTACCCGATTCGGTATCCGAAGCGCTGAGGGACCCGAATTCACCCCTACACGACAGATGTGAGCGACTCCGAGTTGCCGCGGCCGAGCTGCTGCACCGAGCTCAGCAGTCCGGGCAGGTGAGGTCGGATCTGGGCATCGATGAACTGCTCGCCACCAGCAGCGCCGTGGCGCGGCTGGCGCGACCGGCCGCCGATCCCGCGGCTGCCTCGGAGCGCTTTCTGACCCTGTTCATCGAGGGACTTACCACGGCGTAGGGCATTTACGCGCTGCACGTATGGACCGGCGACCGCTGGCGCACTTACAGCTGGCCCCTCGGCGGCCAATGGTTTGGATATCACCGCCCGGCAGGTTGCCGGATCAGTGTCGGCGGCAGCCCGTTCGCCTTCGGCTACGTGTCTCCGTCCCGCACTATCTGCGAGCCTGGAACCACGACCAATCCCAGAAAGGTCGGGTCGGACCTGCGCCGACCAGTACCCCAAGGCGGCGACTCCCGAGTCGCTCGACCACGAGCACGTGAAGCGCATCCTGGGGTAACCGGTCGGGCGAGGCGCGTTCGTGAGCGATCCAGCACGTAGGGTGATGTGGTACGACATGTCGGCGCCGGTGCGGTCCGCCAGTCATACGGGGTCCCTCAGCGGATCAGAACAGCGTGTCACGCACCCGCAAGGGCCGGTACCCGGTCGGTCCGAGCTGGGCAAGTTCGGCATCGATATCGACCTCGATCGCGCCGAAGAAGTTGATGTTCTCGCTGTGCGCGGGGGAGATGTGCGCCAACACTTCGTCGTCGATCCGGCGCCCGGCTCGGCGAATCTGGTCCACGGCGAGCCCGTAATACTCTGTGGTCCAGGCTATTACGGCGTTGGTGGCTAGGGTCAGGCACCAGGCTTGCTCGGTTTGATCTTCGAGCTGGCGGGCGCGGATCATGCCCTCGTGCGCGTACAGCAGGTCCCGCCGCAGAGCGTGGAGGGACTCGCCCTTGTTGAGCTGACGGGAGATCTTGCGCCGATAGTCCGGATCGGACAGGTATTTCGCAGCGTAGACGGTGCGGCGCAGCGCCCGTACTCCTTGAGCGCGGTGGCCAGGGTCTTTTGCCGTCCGGAGGCGGACAGCTTTCAGGCCAGCAGCGAGGCGGTGGCGTGCCCGAACTTCAGCGACCCGGCCAGCCGCAGCAGATCGTCCCAGTGCTCGGCGATCAGCTCGAGGTTGGCCCGCCGCGTCATCAGCGGTCCGGCGTGCGGGAACCGGGCCTCGGTCTCACGGCGGGCGCCGGGCCGGTACAGGGTGATCCGGCCCAGGTCCCGGATCCGGGGTGAGAGCTGCATCCTGAGTAGGTCGAACAGCCCGAAGTTGACCAGAGTCACGCCGTGGGTGTCGGTCGCGTGTTCGGTGATCGGCAGATCCGTTGCGTTGCCGAGGATTTCGTCCAGCACGTAGTGCGCTTCACGTTTCGTGGCGACGATGATCTTCGTACCGTAGGTGGCATGCTGATCGGTGACATGAGTGTAGGTCGACAGCACCCGGCCGCCGTGGATGACCATCCGAGGTCGACTTGCCACGCACCGGGAACCGCTGCCCATCCGACGACGACAGTGTGCCGCCGCCAAACACTGCGGTCAGCGGCAGCCGCTGGTGGCAGTCGATGATCGCGAGGTTCGCCGCACGCAAGGTCTCTTCCCGCACATACCACTCCGAAGTCCACGCCAGGATGTCGTAGGAGATGCCGCAGGCCTCCGCCATCCGGGTCAGCCCCAGGTGCGTCGAGTGGGCCAGCAGCACCGCAATGAGGTTGCGTTTGAGTTCCGGGGTGCGGGTCTGTTTGCCCGAGGCGTGAGTGAAACAGTCCAGGTAGCCGGTGCGTTTGTCCAGCTCGATCAGCAGCGACACGATCGGCGCGAACGGCAGCATCTCGGTCAGCTCTGCCTTGAGCGAAACCGCCTCCGCGGGAACGTCTTCTGCGGTCAACGGCGAGATCACCAGATCCCCGCCCTCGTCCACACACACCGGCCCGTCACCGCCGGACAGCACCGCCTCCAGCTCACCGACTGCCTCGTGCAGCTCGTCGGTCATCGCAGCCAGGGCCTCGCCGGGGTCGGCGGGTTTGCCGACCAGGCGGCAGAATTCGGCCCGCTGCGGCGTCCATTGCTCGGCGGTGAGCAGGTAGGCGGCCGGGTCCGCGTAGCGGCGCGAGCCCGGCACGTACACGTCCCCGCTGCGCAACCCGTCCCGCAGCCCCAGCAGTACGCACAGCTCCCAGTAGTGCCTATATGCGGCGGCACTGCCCGATTTCCGGGCCTCCTCGAGATAGCCGCGCCACTTCGTCGGCACGAACCCCGCCGGGCCTCGTCGAACACCTTCCGGCGACCGATCGCGTTCAGCTCGCGCAGCATGTCCACCGCGAGCAGCAACTCCGTCGCTGCGGTGCCGCTGGCGAACCGCACCGCCGACAACACCGCCGGGGTGAACTGCCGCAGATAGTTGTACGACGAATCCAGTGCGGCCAGATGCCCGTGATCACGCGGAAGACGGGGCTCGGCCTGCGCGATCGCCGCCCGCAGCCGATCCCACCCGATCTTCTCGCCGCGGATCAATCCGCCGATCTCCTCGTCGGTGATCTGCGGATCGGTGACGATAGCCAGTAGCTCGTCCAGCAGGGCTTGGCGGTCCTCACCGGATTTGCCGCGCTCGGCCAGCTCCTGCTGCATGCGCCGCTCCGCCTGGCCGAACTTCGCCGAGCTCCGCAACCCGCTCTTGCGGCAACGGCTGCCGATGGTACGGATGGTTGCGGTAGGCGTAGATCATGCGGCCCACCGCGTTGCGTGACTGGCACGACCAGGGAAGCATCACGGTCGCCGTAAGTAGCGGACTGGAATCCGCGCCGAGCGCGTTACGCGGGGTCTTCGAGGGCGGCAACCTCGGCGAGCAGTTGGTCCAGATCGTGCAACCGTGAAGTCGCCATCGCGACAGCGACCACCAGCCGATCACGAAAGATGGCTGCGCGCCTGACCGCCTCTGTGCGGAATTGTCTCTTGCGATATAGCCGTCGTCACAACTTTTCGGCTGCGGTGCACAGGACCGCGTCGAGCAGGCCGGGAAAGTGGGCGTTGAGTTCGTCGCGTCGCAGGCTGAGCATGCGCCGGGCTCCG
>NZ_BDBQ01000167.1 GCF_001613065.1 Nocardia miyunensis NBRC 108239
CGACCTGATGCACCAGGCAACACGAAGCACGACACTTTCCGCTTAACGACCTTGTATCGCTCTCGCATCGTCCGATCGCGCTGTGGCGATCGATTGATCAGATGTCTACACCGTGCGGGCACATCGAGTGTGGGAAGTGCTCGACGCTGTGGTAGAACGCCTGGACCTGCCCGAGGCTTGGCGCAGCGATTCAGCCACACGCCGAGTGAGTCCTGCTCGGGAGAGGTAGTGCAACGCAAGCCGCGTCACCGGCAGAGTCACACCGTTCTGCCGCGCAGTGCGCGTTCGACGTGGTGTGCCTGAGCGGTTGTCCGACAACGCATCCGGGCCCAGCCGAACGCCCGTAAACAGCCGACGAGCGCATCCTTGGCCGGGCGACTATCAGATCGAGCACCACCTGTTCCCGAGCATGCCGACACCCAACCTGCTTCACGCCCAGGTGATCGTCCGCGACTACTGCGCCGAAATCGGCGTTCCCTACCACGAGACCGGGCTACTCTCCTCGTACCGCGAGGCACTGAATCACCTGCACCACGTCGGCGCACCCCTGCGCACCACCGGCACACAGCAGAACGCCCGATGAAAGTTCCCGCACCAGACCGCATCTCACGACCACAGCCCGCTCGACAAGGCCCGCTGTTCGATCTCCACGCGGCCGTCCCGGGAAGACGGAAAAGAGCGCCTCCTCGGGGACCGACAGCCACTGGCCCACACAGTTGAGTGGATCACGGCCAGTAGCCACCGACGACGACGTCGGTGTCACGGTCTTTCCGACCCTCGGTGATGATCAACCGGTCCGCAGGACCATTGCCCGCTATTCGAGGTAATCCCGCAGCAACTGTGAGCGCGATGGGTGACGCAGCTTCGACATCGTCTTCGACTCGATCTGCCGGATCCGCTCACGGGTGACCCCGTAAACCTTCCCGATGTCGTCGAGGGTTCGAGGCCGCCCATCACCCAGGCCGTAACGCAGGCGCACGACGCCGGCTTCACGCTCACCGAGCGTGTCGAGTACCGACCGCAACTGCACCTGCAGCAGGGTGAACGCTACCTTCTCGACGGCTACGACAGCCTCGGAGTCTTCGATGAAATCGCCGAACTGGCTCGTGCCCTCGTCACCGAGCGTCTGGTCCAACGAGATCGGTTCCCGTGCGATTTGCCGAACCTCGAGAACCTTCCCGGATGTGATACCCAATTCCGCGGCAAGCTCTCGGGCTGTTGCCTCGCGGCCCAGCTGCTGAAGCAGTTCACGCTCTACACGCGCAAGCTTGTTGATGATCTCCACCATGTGCACGGGGATGCGTATGGTGCGGGCCTGGTCGGCCATGGCGCGAGAAATCGCCTGGCGAATCCACCATGTGGCATAGGTCGAGAACTTGAATCCTTTGCTGTAGTCGAACTTTTCGACCGCCCGCACCAGACCCAGATTGCCCTCCTGGATCAAGTCGAGGAAGGCCATCCCCAGTCCGCTGTACCGCTTGGCGATCGACACCACCAGCCGCAGGTTCGCCTCGAGCAGATGATCCTTGGCCGCGATACCGTCCTGCACCAGCCAAGTCAGGTCTCGGCGACGCGCAATCGCGAGACCCCAGGGCCCCTCGCATTCGGCCCGCAGCTTCTGCACCGCATACAGACCGACTTCGATCCGGACCGCGAGATCGACCTCCTCGGCCGCGGACAGTAGGGGAACCCGCCCGATCTGCCTCAGAACGTGTTTGTGAACGGTGGAGTCATGACCCGGTGGCTCTGGCGAGGCGGCGGGTCATGGTGAAGATCATGGCGATGTAGACGATGGCTTCGTGGTGGTCGGGTCTGGTCTCGTAGTCGCGGACACAGCGGCGATGTTTGGTTATCCAGGCGGTAGGGTCGGCCGAGCGGCGAGGTTCCAGCGGTGTGCTGGCCCTTTTCCGCTCGGCCTCCCACCGAACCGGACTTGATGGTTTCCCGATCATCCGGCTCTCCAGTGAATTACTGCGTGAGTGGTGCGGCCGGTTGCCCGTGGTGGATGTGTCCGTGGCAGGCGGTGCAGACCACGAGGGTCTTGCGTCGCCGGTTGGCCATGGCGGTAACCCATTGGGGGGCAAGCGGTCCGGGTATTCCGAGTTCTGCGAGCTTGCGGATGTGGTGGACTTCGACATCGCCCACTGTGCCGCAGAGTTCGCAGGTGTCCGCGAGGAGTCTGGTGAGGATCTCCTTGTGCGGGTGGTCGACCCGGATCGGCTGTGAGTCGATGACTTTCGCCGTTTTCTGTCGCCGGAGCGGTTGGCCGCCGAACCGTGCGACCAGTGGCTGCCTGCCGAGTCGTTCGATGCGCGCTTCGAAACAGGTGCGCGGCCCGTGCGGTGTCGCGATTTTCGCCTTGTGCTTGGCGGCTATCTTCGACGCCGATGAGCGGTGTTTGGCTGCGAGGGTTTTGAGCATGGAGGTCTCCATGACCCACCGCAGCCGATGCAACCGGTGAACGTCCCCGGCGAGCAGGTAGTACTGGACGATGCCCCGGTAGACGGCCCCGAACGTGGCCACGATGCTGTAGTCGCTGCCGTGGATCAGGGCCTTCTGCTTCGCGGGTTTGCCGCGGTGCAGGTAGGAGGCAGATTTGACCTTGATCACCTCCAAAGGGACACGCAGCGCGACTTGTCCGTTGACTCGTCGGTAACGGCCGGTCTTCTTCGTGCCGTTGTGCTGGATGGTGATCTCGTAGCCGAGGAATCGGGCCGCGCCTGTGCGGGCGTGGGTGATCAGCGTCTTGTCCTTGGACAGTTCCAGTTTGAGGTCTTCACGCAGGAACTGCGCCAGCCGCTGTTTGATCTCTTCGGCTTCGGTCTTTGGTCCGGCGAACCCGAGCAGATGGTCATCTGCATACCTGCAATAGCGCAGCCGCCGGTATTCCGGATCGTTCGGGTCGGCGCTGGGCAAGCTGACCATGCGCCGTCGCAGCAGCCGAGCTTCGGCTCGGTCACCGCGCCGGCGCGCCTTGGCCAACTGGTTCTGCAGATCCAGGTAGGCAGGGTTACGAGCCCTGCGGTCCCCTCGGGTGTATTCCGGGATCAGGGTCTTCTCGACGAACTGATCGAGTTTGTGCAGGTAGATCGAGGACAGGATCGGGGATGCGACCCCGCCCTGGGGAGCCCCCGACAGGGTGGCACCCCATTTCCAGTCCTCCAGGTATCCGGCCGTCAACATGTTCCGTATCAGCCGCAGAAACCTGTTGTCATGGACGTTCTCTGCCAGGATCTCGACCATTCGATCATGATCGAGCGAACCGAAGCAGTCGGCGATGTCTCCCTCGATGAACCACGCGGTCCCGGTCCAGGTGTAGTCGATCTCCCGCAACGCGGTATGACAACCCTTGCCCGGGCGGAACCCGTGGGACCGGTCGGAGAACGTCGGCTCGTAGTAGGCCTCCAACAGCAGACGCACCACTTCGCCGACGAGCTTGTCCGACCAGGTCGGCAGTCCCAACGGGCGGGTCTTGCCGTTCTTCTTCGGGATGTGCACTCGCCGGACCGGGCGAAACCGATAGCGCTCGTGGCGCATCGCATCGATGATGCGATCGATCTTCGCCCGGGACATACCGTCCACGGTTTCCGGCGTGACCCCGGCCGTCATCGCCCCCTTGTTGGCGTAGATGCGCCCGTAGGCCAGCAGATACAACTGCGGGTTGAACAGTTGCCGATACAACTCCTGGCACGGCAGATTCCGCTTGCCGCGCTCACGCAGGACACCCAGCACCGTTGCGGCGCTCTGCATTTCGCATACCTCCCGATCATCGAGTGTCCGATTCACCTGGCCCCCTTCGCCCGTGCGGACGGCTTTCCCGTCCTCCCTGGCCGGGCGTGACTCCGGCGACTACTACGAGGCCTCCGTCGCCATAGGACTCGCGTCCCGTAGGCGATCCCGCGTTCGTGCGTGTCGTACGTAGCAGCGTGACGTAGGCGTCCCACTCATCTCCTTCAATGCCCTCGCTGGGCATCGCCTCGCGCCCTGGAGGTTGCGTCGGCCACCATAGACTCCGACGCAGAGCACGACACCGGTTACAGTGGCCGTTTCCGGTGGATGGGAACTTGCATCGACTGGAGATTGGGATTCAGGCAATCCAGCTTTCGCCCTATCACGCGGGTCCCTCCGGCACCCCGTCCCAGGCCACTGGGCCCGGTCGCCGGATTCTCTGGCATGCTCTTGTCCCCGTTAGCCTTTCGGCATCAGGTCAGCCATTCGACCCAAGAACCTCCCTCCAAGTTCCTCCCGGCTGCGCCGGGGATACGACACGCCGCTTCGCGGCGCACTAGGTGCGCTCGACGACCCAGCGGCGGGGAAGTACCTGGAATCCTTTGAGGTCATCGGTGCGCTTGACGATCCGAACAGTCAGTGCCAGAACGTGTTTCGACCATTCGACGAGTCTTCCGGCGTATCCACCGTCGGCCCACACCAGGGTCACGGTGGCGAACCTCGCGCGCATGGCTGCCAGCAGCCGGATCGCGCCGTCGCGGTCCTGGATCGAGGCGACAGTCACCACCACTGCCAGTAGCAGTCCGAGACTGTCCACAGCGATGTGGCGTTTGCGGCCGTTGGTCTTCTTCCCGGCGTCGTAACCGCGGCTGGCCGCGGGCACGGTGTCGCTGCCCTGCACCGATTGCGAATCGATGATCGCCGCCGTTGGCTGCGGTGCTCGTCCGGCGTGGACCCGGACCCGGTCGCGCAGCGCGTCGTGGACCTGCCGCCAGGTCCCTGCGGCGGCCCAGCGGCGGAAGATCGCGTAGACCGTCATCGCGGGCGGGAACTCGCGTGGCAGCTGACGCCAGGCGATTCCACCACGAACCACGTAGAAGATCGCATCGAGAATCACACGCCTGCAGTATTTTTCATGCCTGCCGCCTTTGCCTCCCCGATTGCCCGGAGGCGGCAGCACCGCTTCCAGAACGGCCCATTGCGCGTCGGTGAGCGACGAGGACGGATACACCGCGCATCGATGCCCCCGCACTGAGCCCCGGGCCGGGCACGCCGAACACACGGCGATAGACGATGATGACAAGCGAACTCCTGGTGGCGTGCAGTAGATCTCAGCAATCACTGCTCTACCAGGAGTTCACCCATACCTCACGCGCCACGAACGAGCCGCCACCAAGATCACAAACACGTTCTCAGATATGCCCGTGTCGAGTCCCCACCGGCGGCGAACTCGGCTTCCTTGCGCGCCCGACGCAGCGCCGGAGACTCGTCCTCATCCCAGATGTCCTCCGCGGCATCATCCTGCTCCGCCAAGGCTCCAGTGGAATCTTCGTCATTCGATTCGCCTGCGGTCGTTGCCACATTCGCCTCTCCGAGAGATTCGGGCGGCTCGGCAATCACCGGGACCAATGACCAGCGTACTGGTCAACAGACGAAGCGATACGCCACCGACCCCAGCCCCATAACTTCCAGCACGCTTCGGACGATATGCCATGTGATCAGTTGCGGGGCGCCAGGAAGGCAACCTGCCGCCTTGCGCCTCGACTACGCGGGTGCGAATAGCGCCTGGACCCCGCCCATACCCGACACTGCCAACCGTCGTCATAAGTCGAATTTCGCTTCGATCACCAGCTGACCGCGCGAAAACCGCAGGTCATCCCCGTTCCCATGTTCGATGTGCCCCACCGGGGGCACCAACATGCGACACCGTTTCCGCAGGTCAACGCGATTCACCACGTCGCAGGCACAAAACGGCCTCAGCGTTTTCGCAGGTCACACGTCGCAGGTTCGTGCCCTCGGGGGTTGCTCACAGCTAACACCGCAGGTCACGCCGGCCGAAATATAGTCACGCCCGGGGCCCGAAAGTGATGTCTCCGCAGTTCAATCCGATCAGCTCGGACACTCGCAGCCCGGTCTGTCTGGAGTACGACCAGCAGCAGGGCGTGGTCGCGGCGTCCTTCCCCAGCGGCGGCGGTCGAGGGCGGCCAGCATAGCGTCGATCTCGGTGGCAGTCAGGAAGCCACGAGTTGTTTGTCGAATCGGTAGGTGAACAGCGATCGGATCGCGGTCAGCCGCAGATTGCGGGTGCGCGGGCTGTTGTGGTGGTCGACAAGGTCGGCAGCGTCGCCTCGACGTCCTCGCCAGCGCGGTACCAGCCCAGCAGGGTATTCACCGCTAACGAGTGCCGCAGATCGTGGATCCTTGCAGGGCGCGGCGCTCCGGCGCCGATTCCGATGGCGCAGCACAGATTCCGGAATGCCGCGTGGATAATCGGACAGACCATGCGGGCCCCTCGGGTCGAGACGAAGAATGGCTGGATCGGGACCAGCCGGGATTTGCCTATTTCGATTCCCGGATCAGCGGCGTCGGTCCAGTCGATGTCGGTGCGGTCGAGGCGGATCGTTTCGCCGACGCGCAGGCCGGTGGCTCCCAGCGACCCGAGCAGTGTCGAATGAGTGGCCGCGGCACTACCGCCTGATCGACATCAGCGAACTGCGGCCGGGCCAGCTCGTGGAAACGACGCCAACTGCAGCATGGTCACCACCTGGACGGTGCTTGATCAAGGAGGTGGTCGTAACGTATCCCCGCAGTGACGAGCTGGCAGGGCGCCACACGGATCGCCGACTCTTCGGACCGACCTTCGCGCCACTGGCGCTCGGCAGCATCTACAACGGAGGCTCGGAAATCTCGCCGATTATGGCTGACAGGCATCGTCAAGTCCGGTTCCCCGGCCAATAGGGTCTCTATTCTGTATGGTCCTCGATCGAAACTGCGAGAATGAGGCTCAAGATCGAACATTTTGGGGTCACATGGATAAGGACAGTGATACCAGGTTCGTGCCCGAGGGAGAACACAGCGGAATCGCGCGGCTGCAGTCGAAGGCTGAGGCGCGACTTGGTCTGCTGGCTGCGGGAATGCGTGAGTACGCGATCTTCGTGCTCGATGCGGCCGGTCGTGTGGAGAGCTGGGACAGCGGGGCAGAACTCATCACGGGCTATCGCGGCGAGGAGATCATCGGGAAACATTTCTCGGTGTTTGCCCCGACGGAACCCGGCACTGCCGGCCACGCGGACTGGCAGCTGGCTCAGGCCGCCGAGTTCGGCAGGCATGTGGACGAAGGCTGGTGCCTGCGCCGCGACGGCACCCGGTTCTGGGCTCATGTCGTGATCACTGCGCAGAAGTCGCCGGAGGGCAACGTGCGGGGTTTCATCCAGGTCACCGTGATGAGACCGAAGCAGGCATCCGGCAGCAGCGGTCGAGTCGGCGGTTCACCGACCTGTTCGACCTCGTCCCGGCCGGTATCGCGTTGTTCGACGAAGCCGGGCAAGTGCTGGACGCCAACGAGGCGCTGTGTGGCCTGCTGGGTTACCGGCTGCCTGAACTCAACGCCATGCCCGCGGCAAGCCTGCTGCATCCGGACGATCGTGGCCCGAGCCTCATTGCGGATGCGGCAGCGGCGGAGGCGACGTTGAACCAATCCCGCGTGAACCAGCGGACGCTGCTGCGCTCGGACGGCCACGCGGTGCCCTGCGATGTGCACAGCGCGGTGTCGGTGGCCGACGACGGAAGCCGGTTCTGGGTGATGGTGTTCCAAGACATCACCGACCGGTTGCA
>NZ_BDBQ01000168.1 GCF_001613065.1 Nocardia miyunensis NBRC 108239
GAAGGCGAGCACGGTCGCGGCGAGCGCGATCAGCCCGACGGCGAGGAGCGGACCGGAACGCTGGCGCGGCAGGGTCACCAGGTTTCCTTCGGACGCACGATCGTCACCGACTGCCGCCCCTCGCGCTGCTCGCCGACGGGCAACCGGTCCTGCAAACTCTGGTTGGCCGCGCCGGGGGTGTGCTGGGTGTAGAGGACCTCGCCGTCGGGGAGCACGGCGGTCACGACGGCGGTGTGGTGGCTGACGCCGTCGGGGTGGTCGCCGGGGCCGTCGTCGTAGTTGAAGTACACGACGTCACCCGGTTTCGCTTGCGCGACAGGCACTTCCGAGCCGCCGTGGGCGAGGAAGAACTTGCGCTGGGCGTCGGAGTTGTACCAGGACTCGGTGTGGGTCTTGCCCTCGATGAACGGGACGCCCATATCACCGGCGGCGGAGGTGCCCCAGTTGTCGTCGTCGAGGGTGCCCCAGCTCGAGAAGTCCATCTTGTCGCGGAGGCCGCCCTCGCGCAGGCTGTGCGAGGCGAAGTTGGCGCAGTTGTTGTCGAAGACGTCGATGCTCGTGTCGTCGGCGTGGGCGAGGGCCCAGGCGACGGTCTTGGTGGGGTCGTAGCCGCGGCCGTCGTCGCGCAGGCCGTTCTTCACGTCCTCGGGAATGCCGCGCAGATTGCACAATTCGACGGGGACCGCGCGCATGAGTGCCTGCTGCTGTTCGGGGGTCAGGCCCGCCCACCATTCCGCCACCTGAGCCTCGGTCAGGCCGTCCGGGAGCGAATCACGCAGGGCTTCAAGGGCTTTCTGCACGGCGGTGGCCTGCCGGGCCTGCGCCTGCGCGGCGTCGATGGCGTCGGGGTCGACCGAGACCGCGTTGATGGCGTCCACGCACGCCTGATCGGCCTGGGTGGCGGCCTCGACGGCGTCGTCGATCGTGCGCTGGACCTCGACCATTTCGAGGAACATCAGCGCGTCGGGGACGGCACCCTTGGGAATGGTGACCCGGCCGTTGCCGTCGACGGACAGGCCGAGCTGACCGGCGCGCTGCACCGCGCCGGTCAGCTCGCACTGGGCAATGCCCACCGCGTCCTGAAGGGTGTCCAACGCGGTCGTCGCGCCGCGAGACAGGGTGCTGGCGTTGACCATTCGGTTGGCGATCTTGACCAGGACGTCGCGCGCCCGGTCGCCGGTCTTGTCGGGCCAGCTCTCGGACAATTCCTTGATGCCGTTGTCGTGGATGTTGTCGGCAGTGCGCTCGGTCTGTTTGGAGACCGCCAGCATGTCGTCCGCGGCGGTCTGCCAGAGTTGCGGTTTCGCGTCGCGTAAATCGACAAAGGTAACCATCGAACCCCCTCCAGTGCTAGCGCACATTCTACCCGTGCCGCACCACGTCGAGCGCCCACACCACGCCGAATCGATCCCGCAAAGTGCCATACGCCTTGGCCCAGCCCGCCGGGCCCAGCGGGACCACGACGGTCGAGCCTGCGCTCAGCGCGTTCCAGTAGCATGTGACCTCCTCAACGGTCTCGCCGCGCACGGAGACGAAGACCGAGTTCTCGCCTCTGTCAGTCGAACTACTTCGATCCGCTGCCCGTCCATGGCGAAGATCAGCACCCGTCCCGCAGTGTGATGGCGCTGGCTGACCTCCGGCGCGACGCGGCCGTGGCGCAGCGAGCACCGCGTCGGCGTGTACAAGTCCCTCATTGTTGGATCCAGCATCCTCACCGCGTGGCGTCAGCGGCGGGACGAAGGTGCGTTCCACCTCACTCTCGTCGAGCTGCCGGACGGTGTTCTGATCAACCGTGCTGACCCGGATATAGCCCGCCCCTCGTCACCGAAATCCCTTCTCACGCACCAAATGTCAGGCTGGACTCGAACACCGACGTAGACACACCTATTGATCGTACCGTTGTTTGACGGTACATTAATCGGCGATATGATCGTCGTCACCTGAGAGAGGACCCAGGCATGACAACAGTGCGACCCCCCTCGGAGGTGTCCGCGGATGCGCTGCATGCGGAAGATGCGGGATATCACAAAGCGTTGCGTCCGCGTCAGCTGCAGATGATCGCGATCGGTGGCGCCATCGGTACCGGGCTGTTCCTGGGTGCGGGTGGGCGTTTGGCCGGGGCGGGCCCGGGATTGTTCATCGTGTACGCCGTTTGTGGCGTGTTCGTGTTCTTCATTCTGCGGGCGCTGGGTGAGTTGGTGCTGCATCGTCCGTCCTCGGGGTCGTTCGTTTCCTATGCCCGTGAGTTCTACGGCGAGAAGCTGGCTTTCGCGGTCGGGTGGATGTACTTCTTCCAGTGGTGCATGACCGGGATCGTGGATATCACCGCCGTCGCCACGTATGTCCATTACTGGGGGGCCTTCGCGGCGATACCGCAGTGGCTGATCGCCCTGGTCGCCCTGGCCCTGGTGGTGGGCATCAACCTCGTCTCGGTGAAGTGGTTCGGTGAGCTGGAGTTCTGGGCCGCGCTGATCAAGGTCGTCGCGCTGGTCACCTTCTTGATCATCGGCACCGTCTTCCTCGCGGGCCGGTTCACCATCAAAGGCCAAACCACCGGTCCGAGCGTGATAGCCCACAACGGCGGGCTGTTCCCGAGCGGCGTCCTGCCACTGGTTCTCGTCACCACGGGTGTCGTATTCGCCTACGCCGCAGTGGAACTGGTTGGCACGGCGGCCGGCGAGACGGAGAACCCGGAGAAGATCATGCCGCGTGCGATCAACTCCGTCATCGCCAGGATCGCACTGTTCTACGTCGGATCGCTGGTGCTGCTCGGCCTGCTCCTGCCCTACACCGCCTTCAAGTCCGGTGAGAGTCCCTTCGTCACCTTCTTCTCGCGGATCGGCGTGGACGGTGCCGGGTCGGTCATGAACCTGGTGGTGCTGACCGCGGCGTTCTCCAGCCTGAACGCCGGCCTGTATTCGACCGGCCGGATCCTACGGTCGATGTCGATGAACGGCAGTGCGCCGGCGATCGCGGCGCGGATGTCCCGCGGCGGCGTACCTTACGTCGGCATCCTGGCGACCGCGGCGATCGCGCTCATCGGTGTCGGCCTCAACGCGGTGGTGCCGGAGAAGGCATTCGAGATCGTGCTGAATATGTCGACGCTGGGCACCATCACCTCGTGGGGCGCGATCGTCGTCTGTCAGCTGCAGCTGTGGCGTTGGTGGCGCAAAGGGCTGGCGGAGCGTCCATCGTTCCGTTTGATCGGCACGCCCTATACGAGCGTGGCGACGCTGGTGTTCCTGGTGACCGTAGTGGCGTTGATGGCATTCAGCGACGACGAGGTACAGCGCGGCGCGGTGTTCACGGGGGGCGTCATCATGGTTCCGGCGCTGGTCGGCGGGTGGTTCCTGGCTCGCAAGCGAGTGGCGAGTATCGCACAGCAGCGGGAGGGCATCACGGGTCGGTTCCCGGTTCTGGCCGAGCGTCCGCTGCGCCGGAACGATGGCGGCGAACCGGCCACGGTTCTCGACGAACACGGGCAAGAGTAGGAACGTCGGCAAAGATACCGAGCGCGAAAGTCGCGGGATCGCTGAGTCGATCGGCGCGCGCGAACTCACCTGCACCACGGTGCTTTCGGCTCGAAATCGTATGCACGGAGACCGCGGCGCCGGGCTCAGCTTGTGGCGGTCTCGGCTCGCGGGTAGCTGTAGGCGATTCCCGGCTGATACCAAACTCCTTGGCAAGGACCGACTTCCGCTCACCGGACGCGGCGCGGGGTGGTGCACCGGCACTGCGTGCGCGAGCGGGGGACGGGGGGTGCGCACGATCTTCGCCTGCGACTTCCTCGCGTCGGAAGAGCTCAGACAGGAGATCAACCGCGGGTAGCAGGTGGTGGAGAACTGGAACTCCGCCAACACCGTCGTGTTCTACGGCAAGGACTCCCAGCTCACCGGCGCCGGGCGCGAACACGTCGGGGTCTCGATGCTGGCGCTGCACCTGCTGCAATCGGCGATGGTGCACATCAATACCCTTCTGCTCCAAGCCGTCCTGGAGAATCCGGAATTCCACGACCTGATCGGCGAGAACGAACGCCGGGCGATGTTCGCCGTTGTTCTGGTCGAATATCAACCCTTATGGCCGATTCCGGCTCGACGTGGACACACGCCTGGACCTGAGCCGAGAACGTGTTGCGGGCTGGAGAATTCCTGCACGTCGGAAGTGGCCGCGAAGCCGGACCAGCAGTGGACGTTGTCACTGCAACGGGACGTCCGCAGTCAGTCGGTCCACGAGGAAGGCGAGGATCTCGTCGCGGGCCGCGGCGGTCGGCTCTCCCGCCGTATCGACCAGATGCGCGGTGACCACACTGTGCGGGCAGCCGACGATCTGCGAGAAGAACTGCGGCGGAGAGGGATTCGCCGCGTCGGCGGGCAGCACTCGCGGCTCGAAACGCGGACCCAGCGCTGCGGCGTAGGCGGCGAAACGCTGCGCGGTGCAAAACCGGTCGCCCTCGAAGCGATAGGCGCGCACCACGAGATCATCGCGATCGAGTCGCTCCCGCACGGCCGCGAGCTCACCGGGCGAAATCTCCAGTCCGCCAGGCTCATCCAGTGGCAGCGACGGCTGGCACAACACCGGCGCCAGCATCGCGGGCTCGAGCATCATGGTGAGCGCGAAATTGCCGGTGAAGCACATACCCAGCGCGCCGACCCCGAGACCGCCGCATTCGCGATGGGCCAGGGCTGCCAGCGCACGCAGCCACACCGTGACCGGGCTGGACTTGCCCGCGCCGAAGGCCCGGAATTCCGCGCTGACACAGGCTCTTTCGAAGACTTCCACGCCGGCCTCCGCCTCCGGATAGGCACCGTCGCGGCCGAACAGTGACGGCAGGTAGACGGTGAGTCCGGCCTCGCGCACCCAGCGGGCGAAGCGAGCCACATCGGGACTGATGCCGGGCATTTCCGCCATGACGATGACCGCCGGTCCGTTACCGCTGACGTACACGGTGCGGGCTACTCCGTCGAGCGTGATCGACCGAGGTGTGAAATCGGCGAGGTCGTCGTCGAGAGAATCCTGCGGGAGAGATTGCTGCACACCCAAACTCTGCCGCAGCAGGTCAGCACACCGCCATCGGCGAGAGCGCCACTCTTCGGTCTAGTCTCGCCACATGATTACCCACCTCGCGCTGGACGGTGTGCTCGAAGGTGCACTCGGCCTCGGTGTCGACATCGTCGACACGGCAGCCGGGATCGCCGGTGACGCGACGGGCGGGCGGCTGCGACAGCGCGTCGCATCACTCGATCGGCTACCGGTCCGATCCAGCGGTGGTCGGTTGATCAGCGTCGATACCGAAACCCCGCTCGGCGCGGCGGGATTCGAACCCGGCGACGTTCTGGTGCTGCCGGGGCCGTCCGCGTCCAGCGAAGCGCGTGTCGAGGAGCTGCTGACCCGACCCCGGACCATGCAGGCCGTCGAAATCATCCGGCGTGCCGCTGATTCCGGCGCTACGGTGGCTGCCTCCTGCTCGGCTGTCTTCGTGCTCGCGGCCTCGGGTCTGCTGTCGGGCCGGGCCGCCACCACTACGTGGTGGCTGGCGCCGCTGTTGGCCCGCCGCTTCCCCGATGTCACCGTGCACTCCGATCGCATGGTGGTCGACAGCGGCGCAATACTCACCGCCGGTGCGGCTTTCGCCCACACGGATCTGCTGCTGGCGCTGGTTGCCCGCCTCGGCGGCGGTGCACTGGCCGAGCAGGTGGCTCACTACCTGGTGCTCGATGCCCGCATGTCGCAGTCGCGCTACATGGTGCTCGAGCATCTACGGGCCACCGACCCGGTGCTGCGCGCCGTGCAACAGCACGTGCACGCCAATCTGCACCGGCAACTATCGCTGGACGAATTGGCCGGTGTCGCAGCGGTTTCCCCGCGCACTCTGACCCGCCGCATCCGCGACCGCGTCGGCGTGTCACCCATCCAATATGTTCATCGCCTCCGGGTCGGGCACGCGGCCACCCTGCTCACGACCACCCGCGAACCCGTCGACGTGATCGCGGGCGCGGTGGGTTACGCCGACCCGGCGGCCTTCCGGCGCATCTACCGCAGGCACACCGGCGAGACACCGACCGCCACCCGCACCCGCGCGGCCGCATCGACCTGATGGGAGTCCACTGGTACATAAAGCCCTGTTCGGCCAGGTAGCCGCCGCGATCACCGTGCTTGTTCGGTCGCCGGCGTGAGGTAGCGGTGCAGTGATGTCTTCGGGATGTCGGCCTTGCTCGTGATTTTCGCCGAGGCCATTTCCCTTTTTCACGGAGCAGTCGGGCGTAGTCGATCTTGTCGTCGGGCCAGGCGGTGGGTCGGCCGATGTGGCGGACTTGGATTCGGCAACGGCGCGAGCGTGGGCGGCGCGTTCGACGGTGAAGGCGCGTTCCATCTCCGCGAACAGCGCGAGCAGCAGGGACGCGATACCGCCCATGCCCTCGTCGGCGGTGTAGATCGGGAGCAGGTCGGCCAGCGTGCGCACGCCGATTCCCTTTTTGCCGCGGTCGTGGACGAGGTTCAGCACTCCGCGCAGGTTCCAGCCGAGCTGGCCGAGGGTGTAGGCGACGACGGTGTCGGCGGGGCGTGCGTATTCGAGCAGTCAGGCCGGGCCGGGCGACCGTGGCGTCGGTGTTCTTATCGACGTAGATCCGTTCGTCGGTCCGGCAGTCCGGTGTTGGTGAGGGCGTCGAGCTGGCGCTCGCGGCTCTGCTTGATGGTCGAGACCCGGGCATAGCCACCACTGGAACAGCTCGGTGTCGCGACGGGGTCACGCAGCGGCTGAAGGGGAATGTCCAGCCCTTACATCGGCTGAGTTTGCGGAATTGTTTCCTGCGATATAGCCGTCGTCACAACTTTTCGGCTGCGGTGCACAGGACCGCGTCGAGCAGGCCGGGAAAGTGGGCGTTGAGTTCGTCGCGTCGCAGGCTGAGCATGCGCCGGGCTCCA
>NZ_BDBQ01000169.1 GCF_001613065.1 Nocardia miyunensis NBRC 108239
GGGCGGCCATCGCCCAGGGACTCGCGGCAGCAGGGGCGTCCGTCGCCGTCGCCGCGCGCTCGGAGACCGAGGGACGGGTGCCCGGCACGATCGGGGCGGTCGCGGAGCGGATCGAGGCCGCGGGCGGGCGGGCGCTGCCGATCCCGTGCGACGTATCCAGCGAGGAGTCGATCGAACAGGCAGTCGCCACAACGGTTTCCGCGTTCGGCGGCATCGACGTCCTGGTCGCCAACGCCGGTGTGCTGTGGATGGGGCCGATCGAGACGACTCCGCTGCAACGCTGGCAGCGCTGCCTGGACGTCAACCTGACCGGGGTGTTCCTGGTGACCAAGGCGGTCATCCCGCATCTGAAGTCGCGCGGGGGTGGATCGCTCATGGCGATCACCACCACCGGCGTGGACATGATCGATCGCGGCGCGAATGCCTACTGGGTGTCCAAGGCCGCGGTGGAACGTCTGTATCTGGGCCTGGCCTCGGATCTTCGGGGCGACAACATCGCCGTGAACTGTCTGAGTCCGTCGCGGGTCGTGCTGACCGAAGGCTGGCAGGCCGCGGGCGGTGGCCGGGAGATCCCCGAGCACATGATCGAACCTCCGGAAACGATCGCTCGCGCGGCGGTTCTGCTGGCAGGTCAGGACGCGTCCGGGATCACCGGAACGGTCCAGCGCTCGGAAACGCTTGTCGCACAGCCCTGATCGGCGCAGCGGGCCGCCACGCAACGAGGGCGGCCCGCAGCCGGGGCGATCACCGCTCGACTCGGGATGCGCGCGGCCGATCATCCATGGAGTTCACGCACAACGGATTTGAGAACCTTGCCGGAACCGCCCTTGGGCAGTTCATCGACGAAGCGGACCGACCGGGGCACCTTGTATGCGGCCAGCCGCTCGCGGGCGAAGGCGAGCAGCGTCTGCGGATCCGCATCCTGTCCGGCCGCGAGGACCACGACGGCCCGGCCGACCTCGCCCCAGCGCTCGTCCGGGACGCCGATCACCGCGCAGGCCGCCACGGCCGGATGTGCGGTCAGCACGTTCTCCACCTCGGCGGGATAGATGTTCTCCCCGCCGGAGATGATGACGTCCTTCATCCGGTCCACGATGTACACGTATCCGTCCGAGTCGACGGTGGCGACGTCGCCGGAGTGGAACCAGCCCTCCCGCAACACTTCCGCGGTCTCGGCGGGGCGATTCCAGTAGCCGGACATCACATTGGGTCCGCTGACGATCACCTCGCCGCGTTCCCCGTCCGCCACCGGCACACCCTGATCGTCGACCACCCGGACATCGCTGAAGAACGAGGACACACCCGCCGATCCGACCTTCGTCTCGGCGTGTTCGGGATCCACCAGCAGCGCACCCGGTGACGCCTCGGTCATCCCGTACCCCTGCACGAAGGTCAGCCCGCGGGTCAGATAGCGCCGAATGGTGTTGTGCGGCACCGGGGCTCCGCCGCACAGCAGCACCCGGATACTGGACAGGTCCGCGGTGTCCCAGCGATCGAACGCGGCCAGCGCGTCGTACATGGCGGGCACCCCGAACATCCGCGTCACCCGATGACGTTCGATCGCATCGAAAACCACTGCGGGATCGAACTTCTCGAGCAGGATGACGCAGCCGCCCTTGAGCAGTACCGGCAGGCACAGCATGCCCAGCGCGGCGGCGTGGAACAGCGGCGCGGACACCAGACCCACCTCGTCGGTCGCGATATCCGATTCGACGAGGACGTTGAGGCAGTTCCAGGTCAGGTTGCCGTGCGTGAGCACCGCGCCCTTGGGACGTCCGGTGGTCCCCGAGGTGTACATGATCACGCAGGGATCGTCGAGGTCCACCGGTTCGTCGGGGACCCGGACATCGCCGTCGACCCCGTCCGCGAGCACCCCGTCCGCGGCAACGGGGATCACCCCGACCTCGACGGTCAACTCCGCCACGACATTTCGGTAGGCCTCGGTGTAGAACAACACCAGCGCACCGGAATCGCCGAGGACGTAGTCGATTTCGGCTGCGGCACTGCGGAAATTCACCGGAACGAAGACCGCGCCGAGCGCACCGGCCGCGAACAGCAGTTCCAGATAGGCCGGATGATTCGGCCCCAGATAGGCGATCCGATCACCGGCGCGCACTCCCGCGGCCCGCAGTTCCCCGCAGACCCGCGCCACCCTGCGGTACAACTGCGCGAAGGTGATCGACCGGCCCGCGCCGATCACCGCCACCGCATCCGGCGTCATCCGGGCCCGCCGGGCGGGCCATGAGCCGAGTCCCCGATTCCGCACGATCCATCCTCACTCGCCGATGCCGTTTCGGTTGTGGCCGTTCCTATTTCGCGGGATCGAACGCGCCGAGCCCGGGACGGTAACTCTTGTCGTCCAGGAACTGCGACAGGCCCTTCTCCCGGCCGTGGTCCGCGTCCAGGGCCCGGCTCTGATCCAGTTTGGCGTACAGGTAGTCCTCGGACTGCGACCAGCTCATCTCCGCGGCGAACCGGTAGCCCACCTTGGCCGTGTGCACCACAACGGGATTGAGCCCGGCCAGGTGCAGGGCCAGTTCCCGGGTCCGCTCGCGCAGCCGCTCCGCCGGGACGGCCTCGTTGACCAGTCGCATCTGCGCGGCCCGCGCACCGTCGAACGGCTCGCCGGTCATGATGTAGTACAGGGCGTCGCGCTGCGACACCGTCGCGGCCAGCGCCTTGGTCACCACGCTGCCCGGCGGGATGCCCCAGTTCACCTCGGACAGACCGAATTTCGCGGTCTCGTCGGCGATCGCCAGATCACAGGCCACCAGCGGGGTGAAGGCCCCGCCGAAGCACCAGCCGTTCACCATCGCGATGGTCGGCTTGGGGTAGTAGGCCAATCGCTTCCACTGCCACTCGTTGCTCTCCCGGCGCACCCGATATTGCAGCGCGAGATCCCCGGAGGCCTCGACGTCGCGGAAGTACTCCTTCAAATCCATTCCGGCGGAGAAGGATTCGCCGGCACCGGTGAGCACCAGCACCCGGCAGCGCGGATCGCCCTCCAAATGGTCCAGCACCCGGCACATCTCGGTGTTCAGGGCCGGGTTCATCGCGTTGCGCTTGTCCGGGCGGTTCAGCGTGACCCAGGCGATGCCCTCCTCGAACTGCACGCTCACGGTCTCGCCCCAAGGCTCTGTCGCTGTCGTCATCGGCGCGCTCCATTATCAGTAATGCTGATGATTTCGCTCCTATGGTGCCGCCGAAACCGCTCGTCGTCAACAGCTCTCCGGTTACTCGTCAGCGGGAGAGGTCGCCGAAACACCCCGCGCGGCGGCCTCGGTCGTCAGCGCGGCGATGCCCTGCCGTAGTGCGGCACGAAACTCCGCACTCCGCCGCTGGCTCATCTCGGCCAGCAGCACGGACTCGATCCGCTCGATGTGCGGCCCGGCCCGCTCGAGCAGTTCACGTCCCCGATCGGTCAGCGACGCGACCAGCACCCGGCGGTTGCCCGGATCCCGATCCCGGCTGATCAGCCCGCGTTCCTCCAGGGTTCGCACCATGACGTGCATCGTCTGCGGCCGCAGGAACGCTCTGCGGGCCAGCTGCGCCGAGGACAGCCCGCCACGCCGCTCGAGCACCGTCAACGCCGTGTACTGCAACGGCGTCAGCCCCAGCGGACGCAGCGCGTCGTCCATCACCGCCCGCACCGCCAGCTCCACCTGTTTGATCAGGTACAGCGTCGAGGGCGAGGCGACAGCGTCGCGATCTTCATTGGCTGCGGTCACGAACGCAATCTTCGCACCCGTATCGCGCCGACTAGGGTGACCCGTATGGCGGAGGACCCGTTCGGCCAGGTCGCAAGCGTCTAATGGCCAGATCACCCAGCGGCGAATCCGTGCTGTCCCGCGCAGTGCGGATCTTCGAGGCGTTCGACGCCGACGTACCGGCCATCGGCGTGTCCGAACTCGCCCGCCGCACCGGCCTGCCGGTGGCGACCACCTCACGCCTGGTGAACGAGCTGATCGGATACGGCTGGCTGCGGCGCGACGCCGATCGCCGCATCCGGATCGGCGTGCGGATGTGGGAACTGGTCTCACGCGCCTCGCCCACCCTGGGCCTGCGCGAGCTGGCCATGCCGTTCATGCAGGACCTGCACGCCGTGATCGGCAATCACGTGCAACTGGCCGTGCTGCAGGACAGCGAGGTGCTCTACATCGAACGCCTCTCCGCACCCGGATCGGTGCGCAATCTGAGCCGGTACGCCGGACGCCTGCCCCTGCACGCCTCGGCCCCGGGATTGGTTCTGCTGGCGAACGGCCCACTGGAACTTCAGGATTCGATCCTCACCCGCCCGCTCACCCGATTCACCACGCACACCGTCACCGACCCGAAGGCGTTGCGCGCCTTTCTCGGTGAGATCCGCCGGACGGGAATCGCCTTCTGTCCCGGACACCTCGACGAGACCACCACCTCCATGGCCGCGCCGGTGCGCACCGTCCGTGGTCGGGTGGTGGCCGCACTGGCGGTCATCGTCGCCAACGACGACACCGCGCGCAGCGTCGCCCCGGCAGTGCAGGCCACCGCCCTCGGGATCTCCCGGGCACTCGGCGCGAGTCAGTGAAAAGTCTCATCCATTGAATGGAAAAGTACTAGTGGTCCAGAACACACCATCACGATGCTTGGACCGATAACACCAGAACACCGCGCCTGAGCGGTATGCCCCGCAACTGCGAGTTCCGGTGACAGCGCCGTACCGAAACGAGACATCATGACCATCGCCCGTGACCTGATCATCGGCGGAGCCGACCGGCCCGCCAAGAGTGGCCGGACCACTTCCGTCACGTCACCGCACACCGGAGAGCTCTACGCTACCGTCGCCGCGGCAGACACCGTCGATGTGACCGCCGCCGTCGACGCCGCCGACGCCGCCTTCGCCGATTGGGCCGCGCTGAGCCCCTTCGAGCGGCGCGCGGTGTTCCTGCGCGCCGCCGATCTGCTCGAAGCCAAGACCGAGCAGGCCGTGCGGCTCATGGCCAGCGAGGTCGGCGCGACCGCCGGGTGGGCCGGATTCAACGTGTGGCTGGGCGCGAACATCCTGCGCGAGGCGGCCGCCGCGATCACCGCGCCGCGCGGCGAGGTGCTCACCGCACAGCAGCCCGGCGTCCTGGGCATGGCAGTGCAACAGCCGATCGGCGTGGTCGCCGCCTTCGCACCCTGGAACGCCCCCATCATCCTGGGCGTGCGCGCCGTGGCCGCACCGCTGGCGGCCGGGAATACCGTCGTGCTCAAGCCCAGCGAGGCATCCCCGTTCTCGGCCGGACTGTTCCTGGCCGACATCCTGCACGAGGCCGGGCTACCCGACGGCGTACTGAGCGTCATCACCAACGACCCCGCCGACGCGCCGGTCATCGCCGAGACGCTCATCGCCGACGAGCGCGTGCGCGCGGTGAACTTCACCGGTTCCACCGGCGTGGGCCGGATCATCGGCACCCTCGCCGCACAGCATCTCAAGCCCGCCGTCCTGGAACTCGGCGGCAAGAACTCGGTCATCGTGCTCGACGACGCCGACGTCGACTACGCCGTCGCGGCCGCCGCCTTCTCCGTATGCCTGAACTCCGGACAGGTCTGCATGTCCGCCGATCGCCTGCTGGTGCACGAATCCCTCGCCGAGGAATTCCGCACCAAATTCGCCGCCGCGCTCACCGCACTGCCGACGGGCGACCCGACCGACCCCGCGACCGCCCTGGGCCCGCTGATGAGCACCGCCGCCGCGTCCCGGGTCTCCGAACTCGTCGCCGACGCGGTCACCGACGGCGCGAAACTCCTTGCCGGAGGCGGAGATCCGAATGGCGCGCACTACCCGGCGACGCTGCTGACGGACGTGCCCACGCACGCGCGGCTGCACTACACCGAGTCCTTCGGGCCGGTCTGCGTGATCGACACCTTCACCACCGACGACGAGGCCGTCGCCAAGGCCAACGACACCGAGAACGGCCTGTCCGCGGGCGTGATCACCGAGAACAGCACCCACGGCCTGCGCGTGGCCACGCGCCTGAAGACCGGCATCGTGCACATCAACGACCAGACCATCATGGACGAACCGCAGGCCCCCTTCGGCGGATTCAAAGCCTCCGGCTACGGCCGTTTCGGCGGACGCTGGGGCATCGAAGCCTTCTCCAACACCCGATGGGTCACCCTGGCCACCGAACAAGCGCAGTTCCCGGGCTGAGTCGTGCCCGCACTGTTATCGACGACTCCGGCATCCCGGCCGGGCGATGAGCTGCCGGAAACCGATCCGGCGGCCTTCACCGGCCGGAATGCCGTTGTCCGGCAATCTATCTCGACACGGAAGGAGGATTCGTGCGCACTCGCGTAGCC
>NZ_BDBQ01000170.1 GCF_001613065.1 Nocardia miyunensis NBRC 108239
AAGCACTGCCCGCGGGCGGAGCGATGATCGCCGTCGAGTCATCCGAGGCCGACGTTACGGCTCTGCTGATCGGTGACGTCGCGATCGCCGCGGTGAACGGCCCGTCCTCGGTGGTGCTGTCCGGTGTCGACGCCGAGGTGACGGCTGTCGCCGGGAGATGCGCGGAAAGAGGCTGGCGCACACATCGTTTGCGAGTGTCGCACGCGTTCCATTCGGCGCTGATGGAGCCGATGCTGGCCGAATTCGCTTCGGCCATAGCGGCTTTGACGTTCGGGCGTCCGGATGTGCCGCTGGTATCGACGGCAACCGGCGCCAGGGTGACCGACGAGATGTCGGATCCGTCCTATTGGGTGCGGCAGGTTCGCGACGCGGTGCGATTCGCCGATGCGGTCCTCGCCATGGCGGAACTGGGAGTGACGCGATTCGCCGAAGTCGGGCCCGATGCGGTGTTGACGCCCATGGTCGCCCGAACCCACGACACGGCAACCACGATCGCGCTCACCAAACGCCACCACGCGGACCCCGCGACCGTGCTGACCGGCCTCGCCCGCTTGTACGTCGCGGGCGCCACGGTGGACTGGACCCGCTACTACGCCGGCTCCGGCGGCAGGCGGACGGATCTGCCGACCTACCCCTTCCGGCACCGCCGCTTCTGGGCGACGGGCCGGCTGCATTCCGGTGAGCCGTCGGCGCTCGGCCTGCGGTCCACCGAACACCCCATGCTGGGCGCGTTGGTGGCGCAGCCCGAAGGCGGCGGCGTCCGCCTCACCGGGCGGCTGTCCACGGCCACGCATCCGTGGTTGGCCGACCACGACGTACTCGGCGTGGTGCTGCTGCCCGGAACCGGTTTCGTCGAGTTGGCGGTCCACGCCGGAGAGCAGGTCGGCTGTCCGGAACTGGCGGATCTCACACTGCGGGCACCGCTGACGTTCAGCGGACCCGGGGGAGTGCAGATCCAGGTGGTCGTGGGTGACGGTGACGAGACCGGTCACCGATCCATCGACATCTACTCCCGCCGGGACGAGGACGACCAGGCAGTCCCGTGGACACATCACGCCCAGGGCCGGCTGAGCCCGAGCCGGGATACCGGCGAACCGGCGCACTGGGCGGATTTCGTGCAGTGGCCCCCGTCCGGCGCCACGCAGATCACGGTGGACGGCGCATACGACGAACTCGCCGGCCACGGATACAACTACGGTCCCGCCTTCCGCGGTCTGGTGGCGGTGTGGCGGCGCGGTCGCGAACTCTTCGCCGAGGTCGCACTGCCCGAGCAGACCACCGCACGCGGGTACGGCATGCATCCGGCGTTGCTCGACGCGACCCTGCACGCACTCACCGTCGGGCTTCCGCAGGACACCGACGAGCAGGGCGAGCCGCAGACCCTGGTTCCGTTCACCTGGTCGTCGGTGCGTCTATACGCCGAGGGCGCCCGCCGGGTGCGGGTGCGGCTGACCGGACGGGACGAGGGGGCGGTCACGGTACAGATCGCCGATTCCGGTGGCGCGCCGCTGCTTTCGGTGCGATCGCTCGGCTTGCGGCCGCTCTCACCCGAACTGCTCGCGGCCTCGTCTCGTCCCTCCTACGACGCACTGTACGAACTCGCGTGGCGGCCCGGCCCGCAGCCGCGCCGCACGGCGGACATTTCCTGGGCCGAGTGGGGTGCGCCGGAGCCGGCTTCGGTCCTCGTCTACCGCCCCCCGATCGACGAAGTCGCGGTCCCGGCGCGGTTGCGCACGGCCCTGCACGCCACACTCGGTGTCGTGCAGGAGTTCCTGCGCGACGAACGATGTGCCGCAAGCACTCTCGCGGTGATCACCGACTCCACTGGCGATCCGGCCGCCGCCGCGGTGTGGGGTCTGGTCCGCGCGGCGCAAGCGGAGAACCCCGGACGAATCGTGCTCATCGAGGCAGGCGAGGCCATCGCGGCGCACGATCTCGTCGCCGCCGCGGCGACGGGTGAGCCGGAACTGGCCGTCGACGCGGCCGGGATTCGGGTGCCGCGACTCGTGCGCGCCGCGGCACCCGACGCGACGCTGTCCACCGCGTGGGATGCCGAACGGACCGTCCTGATCACCGGTGGTACCGGTGGAATCGGCCGACACCTCGCCCGGCATCTCGTGCGCGAGCACGGGGTGCGCCACCTGCTGCTGGCCGGTCGGCGCGGACCGGCCGCCGCCGCGGATCTCGTCGCCGAACTCGGCGCCCTCGGCGCTCGGGTGCGGGTCGCGGCCTGCGACGTCACCGACCGCGACGCGGTGCGGCAGCTGCTCGGATCGATCCCCGCCGAGCATCCGCTGGGCGCGATCGTGCACGCGGCCGGGGTCGCCGACAACGGCCTGGTCGATACCTTGACACCGGGGCAGATCGACCACTGCCTGAGCGCCAAGGCCGACGCCGCCTGGCATCTGCACGAGCTCACCCGCGAGGCCGGACTGTCCGCCTTCGTCCTGATCTCCTCGGTCGCGGGGTCGATCCTGCCCGCCGGCCAGGGGGGGTACGCGGCGGCCAATCTGTTCCTCGACGCGCTCGCGACGCATCGTCACGCCGAAGGCTTGCCGGCGACGTCACTCGCCTACGGCATGTGGGATATCGGCACCGGATTGTCGCAATGGCTCGGCGAGGCCGACCGGCAGCGGATGCGGCGCCAAGGCTTCGCACCGCTGTCCGCCGACGCCGCACTCGAATTGTTCGACGCGGCAATGTCTTCCGGTCGTCCGGTGCAGGTGCCGGTCGCGATCGACCACGCCGTACTCCGTGCCCGCGACGCGGTCCCGGCCCTGCTCGGCGATCTGGCCGCGAAGGCGGGACGCCGGCAGCGCGCCACGACGCCGGACGCCGCGGCACTGCGCAACCATCTGGCGCAGCTGCCGGCATCCGAACAGGAACGGTGGCTGCTGACGCACATCCTCGAGCACGCCGCCCGGCTGCTCGGGCACGACAGCGCCGACGCGCTCGACCCGGAGCGAGACTTCCTCGAATCGGGATTCGACTCGCTGGCCGCCATGGAGTTGCGCGGCGCCCTCAACGCGTCCACCGGACTGACGCTGTCCACGGCGGCGATCTTCGACCACAAGACGCCCGCCGTGCTGGCCAGGCACCTTCGCGAGGAACTCGGCGCCGCGCCACACCAGGCCGAAGACCAAGCACGCCAGGATGATTCGCTGTACGGGATGTTCCGCGGCGCGGTCACGAACGGTCAGGCCGGTAAGGGCTTCGCCCTGCTGCGAGCGGTGGCGGAATTGCGGGATCAGTTCACCGCGGACGAGCAACCGGAACGGCTGCCGGTGCCCGCGCGGCTCGCCGCGGGCTCGGCCCTGCCGCGGATCATCTGTGTCAATCCACCGCTGGCCACCGGCGGTGCGCACCAGTACGCCCGGATCGCGTCGCAGCTGCGCACCGGCCGCGAGGTGCTGGCCCTGCCGCTGATCGGTTTCGGTGCGGGCGAGCCGCTACCGGCGACTCCGGTCGCCGCACTGGCGGCGCTGGCACGCGGCGTGCTCGAGGCCGCGCAGGATGAGCCGTTCGTCCTGCTCGGGCACTCCTCGGGCGGTCTGCTGGCCTACCTCGTCACCGAGTACCTGGAGGCGGCCGGCGGTCCGGCTCCCGCCGGGGTGGTCATGGTGGACACCTACCCGGCGGACGAGAACGGGGAATGGCTGCTTCGGGAGATGGCCGAACACATGGTGTCCCACGAGGCCACGTTCGGTCGATTCGACCAGGCCCGGCTCACCGGAATGGGCCGGTACGTGCAGTTGCTGCACGAGCGGGTGCCGGGTTCGGTCGACGCGCCGACGCTGTTCGTTCAGTGTGCGCGATCGTTCCTCGGCAGCTCCTCCGATCGTGCGGACTGGCAGACCCGGCCGTGGGACGCGGCGCATGAAGTCGTGCCGGTGGCGGCCGATCACTTCACGATCCTGGAGGACGGCGCGGCGGAGGTCGCCGAGGCGATCGAGGACTGGCTCGCGCACTGACGGCGGCGACCGGGCGGGCGGATACGCCCGCCCGGTCGTTCCCGGCTAACTCGACAGCGCTCGCGAAGTGTGATCGGCAATCAACCGCGCTACCGCATCGCAATTGGCGTCGAGAAAGAAATGGCCGCCGGGAAACGTTCGGGCGGAGAAACTTCCGGAGGTGTGCGAGCGCCAGGCCTCGATCTCCGCGACGCCCGTATCGGCGTCACGGTCACCGGCCAGTGCGACGATGGGACATTCGACGGTCGCCCCCGGAGCGCAGGCGTAGGTTTCGATGGCTCGGTAGTCGTTTCGGGTGACCGTCAGGATCATCTCGCGCATTTCCTGATCCTCGAGCAGGGCCGCCGGGGTACCGCCGTAGCTCAGGAGATGTTCGGCCAGCTCCCGGTCGCTCCTGGTGTGCATGACCTCGGTGCCCGGCAACGACGGGGCGCGCCGGCCCGAGGCGAACAGCACCGATGCCCTCGCCCCGGAGTCCCGTTCGAGTCGCCCGCAGGTTTCGAACGCCACCGCGGATCCCATGCTGTGGCCGAACAGGGAAAAGTTCGACGCATCGCCGAGCGTTTCGGCCAATTCGGTGAACAGGCCGTCGACGAGACCGGGAATGGTGTCGACCATCGGTTCGCGCCTTCTGTCCTGACGCCCGGGATACTGCACGGCGATGACGTCGTATTCCGATCCCAGGCGTTTGGCCAGCGGCCCGTACGAGATGGCCGATCCGCCGGCATGGGGAAAGCAGACCACCGTGTGCGATCCGTTCTCCGGAGCGGGGGACAGACGACGCAGCCAGCTATTACCCACGGGCCGAAAGCCTACACGGACGGAAAACCCCGACGCCGCAGATGCTCTCGCAGGCGGGGAAGGTTCGTCGTCGTCACCCGACCCGTCTGGCGTCCCGCGGTGGGCGAGTTCCATCGTTGCGATCACCGTGCGCCGATGGTCCGCGGCGGCGGTGGCGGGCACCAAGACCGCCGGTTCGGTGTTGTGACGTGTTCCGGATATCGGCTCGAAACGCCTGCTCAGGCAGCAGGCATCGCTTGTGCAGATCCTGTACGTGCCCCCGGCAGGGCCCTGTGAACACGGGCACGTGGATGGCCTCCTCAGCTCGGTTATGGTCGGCGGTCACGAGCAGTCGGTCGGGGGCGCCGGGGGCCGAGTTAGGGATGCAGTTCGGTGAGCGCGTGTTCGAGGTGCCGGGCGATGTCCCAGATGTCGGGAACGGTGTCGGGGCAGGCGAGGATGCCGAAATCGAGATGTCCGTTGTAGGACATGACGGTGATGTTGAGGCTGCCCGACAGCTCGGTGAGCAGTGAGACGGGGTAGCTGGCCAGGACGCGGATTCCGTTGAGGTACAAAGGTACCTGCGGTCCCGGAACGTTCGACACGATCAGATTGGCCAGGGGTAGGGCTGCCGCCGTGGCTCGGAGCAGTGTGCGAGTGGGCATGCCGTGCCCCACCGATGTCAGCAGTGCGGTGATCTGGTGGAGCAGGGTCGGTGGTTGCGTACGGAACCGATCCTTTGCCGCGAGCAGATCGCTGTGCAGGAGTTCGAGTCGATGGTGCGGGTCGGGTTCGGTGATCGGTAGCGGCGAGAGCATGATGGAGAACTGATTTCCCGCGCAGCCGAATTGCTCTGGAGTGCGCACCGATACCGGCACCGCGGCCAGTAGCGGCCGGTCGGTGGGGATGGCGTGGTCGTGCATCCAGCTGCGCAGGGCCGAGGTGCACAGCGCCATCACCACGTCGTTGACGGTGCCGTCGACCGATTTCTTGATGGACTTGACCGTGTCCAGCGGCAGCGAGGTGTACGCGAAACTGCGGGCAGCGGTGCTCGGGCCGTTGAACGGCACATCGGGGTGCTTGTTGCGGAGATCGTCGCGGGCACGCAGCAGCGCCGGCCCCGCCTCGAGCATGGCATGTGCGCGCATCGATTGCCGGGCAACCGCATTCGGGACGCTGCGAGCGAGCATTTCGATGGCGGAAGGGGTCCGGTCGCGGCGCATGCCCGCAGCGGGTAGTGGTGTGGCGGTGGGTGTTTCGGAAATGTCGAGGACTGCCGCCATGATCTCTGCCGCCGAGACACCGTCGATCACCGCGTGGTGC
>NZ_BDBQ01000171.1 GCF_001613065.1 Nocardia miyunensis NBRC 108239
GTGCGTGTGTTCTTTGAGAACTCAATAGTGTGTCGATGAATGTCAGTGCCAAATATTTATTTTGGTTCCGGCGCTTACACCCCCGTGTGGGTGTCGGACATTTTTTGTCAGCTATTTTTCCGGCTGGCGTTTAAGTTAGGTTTTCGGACTCTGGTTCGAGATATTTCTGATTCGCTCCCTTTGTGGGGGTAAATCTGGAGTCTTCAACGGAGAGTTTGATCCTGGCTCAGGACGAACGCTGGCGGCGTGCTTAACACATGCAAGTCGAGCGGTAAGGCCCTTCGGGGTACACGAGCGGCGAACGGGTGAGTAACACGTGGGTGATCTGCCTTGCACTCTGGGATAAGCCTGGGAAACTGGGTCTAATACCGGATATGACTACATGCTGCATGGTGTGTGGTGGAAAGATTTATCGGTGCGAGATGGGCCCGCGGCCTATCAGCTTGTTGGTGGGGTAACGGCCTACCAAGGCGACGACGGGTAGCCGACCTGAGAGGGTGATCGGCCACACTGGGACTGAGACACGGCCCAGACTCCTACGGGAGGCAGCAGTGGGGAATATTGCACAATGGGCGGAAGCCTGATGCAGCGACGCCGCGTGAGGGATGACGGCCTTCGGGTTGTAAACCTCTTTCGACAGGGACGAAGCGAGAGTGACGGTACCTGTAGAAGAAGCACCGGCCAACTACGTGCCAGCAGCCGCGGTAATACGTAGGGTGCGAGCGTTGTCCGGAATTACTGGGCGTAAAGAGCTTGTAGGCGGTTTGTCGCGTCGATTGTGAAATCTTGCAGCTCAACTGCAAGCTTGCAGTCGATACGGGCAGACTAGAGTACTGCAGGGGAGACTGGAATTCCTGGTGTAGCGGTGAAATGCGCAGATATCAGGAGGAACACCGGTGGCGAAGGCGGGTCTCTGGGCAGTAACTGACGCTGAGAAGCGAAAGCGTGGGTAGCGAACAGGATTAGATACCCTGGTAGTCCACGCCGTAAACGGTGGGTACTAGGTGTGGGTTTCCTTCCACGGGATCCGTGCCGTAGCTAACGCATTAAGTACCCCGCCTGGGGAGTACGGCCGCAAGGCTAAAACTCAAAGGAATTGACGGGGGCCCGCACAAGCGGCGGAGCATGTGGATTAATTCGATGCAACGCGAAGAACCTTACCTGGGTTTGACATACACCAGAAAGCTGCAGAGATGTAGCCCCCCTTGTGGTTGGTGTACAGGTGGTGCATGGCTGTCGTCAGCTCGTGTCGTGAGATGTTGGGTTAAGTCCCGCAACGAGCGCAACCCTTATCTTATGTTGCCAGCGCGTAATGGCGGGGACTCGTGAGAGACTGCCGGGGTCAACTCGGAGGAAGGTGGGGACGACGTCAAGTCATCATGCCCCTTATGTCCAGGGCTTCACACATGCTACAATGGCCAGTACAGAGGGCTGCGAGACCGTGAGGTGGAGCGAATCCCTTAAAGCTGGTCTCAGTTCGGATCGGGGTCTGCAACTCGACCCCGTGAAGTTGGAGTCGCTAGTAATCGCAGATCAGCAACGCTGCGGTGAATACGTTCCCGGGCCTTGTACACACCGCCCGTCACGTCATGAAAGTCGGTAACACCCGAAGCCGGTGGCCTAACCCTTGTGGAGGGAGCCGTCGAAGGTGGGATTGGCGATTGGGACGAAGTCGTAACAAGGTAGCCGTACCGGAAGGTGCGGCTGGATCACCTCCTTTCTAAGGAGCACTTCTACGTGACTGTCCGAAGAGTCGGATGATGTTGCGTCAGAGACCGTTGAGTCCTCGTATGTGGGGCTGCGGATGCTCATGGGTGGAACGCTGACAGGTTTCATCGCTTCATGTTCGAGGCCATGTCTTCGAGCGCGATGGATATATCGACACACTGTTGGGTCCTGAAAGAACACGCGAGTGTTTCTTTCTAGGCGAATGAACGACGAGATCCGAGTCGTGGTCATACCGCAGAGTTTTCTCTGGCTGGTGCCGCAGTAGTGCGAGGGTCTTGTGTGTTGTTTGAGAACTGCACAGTGGACGCGAGCATCTTTGTTTGTAAGTGTGTAAGAGCGTACGGTGGATGCCTTGGCACCAGGAGCCGATGAAGGACGTAGGAGGCTGCGATAAGCCTCGGGGAGCTGTCAACCGAGCTGAGATCCGAGGATTTCCGAATGGGGAAACCCAGCACGAGTGATGTCGTGTTACCCGCCATTGAATATATAGGTGGTGTGGAGGGAACGTGGGGAAGTGAAACATCTCAGTACCCACAGGAAGAGAAAACAATTGTGATTCCGTGAGTAGTGGCGAGCGAAAGCGGATGAGGCTAAACCGTGTAGATGTGATAGCCGGCAGGCGTTGTCTATGCGGGGTTGTGGGGCTTGATTTCTTCCTACTGCCGTGGGGAGCGAGAGTCAGAAAAGTTCGTGTTAGCTGAATTGGTCTGGGATGGCCAACCGTAGACGGTGAGAGTCCGGTAAGCGAAAATGCGTTCTCTCTTGTATCGAGTACCCGAGTAGCAGCGGGCCCGTGAAATCTGCTGTGAATCTGCCGGGACCACCCGGTAAGCCTGAATACTCCCTGGTGACCGATAGCGGACTAGTACCGTGAGGGAAAGGTGAAAAGTACCCCGGGAGGGGAGTGAAATAGTACCTGAAACCGTGCGCTTACAATCCGTCAGAGCTTTCCATCTTCGGGTGGTGGGGTGATGGCGTGCCTTTTGAAGAATGAGCCTGCGAGTCATCGGTGTGTGGCGAGGTTAACCCGTGTGGGGGAGCCGTAGCGAAAGCGAGTCCGAATAGGGCGTTGTAGTCGCACATCATGGACCCGAAGCGGAGTGATCTACCCATGGCCAGGGTGAAGCGACGGTAAGACGTCGTGGAGGCCCGAACCCACTTAGGTTGAAAACTGAGGGGATGAGTTGTGGGTAGGGGTGAAAGGCCAATCAAACTCCGTGATAGCTGGTTCTCCCCGAAATGCATTTAGGTGCAGCGTCGCGTGTTTCTCATCGGAGGTAGAGCTACTGGATGGTCTAGGGGGCCTACAAGCTTACCGAAATCAGCCAAACTCCGAATGCCGGTGAGTGAGAGCGCGGCAGTGAGACTGCGGGGGATAAGCTTCGTAGTCGAGAGGGAAACAGCCCAGATCGCCGGCTAAGGCCCCTAAGCGTGTACTAAGTGGAAAAGGATGTGGGGTCGCTTAGACAACCAGGAGGTTGGCTTAGAAGCAGCCACCCTTGAAAGAGTGCGTAATAGCTCACTGGTCAAGTGATCCTGCGCCGATAATGTAGCGGGGCTCAAGTACACCGCCGAAGCCGCGGCACTCAGTTATTATCTTGCTTTCGAGCCAGGAGACTGGGTGGGTAGGGGAGCGTCGTGTAGCCAGGGAAGCAGCAGAGTGATCTAGTTGTGGAGGCTGCGCGAGTGAGAATGCAGGCATGAGTAGCGAAAGACGAGTGGGAAACTCGTCCGCCGAATGACCAAGGGTTCCTGGGCCAGGTTAATCCGCCCAGGGTGAGTCGGGACCTAAGGCGAGGCCGACAGGCGTAGTCGATGGACAACGGGTTGATATTCCCGTACCCGTGTATCCGCGCCCAATGGCGAATCAGTTGTGCTAACCGTCCAAAAGCGGATCTATCACCTTCGGGTGAAGAGAAGTGGCTGCACGGGACCCTGATTGTAGTAGTCAAGCGATGGGGTGACGCAGGAAGGTAGCTGGGCCACGTGGTGGATTACGTGGTGTAAGCCTGTAGGACGTTGTGTAGGCAAATCCGCACAACATGTGTCTGAGAGGTGATGCGTACCCGTTGAGGGGAATTCAGTGATCCTATGCTGCCGAGAAAAGCCTCTAGTGAGTTGGTACACGGCCCGTACCCCAAACCGACACAGGTGGTCAGGTAGAGAATACTGAGGCGATCGAGGGAACTGTGGTGAAGGAACTCGGCAAAATACCTCCGTAACTTCGGGAGAAGGAGGGCCCGGTCTGGTGAACGCCTTTACGGTGGGAGCTGGGTTGGGTCGCAGAGACCAGAGAGAAGCGACTGTTTACTAAAAACACAGGTCCGTGCGAAGTCGTAAGACGATGTATACGGACTGACGCCTGCCCGGTGCCGGAAGGTTAAGAGGACCGGTTAGCTCGTAAGGGCGAAGCTGAGAATTTAAGCCCCGGTAAACGGCGGTGGTAACTATAACCATCCTAAGGTAGCGAAATTCCTTGTCGGGTAAGTTCCGACCTGCACGAATGGCGTAACGACTTCTCTGCTGTCTCCACCACAGACTCGGCGAAATTGCATTACGAGTAAAGATGCTCGTTACGCGCGGCAGGACGAAAAGACCCCGGGACCTTCACTATAGCTTGGTATTGGTGTTCGGTACGGTTTGTGTAGGATAGGTGGGAGACTGTGAAGCATTGACGCTAGTTAGTGTGGAGTCGTCGTTGAAATACCACTCTGGTCGTATTGGACTTCTAACCTCGGGCCATGATCTGGTTCAGGGACAGTGCCTGGTGGGTAGTTTAACTGGGGCGGTTGCCTCCTAAAGTGTAACGGAGGCGCCCAAAGGTTCCCTCAGCCTGGTTGGTAATCAGGTGTTGAGTGTAAGTGCACAAGGGAGCTTGACTGTGAGACTGACAGGTCGAGCAGGGACGAAAGTCGGGACTAGTGATCCGGCACCTACGTGTGGAAGTGGTGTCGCTCAACGGATAAAAGGTACCCCGGGGATAACAGGCTGATCTTCCCCAAGAGTCCATATCGACGGGATGGTTTGGCACCTCGATGTCGGCTCGTCGCATCCTGGGGCTGGAGTAGGTCCCAAGGGTTGGGCTGTTCGCCCATTAAAGCGGCACGCGAGCTGGGTTTAGAACGTCGTGAGACAGTTCGGTCTCTATCCGCCGCGCGCGTTAGAAACTTGAGGAAGGCTGTCCCTAGTACGAGAGGACCGGGACGGACGAACCTCTGGTGTGCCAGTTGTTCCGCCAGGAGCATGGCTGGTTGGCTACGTTCGGAAGGGATAACCGCTGAAAGCATCTAAGCGGGAAGCCTGTTCCAAGATGAGGTTTCTCTCCCTCTTGAAGGGTTAAGGCCCCCAACAGATCATTGGGTTGATAGGCCGGAACTGGAAGCACGGTAACGTGTGGAGGTGACTGGTACTAATAGGCCGAGGGCTTACTGACAAAGGTGTTACGCGTCCACTGTGCGGTATCTGAAACAACACACAGATACAGGCAGACGACCTGATTCCATCCTGTTCGGGGTGGTTGAGGGTGCGGCTCTCTGTGGATAGTTTCATAGTGTTACGGCGGCTATAGCGGTGGGGAAACGCCCGGTCCCATTCCGAACCCGGAAGCTAAGGTCACCTGCGCCGATGGTACTGCACTCGACAGGGTGTGGGAGAGTAGGACACCGCCGGAACTATTTTCACGAAGGCCCCCAGCATCAGCTGGGGGCCTTCGCTGTTT
>NZ_BDBQ01000172.1 GCF_001613065.1 Nocardia miyunensis NBRC 108239
GGGGAGCACCCGACCGGACACCACACCGGGGACGGTCTCGCCCGCCGCCAGAGCCCGGACGCCCGCGAGCAGATCGTCACGATCACGGCCCACGACCACGGCCCGATGCTCGAACACCGCACGCGTGGAGGCCAGCGAGAAGCCGGCATCCACCGCATCCGGATCGTGGGCGTCCACATGCGCGGCCAGGCGGGCCGCTTGGCCGGTCAGCGCGTCACCATCGCGCGCCGACAGCGTCCACGGCAGGATCGCGGGAACGGTTGCCACCGCTGGCGCGGTCTCGGCGTCCGGGGCCTGCTCGACGATGACGTGCGCATTGGTGCCGCTGATTCCGAACGAGGACACACCCGCGCGACGCGGCCGATGCACCTCCGGCCACGGTACCGGCTCGGTGAGCAACCGCACCTGGCCTTCGGACCAATCGACCTTCGTACTGGGCGCATCGACGTGCAGCGTCCGCGGCAGTTCCCCGTGCCGCATCGCCATGACCATCTTGATCACACCACCCACACCGGCCGCGGCCTGAGCGTGACCGATATTCGACTTCAACGATCCCAGCCACAACGGGCGGTCCGGATCACGGTCCCGTCCGTATGTGGTCAACAGCGCTTGGGCTTCGATCGGATCGCCCAGCGTCGTCCCCGTACCGTGCGCCTCGACCGCATCGACGTCCATCGTGGACAAGCCCGCGTTGGCCAGGGCTTGCCGGATCACCCGCTGCTGCGAGGGACCGTTCGGCGCGGAGAAACCATTCGACGCACCATCCTGATTCACCGCAGAACCCGCGATGACCGCGAGCACCTGGTGACCGTTGCGACGAGCATCGGACAACCGCTCCAACACCAGGGCACCGACACCCTCGGACCAGCCCACACCATCCGCGGCATCGGCGAACGACTTGCATCGACCGTCGGGGGACAGCCCGCGTTGCCGGCTGAATTCCACGAAGGTCTCGGGTGTCGCCATCACCGTCACACCACCGGCCAGCGCCAGATCGCATTCCCCCGACCGCAGCGACTGCGCGGCCAGATGCATCGCCACCAACGACGACGAACACGCCGTATCCACCGACACCGCAGGACCTTCCAACCCCAGCGTGTAGGCGATACGTCCGGAGACCAGACTGCCGGCCGCGCTGTTGCCGCTGCCCTGGGCGTAGTCGTGGTACATCACACCGGCGAAGACACCCGTCGAACTGCCCCGCAGCACGGTGGGGTCGACACCGGCGCGCTCCAGCGCTTCCCATGTCGTCTCCAGCAACTGTCGCTGCTGGGGGTCCATGACGGTGGCCTCGTTGGGGCCGATGCCGAAGAACTCGGGGTCGAAATCGGCTGCGCTGTGCAGGAATCCGCCTTCGCGCGTGTAGGACTTACCCATGCGGCCGGGTTCCGGGTCGTAGATGCCGGCGATGTCCCAGCCTCGGTCGGCCGGCAACGTCGTGATCGCATCTCCGCCCTCGCGCACCAGATCCCAGAGTTCCTCGGGGGAGGCGACTCCACCGGGGTACCGGCACGCCATTCCGACCACCGCGATCGGGTCGTCGTCGACCGCCCGCGTCGCGGTGACCTCGGTGTCCCGGCCCGTGCCGGTGAATTCCTCGGCCAGATGTCTGGCCAGTGCCTCGGGTGTCGGATAGTCGAACACCAGGGTGGCGGGCAGCGGCAGACCCGTGACGGCCTTGAGGGCATTGCGGAATTCGATGGCGGTGATCGAATCGAAGCCGAGTTCGTTGAAGGCCCGGTCCGCCGCGATCGAATTCGCGTTCTCGTGGCCGAGAGTCGCGGCGATCTGTCCACGCACGATGTCCACGAGTACCCCGAAGCGCTCGCTGTCGGGAGTGCTCGCCACCCGGGCGCGCAGCGCCGTGAACGTACCGGAGGCCGCGCCGCGGCGGGCCGGTACGAGGCCGGAAAGCAGTGCGGGCGTGGCTGTTCCCGCGTTTCGGATGCTGTCCGTGTCGAGCCGGGCGAGCACCGGCGCCGGCGCGTCGATACCGGTCACGGCGTCGAACAACGCCAGGCCCTGTTCGGCCGAGAGCGGTAGCAGGCCCGAGCGGGACATGCGATGTCGGTCGACGTCGCTGAGCTGCCCCGCCATACCTCCGTCCCACAGACCCCACGCCAGCGACGTGCCGCACCTGCCGGTCGCGGCACGGTGGGTGGCCAGCGCGTCCAGGCAGGAGTTGGCCGCGGCATAGTTGCCCTGTCCGGGATTGCCGAACACACCGGCCACCGAGCTGAACAGCACGAATGCTCGCAACGGCAGGTCGGCGGTCAGCTCGTGCAGATGGAGTGCCGCGTCGAGCTTGGGTCCCAGCACCGTATCCATCCGCGCCGGAGACAGCGACGCGAGAGCACCGTCGTCGAGCACGCCGGCCAGGTGGAAGACACCGGTCAGCGGGTGCGCGGCGGGTATGCCGGCCAGCACCGCGGCCAGCGCGCCACGGTCGGCGACATCGCAGGCGGCGAACGCGACCTCGGCGCCGAGGTCACCGAGTTCGGCGCGCAATTCCGCCGCGCCGGAGGCGGATTCGCCACGCCGGCTCAGCATCAGCAGACGGCGGACGCCGCGGGTGGTGACCAGGTGCCGGGCGAACAACCCGGCCAGCATCCCGCCCGCACCGGTGATCAGCACCGTCTCGTCCGGATCGAACTCGACCGCCTCGGCCGCGACGGGAGCCGCCCGGACCAGCCGTGCGGCGTGCACTCGCCCATCCCGCACGGCCACCTGCGGTTCGGCCGCGGCCAGGATGCCGCCGAGCAGACCGTCGAGTGCGGCATCGGTGTCGATCAGCACGATGCGGCCGGGGTTCTCGGCTTGTGCGGAGCGCACCAGGCCGCCGACGGCGGCACCGGCCAGATTCGTGATGTCCTCTCCGGCTACCGACACCGAGCCACCGATCCGGACCACGAGCACCGATTCGGTGAATCGCGCACTCGCCGTCCAGGATTGCAAGATCTCGAGAACGTGGTGCGTCGCGGCGTGGATCGTGTCGGGGTCGTTGCCCGCCGGGCAGTCCAGCACCACGACCGGCGGTATCTCGTCACCGAGCTCCGCCCATGCGGCCGTGGTGATGTCGGCCGCGTCCACCTCGATCGGGGTCCAGTCGATCCGGAAAAGGGCGTTGCCGACGGACGCGCCTGGGGCGAGCTGCGCGGGATCGACGGGACGGGAGGCGAGCCGGCGGACCGTCGCCACCGGAGCACCGGTGGTGTCCGCCAGATCCAGCGCCACGCCCTGTTCTCCGACGCGGGTCAGCTGGACCCGCACCGCATCCGCCCCCGCCGCATATACGGTCACTCCGGACCACTCGAACGGCAATGCCGGTCCGCTGGGGCGCGCATCGGCGAATCGCAGCGCATGCAAGGCCGCGTCCAGCAGCGCCGGATGGACGCCGAACCGCTGCGCGTCGGACCGGGCGGTCTCGGGCAGTTCGACCTCGGCGTAGAGCACGTCGCCGCTCGCTCGCCAGACCGAGCGCAGCGCCTGGAACGCGGGACCGTAGTGGTACCCCTGCGCGTCCAGGGCGTCGTACACCCCGTCGATGTCCACGGCGACCGCGCCGGTGGGCGGCCAGGTCCGCAGTTCGACGGCGGCGCTGGCGTTTTCGCGCGCGAGAGTGCCTTCGGCGTGCACCGTCCAGGAGGACAGCGCATCGGCGTCGTCCTCGAGGCGGGAGAAGATCCGCACCGCGCGACGACCGGCCCGGTCCTCGGCGCCGACCACGACGCGCACCGCCGTGCCAGTGGTTTCCGACAGCACCAGCGGGGCTCGGAGGACGAGCTGCTCGAGGTGCTGACAGCCGACCTGTTCACCGGCGTAGAGGGCCAGATCGACCAGGCCCGTGCCGGGGAACAGGACGGTGTCCATGACCGTGTGGTCGGCCAGCCACGGGTGCGTTCGCAGCGACAGACGCCCGGTGAGGTCCGTACCGTCGGAGTCCGGCTGGGACACCACGGCCGAGACCAGCGGATGTTCCGTGGCGACCAAGCCCATCGCCCGGGCGCCGCCGGATGCCGTGGACGCATCGGACAACCAATACCGCCGACGCTGGAAAGCGTAGGTGGGCAGATCGATTCGCCGGGCGCCGGTTCCGGAGTAGAAGGCGCCCCAGTCCACGTCCGCACCGGTGACGAACAGCGTCGCCAGTCCGGCCGTCAGGGTCGACGGATCCGCCTGGTGCCTGCGGGCCGACGCCACCACCACCGGGGACGCGGCGTCGAGGGTCTGGGTGACCATCGGCGCCAGCACCGCATCCGGACCGACTTCCGCGAAACGCGACACCCCCAACTCCGCCATCACCGTCACCGCATCGGCGAACCGCACCGAATCCCGAACCTGATTCACCCAATACGACGGGACCGACATCTCCTCGGTCACCTTCGCACCGGTCACCGTCGACACCAACGGCACGGTCGGACGCCCGAACGCCAAAGCCTCGATCGCCGAAGCGAATTCGGCAAGCATCGGCTCCATCAATGCCGAATGGAACGCATGCGACACCCGCAAACGATGTGTGCGCCAGCCTTTTTCCGCACACCGCCCCGCGACGGCCACCACATCGGCCTCGACGCCGGACAGCACCACCGACGACGGACCGTTCACCGCCCCGATCGACACGCCTGCCCTCAGCAGGGGCAGCACATCGGTCTCGGAAGCACCCACAGCGACCATCGCGCCGCCCGGAGGCTGTGCCT
>NZ_BDBQ01000173.1 GCF_001613065.1 Nocardia miyunensis NBRC 108239
GCCCGGCACGGGGCCCAGCCCAGACAAGATGCTGCTCGGGCGCTGGTTCTCCTATGCCGACGCACACCGGCACCGGATAGGAATCAACTACAAAGAGCTACCGGTCAATTCGCCACACGCCACCGAAGTCCGATCATGGGCGAAAGATGGCGCCATGCGCCATCACAACCCGGGCGATCCGGTGTATGTGCCCAACTCGAAGGGCGGACCGCACGCCGATCCGGCTGCGGCGGGACCGTCCGCGAACTGGTACGCCGACGGCGAGATCGTACGGACCGCGTACACGCTGCGCGCGGACGACGACGACTGGGGACAGGCTCGCACCATGGTCCGGACGGTTCTCGACGACGCCGCCAGGACACGACTGGTCGGCAATATCGTCGCGCACCTGCTCGACGGGGTGAGCCCACCCGTGCTCACCAGGACATTCGCATACCTGCGCAACATCGACACCGATCTCGGCGACCGAGTCGAACAAGGAGTACGCGACAGACACGCGCAGCACGAACCGACCGCCACGGAACGCCCTAAAGTCGGCCACACGAGGTAGATGAACGAAAAGACCGGTTTCCCGGTCGCCGTCAGATACGTCAGAAAGTGGATTCTACTGATCAAACTCTATTGCACGCGATAAGGCAGCCATGAGAGTCCACTCTTGGCGACTACCGTCAGCATATGGGACGGACGACCCGGCTGGCTGACACCGTGGTGACCCGAATTATCCATACTCGTGGCCATAGTCTCGGGGTATCGCTCGGCAGTCTCTGCGTATCGCTCGGCCCACCGACATGTGACGTTCGGCCATTTCTGCTGGTCTCGAGGCAGACTTCCATAGGAGACGGATCGTTACGCGACAGGCGTCCAGACATCGGGTACGCGACCGAGCACTCCGACCGTTTCAGGGAACATAGCGGTGCCCATCGAGAGAGGAGTCCCGTCATGAGGATTACCGCGCGTGACCGGGCCGACCGGCTCGATCTCCTCGGCCGGTTGCGGTCCGCCTTCCAGGACCTGCCGGATGCTCCGTACGAGCTGTCGAACGATCGCATCGAGGCATATCTGAAGACCTCGCACGACGTCGGCGGGATGCGCGATGCGCCGATCGAATTCCTGGAGAAGGAAGGCGAGCACTGGGAGCACAACACGTATGTGATGGCCGAGGTGCTCGGGTGGCGTGGCATCTGGCTCTCGGAGGAGCGCAGGCGCCTGCACAACGTCGACCTGGGCAACACGATGTACTTGGGACTGCCCTATTACGGCCGATGGTTGCTGGGCGTCGCGCGGGTGCTGATTGATAAGCACCTGGTCTCGTTGACCGAACTCACCGCCAGGTACAACGAGGTGAAGGCCCGTGTCGCCGATCTGGCGCCGCACGAGTTGCTGGAGCCGAAGCCGCGAACCATCGCCGACGGCAAGGACATTCCCCGCAACAAGCACCACCTGCACGCGGTCGGCAAGGGCGATCCGCAGGTGTACGCCGGTCAAGCGCCTCCGGCCGAATTCGCGGTCGGCGACGCGGTGCGGGTCCGTGACGGGCAGGCGCTGTTCTACACCCGTACCCAAGAGTTCGTTCGCGGCGCTGTCGGCGAGATCGTGACGCTCGCCTACGAGGCTCCGGCCGCCGAGGACGAGGCGTTCGACTACGAGGCCCTCGGTTCACCCCGGCCCGAGTGGTTCTACATCGTCCGCTTCGCGATGACCGAACTCTGGCCGGACTACACCGGCGAGCCGACCGACACGCTGCAGACCGAATTGCCCGAGCGCTGGATCCAGGCTGTGTGAGAGACGAAACTCCAACTCCCGGAAAGGCTTTCGACGCCATGTCAACGACTGGACACCAGCACGAGCATCGTCCGCCCGCGCCGATGGTCGAGGAGGTGTCCGACTTTGAGGTCCTGGAGGTCGCGGTGCGCGAACTCTGCCTCGAGAAGGGCATCTTCACCGCCGAGGATCACCGTGCGTTCACCGAGTTCGCCGAACGCATCGGCCCGCTGCCCGCAGCGACGCTCGTCGCCAAGTGCTGGCTCGACGAGGAGTTCGAACGCACCGCACTCGCCAACCCCATCGAGGCGTGCAAGGCCGTCGGAGTCGACTGGCTGGAACCCACAGGCTTCGGCACGCCGAGCGACTTCACCGCACTGCACATCCTTGAGGACACCCCGACGCTGCACCACGTCATCGTGTGCACGCTCTGCTCCTGTTACCCGCGGCCGCTGCTGGGCAACTCGCCCGAGTGGTACCGCACGCCCAACTATCGTCGCCGGGTGGTGCGGTACCCGCGTGATGTCCTGGCCGAGTTCGGCACCTACCTGCCCGCCGACGTCGAGATCCGCATCGAGGACTCCAACCAGAAGCATCGGTTCATGGTGCTGCCGATGCGTCCCGAGGGCACCGAGAACTGGTCCGAGGACGAGCTGGCCCGGATCGTCACCCGCGACTGCCTCATCGGCGTCGCGCTGCCCAAGCCCGGCGTGAGCGCCAACGTCACGGCCGACCGGATCCGCGAAGCGCAGCGAGGAGGCCAGTGACATGACAGGCACGAGCAAGCAGAACCGGTCCGCGGTCGCCGCGAAGGTCGACCCGGCCCTGCTGACCACCCGCGTCGACGTGCTCGAAGACATCGCCGCTCGCCGCGACCACCTGTGGCCGGCGCTGAGCCGGAAGTGGTCGGTCAGCAATCCCGTCCCGCCGTGGAAGAGCAGTCTCGACGGGATGTGCGACGCACTCGACGACGTTTCGTGCGCACACCCGGGAACAGTGCTGTCGTTCCAGGAACGCCGCAATGAAGAAGACGCCCTGTCCCAGGAGCGGTATGCGGACCTGCCGTTCCCCGAGTCTCAACTGCTCGCATTAACCCATTCGCTCATCTGGCGAGGCGTCATCGACGAGGACGCGCTGCGCGACCGCATGGTGACCGTCCGGCAACGCCTCGAGACCTGACACTGCTGTCGAACGAAGCACTGCAGCGTCACGGAGCGATCGGGCGTGCGTCGCGGAGAGACTGCGCTGGGCGGCGATGAGGCTTGCCATCTATTTGTAAGGAATCAACCGGGCGTCGTCAGGACGAGGATTGGTCGGTGGAGTTCAGTCCGCCACTGCGACACACCGTGACGTCTTCAGCGCCTATCGTGGTGGCCCTCGGCAAGGCCATGCCCCCGGCCGCCGAACGGATTCGGCCGCGACAAGATCGCCATGAAGGTGAAGCTCGGAGGACTCGACCTCACCGACAACGTGCCCGACCTACTCCACGCCTGGGCTAGCGTGAACGACGGCAGTTGGCTCGGACTGATCGAAATGGTGCTGTGGACCAACAACAGCAACGGGCTACTCCCGGTGATGTAGTTGTGCCCAGCACCAGCCACCGCACCTCGTGATCGGTGAGGGTTCAACCTCGCGCCGCACCCTCCGGCCACACAACCTCTCCCGATAAACCGTGATCCCGCGCCAGCGTAACCACACTGCCGGTACCGCTACGGTCGCCAGCCTGCACGTCCCACACGGCGATCAACCGATCGCACGATCCGACTACAGCTTCGTTCGCGGCTCACGGTTTCGTCGAGTCCATCACCCGAACGCTCCCTGCTCGTTTCAGCAGTTCATCGAACAGCGGCGCGTGATCCGGCTTCACCTTCCGCTCCCGGTAGTACCGCGAGGGCAGCACCACCTCCAACCGGCCGCCCGCATCCAGCACGGCCTGAGCGAACACCGAATCCGCCCAACACACCCGCGAATCGCTGCTGCATCTGGTGGAACGGTCGATCACCGCCGAGAAACTCGTGGCCGAGTCGGAGAAGGTGTTCACCGC
>NZ_BDBQ01000174.1 GCF_001613065.1 Nocardia miyunensis NBRC 108239
GGTGCGAGCTGGGACGGGTTCCCCGACTGGGCGACGTTCTCCGACGGACTGCCGCCGGGCCCGGTCCCCGGCCTGTTCGCGGCCTACACGCTGAGCCCGGCCCAGAATCGGACGTGGGCCAATTTCTGGCGCGATCATCCGGCTCCGGACGGCGTCGGTGTGCAGGAACACTATGCGGCCATGTGGTCGCATGTCGCGCAACGCTTCACCGGCGAACGCTACGTGCTGGGCTACGACCTCATCAACGAGCCGTGGCCGGGCATCACGCACCCGACGTGCCTGCTGGACGGCTGCCCCGAGTTCGCGCGCGACGCGCTCGCCGCCCTCGAGGGCAAGGCGATGACAGCCATCCGGCGCGTGGACCCGCGGCATCTGCTGTTCTACGAACCGTTCGTCACCACCGATTTCGGCGCGCCGGTGCGCATGCCGAACCCGACCGGCGATCCTCGCGCCGGAATGAGCTTTCACGATTACTGCCTCGGCCCCATCCGGACGTGCCCCGGCAACGGCTTCGACAGCACTCGCGCGGCCGGTACCGCCGGGCTCGTCACCGAATTCGGGGCGACGCAGGACACGGCGATGCTGGAGCGCGTCACCGGCAGTCTGGACGACGCCATGGCTTCCTGGATGTTGTGGTCCAGTACGCAGAATCAGTTGCCCGGCCACAGTGAGCAACCGCCGACCGGCCCCGATCTGATCAGCCCGGCGGGGCCGATCGTGCGCCCGTATCCCCAGGCCGTCGCAGGCACCCCGCAGAGTTGGCACTTCGACCCCGGCACCGCGACGTTCAACCTCCGCTACACCACCGCCCGCCCGGATTCGGGCCGGCCGTTCGACGGTGACCTCCGCACCGAGGTGTACCTGCCCGCACAGGATTACCCGCATGGCTATCGGGTCGACGTACACGGTGCCGATGTCGTCTCCGCGCCGGATGCCGAACTACTGCGGTTGCGAACTACTCCCGGACAGTCCGCGGTCCAGCTGACGGTGACCCGCCGCTGAAGTTCGGCGGGGCGTATCAGTCCTTGCTCTGCCGGGAACTGAGTACGGACCGGCGCAGACCGCTGAACGCATAGACGGTCGCCCACACCGAAATCACGATGAGAACGACGAACATCGGTAGCCAGCTGTCCTTACGATGATCGACGCTCCACCAGACCGCCGTGAACAGAATCGCGCAGACGAACAGCAGGATGTCGCGCAGGCTGCCGCGATAGGAGGCGGCCGCTCTGCGCACCGGCCGGTATCGGTTGCTGGTCGCGACCAGGTCGTCGATGCGACTGTCGATGCTCCGTTTGAGTTCGGCTCGCCGCTCCACCTCCTCGGGAGGTAGGCGCTCCAGCAGTTCCATATCCTGCTTGATCGCCTTGCGCACATCCGGCCCCCGCAGATATCCCGCCGCCGCACCGAGAGCCACTCCACCGGCGATGGGCGCCATCCCCACGGCAAGATCAGCCAAAGCCGGCATGCTTGCATCTCCTTAGCCTCGGTCCGTGGAGATCTTCACCTGTCGAGGTGCGCCCGAATGCGGAAAGTGCCTTCTGGCCTGGTCTGGTTGCTGTCTCATACAACAATCGGACCAGGGGCAGGCAGACACTCTCGTAGGAGATTGTTCCACAGGTTCGACGGGGACTCGGCGAGGTTCGACGAGGTCACAGCATCAAACGGCAGATGGCGTGGACGGCGGGATCACTGTCTGAGACGCTGGAGTCGTGAAGCTGTCCACAGCGCAGGCGCATGTGGTAGTCGACGAGTTCGCGCGTGGGGGTGTCCGGGACGTCGTGCTCTGTCCCGGCTCACGCACCGCGCCGCTGGCCTGCGCTGTGCAGGCGGCGGATGCCGCGGGCCGGCTGCGGCTGCACAATCGCATCGACGAACGGACCGCGGGCTTCCTCGCGGTCGGGCTGGCGGTAGCCAGCCAGCTGCCGGTACCGGTCGTGATGGCCTCGGGAACAGCGGTGGCGAACCTCGGTCCCGCGGTGCTCGAGGCCAACTACGCGCGGGTGCCACTGATAGTGCTCAGCACCCATCGGCCCTGCGAGATTCCCGGCCCCGGCGCCAACCAGACCGTGGAGCAGCTGGGCCTGTTCGGCAGTCAGGTCCGCACCACCATCAGCCTCGACCCCGCCGACGAGGAATCCGCGTCCGCCAACGGTGTGTCGCAGGAGCACCAGAACAGCCTGTGGCGCTCGACGGTCTGCCAGGTGCTCGCCGCGGCCCGCGGCACCCGCACCGGCAACGCGGGCCCGGTGCACTTCGATATCCCGCAGCGCGAACCGCTGGTGCCCGATCCTGCCCAGGACGAATGGGCGCCCGAGGGACGTGCGGACGGACGGGCCTGGACGCTCACCGAGAACGCGATGCTCGATGTGCCGCTCGACATCGACCTGACCCCCGACACGGTCGTCATTTCCGGCCACGGTGCCGGGCTCCGGCCGGAACTGTCCGAGCTGCCGACCGTCGCCGAACCCACGGCCCCCATGCACGGCCCCGCGCTGCACCCATTGGCGCTCCCGCTGCTGAAGCCGCGCCAGGCCATCGTCACCGGCCGTCCCACCCTGCACCGGCCGGTGGCCGCGGTGCTGGCCGATCCGAATGTCACCGTCTACGCGGTCACCACGGGGCCGCGCTGGACCGATGTCTCCGGCAACGTGGTAGGCACCGGCACTCGGGCGATTGTCACGGGCGCATCGCGCCCGGAGTGGCTGGCGCATTGCCGTGAACTCAGCGCGAGGGCGACCGAGGTGGTCCGGGCCGAACTCGCCGCGTACCCGAAGTCGACCGGCCTGCACGTGGCGGCGGTGGTGATGGACTCGCTGCGCGAGGGTGACCAGCTGCTGCTCGGCGCGTCCAATCCGGTGCGCGACGCGGCCCTGGTGTCATACCCGCGGCCGGGTGTCACGGTGTTGTCCAATCGCGGTGTCGCGGGCATCGACGGTACCGTGTCCACGGCTGTCGGCGCGGCGCTGTGCCACGACGGCCGCACCATCGCGCTGCTGGGTGATCTGACCTTCCTGCACGACGCGTCCGGCCTGCTGATCAGGCCCGGCGAACCGCACCCGGCCGATCTGACCATCGTGGTCGCCAATGACGACGGCGGCGGCATCTTCGAGCTGCTCGAGCAGGGCGACCCGCAGTATGCCGGAGCATTCGAGCGGGTGTTCGGCACCCCGCATGGCATGGATCTGGCAGCGTTGTGCGCCGCCTACCGGATTCCGCACAGCCGGGTCGATCCGGAGCAGCTGGCGGTCGAGTTGGCCGGGCACGCACACGGCACGAGGGTGCTCGAGGTGATCACCGAGCGATCGCACCTGCGCGAGCTGCACGCGACGGTGCGCGCCAAGATCGCGTCCTGATCCGAGCTGATTCGCCCGTGTCCGGATGCGCGGTCACGCGTCGAAGTCGTCGTCCCGTCCCGTCTAGAGTTCGCGCAGCCGCGCGCGCAGCACCTTGCCCGCCGCGCTCCGCGGCAGCGCGTCGATGAA
>NZ_BDBQ01000175.1 GCF_001613065.1 Nocardia miyunensis NBRC 108239
AGGCCGTGCTCGAGGTAGGCGTCTACGCAATCAACTATGGCGGGCTGCAGATGATCGAACAGCGCCCCAGCGGGTTTCGGCCGGGCCAGGACGCGGTCGGGGTAGTGTTCGCGGCGCCCGCGAGAGTAGGTCACATGTCGTAGGTTCTCGCTCCCGGCAGAACCCACAAAACATGGGCACCTGTAAAATGCCTGGTCATCCTGGGTAGGTACCTAAATCCGAGAGTTTGGGCGGCTGGTGGTAATTCGCGGCAATTCCGGGAGCGGAAAATCCACGGTCGCCAAAGCTCTGCAATTGCGATTTGCTCGAGCGGAGTGTCTGGTGATCCCCCAGGACGTCGTGCGGCGGGAGTTCCTGCGCGAGTCCGCCTGATGGCCACAACATCGAGCTGATTCGCGAAATCGCAGAGCTGGGCCTGGCCCGTGGAGTCACGGTCATCGTGGAAGGCATCCTCAGTGCCCGCCGCTACGGCTCCATGCTCGAACACCTGGCCGCACGAGCCGAACGCGCATGGTTCTACGCGTTCGACCTGTCCTTCCCTGGAACCCTCGACCGCCACGCCCAGCGGCCCAAAGCCAAGGAATTCGGTGCCGAGGAAATGCGCGGCTGGTACCACGGGTGGGATCCGCTGAGCTTCGTCGCCGAGACCCGCATCGACGCCACCCCCGCCGTGACCGACATCGTCGACACCATCTACACAAGCCTCATCCGATGAACACGACTCAGATCGGAAATCTTAGTGGTCCCGCCCGCATGTTCTTCGGGGGTCAGTGCCCGAGGTAGAGGTTGCAGGCGCAGTCGAGGGCTTCCTGGGGGCTGCCGGCGGTGAATCCGGTGGGCAGGATCTGGTTTTCGTATTTGCCGCTGCTGGCGAGGTAGAGGCCGAATCCCCACGTTGAAGCCGATCCGCCGTAGCGGAGCCGGATCAGGGGCAGCCGGTCACCGTCGGCCAGTTCGCCCTCGACGTAAGCGAATTGGCCGTGGTAGCGGACATTCAGGCCGGTCAGCTGGGGCCAGTGTTCGGCGGCATGGGCGCGCAGCCGCTGGGCCAGAGACGTCTTGGTCGAGTCCGGGATCGCGGGCATGGGAGTCATTGTGCCGCTTGCGGCGTGTCGATCACGTCGGGGTGAGGAACCCAGGCAGGGTCGCGGGAGTCTCTGTCTGGAAGTTGTTGTGAAAGACCGGTTTTCGTGCCTGCTCTCCGTGCCCGCCAGATTGTGCTGACCGTGTCCGAGCGGCGTCGGCTCGAGAAGCTGGCGTACTCCCGCACCGCCGGGATCGGGCTGGTCGCGCGTGTTCGAATCGTCCTGGATGCTGCTGAGGGCTATTCGAACAACGCGATCGCCGTGCGGCAGGGAGTTCATCTGGACACGGTGCGCACCTGGCGTGGCCGATACGCCGACCACGGCCAGCACGGGCTCAAAGACCGGCCCCGTTCGGGCCGGCCGCCTCGATTCACTCCCGTCCAGCGCGCCGAGATCAAAGCCCTGGCGTGCCAGCTGCCAGCCGAAACCGGCGTGCCGCTGTCGCGGTGGAGCAGTACCGACCTGGCCGCTGAGACAATCGATCGTGGTGTCGCCGCGACGATCTCGGCGTCGACCGTGCGCCGGATCCTGGCCCAGGACGCGCTCAAACCGTGGCAACACCAGTCGTGGGTGTTCATCCGCGACCCGGACTTCGCCGCGAAAGCGGCCCGAGTACTCGACCTCTACCAGCAGATCTTCGACGGAGTCCCGCTCGGCGAGAACGAGTACGTGATCTCCTCGGACGAGAAGACCTCGATCCAGGCCCGCTGCCGCTGCCACCCCACCCTGGCGCCCGGAACTTCTCGAATGATGCGAGTGAACCACGAATACGACCGCGGTGGCTCGCTGGCCTACCTGGCCGCCTACGACGTGCACCGAGCCCAGGTGGCCGGGCACTGCGCGGTCAAGACGGGGATCGTGCCGTTCATGGCCCTCGTCGAGAAAGTCATGACCAGCCAGCCCTACGCCTCGGCCAAACGGGTGTTCTGGGTGGTCGACAACGGATCCAGCCACCGCGGCAAAGCCGCTGCCGACCGGCTGGCCGCGCGGTTTCCCAACGCGGTCATGATCCACACCCCGGTACACGCCTCCTGGCTGAACCAAGTGGAAATCTTCTTCTCCATCGTGCAGCGAAAGGTCGTGTCTCCCAACGATTTCACCAGCCTTGACCAGGTCGAAGACCGGCTCACCGCGTTCGAGCGCCGCTACAACCAGACCGCTCGGCCCTTCGAATGGAAATTCACCCAGACCGACCTCGAGGACCTGATGGCCCGGATCGAGCGGCACGAACAGAAAGAGCACTCCCAACAACCCACCGGCTGCGATCACCAGCCTGCCGCACAACCCGCCGCCGCGTGAACCCCCGAACTAATTACGGGCATGACCACTTAGTTGCGTATCGATCGCATCCTTGGATGCTACTTGCGACCGCCCGGTTTCGTCCGCCGAACCGGTGCGACCTGGGGATTCTTGATTGTTGGTGGGTGTTGCTGGTTGTTGTTTGTTGCTGTTCGTGGGTCTGTGACGTCCTGTGGACGTCCTGATATCGACGCGATTCGGCCACGTCCCGTGCTGTTTCGGAGCGATTGGACTGGTACCGGAGTTGCGGTGGATGGCCGGTTTCGGCGCCCGGATCGTCTGCCTTGGGCCGCCCGTGCAGTCCGATGGAGGTCTTGGGACTGCTGCATCGTTCTGGTACCGATGCCGTGTGTGTCCATCTGAAATACCTTGGTACCGATATATGCGTATTTAAACATCTATTCCGGAGTTTGTGATGATCGGCGTGTCGGGACTCGAAAACGGGGCGGAGGAGCCGCCGGCTGCGAGTCGGTGACGGTTTTGCTGTCAGTCCGTCCGGCCTGGCCTGTTTCAGGTCGGTGGGGCGGGGAGGGGCGGAACGCTGTTGTTCGGGTCAGCGATGCACCGGTCCGGGGGCGCAGGTTGGTGCCCCCGGCGGGGCACTATAAGGATGGGACCGGCGCTGAGCAGC
>NZ_BDBQ01000176.1 GCF_001613065.1 Nocardia miyunensis NBRC 108239
CGCACCCTGGCCGATGGCTGGGCCTACGCCCGCTTCTACGAGTCAGAAACCCAACGCCGCCAAGCCCTGCCGGACTGGCTGCACTTCTACAATCACCACCGAGTCCACAGCGCAATCGGAAACCAGCCACCCATCACACGGCTGACCAACCTCCCTGGACATCACAGCTAGTCGTCGGGGGAGGCACGGCGGTTGCGTTTGATGACGCCGCGCCGCTTCTTCGCGGCGATGCGACGTTCCTTTGCTCCGCGCGAGGGCTTCGTGGCGCGGCGAACAGGTGGCGGGGCGGCAGCGGCGTCACGCAGTAACGAGGCCAGGCGTTCGCGGGCGGCCGCGCGGTTCTGCAGCTGTGCACGTTGCTCCGACGCGGCGATCGTGAGCACCCCGTTGACCAGGCGGGTGGCCAGGCGGTCGAGCATCCGGGTGCGCAGCCACTCCGGCACGGAGGGCGAGTTGGCGAGGTCGAAGGACAGCTCTACCCGGCTGTCGGCGGTGTTGACGCGTTGCCCTCCCGGACCGGAAGACCGCGAGAACCGCTCGCGTAACTCGGACGCGGGTATCACCAGCACCCCAGTCACGGTCAGGTCTTCTGCCATGATCCGACGCCGCACTTTCCGATCCGCGAGTCGACCAGGCCCCGTCGGTCTAGTTGCGACTGAATGGTCACCTCGGTGTTCACGATAGCGACGACCTTGTCGATGTGTAACAAGCAGGCCGTCCGCGCAGCCCGCATATCGCGCTGATCGAACCGGCCGGCACGGGGCAGGCGACCCGCAGGTGGCTGTATCGATTCGAGGCCGACCGAACACACCGCGCCATGACGATGACCCTGCAGCGGCCGTCGTCGGCAGTCGTCTCGTCGAGAGAACCATGTCCGGGATCCCGGTCGCCGGCTGGCCCGGATCTGTGGCTTCGGGCTGAAACCTGGGATCCGATCAGTTGGCCAACTCGGTCAAGTAGCGGCATATTCGAAGTCCCCAGCTGGATTTCGTCATCGAGGATGCTGTCGGCATCCCTGCCGGCGGGCCAGATGCGACAGTCCGAAGATCGACGGCCCGAGGCTATCTCGGGCCGTTGGCGTCCGCGCGGAACGTCCGCTCATGCCGATTTAAGGACGTTGTTCGTCTCCGCTGGTGGTGTCGCCAGCGGGGGCTTCGATGGTCAGCGGGTTGTGAATCCGTCCAGGAGTAGGTCCGCGATGTGTTCGCCGAGTGCGCGGGGATCGGAGTTGCTGCGTGCGAATCTCTGTGTCAACCGTAGCGCGCCTACTATGACCTGGGGGAACAGCTCCGCTGGGATATGGGCGCGCAGACTGCCGTCGCGTTGGCCCCGTTCGATCAGATCGAGAATGGCCCGCTGCATCGCGCGGGTGGCTGGGGGTGGCGTCGGCCGACGGGGGCTCGACGGGAGCGGTTGCAGATCGGTGCCCACCGACAGCAGCGGATAGCGCCCGGCGATGACGGCCATCTCGACGATCAATCCGCGTAACACCTCGACCGGATCTCCGGCGGCGATATCGAGTGTTCAATATCTTCACCGTCAGGCCGGAGAACCAGCGGGCGCTCATCGAGTCCATCACCGCCGACTCCGGCAACACCGACATCCCGGGACTGCTCGGGATGCGCCTGTTACGCAGCCTCGACGGCACCCACGTGATCAACCACATGCACTGGGAGACCGAAGCAGCCATGCAGACCGCCCTGCGCACCGACCCGCACATCGCCGAAACGCGACGCCGAGTCGGCGAACTCATCGAAGGAGCGCAACCCCTCCGCTTCGAGATCGCCGCAGTACTGAAATAGGATGGCGCCCAGGGCTTGTCGATGAGGCATTCGTCGTCCCTGTTCGGTGCTGACGATGACTTCCCGATGTGCCCGCGGTCGGCGGCTGAGCATCCACAAATCGACAGCGACCGACTCGGTGTCGGCCTATCGGGCGGGTGCCTCGGCCAGCGACAGACTGTTTCCGTCCGGATCCAGCACTTCGACGTGCGCACCCCATTGCCGTAGGTCTCCACTGGTTCATGATCGACACCGTGCGCGGCAAATGCCCGCAGAGAAAGAGATTCGAGTTCTTCGCAAGAAGCTTCGAGCTGCCGAGAGTCGGCGAGATACATTGGCCGACTAGAAAATTCGCAGTCCATTCCCAAACCGCGACGTAGTCGTCAGACCAATGCTCTTCGTCCCGGCGAGAACCGACTCAGTGCTGCGCAGCTAGTCGTGGACACTCGAGGGCAGGATCGACTGTGGCGGCGACATCACCCGGAATGGGCCGCTGGACAAGCCGATCGCGGTGTTGCGGGTGGACGGGGGCGAGATCGATATGAGGTTCCGGCGGTACTGCGGTGCGCCGACGGAGCGGCAGGAGACCGAAAGCTGGTGTACCCAAACGAATTAGGTGGCGTTACTGCGGCGGTTTGCTCAGCCCGTTGAGTGCGGTGACGATGCGGTTGAAGCCGGTGGTGTTGTCGGCGTCCATGCCGTGCATGATTTGCGCGGCGGAGACGATGCGTTCGCCCGCGGTCTCGAGGTTGGTGATGGTGTCCTCGATCTCGTCGCGCAGGGAGGTGGCGTATTTGATCAGGACGGTGCCGGTGGCGAAGCCCTTGTTGCCGTCGGCGGCCGGTTGGGCGGAGTCGAACAGCGGATTCAGGGCCGTGCGCGCGGTCCCGGCCTCGGTGTGAATCACGGTGCCGGAGCTGCCGACTCGGCCCGGTTCGATGTCGACTTCGTCTCCGCTCATGGAAACCCCCTCTGTGTCAGTATCTTTCGGTCAACCGCCGCCGCAGGGCAGGCCGCTACCGTCCAGGCCGCCGTACGGGTCGGCCGGGGCGGACAGCAGGAAGAACACCCCGGCCGCGACGCCGCCGACCGCGACCGCGCAGAGCACGGCCGCGACGACGAGCGTCGCGCGGGGTGATCGGCTCGCCAGTGCCCGGCAGGCCAGGGCG
>NZ_BDBQ01000177.1 GCF_001613065.1 Nocardia miyunensis NBRC 108239
TTCGACTCCTCGGATTCGCTTGCCTGATGCGGATATTCGTGCGCGGTCGCCGGAACGAAGGTTTCCTTGATCGAACGCGGCGAGGCCCACCGCAGCAGGTTGAGCGCGGATCCGGCCTTGTCGTCGGTACCCGAGGCGCGGGCGCCGCCGAAGGGCTGCTGACCGACCACCGCGCCGGTCGGCTTGTCGTTGAGGTAGAAGTTCCCGGCCGCGAATCGCAGTGCGGCGCCGGCCTTCTCGACAGCCTGCCGGTCCTGGGCGATGACCGCTCCGGTCAGCGCGTAGGGCGAACCCGAGTCGACCAGATCCAGGACGTCCTCGAACGCGCCGGGGCGCGCGTCGTCGTAGACGTGCACCGACAGGATCGGGCCGAAATACTCGGTACGGAAGGCGTCGTCACCGGGATCGTCGCCGAGCAGCAGGGTCGGGGCGACGAAATAGCCGACGCTGTCGTCGCAGGTGCCGCCCGCCGCGACGGTCAGGCTCGCGGTCGACTTGGCGCGGTCCAGCACACCCGCGAGCCGGTCGAAGGCCCGCCGATCGATCACCGCCCCACCGAAATTCGTGAAATCGGCGACGTCGCCATAGCGCAGCGAACTCACCTTGTCGATCAGGTCCGCGCCCATGCGCTCCCACACCGAACGCGGTACGAACGCCCGCGAGGCCGCCGAGCACTTCTGTCCCTGGTACTCGTACGCGCCGCGGATCAGCGCGGTGGTCAGCACATCCGGGTCGGCCGAGGAGTGCGCGAGCACGAAATCCTTCCCGCCGGTCTCCCCGACCAGCCGCGGATAGCCGCGATACCGGTCGATCCGGTTGCCCACCTCCCGCCACAGATGCTGGAAGGTGCGCGTGGACCCGGTGAAATGAATGCCCGCCAGCCGCGGATCGGCCAGCAGCACGTCGGACACCTCGGGCCCGTTCCCGTGGACCAGATTGATCACGCCGGGCGGCAATCCGGCCGCCTCGAGCAGCCGCATCGTGTGGTAGGCGGCCACCGCCTGGGTCGGCGAGGGTTTCCAGATCACGGTATTGCCCATCAGGGCCGGTGCGGTGGGCAGATTGCCCGCGATCGCGGAGAAGTTGAACGGGGTGATCGCGTAGACGAAACCCTCCAGCGGGCGGTAGTCGGTACGGTTCCACACCCCGGGCGAGGAGTTGGGCTGACCGGCCAGGATCTCCCGGGCGAAATGCACGTTGAAGCGCCAGAAGTCGACCAGTTCGCAGGGCGCGTCGATCTCGGCCTGATAGCAGGTCTTGGACTGGCCGAGCATCGTCGCGGCGGCGATCCGCTCGCGCCAGGGCCCGGCGAGCAGATCGGCCGCACGCAGGAAGATCGCGGCACGTTCGTCGAAAGGCAGTGCGCGCCACGCGGATGCGGCATCGGTCGCGGCGGCCACCGCGTCGCGGGCCTCGTCCGTCTCGGCCAGGCGCAGGGTGCCCAGGACCTCCGCGTGCCGGTGCGGCTGCACCACATCGACCGCGGCTCCGGTGCCGGGACGGTGCCTGCCGTCGATCACGTGGCAGACCTCGGTGGGATTCGCGGCCAGCTCGTTCAGGGCGGCGCGCAGGCGCGCGCGTTCGGGGGTGCCGGGCGCATAGGAGTGCACGGGTTCATTGGTCGGTGCGGGGACCGTGGTGATGGCATCCATAGCAGGAAATAAACACCCGACGAACCGACTCTTTCTTGTCCGATCGGACGAATTGCGGGATGCGTTTTCGTCCGATTGAATGAAGAGTGTGAACCAGTTCATACCGCTCTCGGAACTGCTGTCCGCGCTGACCAGCTCGGTCGTCACGCTGGTGGACGCGCCCGAGGGCGAGGATGTGGCCGTCGGGTCGGCAGCCTTCCTGGATCTGGACGACCCGGCCCCCGATTCGACGCCCGCCCAGCCCCTGCCGGAACTGTATCTGCAGGTCGGGGTGTCGAACGCCGATGCGGTGCGCTGGCTGCGCGAACTCGCCCGGCGCTGCCCGGCGCAGCATCGCCCGCGTGCGATGTTCTCCAAGGGGGCCGACGAGTTGCGCGAGGCCGCCCGCGAGGCCGGACTCGCACTCGTCGCGGTGCATCCGCACGCCCGCTGGGAAATGGTGCACGCACTCGTCGGGCGGCTCATCGGCCAGGGCGGCGGGCCGCTGACCGTGACCTCCGCGCCCGCGCTGGACACCGATCTGTTCGGCCTCGCGGCGTCGGTGGCCGAATCCACGCACGGACTGGTCACCATCGAGGACGACCAGTCCCGGGTGCTGGCATATTCGGCCGACAGCAGCGCCTGCGCCGATGCGGTGCGGCGGCTGTCGGTGCTGGGCCGGCAGGGGCCGCCGGGATATCTGCACTGGCTGCAGCGCGAGGGCATCTTCGACCGGCTGCGCAATACCGGTGACACCGTGGAGGTTCCGGCGCAGCGGGAGTGGGAGACCAAGCGCCGCATCGCCATCGGCATCCGCGAGCCGGGCGCGCCGGGTATCCGCCCGCGCACGGTACTGGGCACGATCTGGGTGCAGGAGGGTGTCGAGCCGCTGCGTTCGGACAGTCCCCAGGTGCTGCGCGGCGCGGCTTCCATTGCCGCACGGGTCATCTGGCGCACCCGGCACGCGCCGACCACCGACGCGCTGCTGATCCAGCGGCTGTTCGGCGCGCACGGCGGCGAGGTCGACGTGGCCGCGTTCGCGCAGGCCTTCGGCGTCGCGGTGGACGGG
>NZ_BDBQ01000178.1 GCF_001613065.1 Nocardia miyunensis NBRC 108239
AGTAGGCTCGGCTGAGCGGCGAGGTGCCAGCGATGCGCTGGTCCTTTTCCGCTCAGCCTGCCCCCGAACCGGGCATGCCCGTTTCCGAGCACCACGGCTCTCCAGTGACTACTGCGTCATTGTTGCCCGGTGGGCGTGGATTTGGTCGTGGCATTCGCGACAGACCACGAGGGTCTTGCGCCGCTTGTTCGCCATTGCCTTCGCCCAGGGCGGCGGTGTTCCGGCCGTCTCGAGGTCCGCGAGTCTGCGGATGTGATGGACCTCGATGTCATCGGTTTGCTTGCAGAGCTCGCACATCCCTTTGAGTAGCCGTTGGATCAGCTTCTTGTGGGGATAGAGCGGCCGGTGTGGCTGGCGGTCGATGACGACCGCGGTCTTGTTCCGCCGCAATGGTATTCCGCCGAACCGTGCGACCAGTAGTTTCCTGTTGCCTCGGGCGATGCTGGCTTCGAAACACACCCGCTGTCCATGGGGTGTCGCGATCTTGGCCTTGTGGCGGGCCGCCATCTTCGTCACCGTCGAGCGGTGTTTGCTCGCAAGGGTTTTGAGCATGGAGGTCTCCATGACCCAGCGCAGCCGGTGTAGCCGTGAAACGTCGTAGGCGAGTAGGTAGTACTGGACGATGCCCCGATACTCGGCTCCGAACTTGCCGACGATGGTGTAGTCGTCTTCGTTGACAATCCGGTTCCGGCGCGCGGGTTTTCCGCGCAACAAGTAGAGGGACGCTTTGGATTTGACCACGTCCGCGGGAACGTGCAGGACCACTGTCCCGTTCACCGATCGGCGGTTGCGCCGGTCGGAGGCGTCGGGGCGTCGGGTCCTGCGGTCGCTGCCCGCGACCGCGATCTCGTAGCCGAGGAACCGCGCCCGCTGGCTGCGGGCGTGGGTGATCAGTGTCTTCTCCGGCGACAGTTCCAGCTTGAGGTCCTCACGCAGGAATTCCGCCAATCGCTGCTTGATCTGCGCGGCTTCGGTTTTCGGTCCGGCGAACCCGAGCAAGGTGTCGTCGGCATAGCGGCAATACCGCAGCCTGCGATACTCAGGATCGTTCGGATCCTGGCTGGGCAGGCTGTGCAGTTGCCGGTAGAGCGCACGGACCTCGGCGCGGTCACCGCGTCGTTTGGCCCGCACGATCGCCTGTTCGACCTTGCGGTAGGCCGGGTTGCGGGCTCGCAACCGGCCCCGGGTGTATTCCGGGATGAGCACCGTTTCGACAAACGAGTCCAGTTTGTGCAGGTAGATGTTCGAGAGGACCGGCGAAGCGATGCCGCCCTGGGGAACTCCGCTCAGCGTTTCTCCCCACTGCCAGTCCTCCAGATATCCGGCTGTCAGCATGTTGCGCAGCAGCCGCAGGAACCGGTTGTCGTGGATGTTCTCCGCCAGGATTCCGACCAGAATTTCGTGGTCGAAAGACCCAAAACAGTCGGCGATGTCTCCCTCGATGAACCAAGTCGTCCCGGTCCAGGTGTTGGCCACCTCCCGCAGCGCGGTGTGGCAGCCCCGGCCGGGCCGGAACCCGTGAGAGCGATCGGAAAAACGCGGCTCGTAGTATGCCTCCAACAGCAGGCGCACCACCTCACCGACCAATTTGTCCGACCACGTGGGCATCCCGAGAGGACGGGTTTTGCCGTTCTTCTTCGGGATATGAACCCGCCGGACCGGCCGGAACCGGTAGCGCTCGTGGCGCATTGCCCCGATGATCCGGTCGATCCTGCCCAGCGACATGCCATCGGCGGTTTCCTGTGTGACCCCGGCCGTCATCGCACCCTTGTTGGCGTAGATGCGGCCGTAGGCCAGCAGATACAACTGCGGATTAAACATCTGCCGATACAGTTGCTCGAGCGGCAGGCCACGCCTGCCGCGTTCACGCAGAACATCCAGAACCGTTTCGGCGCTCTGCATTACGCATACCTCCCGATCAATGAATGCTCCGTCACCTGGTCTGCTTCGCCCTGCGGACGGCTTTCCCGTCCTCCCTGGCCGGGCGTGACTCCGGCGACTACTACCAGACCTCCGTCACCATGGGGCTCGCGCCCGACAGGTGATCCCACGTTCGTCGTCATCGCACGTCATAGCGTGATTTAGGCGTCCCACTCATCTCCTTCAATGCCCTCACTGGGCATCGCTCCTTGCCCCGAAGGTTGCGGCCGTATTTCATTCGCGGGCCGCAGGGCCGGCACCGGTTTCAGGCGTCTTTCCGGCGGATGTGAACTTCCATCTCCTGGAGATTGGGATTCAGGCAATCCAGCTTTCGCCATGTCACGCGGGTCCCCCAGAGCACCGTCCCCAACGTCTGGACCCGGCCTCTGATTCGCTGGCATGCTCCTGTCCCCGTTAGCCTTTCGGATCCGGGTAAGCCATCAGACCCACAAACCTCCCTTCGAGTTCGTCCCGGCTATGCCGGGGATGCGACGACGCGCCTCGTGGCGCACT
>NZ_BDBQ01000179.1 GCF_001613065.1 Nocardia miyunensis NBRC 108239
AGTACTCCAGCCGGACTTCGTGATCGATGACGCTGCTGGTCGGCAGGCTGGACATGGGGCGGCCACCGCGTGATCATGTCGTGTTTGTGTGTGACACAACTGGATTGGCGGTGGCCGTGGGTCATAGCGTAGCGGCTGGTCGCTGGCAGTGGCAGTGGCAGTTCGACGAGTTGACCGGCCGGGTCGGTGGCCGGTTCGTGCGGGTGGAGACCCGCCGGACCGCGGCGAGGATGCTGGGCGCGATGGTGTCGGAGCTGCCGGTCAAGAACTGCTGGACACTGGCCGAGCATGCCGGTGACCGGTCCCCGGACGCGATGCAGCACCTGCTCGCGTCGGCGGTGATTGATGAGGATGGGCTGCGAGATGACCTGCGCGACTATGTGATCGAGCATTTGGGTGATATCGACGCCACGCTTGTGGTTGACGAAACAGGCGATCTGAAGAAGGGTGTGCACACGGTAGGGGTGCAACGTCAATACACCGGCACGGCGGGGCGGATCGAAAACAGCCAGGTCGCGGTGTATCTCACGTACGCCACGGCCGCCGGGCACGCATTCATCGACCGTGCGCTGTATCTGCCCAAGTCGTGGAGCAGCGACCCGGCCCGCTGCCAGCGGGCCGGTGTCCCCGGCGACGTACGGTTCGCCACCAAACCCGCCCTCGCGAAACGACTGATCATCGATGCTCTCGATGCCGGTGCCCCTGCGGGCTGGGTAACTGGCGACGAGGTTTATGGCGGTGACCCGAAATTGCGTTGCGCGCTCGAATCCCGTGGCACCGGTTACGTTTTCGCCGTGGCCTGTGACCACCGCGTCACGACCGCGACCGGCCGCGTCCGCGCCGACGCCCTCGCCGCCACGCTGCCCAAGCAAGCGTGGCAGCCGCTCTCGGCAGGCGAGGGCGCCAAAGGGCCGCGTATCTACGACTGGGCCTTCATCGAGATCGGTCCCGACTCGGACAAGGTGCTGCCAGGCTGTCGTTGGCTGATGATCCGCCGTCGCCGTCGCAGCGGGGAACTGGCGTTCTACCGCTGCTGGAACCGCGAAGCGGTGCCACTGGCCCGGCTGGTGAAAGTCGCTGGCCGGCGCTGGTCGACGGAGGAGAACTTCCAAACCGGAAAGGGCCTGGCCGGCCTCGACCAGCATCAGGTCCGCGGCTGGCGATCCTGGCACCGCTGGACCCTTCTGGCGATGCTCGCCCACGCCTTCCTCACCGTCCTCGCCATCACCCACCACGCGGACGCCCCGGCCTCGGCGGGTCTGATCGCCGTGACCCGCAACGAAATTCGGCACTTGTTCACCACACTGGTACGCACCCCGGCCGGCCCCCTCGCCCACAGGCTGGGCTGGTCGCTGTGGCGTCGCCGACACCAATACCGCGCTCGCACCAGCCACTACCGCCGCCGATCGGCAGCAACTACAGTGCCGGGGTGACTACCGGATCGGCGGCGGCGATGGCCGCGGAATCAGAAGCAGACCTCGACCGCTACCCGGATCAGCGTGGCGAGATTCTGCTCGAGGCAGCACAGCACTGGCACCGCGCCGGCAACCACGAGCGCGCCATCGAGCTATCGACCGAAGCCATCGCTCTCGGCGGTGAAGACGGCGCGCACGCCCGGATCACCCTGGCCGAGGTGTTGTTCGACTGCGATCGCAGTGCCGACGCCTGCGCTCAGCTCGAAGCGTTGCGGCGCGAGCGCAGCCCTTCGGCCGCGCCGTATCACCTTGCTGCCGAGCTGCTGGAAGAACGCGGCGACCTCGAGCAGGCACTGACCTGGTTCAACATCGCCGTGTCCCGGCTGACCGAGCAGGAGATGGCCGCCCGCGACACCGAACTCGGCCTCCTGTCCTACGCCAACAATGTCCTGGCCGGCCGGCGACGAGTTCGCCGAACACTCGCTCTGCCCGCCGACGAACTCGACGACTCGGTCTCCGGACTCGCCGAACGCGCCGACGAGTTCGTCCGCGCAGCGGCACCGCCCCCACCGCCGCGCGAGGTGAGGGTTTTGTTCTGGCTCCGCGACGAGATCACCCGAGCCCACGAAACCTGGCCCCATCTGGTCGAACACACCGACGCCGGTGCTTACACCGCCGACCGGGAGAAAGCCAACCGCGAGCTGGCCGACACCGGCATCGCCCGCATCACCATGGTGCCGCTGACCGTCGCGAAACTCATCGACTACACCACCCGCACCGGCAGCGATCCCGCCGACTCCGACACCCGCCACGCCTGCATGAACGAGATCATTGACGAAGGAAACACCCTCACCTGGCCACCACCACGCAACGCGCCATGCTGGTGCGGCTCGGCCACCAAATACAAGAAATGCTGCGGCCGACCGACATCCAGCTGAACAGCATCATCGATCACGAAGTCCGGCTGGAGTA
>NZ_BDBQ01000180.1 GCF_001613065.1 Nocardia miyunensis NBRC 108239
TGTCGACGGAACGTGAAAACTGATCACTGCGCGGCAACTCAAAATGGACCATCTGGTCGGTGACCCTGGCTGTATCCGAGTCAGGGAGGACCGAAGGGATGCTTGCTGTGGAGGATTGGGCTGAGATTCGTCGTTTGCGCCGTTCGGAGGGTATGCCGATCCAGGCGATCGCGCGGGTGCTGGGCGTGTCCCGCAACACCGTGAAGCGGGCCCTGGCCTCGGACGGGCCGCCGAGGTATCAACGTCCAGCCAAGGGGTCGGTTGTGGACGCGGTCGAGCCGCAGATCCGGGAGTTGCTCAAGGCGTATCCGACGATGCCGTCCACGGTGATCGCCGAGCGGATCGGCTGGACTCGGTCGGTGCGGGTGCTTTCGGGCCGGGTCGCGGAGTTGCGGCCGGCGTATCTGCCGCCGGATCCCGCGTCGCGGACGACGTATGTGGCCGGAGAGATCGCGCAGTGTGATTTCTGGTTCCCGCCGATCGAGTTGCCGGTCGGGTTCGGGCAGGTCCGCGGCCCGAAACAGCTGCCGGTGTTGACGATGGTGCTGGGGTATTCGCGGTGGCTGACCGCGGTGCTGATCCCGTCGCGGCATGCGGAAGATCTGTTCGCGGGCTGGTGGGCTCATATTCACCGGTTGGGTTCGGTGCCAAGGGTTTTGGTGTGGGACGGCGAGGGAGCGATCGGCCGCTGGCGGGCCGGGCGCAGCGAGTTGACCGCCGAATGTCAAGCCTTCCGGGGAACGCTGGGCACGAAGGTGCTGGTCTGCAGACCTGCTGATCCAGAAGCCAAAGGCATGATCGAACGGGCTCATGATTATCTCGAGCGGTCATTCCTGCCTGGGCGATCATTCAGTGGCCCAACCGATTTCAATACACAGCTGGAGGATTGGCTGGAGTTGGTGAACGCCCGGCCGCGGCGGGTGTTGGGATGCGCGCCGACCGACCGGATCACCGCGGACCGCCAGGCGATGCTGGCGTTGCCGCCGGTCGCGCCGGAGACCGGGTGGCGGCGTTCGACGCGGCTGCCGCGTGATCATTACGTTCGCTTGGACTCCAACGACTATTCGGTGCACCCGAGCGTGATCGGGCGCCGGATCGAGATCCTGGCGGATCTGGAGCGGGTCCGGGTGTTTTCCGGTGGCCGGATCGTGGCCGATCACGAACGGATCTGGGCGTGGCATCAAACCCTGTCCGACCCCGATCACATCGAGGCGGCAAAGGTGTTGCGGCGCGGCCGGATCGGTGTCCTGCGCCCGGCCCCCGAACCCGAGGTCGAGCAGCGGTGTCTCACCGACTACGACACCGCGCTCGGGGTCGACCTCGAGGCAGAAGGCGGGGTGGCCTGATGCCCGGCCGAACCAGAACCGCCGCGAAAACATCCACCACCACAAGGGATTTCACCGCAGAACTCACGTTTCTGACCCGCGCGTTGAAAGCGCCCTCGCTGCGCGAGGCCGCGCAGCGGCTGCCCGAACGCGCCCGCGCCGAGAACTGGACACACGAGGAATTCCTGATCGCCTGCCTGCAACGCGAGGTCTCGGCTCGCGAGTCCCACGGCGGTGAGGGCCGTATCCGCTCCGCCCGCTTCCCTCACCGGAAATCCTTGGAGGAGTTCGACTTCGGGCATGCTCGTGGCCTCAAACGAGACGTGATCGCCCACCTGGGCACCCTGGATTTCGTCACCGCGAAGGAGAACGTGGTGTTCCTCGGGCCGCCCGGAACAGGCAAGACCCACCTGGCCATCGGGTTGGCGATCCGCGCATGTCAGGCCGGGCATCGGGTCGCGTTCGCCACCGCGTCGGAATGGGTCTCACGCCTCGCAGAAGCCCACCACGCAGGCCGGTTGCAGGCCGAGCTGATCAAGCTCGGCCGCTACCCGCTGCTGGTGGTCGACGAGGTCGGCTACATCCCGTTTGAGAACGAGGCCGCGAACCTGTTCTTCCAGCTCGTCTCGTCCCGCTACGAACGCGCCTCGCTGATCGTGACAAGCAACAAGGTCTTCGGCCGCTGGGGCGAGGTCTTCGGCGACGACGTCGTCGCCGCCGCGATGATCGACCGCCTCGTCCACCACGCCGAGGTCGTCGCCCTCAAAGGCGACAGCTACCGGCTCAAGAACCGCGACCTCGGCCGCGTCCCCGCCGGCACAACTGAAGAATGAAACCATCAACCCACCGGCCAGGTGATCAAAATTGAGGTTCCGTCAGATGGTCCAGATTGGCGTTCCGTTGACA
>NZ_BDBQ01000181.1 GCF_001613065.1 Nocardia miyunensis NBRC 108239
TTGCAGGGCGGTGATTCCGAAGAGGTTGCCGGGTGCGTAGTCGACGGTGAGTGTGTTGGTGAGGCCGAACAGTTGTGAGTGCAGCAGGTTCAGTTCGATGCGTTGGTGGCCTGGTGTGGCGATGGCGACGGAGTCGACGGTGCCGATGCGGACGCCGTCGAGGCGTACGTCGGTGCCGTGTGTGATGCCTTCGCCGATGCGGTTGGTGATCAGGGCGATGTGGATTTCGTCGGTGGGTGGTGAGTGCGGGACAACCGCCAGGTGAGGAGGGTCAGCAGTATCAGGATCGTCGCGGTGGTGCCGAGGATTCGGGCGCGTTGTGGTCCGGTTTCGGTGCCGGGTAGTGCGTAGGCTGGCATGGGGTTATCCGGTGAAGGTGATGGGGGATTGGAATCCCCAGAGGATGATGGTGGCGAGCATGTCCAGGGCGATGATGGAGACGAGGCTGGCGCGGATGGCGCGTCCGGAGGCGATGCCGACGCCTTCGGGTCCGCCGGTGGCGAAGAATCCTTGGTAGCAGTGGATCAGGACGACGGCGATGGCGAAGACGATGACTTTGATGGTTGCGGCGATGATGTCCCAGCCGAGGACGAATTGGTCGAAGTAGTGGTCGTAGGTGCCTGCGGGGGTGGCGTGGATGGTGGTGACGATGAGTTCGCATGAGAAGTAGCTGAGGATGAGTGCGACGACGAATGCTGGTGCCACGGCGATGATTCCGGCGATGACGCGGGTGGTGACGACGAAGGGGACTGAGCGGACGCCGAGTGATTCGAGGGCGTCGATTTCTTCGGAGATGCGCATGGAGCCGATTTCGGCGGTCATGCGGCATCCGGCTTGGGCGGCGAAGCCGACTCCGGCGGCGATGGGGGCGAGTTCGCGGGTGACGCCGAAGGCGGAGATCAGGCCGCTGAGTTGGCCCAGGGACAGCAGGTTCAGGGCGCTGTAGGCTTCGATGCCGATGGAGGCGCCCATGGCGGTGCCCATGAGCAGCATGAGTGGGACGACGCCGCCGCCGATGATGACTGATCCGCGTCCCCAGGTCATGTCGGTGATGACGGTGATGGTGTGGCGTCGGTAGTGGATGAGGGTGTGGGGGATGGTGGAGAGCACTTGCCAGATGAACCCGAGGACGAATCCGATGGATTCGATGGGGGTGAGGGGGTGGACGCGGCGGCGGAGTCGGTTGATCCACTGTAGTCCGGCGGGTGTGTAGGGGGTGGCGGTCATCAGGCCATCCTGACGGGGAAGAACATGGTGACTACTTGTGTGATGGCGGTGTTGAGGATGGTGACCGCGGCGATGGACATGACGACGGCGGCGTTGACGCCGTCGGCGACGCCGCGGGGTCCGCCTTTGGCTTCGAGGCCGCGTTGGCAGGCGATGATGACGACGAGGAAGCCGAAGAGGAGTGCTTTGATCAGGGAGACCCAGATGTCCAGGGGGGTGGTGAACGAGCCGAATGATTGCCAGTAGCTGCCGGGGGTGACGTTCAGGGCGGTGACCGCGACGGTGAATCCCGAGGCGATACCGACGATGACGATGAGGATGTTGAGGATGGGGGCGATGAGCATCATGGCGGCGATGCGGGGGACGACGAGGCGTTGGACCGGGTCGATGCCCATGACGCGCATGGCGTCGACTTCTTCGCGGACGGTGCGTGCACCCAGGTCTGAGGCGATGGCGGCGGAGCCCGCGCCGCCGAGCATGATGGCCGCGGCCATGGGTGCGCCTTGTTTGATGACGCCGAGGCCGCCGGCGGCGCCGATCATGGAGTCCGCGCCGAGTTGGGAGACGATGTTGCCGACTTGGGTGGAGACGATGACGCCGAAGGGGATGGCCATGAGGATGGCGGGGATGGCGGTGACTTTGATCAGGAACCATGCCTGGGTGAGGGTTTCGTGTGTCTGGAACCGCAGCCGTACCGCGTCGGTGACGCCGATGCCGATCGCGTCCACGCCCATGCGCAGTGCGCGGCCTAGGGTCGCCAGGCTCGACAGGACCGTGTCGGAGAAGTTACGCCGCAGCGCCACACCAGCTTTCGGTGCCGATGCCACAGCCGGTGTATCCGAAATCTCGGGCCGTACAGCCAAATCACTGGTCGACA
>NZ_BDBQ01000182.1 GCF_001613065.1 Nocardia miyunensis NBRC 108239
TGAAGGCGTATCCGCCGACCGCGGAATTCGCCGCCGCGGCCAATGCCGATGCGTCCCTGTACGACCGGGCCGCCGCCGACCGCGACGCGTTCTGGGCCGAGCAGGCGCACCGATTGCATTGGCACGAGCCCTTCAGTCGCGTCCTGGACTGGGACGACGCTCCCTTCGCCCGATGGTTCGGCGACGGCAAGTTGAACGTCGCCTACAACTGCGTGGACCGGCACGTCGCGGACGGCTACGGCGATCAGGTCGCCATCCACTGGGAGGGCGAGCCCGGCGACTCGCGCGCCATCACCTACGCGCAACTGCTGGCCGAGGTGTCCCAGGCCGCGAACTACCTGACCGAACTGGGTTTGCGGGCCGGTGATCGCGTCGCGATCTACATGCCGATGGTTCCCGAGGCGATCGTGTCCATGCTGGCGTGCGCGCGACTGGGCGTGACCCATTCGGTCGTATTCGCCGGGTTCTCCCCGAGCGCCCTGCGTCAGCGCATCGACGACGCGTCCGCGCGACTGGTCATCACCACCGACGGTCAGTGGCGACGCGGCAAAGCCGCACCGCTCAAGGAGGCCGTCGACGAGGCGCTGATCGGCGGCGCACACACCGTCGAGCACGTACTCGTGGTGCGCCGCACCGAGATCGAGGTGCCCTGGACCGACGGCCGCGACCTGTGGTGGCACGACACCGTCGCGAAGGCATCGACCGAGCACGAGGCCCAGGCGTTCGAGGCCGAGCATCCGCTGTACATCCTGTACACCTCGGGCACCACCGGAAAACCCAAGGGCATCCTGCACACCACGGGCGGATACCTGACCCAGGTCGCCTACACCCACCACAACGTGTTCGACCACAAACCGGGACAGGACGTCTACTGGTGCACCGCCGACATCGGCTGGGTCACCGGGCACAGCTACATCGTGTACGGACCGCTGGCCAACCGCGCCACCCAGGTCGTCTACGAGGGCACCCCGAACTTCCCCGATGAGCACCGGCACTGGCAGATCATCGAAAAGTACGGCGTAACAATCTATTACATCGCCCCGACGCTGGTGCGCACCTTCATGAAGTGGGGCCGGGAGATTCCCGACGCACATGATCTGTCCTCGATCCGCGTGCTGGGCAGCGTCGGCGAGCCGATCAATCCCGAGGCGTGGCGCTGGTACCGCGAGGTCATCGGGGCGAACACCGCGCCCATCGTGGACACCTGGTGGCAGACCGAGACCGGCGCGATCATGATCTCCCCGCTGCCCGGGGTGACCACCGCCAAACCCGGAGCGGCCATGACCCCGCTGCCGGGGATCTCGGCCAAGGTCGTGGACGAGGAGGGCAATCCGGTCACCCTCGGCGAGACCGAGGCCAACGGCTACCTCGTGCTCGATCAGCCCTGGCCCTCGATGCTGCGCGGCATCTGGGGCGATTCGGAGCGCTACCGGGCCACCTACTGGGAACGCTACGGCGACAAGGGCTGGTACTTCGCCGGTGACGGCGCCAAACTCGACACCGACGGCGATCTGTGGGTGCTGGGCCGGGTCGACGACGTCATGAACGTCTCCGGACACCGGATCTCCACCGCCGAGGTCGAATCCGCGCTCGTCGGACATTCCGGCGTCGCCGAGGCCGCGGTGGTCGGCGCGAGCGACGAGACCACCGGACAGGGCATCGTCGCGTTCGTCATCCTGACCGCCGAGGCGAAGAACACCGGCCAGGACCTCGTCGCCGAACTCAAAGCCGAAGTGTCCCGGGAGATCAGCCCGATCGCCCGCCCCCGCGAGATCCACATCGTGCCCGAACTCCCCAAGACCCGCTCGGGCAAGATCATGCGCCGCCTCCTGCGCGACGTAGCCGAGGGCCGCGAACTCGGCGACACCTCGACCCTGGT
>NZ_BDBQ01000183.1 GCF_001613065.1 Nocardia miyunensis NBRC 108239
TGGGTCTGACCGGATTTTGATGATCGGGCGCGTGTCGATCCCTCTGTCGCGCAGGCGGATCGGATATAGACGCAGTTCGTGGTGTTGGATGATGTCGCGAAACATGTTGTGAGCCTTCTCTTTCCGCATCTGTCGGTAGTTCGTCTCGATGACGTATCAGCGACGGGCGAGCGGATCGTGTTCGATGCGTCGACATGTGGTTCTTCGGCTGAATGCACGCTGTGTGGATGTCGCTCGTCGATAGTGCACAGCCGGTACCGGCGCACGATCGTGGACCTGGCCGTTGCGGGCCGGGAAGTGGTGATCCGGCTGATAGTGCGCCGGTTCCGGTGCGCGGCTGCCGACTGCGAGCGCAGAATCTTCTCCGAGCAGGTCACGGGCCTGGCTACTCGGTATCAGCGGCGCAGTCCGCTGGTGGCCGAGCTGCTGACGAGGGTCGGGCTTGCGCTGGGTGGCCGGCCAGGGGCGAGAATGGCGAAGCAACTGGCGGTGGAGGTGTCGCGGTCGACGCTGTTGGGGCTGGTGCGGGCGATCCGGCTGCCGACGGTGGGTGAGCTGGTGGAGGTTGGCGTCGACGATTGGGCCATCCGCCGCGGCCACGTCTATGGCACTGTGGTGATCAACATGCGCACCCATCGGCCGGTCGACCTGCTGCCGGACCGAACCTCCGACACCCTCGCCGCCTGGCTGGCCCACCATCCAGGCATTCGCGTAGTGTGTCGCGATCGAGGCGGTCCGTATGCTGACGGTGCCAGTCGCGGTGCGCCGCAAGCGATTCAAATCGCAGATAGGTGGCATTTGCTCCACAATCTGACCACTGCAGTCGACAAAGTCGTTCGCGCGCACCGTAAATGCCTGCGCGAGGAGGACGAACACGCAGCGGTCGCCCAACCCGCTCCGGCGCCGGCGGGCCAGACACCGGCATCCGCACGGCGAGAAGCGGCTACCCGGCAACGCCATGCCGAGATCCACGCGCTGGTCGCCAAGGGTGTCGGCCCGACCGCGATCGCGAAAGCACTGAATCTGGACGGTAAGACCGTGCGCCGCTACCGCCTGGCCAGCACTGCCGACCAGCTTCTCACCCCGGTCCCACGACGCGGCAGTGCCCTCGACCCGCACGTGCCCTACCTCGCGCGACGGTGGGAAGACGGCTGCAGCAACGCTCGACTGCTGTTCGGTGAACTACGGCAGCGCGGCTACCGAGGCAGCGAACGCTCGGTCCGCCGGCTCATCCACACCTGGCGCGAGAACACCGCTCCGGCGCCGGTCTGGGCGGCGAAGCCACCGATCACCGCCCGCCAGCTAACCAGCCTGTTCATGCGGCCCCGACACAAACTCGCCACCGACGAGTGCGCCGACCTGCAGCACGCACTCGACCACTGCGACACCCTCCGCGAACTCGACCACCTGGTCACCGGATTCGCCGATATGCTGCGCCACCGCCGCGGTCAGCGGCTGGATGACTGGATCAACCAGGCCAAGGCCGGCAGTATCCCGCAGCTGCGCGGCTTCGCCGAAGGGCTGCTCAAGGACTACGACGCCGTCCGCAACGGACTCACCCTGCCCTGGAGCAGTGGCGCTGTCGAGGGAGCCGTCTGCCGGATTAAGGCATACAAGAGAAGCATGTACGGGCGTGCCAATTTCGATCTCCTGCGCACCCGCGTCCTCGCCCAATAAGCCTGGCCCATCATCAAATTCCGGCCAGACCC
>NZ_BDBQ01000184.1 GCF_001613065.1 Nocardia miyunensis NBRC 108239
TAGTGAAGAAAAACTCCAGGTAATGCGAGTTGAAGGTCAGGGCGCGGGGATGTGGCTGGGTCGAGGAGCGATGACGACGTCTGTGATGCACGGAAGCTGGAGCAATGCGTTGCGAGTAGTTCCGTATTCTTGGACGGAGGCGGATTCGTCGTAGATGAACACAGCGAGTCTCTTGTACGGATAGTTGTCGGTCAGGTAGGCGATGTAGTCTTCTGAGATCTCCTTCTCAAATTTTTTGAAGTCCGATGCCCTCCGCGCATATTTGACTTCGATGAGCAATCCGAGGGAAGGGATCCCGAAGTCTGCTCGGTAGGTGCTGTGTCCGAAATTTCGGAGTGTCTCTTCATCCACGAGGTCATCGAATACAGGCCGGAGCATCAACCAGAGGATGTTCTGGACCTCGCGCTCCCGGGTAATCGGCCACCGAATTGGCTCGGCAAGGTTGTCACCGTCGTAACGCCATTGGCGCATGGCATCGCTGAAGCGCCTCAACAGCACGCCGACGTGGCTGGTATTCAGAACGATGTCATTGACGCTAGTGGTAACCGTGCGCGCCACGGCCTCCAGCAGCAGAGCCGCGCGCGGGGCCGAAGCCGACTCGGTGCGACCGAGTGCGAGACCACTGACCAATCGCGATCGCAGGCTACGAACCTCTTCAACGTCCTTGAGGACCTGACTCCCCGGATGAGTTGCCAACCACTGCCACCCCGCGAGTTCCACGGGATCAGAGACGGCACGAAGGTGAGGACTGGGATCGGTTGGCACGTCGATGATCTGACGTGCGCGTTCCTGAAATATTCCGAGCAGTGGGGTTACTGGGTTCACGAGAGGATCGTGAAGCACCCCGGCAAGCCAGGAGCGCGCCCTGGGCAACTCCTCGTGGATAGCGTTGACCGCGAGGGCGATCCCGACAACCTGGCCGGGATCGTTCACAAAGGTGACACCGTCGGGCTCGAAAGCGTTCCTACGCATAAGGCTTGGCAAGCCCACTGCCAGATGTCGCCGACCGCCGACTGACTCGATCGAGGGAAAACTGGCGAGGCCATAGCCGAGAATCGCCAAGGCCGCAGGGTACGCGATGCGATAGTTGTTCTCTGCGAACCAGTCTGGGGTCATGGGGTTCACGTTCCACGCTATGCTGCCGTAGCGATCGCCGAGGATATGGTGGGCTAACAAGCCGTCGAGGTTGCCGGGCAGGTTCGAACGGTGGATGACTCCTTCAAGCTCCGAGATCCGAGTACCGAGAAGTGCGCCGGTGATGTCCGGAGGATCATTGCGGCCCAAGGTCGTCACAGAAACCACCTGCTGGTACGCAACGTGGTCGCGACGGCGTCGGCGTTCCAGTTCCGGACATGGCGCAGGTTGCCGAGAAGATCGGCGATCAGGTCCGAGTACAAGATCGTGACGGGTTTGCTCGATGGATACATGGTTCGCCACGACATCGAGGTGAACCGGAACACCTGTCGCGCCAGGTATTCCATATCGGTGAACGTTGAGTGCGGGTGAAGATGGAGCAGCAGTGGCTTGGGAGCACCGTGAATCGCATTCTTCAGATCCATCGGGCCACTGACCGACAACAGCATGTCGGTTGCTCCGAGCGGCACGGCGAAGCCGCGGTCCGGTACGTAGTAGCCCTTACTCTGTCCCCTTGCCCTCTGGGTGCCTATACCTGAACTGGCGCGGTCGAACATCACCC
>NZ_BDBQ01000185.1 GCF_001613065.1 Nocardia miyunensis NBRC 108239
TCCCTGCAGAGCCCCGTTTTCCGTACTGTTCATCGGCAGTGTCGGCGGAACGCGAATACTGGCGTTCTGTTGACACCGCAGCAGAGGCGACGGGGATCTACCACACAACGTGCGAAGCCACACCAGTTCAGCTGCAGCCGAAAGGCACCCTCACAGTGAAGCTCGCCGTCGAGCCAGCGATCCTGGGTGGCCCTCGAGCGTGCCCTTTTAGACCACTGCCGATCATGACGTCTGACCGTTCACACTCCGATCGCACGCCGGTTCAGCTACATGCACCGCCGCCGAGATGTAATGTCCTGCAACATGTCCACCGATCCGGACGTCCCGCCGCAGGGCCGACTCGGGTGCGCCCGGTCAATGCACATGTGTCGGCTGTCCGGTCGGCAAGCTCGTCATAGGATCTGCTCAACTTGTCGGACGTAGTCGAGTCGGCATACAGGCAGGCTGGATCTGCATCTGATTCGTTTGCCGCGGGGGCAACCGGTAAACGAGGTCGGACAGACACAGGTAGGGAGAACCAGGGATGAGTCTGGCATCAGCGATCGCGTTGCAGAGCGCTGCAGATGCATTCGGTCGATCGATTCAGCACTGCCACAATCTCATTGCGATTCACGAGGAGCGCAACAACGCTCAAGGGCGACGACATCGGGAAATATCGTTGAACCGAGCAACTATCGTCCTGGCTGTGGCGACGTGGCAGACCCTGGTACAAGACCTGACCATGGGTGCGCTGGAGGCCGCCAAGCCGGATGCGGCTGCAGCACTGGCCGAGGCGGGAACCTATCGGCTTATTCGGGCGCAGATAGAGCGTCAGGTACGGAACTTCTCCACACCCAACACGCAGAACACCAGGGATCTACTCGACACTGTGGGCCTGGACGTCAAGCCCCACTGGATCTGGGAGGTCGGCGCCCAGGGACGCGACCAGCGCAGGACAAGAAAGTTCGAAGAAATCAAGAACGAGCTTGAGGATTGGCTCCAAGTGCGCCATGCGATCGCGCACGGCCACAAGAACATTCCACGTCGATTGTCGCTCGATGCAATCCACACCAGGTATGCCTCCGAGCAGAAACGGGGAGTAACCAACCCCGCCTACAAGAGCTACCCGCCGCCAGAAATCCGGAAAGCCGACGCTTACCGATGTACTCGATTCTTTTTCGACCTCGGTGAAACCACAACATCTGCAATGGTCGATGTTCTCGGCTGCACCGCACCGAGATGGCCAGACTGGCCTGCAGCCTGAACGCAAGGTCGGCCTCCCAAGGTATGTTTTCGCTCCCGCTCGGTGTTGATTAAGTAAACCTGCCACACGCGAGGTCGAACTGTTTCGCGATCCCGCCGGTCGGCGGTGGCGGACGGGACTATCGGAAAGACGGCTCTGGCTCACTTTCGGTGGTGGCCAGGCTATGCGAGCAGGATGCGGTGCCGAAGTAGCTGAAAACTGGCCCTGCCATACATTTGTCGCTTGATCAGCTTGGTCTTGGTGTTGACGCCCTCGATCGGTCCGTTGCTGTAGGGCACTGTGAGGCCGGCGATCGCGGCGTCATGGTCTTGGTCGAGGCCGCGAAGGAACGGGCCGAGTTCGGTCAGCCCGGCCTCGCGAACCTGCTTCATCCACCCGTCGAGATCGCTACCGCGACG
>NZ_BDBQ01000186.1 GCF_001613065.1 Nocardia miyunensis NBRC 108239
TTCCTAATCAGTAGTAGGGATTGGTTCTGGTTGGTGCCGGGCTGGTCCCGGCGGAGCTGTCGTCAGGTGATGCCTGATGGTTCCCGGCGTTCGACGTCTTAGGAAAGAACGGCGCGCCTGGCGGCGGAATCTGCTGGTAGGTGGTGGGATTCCGTTGCTCGAGTCCGCCGCAGCATCGACCTCCCGAATGGGTTCCCGAGCCTTCGAGTTCTGCGACAGCATGAGGTCCTGCGGTGTACTGGGGTCACGGACGGCTGATGAGATGTCGGACCGCAGAGTCCTGTGATTAGGGTGCCGCTGGACCCCTGCCCGACTCGGGCGTGTCGTGAAAACTGAAGGAACGGTGAGGAATTGAGCTTCTACTGCGGCATCGACTGGGCCGAGGCCCATCACGACGTGGCCGTCGTCGACGACACCGGAAAGGTCATTGCCCGCGCCCGTATCAGCACCGACGCGGTGGGGTTCGCCGAGTTGCTGGACCTGCTCACGCAGGCCGGTGACACCGCCCAGGATCCGATCCCGGTGGCGATCGAGACCGATCACGGCTTGCTCGTGGCCGCGCTGCGCGCCACGGACCGGCCGATTTACCCGATCAATCCGCTCTCGGCGTCGCGTTACCGCGCCCGCCGTCAGGTCTCGGGCGCCAAGTCCGACGCCATGGACGCGGTCATGCTCGCTGACATCCTGCGGACCGACGCTGCCGCGCACCGCCCGCTGCCAGCGGATACTGAACTGGCACAGGCGATTCGGGTGCTCGCCCGCGCTCAGCAGGACGCGGTATGGGAACGTCAGCGGCTCGGTAACCAAGTGCGCGGGCTGTGCAAGGACTTCTACCCGGCCGCCCTCGACGCGTTCGCCGACCTGGCCCGCGGCGCCCGCGGTGGCAGCGGACTGGCTCGCCGCGACGCCCGCACCGTACTGGCCGCCGCACCCACTCCCGCCCGCGTGGCCAAACTGACCCGTGCACAGCTGAGGAAGCTGCTGACCAGGGCCGGTCGGCGCCGCAATGTCGGTGACGACGTCGAACGGCTCTACGCCGTGTTCCGCGCCCAGGGGCGGCTGCGGCAGCCGCAGCTGGTCGAGGACGCTATGGGCCTGCAACTGGCAGCGCTGTTGCGGCAGTTCGATGCCGCCTGCGCAGCCGCGGAGGACCTCGCCGAGGCGGCGACCACCCATTTTGAGCGGCACCCGGACGCGAAGACCATCGCCAGCTTCCCCGGCCTCGGGGCACTGGCAGGCGCCCGGGTGCTCGCCGAAATCGGAGATGACAGAACACGTTTCGCTGACGCACGCGGACTCAAAGCCTACGCCGGCTCCGCGCCGATCACCCGCGCCAGCGGCCGCAAAGAGATCATCTTGCACCGGCACATCAAGAACAAGCGCCTGGCCGCCGCAGGCCAGATCTGGGCACTGGCATCTCTGCGCGCCTCGCCCGGCGCACGCCGCCACTTCGACCGCCGCCGCGCCAAGGGCGACTGGAACCACCAGGCCCAACGCCATCTGTTCAACAAGTTCCTCGGCCTGCTCCATCATTGCCTGCAAACCGGCCAGCTCTACGACGAGCATGTAGCTTTCCCACCTCCTCTCGCAGCTGCGGCTTGACTTTTAAGCTCCATGAGATGTCTTTCCT
>NZ_BDBQ01000187.1 GCF_001613065.1 Nocardia miyunensis NBRC 108239
GGCGCAGCACGTCCGGGATCACCTCGACGACGTCCTGCGGCACGACGTAGTCACGGCCGCGGATCAGCGCGACCGCGCGCGCCGCGGCGATGATGCCCAGGCTGGCACGCGGCGAGGCGCCGTAGGCGACCCAGCCCGCGACGTCGTCGAGCCCGAACTCGGCCGGATTGCGCGTCGCGGCGATCACCCGCACGACGTAGTCGACCAGCGCGTGGTGCACGAAGGTGGTGGCCGCCAGCTTCTGCAGCCGGATCAGCTCCTCCGGGTGCAGCACGTTCTTCGGCTCGGGCGGGGTGACGCCCATCCGATAGATGATCTCGCGCTCCTCCTCCACCGAGGGGTAGTCGACGATCACCTTGAACAGGAACCGGTCCCGCTGCGCCTCGGGCAGCGGGTACACGCCCTCGCTCTCGATCGGGTTCTGCGTGGCCATGACCAGGAACGGGTCGGGCATCGGATAGGTCTTGCCGCCGATGGACACGTGCCGCTCGGCCATCACCTCGAGCAGTGCGGACTGCACCTTGGCCGGGGCGCGGTTGATTTCGTCCGCGAGCACGAAATTCGCGACGACGGGGCCCAGTTCGGTGTCGAACTCCTCCCGGCCCTGCCGGTAGATGCGGGTGCCGACCAGGTCGGTGGGCACCAGGTCGGGGGTGAACTGCACGCGAGAGAAGGAGCCGCCGACCACCTTGGCGAACGTCTCCACCGCCAGGGTCTTGGCGATGCCGGGAACGCCTTCGAGCAGCACGTGACCGCGAGCCAGCACGCCGACCAGCAGCCGCTCCACCAGCCGGTCCTGCCCGACGATGACGCGCTTCACCTCGTAGATCGCCTTTTCCAGGGTCTGGACATCGCGCTCGAGGGTGTTCGGCGCCGACTCGGGCGTATCCCTCACCGAATCCACTGCGCCTGCACCATCAGTCGAAGTCACCAAAATCCCCGCTTTCGCATTGGTCTTGTGCGTGCTGTCACAACTATTCCAGGTCCCGGCCCATGGTGCCGCAACCGGGCTGCGTGTTGTCACCGAGCCCACCGGCGGTACGGACCGCGCGTTTCCCGGCCTCCCCGCCCTTGCCGCACACCGTACGCGCCGACCACCACGGGCGGCCACCGGAATCCCGGACACCGCCACCCGAGCGGACCAGGCGGTCTCGCCGCGTCGTGATCGAATGCCGGGCTGTGATCGGATGCGGGCCGCGGCGGACGCCGCGAGTTGGCAATCCTGCCCGCGCTGCCCGCTATTCGAGGTAATCCCGAAGCAACTGTGCGCGCGACGGGTGACGTAGCTTCGACATCGTCTTCGACTCGATCTGCCGGATCCGCTCACGGGTGACGCCGTAGACCTTCCCGATATCGTCGAGTGTTCGAGGCTGCCCATCACCCAGGCCGTAACGCAGGCGCATGACGCCGGCTTCGCGCTCGCTGAGCGTGTCGAGTACCGACCGCAACTGCTCCTGCAGCAGGGTGAACGCC
>NZ_BDBQ01000188.1 GCF_001613065.1 Nocardia miyunensis NBRC 108239
CCTCCGGGGAATGCTTGGTGCGCTTGTCCTTCGAGGACTGAGATGAGACTGCGTCCCCGGGGGCCTGTGCCGGAGGCATGTCGTCTCGGAAGGTGTCGTCCCGGTGAGGACTGGTTTATCAGCACGACGCGCCGCCTCCAGCCCCGGTCGAGGACAAATGAAATCTGGTGGAAGGCAACGCTTTTGCTTGCTGTGGGGATAGATTGGGCCGAGTCGTTCCACGACGTGGCCCTGGGCCGGCCCGGTGAGGGTGTGATCGAGCAGTTCCGCATCGACCATTCCGCGGCCGGTGTGGCCCGGCTCGTCGCACGCTGTGTAGACCTGGAACCCGATCCTGCCGAGGTGCGGGTGGTGCTCGAGACCCGTCACGGTGTGCTGGTCGAATCGTTGGTCGATGCGGGATTCACGCTGCTGCCGGTGAATCCGGACCTGGTCGCGCGCCGCCGCGGCCCGGCGAAGAAGAAAGACGACGCCGAAGACGCTCGCATCTGCTGCTTGCTCGCGCTGGACCAGTTTCTGGACCTGCGCAAGCTCGTCCCGCACGGTGATCTGGCCGCAGAGCTGCGTGCCATCGCCCGTGACGACGAACGCGCCGCCCGCGACCAGCGCCGCCTGCTCAATCGGCTGCGTGCGGACCTGCTGTCCACGTTCCCGGCCGCGGTCACGATCGCCGCCGATGATCTGGGCAGCCCAATCATGTTGAAGCTCTTGGCATTGTGGCCCACCCATGCCCAGCTCGCCGACCTCGACCGCGACCAGCTCGAGGCATTCGCCCGCGCACACCGGCATGGCTGGCCGGACCGGTTCACCGCCCGCGTCTCGGGAGCGCTGGCGGTCGAGCAGTTGCCCGTGCGTGAGTACCTCGTGCGCGCCAAGGCCACCACGATCGCATTGACCGCGACGCAGCTGCTGGCCCTGCGCGAGGCTCGCAGAGCGTGGTCCCGGCGTATGGGTGAACTGCTGCTGGGCGCCCGCCGCGAAGGCCGCGCCAAGCAACCCAGGAACCCCGATCCGGGAAAAGCGGTGCCGGGCGGTGAGATCTACCTGAGCTTCCCCGGGCTCGGGGACGTGCTCGCCGCCCGGGTCGCCGGTGAAATCGGGGATCACATCGAGCAATTCGCGACTCCGAATGCGCTGCAATGTTACGGCGGGACCGCGCCGGTGACCCGAAGATCCGGGCGCAGCGAGTACGTCGTGGCCCGCCGGCTCGCGCACAACCGCTACCTCGGTGCAGCGGTGCATCAATGGGCGTTCTGCAGCCTGCGCGCCTCGGGATGGGCGCGCGAGTTCTACGACGCCAAGATCACCAAGGGCAAATCCCACCACAGCGCGCTGCGCGCGCTGGCCAACCGATGGCTCGAACTGCTGTGGCACTGCCTCACCCGAGGCATCGCCTACGACGAGAACGTCCACGTCAGCAACCGCCGCAACGCCATCACCCCGACAACCGCTGCCTGAGGTTGACAGAAGGTGTCTCAT
>NZ_BDBQ01000189.1 GCF_001613065.1 Nocardia miyunensis NBRC 108239
GCGGTGCGTTGGAGGCGGTCCGCGGTGCGGATGTAGAACATCAGGTACCGGTCGATGTACCGGATCAAGGTCTCATCGTCGAGGTCCCCGGCCAGCAGCACCGCGTGTTTGGGTGTCAGGCCCCCGTTTCCGCCGACGTACAGGTTCCAGCCGTGCTCGGTCGCGATCACCCCGACGTCCTTGCCGCGGGCCTCGGCGCATTCACGGGCGCACCCGGACACGGCGAGTTTGAGTTTGTGCGGGGAACGCAAACCCCGGTACCGCTTCTCCAGCAGCACGGCCATGCCGACCGAGTCCTGCTGCCCGTACCGGCACCACGTGGATCCGACACAGCTTTTCACCGTCCGCAACGATTTGCCGTAGGCGTGTCCGGATTCCATCCCGGCATCGACCAGACGCTGCCAGATCCGCGGGAGTTGCTCCACCCGCGCACCGAACATATCGATCCGCTGCCCACCGGTCACCTTCAGATACAGATCGAACTCCTTCGCGATCTGCCCGATCGTGATCAACTGCTCCGCGGTGACCTCCCCGCCCGGCATCCGCGGCACCACCGAATACGTCCCATTACGTTGCAGATTCGCCAGGAAATGATCGTTGGTGTCCTGCAACGCGGCCTGCTCACCATCGAGGATGTGCTCGCTCGAGGTCGAGGCCAGAATCGAGGCCACGGTCGGCTTGCAGATATCGCAACCCGACCCCCTGCCGTACCGCGCGATCAGGCCCGAGAAGGTACGGATACCGGTGACCTGCACGATCTCGAACAACTCCGCCCGGGACTGCTCGAAATGCTCACACAACCCCGTGGACATCGCCACACCGGACTGCTCGAGCAGTTTCTTGAGCATCGGCACACACCCACCACACGACGTACCCGCCGACGTGCAACCCTTGATCGCCGCGACATCGCAGGCGCCCTCGGCGATCGCACCGCAGATCGCGCCCTTGGACACGTTGTTACACGAACAGATCTGCGCATCCTCCGGCAGCGAATCCGCGCCCACATCCGCACCCGCCGGGGAAATCAGCGCCGCGGGCTCGGCGGGCAACGGCCGCCCGACCAACGGCCGCAACAGGGAGTAGGCGGATGCGTCGCCGACCAGGATCCCACCGAGCAGGGTCTTCGCGTCATCGGAGACGACGAGTTTGGCGTAGGTGCCCTTGGCCGCGTCATGCAGCACCACCGACAACGCACCCTCACTCGTGGCATGCGCGTCACCGAAACTCGCCACATCCACACCCAGCAACTTCAACTTCGTCGACAAATCCGCACCCGGGAACTCCCCCGACCCACCCAACAACCGATCCGCCACCACCTCCGCGGTGCTATACCCCGGAGCCACCAACCCGTAACAAATCCCCTCCACCGCCGCGACCTCACCGACCGCATAAATACTCGGATCACTGGTCACCAAACCCAGATCCGTCACCACACCACCCCGCGCACCCACCTCCAGACCAGCCTCCCGAGCCAG
>NZ_BDBQ01000190.1 GCF_001613065.1 Nocardia miyunensis NBRC 108239
GGGAGTGTCGGATTGCCGGCTCTGGCTCACTTCCGGTGGCTGAGCGTGGTCGCCTGACGGCACGATGCCTGGGTGGGTGAGGTGAATGTTGCTGTCGGGCTGGTGTTCTCGGGTTTGTCGGCGTTGGTGGTCGACGAGGTTGTCGATGAGGGCTGCAGGCTGGTGGTGCGGGCCCGGACAGCGCCTGGGGCGGCGGTGTGCTCGCGCTGCGGTGAGGAGTCGGAGAAAGTCCACAGCTACCACCACCGGACCGTCGCTGACCTGCCCGTCGACGGTCGCGTGGTGATCGTGCGGGTGCGGGTTCGGCGGCTGGTTTGCCCGACATCGCAGTGCTGCAAGACTTTCCGTGAACAGGTGCCCGGGCTTCTCGAACGCTATCAACGGCGAACGACCCGGCTGACCGGTCAGGTGCGTTCGATCGTGAGAGAACTGGCCGGTCGGGGTGCGGTCCGCGTGCTGGCCGCGTTACCGGTTCGACTGTCCCGGCATACCGCGGTGCGGGTCCTGTTGGCGATCCCGCTACCGCACCGGCTGGTTCCTCGGGTGGTCAGCGTGGACGACTTCGCCCTGCGTCGCCGAAACCGTTACGGCACAGCGGTCATCGATGCGGTAACTCACGAACGGATCGACGTACTGGCCGACCGCAAGTCCGACACTCTCGAAACATGGCTACGGAACAATCCTGGCGTCGAGGTCGTCGTCCGTGACGGATCGGCCACCTATGCCGAAGCGATCCGCCGCGCAGTGCCCGCCGCGTTGCAGGTCAGCGATCGCTGGCACCTGTGGCACGGCCTGGCCCGATCGGTGCGGGAAGTCGTCGCCGCGCACGGCCGATGCTGGGCAGCGGCCGGCCCGAAACGGCAAACACTCACCCGCGAGACCACCACGTTGGAGCGCTGGCATGCGGTGCACGATCTGCTCGATCGAGGTGTCGGGCTGCTGGACTGCGCCCGGCGTCTGGGCCTGGCGTTGAACACGGTGAAGCGCTACGCCCGCGCATCCGAGCCGGACCAGCTGCGCCGCCCACCGTATTACCGCGCCTGCCTGGTCGACCCTTACCGCGACCACTTGCGGCAGCGCCGCATCGAGCAGCCTGGGGTTCCGGTCCTGCACCTGTTCCACGAGATCACAGCGCTTGGTTACACCGGCAGCGGCGAACCTGCTGCATAAATACCTCAACCAGGGGCGCGCCGAAAGCGACCGCATCTGCCCCTCGCCGCGTCGGCTGACTTCATGGATCATGAGCCGGCCCACCGATCTTCCCGCCGGACGCCGGGCTCATCTGGACGAACTTCTCGGGGCGTGTCCCGAGATGACCGACCTGGCTCGGCTCGTCGGCGAGTTCGCAATGATCCTGGTCGAA
>NZ_BDBQ01000191.1 GCF_001613065.1 Nocardia miyunensis NBRC 108239
TGAAATTCCCCACTGACGCTCACTGAAATTCCCCATTTGTCCCGTGTGGCTCCGCCGTGAAGGGCGGGCCTCCTCCGAATCGAGGGCATCAGCCCGCGCACGTTCAAAGTCCGTACGACGCTGGTGGATCCGGAGGCGTCGTTTCCGCCGGATCTGGTGTCACGGGTGTTCGATCAGGGGCGGCCGGACGCGGTGTGGACCACTGACTTTACGTACCTGACCTGCGGTGAGGGTGACATGTATTTATGTGCCATCCGAGACGGGCATACCCGGCGGGTGCTCGGACACGCCGTGGCCGACCACATCGGCGCCGATGTGGTCGAGACCGCGATCGAGCAGGCCGTGGCGGTGCGCGGCGGCGACGTGCACGGCACGATCCTGCACTCGGACCGTGGCGGCGAATTCACCGCGGGTCTGACCGTGAAAGCCTGTGCTCGCCACGGTCTGCGCCGGTCGATGGGCGCTACTGGCATATGCTGGGACAACAGCCCCGCCGAATCGCTGTGGTCGACCTTCAAGCACGAGTTCTACTACCGGCACACCTTCACAACCAAGACCGAACTCGTTGCCGCAGTTGACAAATGGATCATACGCTACAACACTACGAGAAGACACTCTGCGATCGGCGGCATCAGCCCCATCCATTACGAGCAGTCCCTCATGGCAACCGCAGCGAACGCTGCGTGACCAACTGTCCACGGTTCGGGGGGAACCTCAAAGCGCGCCTTCGACCCAGTCGACCTCGAAACCGTCAGCCGTTTCCTGATGGCCAACAGTGCACCGTCGGCCCGCTGAGACAGCCTCACCATCCGGTCACCGCCAACCAGCGATCGGTGGTGACGTTTTCTCAGGCCCGGCCGATCCGGACGACTGTGAGGTCCCCGGTGTTGACGTGGACCGGCGCAGACCGGCCGGTTCGTATACCCTCCTCCGGGTCCACTTCGGAAGAGGGCGATCCGGCGTGGCTCGCACTCTTCTTCGCGTCGATGGTTGTATGGGGTAGAGATGGCGAGTAGCGATGTCGAGCTGGCAGTTCGTTGGTGGCAGTGGGCGATGTCGGTGCCGAACGCCAAGAACCCGGTAGTGGACAAGACCGGAGAGTTCGCCGCGATCGACCAGCCGACGGATATCTGGTTCCTGGCAGGCACCTTCGGCGGACGAGTCGAGCGGCGTTGCACGATTCCGCACAGCCGGCCGATCTTCTTCCCGGCTTTCAACATGTTCCAGAAGGTTCCGGACGGATTCTTCGCGCGCGGCGAGGTACCGGTGGCACCCGCGGCGTCCGGTCACGCCGCATTGAACGGGGTCCCACTGCCCGTGCGAGCAGTGACCAACGACAAGGCATTCCGGATCACGG
>NZ_BDBQ01000192.1 GCF_001613065.1 Nocardia miyunensis NBRC 108239
GGGACTATCGGAAAGACGGCGGATCTGATCTCGGTCCGATGAGCTGAACCTGATGGTTCGGCAGGAAGGACCGACGAATGTCGGAGACACTCGAGGCCGTGGCGAACAAGGACGCGGCGGAGACGAAGAGGCTGGCCGAGCAGTTGCTGGCCCAGGCCAAGGAACAGGGCATCGACCTGGTCGGCCCAGGTGGGCTGCTCAACCAGCTGACCAAGACCGTGCTGGAAACCGCGCTCGAAGCGGAGATGACCGAGCACGTCGGATACGAGAAACACGATCCGGCTGGTCGTGGAACGGGTAACTCCCGCAACGGAACTCGTTCCAAAACGGTGGTCACCGAGATCGGTCCGGTCGAGATCGACGTGCCCCGCGACACGAACTCCAGCTTCGAGCCGAAGATCGTGCGTAAACGCCAGCGGCGCCTGTCCGGCGTCGATGAGATCGTGCTGTCGCTCTCAGCGAAAGGACTGACCACCGGGGAGATTTCGGCGCACTTCGCCGAAATTTATGGGGCCTCGGTGTCCAAGGACACGGTCTCGGCGATCACCGAGAAGGTGGTCGCGGAGATGACCGACTGGTGCAACCGGCCCCTGGACCGGGTGTATCCGGTCCTGTTCATCGACTGTATCCATGTGAAGATCCGGGAAGGCAAGGTCGCGAACCGCCCGATCTACGTGGTCCTGGGCGTCACCGTCGCGGGTGAGCGCGACATCCTGGGGTTGTGGGCCGGGGACGGTGGTGAAGGCGCCAAGTATTGGTTGCAGGTGTTGACCGAGATCAAGAACCGTGGCGTGGCCGATGTGTGTATCGCGGTCTGCGACGGGCTCAAGGGCTTGCCCGAGGCGATCAACACCGTATGGCCGGCCACGGTGGTGCAAACCTGCGTGATCCACCTGCTGCGCAACACCTTCCGCTACGCAGCCCGGCAGAACTGGGACCGGATGAGCAAAGACCTCAAACCGGTCTACACCGCGCCTACCGAAGCCGCCGCGAAGGAACGATTCGGCGAGTTCGCTGGCACGTGGGGGCAGCAGTATCCCGCGATCGTGCGGTTGTGGGAGAACGCGTGGAGCGAGTTCACACCGTTCCTGGACTATGACGTGGAGATACGCCGTGTCATCTGCTCCACCAACGCGATCGAGTCGCTCAATGCCCGCTACCGGCGCGCGGTGCGGGCCCGCGGCCACTTCCCCACAGAACAGTCCGCGTTGAAATGCCTGTACCTGGTGACTCGTTCACTCGACCCGACCGGCACGGGTATGGCACGATGGGCGATGCGATGGAAGCCCGCATTGAACGCGTTCGCTATCGCATTCGAAGGCCGGATCACCCCGACCGGAAACTAA
>NZ_BDBQ01000193.1 GCF_001613065.1 Nocardia miyunensis NBRC 108239
TGGGGTTCCCCCGAAAAAGTGGACGCGGTTAACTTGCTTCGGGGGTGGCGTTGAGGGATTGCTCGTAGGCGATAGGTGAGAGCATCCCGATCGCCGAATGCCGCCGCTGATGATTGTAGAAATGCATCCAATTGTCAACTGCGGCAACGAGTTCGGTCTTCGTAGCGAAAGTGTGCCGATAGTAGAACTCGTGCTTGAAACTCGACCACAAGCTTTCGGCACCGGCGTTGTCCCAGCAAATGCCGGTTGCGCCGGCCGAGCGCAGCAATCCGTGCTGGCCGCACGCGGTAGCAGTGGCCATGGCGGTGTATTGGGTGCCTCTGTCGCTGTGCAGAATCGTCGATCGGCAGCGGCCTGCGCGCACGAATACCGCCCGGTCCACTGCGGTGATCACCAACTCGGCGCGCATATGGTCGGCTACGGCCCAGCCCAGCGCCCGCCGCGAATGCTCGTCCCGGATGGCACACAAGAACATGTCGCCTTCGCCGCAGGTCAAATACGTGATATCCGAGGACCAGACGAGATCGGGACGGCCACGGTCGAAACGGCGCCCGACCAGGTCCGGCGGGAACTCCGCGACCGGGTCGACCATGGTGGTGGTCTTGAACGAACGCGGGCTGATGCCCTCGACACCGAGGTCGGCCATGATCGCCGCGACCGTGTTCTTCGACACCCGTTCCCCCTCGGCATGCAGGTCCGCGGTGATCCTGGGCGATCCGTAGGTGCCGCGCGAAGCCTTATGGTGGGCAAGGATTTTCACCTCCAGATCCCAGCGGCGCTGCAGCCGCGGCGAGGGCTGCGGATCGGCACGCACCTGCAGGAACCGGTAGTAGCCCGAGGTCGAGACACCCAGCAGCCCGGCCATCCGGCACACATCATGCTCGGCGCACTCTGCCGCCATGAGCTCGAACCTGCTCATCTTGGATGCCGTGCCGCAAAGTACGCCGAGGCTTTTTCCAGGAACGCGATGTCCTTCGCCTGCTCGGCCATCCTCGCCGCCTGCTCGGTCACCACTGCCCGCAACCGCGCCAACTCCGCGCGTTCGTCATCGGAAAGCGGTTGAGCAGCTTCGCTATCGGGCTCTCGGCCGCTGCGGGCGGCCTGCCCAGCCGCGGCCATCCGCCGCCGCTCGTCACGCACCCACTTGTGCAGCAGGTTCTCGTGCAGATCCAGCTCGCGGGCGACCTGCTTCACCGAACGACCCGAATCGATCACCCGATGCGCCGCCTCCACCCGATACTCAGGCGAATACGATCGACGCGAACCAGGCATGAGGAACATCCTTCCAGGGACCAACAGGCCCGCTATCTCGGATGTCCACTACTTCAGGGGAACCCCA
>NZ_BDBQ01000194.1 GCF_001613065.1 Nocardia miyunensis NBRC 108239
TCTTACCGAAACACTGCGCTACCAGGCCACCCACGACGATCTGACCGGGCTGCTCAACCGCGCCGGCCTCAACGAGCTGCTCGGCAGCCTGCTGCACGGTGGCGCTGCACAGGTCGCCGTGCTGTTCTGCGACATCGACAACTTCAAACGGGTCAACGATGCGCTGGGCCACGACGCCGGCGACGAACTGCTGAAGGCGCTGGCGTGGCTCCTCACGAACAGGTTGCCGCCAGGGACCACACCGGCCCGGCTCTCGGGTGACGAGTATCTGATCATCTGTCCGGATGTCGACGCCGTCGGGGCCTGGAGCCCTTCACGACCTGGGTGGCAGGACTGCTGTCCACGACCATACCCGTGCACGGCCGGCCGGTGGTCGTGTCGGCTTCGGTCGGCGCCGCAATGCTCGACCAGAACACCATCGGCTCGGATCTGCTGCGTTACGCCGACGCGGCGATGTTTCATGCGAAAAGCCTTGGACCCGGCCGCGTGTCGCTAGCCACCCCCGCCCTGATCGCCACCGTGGAAGCACAACTCGGCCTGGAAGAGCAACTGCACGCGGCAATAGACACCGACTCCCTCGTCCTGCACTACCAGCCGATCATGACTCGCGACCATTCCGTCGCGATGGCCGAGGCGCTGGTGCGCTGGCCGCATCCCGAACGAGGCCTGCTCTCACCAGAGGTGATCCTACGTGTGGCCGAGCAAGCAAACATGCTGCGTGCACTGGACCTCTGGGTGCTGCACACCGCCTTACACGAGGCATCCAGCTGGCCCACGTCGGACGGGCACCCCGTGGCCATCGCGGTCAACCTGTCCGATCTGCTGCCCCACGATCCGGAATTCGTCGACACGATCACCGCGGTCATCACCGAATGCGGCATCGACTGGCGCCGCGTAGTCCTGGAAGTAGTCGAAACATCCCTGGTCGACCTTCCCACACAGTCCCGGGAAGCCATGGTCGAGCTGGCCGAACGCGGCGTGCGCTTCGCCCTGGACGACTTCGGAACCGGCTACTCCTCGCTGGCCCGTCTCAAAGACCTACCCACACAGATCATCAAACTGGACCGCCAGTTCGTCTCCAGCGTGGAAACCGACGCCGGCGACCTCGCCATCGCCCAAGCCATGACCGGCATCGGCCGCGCGATGGGACGCAGATGTGTCGCCGAAGGCGTGGAAACCACCGGCCAGTTCCAGGCCCTCGACCGACTCGGAATCGACCTCTACCAGGGCTGGCTGTTCTCCCACCCACTCCCAGCCCACCAGCTCCGCGCCTTCCTCGAAAACCCACGGGGA
>NZ_BDBQ01000195.1 GCF_001613065.1 Nocardia miyunensis NBRC 108239
CCGGGTTACCGTGCGGGCGTGGCTGGAAAGGGGTCTGCCCTGGCTCGAAGTAGCGGTGCCTTCCTGCGCGGATACCTCCTCCGTCGATCTGGAAGGATACCGATGTCGGTCATCATTGGCATGGACCCGCACAAACGCTCGGCCACCATCGAAATCATCGACCCCGACGCGAAGATCCTCGCGACCGGGCGTTACGGCACCGACACCACCGGATACGGTGAAATGCTCACCGCTGCACAACGATTCCCACAACGGGTATGGGCGATCGAGGGCTGCAACGGTGTCGGACGGCATGTGGCGCACCGGCTGGTAGCCGACGGGGAAACCGTCATCGACGTCCCGGCGAAACTGTCGGCGCAGGTGCGGGTGTTCGCTACCGGCAACGGCCGCAAAACCGACCCGGTCGATGCGCATTCGGTCGCGTTGGCGGCGTTGCGGGCGCCGAATCTACGTCAGGTACAGGCGGATCCGGAACTGGTCGCGTTGGGTCTGCTGGTCGATCGCCGTGAC
>NZ_BDBQ01000196.1 GCF_001613065.1 Nocardia miyunensis NBRC 108239
CACCGAATTGTTGAACCGTATCCACCGGCTGCTGCTGGAGTTGGTGCCCGGAGGTGCCAAGAGGTTTCTATCGGCCATGCAGGCCCGCGTCCTGGCCGAGACCGTCGAACCGGTCGATGCCGCGGCCCGGGTTCGTCTGCGGCTGGTGAGCGAGCTGATCGACGATCTCGAGGTCGTCGACCGGAAAACCAAAGCCGCGGACAAGGAACTCAAACAGTTGGTCCTCGCGCGCGGGTCGACCCTGATGGACCTGAACGGCATCGGGCCCTGTGGTGCTGCACGGCTGCTCGCCGACACCGACAACATCCACCGTTTCGCCTCCCGGGACCGGTTCGCTTCCTGGAACGGCACCGCACCCCTGGACGCATCGTCGGGAGACCACAAGCGGCACCGGCTCTCCCGCGCCGGCAACCGCAAGATCAACCATGTCCTGCACACCATGGCCGTGGTCCAACTGCGTCACCCGACCCCAGGCCGTGTCTACTACGACAACAAGAAAGCTGCCGGGAAGACCTCCATGGAAGCGATACGGGCACTCAAACGGCGCTTGTCCAACGTCGTCTACCAGCGGATGCTCACCGACCAGCGGCGACGAGACGCGGCAAGCCCGGGAGGGCACTCGGGGACGACTACCGACTCCAGCGCGACCGGCCCAACCCCGCACACCGATCCTTCGGACAAGCCACAACCCGGACCTACCACCACACAGTCTAACGACGAACTCCCAACC
>NZ_BDBQ01000197.1 GCF_001613065.1 Nocardia miyunensis NBRC 108239
ATCATCGGCGCGGGACCCGCGGGCTTGCTGCTGGCGCAACTGCTCGACAAGGCCGGAATCGACTCCGTCCTCGTGGAACAACGCAGCACCGACTACGTCAAATCCCGCATCCGCGCCGGCATTCTCGAATCGGCCAGCGTCCGACTGCTACGCGAAGCCGGAGTCGGAGACCGCATCGCCCACGACGGCATCGAACATCGCGGCATCCACCTGCAATGGCCCGGCGAACGACACCACCTCGACTTCGTCGACCTCACCGGAAAATCCGTATGGGTATACGGACAGACCGAAGTCACCGCGGACCTGATGGCCGCCCGCGAGCACGCGGGACAGACGTCCTTCTACGAAACCACCAACGTGCGACTGCACGACATCGACACCCACACCCCCACCGTGACCTTCACCGACACCAACGGACACCCCCAACGCATCGAAGCCGACATCATCGCGGGCTGCGACGGATCACACGGACCCAGCAAGCACTACATCCCCCAACAACACCGCCACACCTGGCAACGCACCTACCCCTTCGCATGGCTCGGCATCCTCGCCGACGTCACCCCCTCCACCGACGAACTCATCTACGCCTGGCACCCGGACGGTTTCGCACTGCACAGCATGCGCTCACACACCCTCAGCCGCTTCTACCTCCAAGTCGCACCCGACGAAAACCTCACCGAATGGAGCGACGACCGAATCTGGGACACCCTGACCACCCGCTTCGCCCTCGACAACTGGACACTGAACACCGGCACCATCACCGAACGCAGCGTCCTGCCCATGCGCAGCGTCGTCACCACACCCATGCGCCACGGCCGACTGTTCCTCGCCGGAGACGCCGCCCACACCGTCCCACCCACCGGCGCAAAAGGACTCAACCTCGCCATCGCCGACGTCGCCCTGCTCGCCCGCGCCATCACCACCTGGCTCACCCACAACAACCCCCACCTCGCGGACACCTACTCCGACACCGCACTACACCGCGTCTGGCGATGCACCCACTTCTCCTGGTGGATGACCACCATGCTCCACCGCCACGGCGACGACTTCGACACCCGCCTACAACTCGCACAACTCCAACGCGTCATCCAATCCCCCTCAGCAGCAACCGAACTCGCCGACAACTACACCGGAATCCCCATCGAAGGA
>NZ_BDBQ01000198.1 GCF_001613065.1 Nocardia miyunensis NBRC 108239
AGCCGATGTGTCTTCCGGTGTCGTGCCGGCCGGTACCAGCAGGTCGGTGTTCGTGCGTTTGACCGTGATGATGTTGTTCGAGTTCGCGGTTCCCGGTTCCTGGTTCGCGACCTTCGGGCTGGTGCTGAGCACCTACAAGATGCCCGGCATCATCGGCACCGCGTATTCGCTGGCGGCGGTGGCCGCGATCATCGCGCCGATGTTCCTGGGCGCGCTGGGTGATCGGTTCGTGTCCTCGCAGAAAGGCCTGGGCATCGCGCACCTGGCCGGCGGCGTGGTCATGTGCTTCCTGCCCGCGGTCGTGCACAGCGGCAACAGCGCGGCCACCCTGGCCCTGATCTTCGTGTTCATGGTGTTCTTCCAGCCCACCATGGGACTGGCCAACTCCATCGCGTTCCGCCACCTCGGCGACAACCGCCGACTGTTCCCCTACATCCGGGTATTCGGCACCATCGGCTGGGTCGTGGCCGGCGTCGTGGTCGGCGCGCTGGGCCTGTCCGCCTCGACCGGACTGTTCTACTGCACCGCGCTCATCAGCGGCGCGTTCGGCCTCTACGCCTTCACCTTGCCCGCCACACCACCCCCCGCCGCCGGGGTGCGGTTCACCCTCGGCGACATCATCGGCGCCAAAGCCTTCGTCCTGTTCCGTGACCGCAACTTCTCGATCCTGATGATCTGCGCCCTGCTCACCTCGGTCGCACTCGGCGCCTACAACACCTACGCCTCCCCCTTCCTGGGCGCCCTGGGCATCCACAACGTCGCCGGAGTCCTCTCGATCGGCCAAGCCGCCGAAGTCGCGTTCATCGTCACCATCCCCTTCACGGTGAAACACCTGGGCATGAAATGGGGCCTGATGGGCGGCATGTGCATGTGGGCATTGCGGTTCTGCCTGTTCATCGCCGCGGTCGGCACCCACAACTGGCTCGCTGTGGTCGCGATCGCGCTGCAAGGAATCTGCAACGACTTCTTCCTGGTCCTGGCCGCGATGTACATCGGCGCGGTCACACCCGTCGAGTTGTCCGCCCAAGCCCAAAGCATGCTCATCCTGGTCGTATCCGGCCTCGGCTCATTCCTCGGCGCCGCCCTGTCCGGCACCGTCTACAACCACACCGTCGCCACCCAC
>NZ_BDBQ01000199.1 GCF_001613065.1 Nocardia miyunensis NBRC 108239
CGGACGCGTGCCTGCAGGACCCCCGCCTCTCGCAGCACCCGCTGGTGGTAAGAGAACGTCGAGCGGCCGATGGTCAGGCCGGCGCGCTGCTGCAACTCGGTGCATGCCACCTCATCGGTGGCCGCGAGCGCGCGGACAGCTGCCAGGCGGGCCGGATCCGACAGTGCTGCAAGCACTGTCGACAGCCGAAGTTGGTCCGCGCCCGGGTGCGTTTCGTCGATGACCCCGCTCATGCCAGCAGCCTAACCGCGCCTGGACGTTCTGTCGATGAGCGTTGTACTGTTCGATAACTATCGACGTAATTGAGGAGTGTCGACATGACGCAGACAGTGCGAGACAGCCGTGTAGCTCTGGTCACCGGGGGCTCCCGAGGGATCGGAGCAGGAATTGCCCGACGGCTCGCTACTGACGGGCTGCGGGTTGCGGTGACCTACACCAGCACCCGTGAACGTGCCGAAGCGATCGCCTCGGAATTCGGGCCGGACAGCGTTGTCGCAATCCACGCCGACAGCAGCGATCCGGATGCTGTGGACGCCGCGGTCGCGCGGACTGTGGCGTTGTTCGGGCGTCTGGATGTGGTGGTCGTCAACGCCGGGATCGCCTCAGTCGGCCGATTCGATGAGCTCGAATCCGCCCAGATCGACCGAATGCTGCAGGTGAACGTCACGGGGTGCTGCACACCCTGCGGGCGGCGATGCGCCATCTGTCCGACGACGGTCGCATCATCACGATCGGCAGCGTGAACGCCGATCGCGCGCCGTTTCCCGGCGGCGCTGTGTACTCCATGACCAAGGCCGCGCTCCAGGGACTGGTCCGTGGACTGGCTCGCGACCTGGGCCCACGCGGAATCACGGTGAACAACATCCAGCCCGGCCCGACCGCCAATGACCGCATGCCCGCCGACAGCCCTGCCGCCGCCCGCCTAACCGAGCAGATGGCACTGCCGCGCTTGGGAACGCCCGACGAAATCGGTGCGATGGTCTGCTACCTGACCGGGTCCGACGCCCGCTTCATCACCGGAACCACCCTCACCATCGACGGCGGATTCACGGCATGACCGAAACAGCGCCCATGAGCGATTCCTCACCGACG
>NZ_BDBQ01000200.1 GCF_001613065.1 Nocardia miyunensis NBRC 108239
CCACCTGATGCACCAGGCAACGCGAAGCACGGGACTGTCCGTTTAACGACCTTGTATCGTTTCGAATCGGCCGATCGCCGAGGCTGCCCCGAACTGTCGCGCCTCGGGCAGGTCCAGGCGCTCCACCACAGCGTTGAGCAGTCCCCACATTCGATGTGCCCGCAGGGAGTAGACACCAGGTTCGGCGACCGCCACAGCGCGAAGTCGGCTTCCACCACCGACATCGAAGGCGAGGGGATCCCACTGGTCTGTGTCCCCAACGCCAGCGTCGTCTCCCAACTCGTTGCGGCGGCCGATCGAAATGAGCATGTGCAGGCCCTGTTGGACAACCAGGCGGACGTCCTCGAGGACTGCGAGGCTGCACTCGGTAACGGACTCCACGAATCGGTCCGCGATCAGATCCCGCTTGTTCTCGAGGCAATCGCCGTCTTGCGGAACGAAAAGCATGCTGCGGCACAGGCATTGGCGGTCGTTGCGGCCGACACCCTCATTGGGGCCCACATAGGCGACAAGCACGACCGCGTCCGGAACGACAGCGCCCTTCCTGATTTGGAAACGATCCACATGTCCGAGGTACTGCGCGTCTTTCTAGCGGTGGCACCCGTATGCAGGTTCCTTCATCACTGGAAGCCACACCCGAAGAATCCTCACCCGGAACCTTCGGAACTCTCGCGCTATATAACCGTTCAACAAGCCAGTGCGCGGCACCTTCGGCCGGACAACGCGCTGATTGCTACCGCCCTCACCACCAGACTGATTTGCGCGTTCAGCGAGATGAACCAGTGGTTCGACTCGCGAGGCAAATAGAGTCTCGCC
>NZ_BDBQ01000201.1 GCF_001613065.1 Nocardia miyunensis NBRC 108239
TTGAATTCCGCACACGGTGGCAGCAAGCTGACGAACGGTTCGACCATCGATCTGACCGGTCGCGACGCCGGTCGGGTCAGCGATGCGACCCTGGCCGCCCTGCTGGAATCCACCGGAACGCTCACCAGCGATGTGCTCACTCCGAAGCTCACACAGCTGCTCAGCACAATGTCACGTGACATCAGCGCGTTCACGCCGCTCATGCAGGCGATCGGCACCACGGCCCGCTCGTTCACCGAAACCCAGCGGCTCCCACCGTCTTTCCTGCTCACCCAGTTCGGTTCGGCGCTGGACGGACTTCCGCCGATGTTGTCGGGGGCGGCGACACTGCTGCATTCGGATCTGACCAATAGCCAGCTCCGCACATCCGAAGAGCTGACCCGATTCACGCAGATGTTCGGCGGCGTGCAGAACCAACTGCTGCCGGTCGTCACGCAGACCTTCGGAATCTCCGATCATTACTTCGGCGGATTCATTCCCCTCGGGAGCCTGATTCTCGATCAGGTGTCCGGCTCGGTCAGCACGCCGGCTCGCTCGGAAGGACAGTTGACCGAGTTGCTCGCTCGGCTCAACGCCGCGTTCCACAACTCCCCCTCGGGCCCGGTGCTGAACACACGTGTCGAACTGGACACCGTGCCCGGACTCGCCGCACCGCTGGCTGCCGCGCTCAGCCACCGCCCCAACGCAGGAGCGCGCTGATGTCGACCGGTTCCCTGTTCATCCGAGTGTCCGTCGTGGTGCTCGTGATGGTTGTCGCGCTGATCGGGGTGTTTCGATTGGTTCAGCGGCCGGTCAGCGGTGAAGCCAACTCG
>NZ_BDBQ01000202.1 GCF_001613065.1 Nocardia miyunensis NBRC 108239
CTCGACTACGGCGCAGGCGGCGAAATGCTCACGGACGGAACAACAGTCGACCTCAGCGGCCGCGCCGCCGATCGAGTCCACGACGCCACACTCTCGGCGCTGCTGGAGTCCACCGGCGGGCTCACCGGCAACGTACTCACCCCGAAACTCGCGGCACTGCTCACCCAGGTCTCGCACGATTTCAACGCATTCACGCCACTGTTGCAGGCGATCGGCACCACGGCCCGCTCGTTCACCGAAACCCAGCGGTTGCCCCCATCGGTCCTGTTCGACGGGTTCGGTTCGACCCTGGCGGGACTGCCGTCCATGCTCGACGGCGGCATAGCGGTCGTGTATTCGGCCTATACGAACCAATATCTCCGATCGCCGGAACACATCGCGCGCTATACCCAGCTGTTCGGTGGCATCCAGAATCAATTGCTGCCCACCGTCGTTCGAACGGCCGGCACCGGACAGCGGTACTTCGGCGGGTTCATCCCCATCGCCACCGCGATCCTCGATCAACTGTCCGGATCGGTGAGCACACCGGAACGCTCCGCACAGCAGCTCGGTGAACTGCTGGATCGGCTCCGCGCCGGATTCCACGACACCCCCGGCGGGCCGACGCTCGACGCGGACGCCGAACTCGGTGTCGTCCCAGGCCTGGCGGGACCGCTCACCGCGCTGCTCGGGCAGCATCCCGCGACGGGGGGACACTGATGTCGACTCGCTCTCTGGCCATCCGGCTGACCGTCGCCGTCCTGATGACGGTCGTCGCGCTGGTCGGCGTGTTCCGCGTGATCGAGCGACCGGTCAGCGGTGAAACCGACTCG
>NZ_BDBQ01000203.1 GCF_001613065.1 Nocardia miyunensis NBRC 108239
TTGGGGTTGATGGTGGTGTTGCCGATCGGTGGCGCGGACATGCCCGTGGTGATCTCCCTACTCAACGCGTTGACCGGGCTCTCGGCTGCGGCGGCGGGGTTGGCGTTGAACAACACCGCGATGATCGTGGCCGGGATGATCGTGGGCGCGTCGGGCAGTATTTTGACGAATTTGATGGCCAAGGCGATGAACCGGTCCATTCCCGCGATCGTCGCGGGTGGTTTCGGTGGCGGCGGTACCGCACCCAGTGGGTCCGGTGGTGAGCAGCGCCAGGCCAAGGCCACCAGCGCGGCGGACGCGGCGATCCAGATGGCGTACGCGAATCAGGTGATCGTGGTGCCCGGTTACGGTATGGCCGTGGCCCAAGCCCAGCACGCGGTCAAGGAAATGGCGTCGCTGCTGGAGGGCAAGGGTGTGGAGGTCAAGTACGCGATCCATCCCGTCGCCGGGCGTATGCCCGGGCATATGAACGTGCTGCTGGCCGAGGCGGAGGTCTCCTATGACGCGCTCAAGGAGATGGACGACATCAACGGTGAGTTCGGTCGTACGGATGTGGCGTTGGTGATCGGGGCCAACGATGTCACCAACCCCGCCGCCCGCGAGGACTCCTCGTCTCCGATCTACGGGATGCCGGTGTTGAACGTGGACCAAGCCCACAGTGTCATCGTGTTGAAACGCTCCATGAACTCCGGGTTCGCCGGAATCGACAACCCCCTGTTCTACGCCGACCACACCTCGATGCTGTTCGGCGACGCCAAGAAATCCGTCTCCGCAGTCACCGAAGAACTCAAGGCGCT
>NZ_BDBQ01000204.1 GCF_001613065.1 Nocardia miyunensis NBRC 108239
GGGGTGCGTTTGCCGGGGTTCGGCCTTGGGGCTGTGTGGTGTAATCGGTTGGCGCGGTGAGGCCTTGGGCTTTGCAGGCGTCTCGGAGTGCGTGCAGGGCGTAGTGCAGTCGTGATTTGACGGTGCCGGGTGGGATGGCGAGTTCGGTGGCGATGGTTTTGACGGATGCGCGGCGGTAGTAGGCGTGCACGATGACCTCACGGTGTTCGTGACTGAGAGTTGCCAGGGCCTGCTGGATGACCCACGTGTCGGCGAGGTTCTCGCACGGGTCCTGGGCGGGGCGGTCGAGCAGTGCGGCTGTCTCGGTGGTGAATTCGTGGCGTCGCCGGGCGCACCGCAATTCGTCGTAGGCGAGGTTGCGGGTCACGGTGAACAGCCACGCGCGCAGTTTCGTGACCGGCCCGTCCAGCATCGCCGGACGCTGCCACAACCGGATCAGGGCGTCTTGAACGATCTCGTCCGCGCGAGCGTGATCGCCGACGAGGCGGCAGGCGAAGCGGCGCAAGGTGTGGTGATAGTGCCGTTCGACTTCGTCCAGACGCTGGGTTCGATCGCGCAGAGCGGTGCCGGTGGTGTCGGTCGCGCTCACCGGTTCGACTCGGCTACCGCTTCGCCGCGGGGTGCCAGATCCGGTGGCGGGAATCCCGACTGCGGCGTTTTCCGTTGGCGGGGCCCAGGATTGGATACGTGGTCCATCGTGACGTCTCCGATGATCGAACGAG
>NZ_BDBQ01000205.1 GCF_001613065.1 Nocardia miyunensis NBRC 108239
CCACATCGATGATCGAGTCCGTGCCGTCCGCGAAATTGGTCGTCAGCAACCGCTTGCCGTCGGGCGTCACCGCCAGCCACTCCGGCGACAAGCCGACCGTGATGGGCTCGCCGACGAATCCGCCTGTCGCCAAGTCCATCTGGTAAACGTGATGCAGGCCCGCGATCCACATGAACCTGCCATCGGGACTCGGAATCGCATATCCGATCGGCTCACCCGCCGGCAGCGTCGAATAGGTGCGCACCACCTCGTCGGTCTTCGTATCGATCTTCTCGATCGTGAAGCCCTGAATCGTGCTGAGGTACAACCACCTGCCGTCGGGCGAGAGGTTCGTCAGCGGAAACAGGCCACCCGGCCGCGGGATCGTCTTCACGATCTGCCCGGTGCAGGGATTGACGACCTTGGTGTTGGCATCGGTGACGAACCACTGGTCGACATACAACTTGGAACCGTCGTTGACCGGGGTGACATTGGAGGGCACCCGAAAACCGGGAATATACCGTTGCACCCGAAGATCTTTGGTATCGATCACCGACACCGAGTTGTAGTCGGTGTCCAGATTGGTCGAGTACGCGAGGTGTTCGGCTCCGCCCGGCTGGCAGGATCCCGGGTCACCCGCATTGCCCTGGGC
>NZ_BDBQ01000206.1 GCF_001613065.1 Nocardia miyunensis NBRC 108239
CGCCTTGGCGAGGGTGGCCTTGGTGGCGAACTCCACATTATCGGGCACGTTCGCCTCGGCGCAGCGGCCGCGGTCCTCTGTCCAGGATTTTGGCAGATACAGTTCCCTGTCGATCAGAGTGCGGCCCTTCGCACTCGTATACGCGCAGAAAACGCCCAGTTGACAGTTCTCGATCCGTCCTGCGGTTCCGGAGTATTGCCTTTGTACCCCAGCAGATTTCACTCCCTTCTTCAAAAAACCCGTCTCATCCACCACCAGCACCCCGTCCGGGTCACCCAGGTGCTCCACGGCGTAGGCGCGCACATCGTCACGCACCCCGTCCACATCCCACGCCGCCTTGTTCAGCAACCGCTGCATCCCATCCGGCGTTAGGTCACCAGCCGCTTCGGCAAGCGTCCAGCCATTCTTCCCCGCCAACGGCGCCAACAGGCCCCGCACATACGCCCGCGCCCGCAATCTTGGCTCGGCACGATAGAACCGGCCCGCTACCAGCCCAAACAGATCATCCAGCCCCGCGACCCACGCAGCCAGATCCTCATCGATCGACACGACCAAAAAGCTTACCGCACAACATAACTAAGTGCGGCTGGAGTA
>NZ_BDBQ01000207.1 GCF_001613065.1 Nocardia miyunensis NBRC 108239
GCTCGGTGGCTCGCCGGGACCGGTGTCGAGTATCCGCAGGACCCATCGGTCCTTGCTGCGGGTCTTGGCGTGGTAGAGCTCGCGGTCGGCGGCCTCGAGTAGGGCTGCGGCGTCGGTGTTCGATGCGGTCGCGGTGATCGCCCCGATACTGGCTGACACCCACAGACTGTGGTCACCGACGGTGATCGGGCAGGCCAGCGCCGACAACATGCGGTCGACAACGGCAGCGACTCGCAGGTCGTCCACCGGTGGTGCGAGCAGGGCGACGAATTCGTCGCCGCCGATGCGGGCAAGGGTGCAGTCCTCGCCGGTCAGACCGTCGTGCAGGAGGGTAGCTACCGCACGTAGGACCTGGTCACCGATCCCGTGCCCGTATCGGTCGTTGATCTGTTTGAACCCGTCCAGATCGACGAAACACAGCCCCACCCGGTCGTCACCGTCGACCGTGGCGCTCAGCGTCTGGATCTGCTCGAGGAGATGCCGCCGGTTGGGTATGCCCGTCAGCGGGTCGTGCCGCGCCTGCCGGTGCAGTTCGTCGTCCAGGCGACGCCGCTCGGTGACATCCTCCCCAACGGCG
>NZ_BDBQ01000208.1 GCF_001613065.1 Nocardia miyunensis NBRC 108239
ACCTTCGTGTAGACGGCTTGGCGTCCATCGGCGAGTCCCGAGATGAGGTGGCATTCCCACAGTGGGCGAGATCGCTCGAGCGGTTGAGCGTGACGGCGCGCGACGTAGTCGGCAAGGTCCTGATCGGTCGCGCCGTCGCGCAGTAGCACTTCGCGGACGTGGTAGCCAAGATCGACGGTCGCGCAGTCTTCCCAGTGCGGCTGGTCGAGACCGAGTGGGACGGTGCGCACTCGGCACCGTAGGGGTGCCACCAGGTGCAGTCGAGCGGCGAACAGTCGGCGTAGCGACATGATATCCATCGGGCCGCGCGGTGAATCGGCGGAGTCGAGGAGCATGAGCGCGCCGATATGCGGTGGCGTCGAGACCGATTCGCTGTCCAGCAGGTACAGGTCCAGTGCACTCAGTTGCCGTGGCTTTGCGAAGGTTGCCGCGTGCGGAATGGTCGTTGCCGAAGGGGGCGGTATCGCGCCTGCTCGGTGTGTGCCCAGTGCTTCACCCGGCGTCTCGATGCGCACGGTCGTG